>NZ_CANMZW010000040.1 GCF_947502445.1 uncultured Brevibacillus sp.
ATGGTTGAAGAAGATGAAAAACAATGAAACAGCGAGAATAAGGGAGCCTGACTCAATAATTCAGGGGTTAAACCGCTTTGTCTTAACAATGGAGAGAGCTTTCCGTAAAGTAGCGCGAATTTCTGAGAGTAAGTATAAACAGCAAATAGATCCAAGGGTAAAGAGGTTGGAGCCCCGAGAACTTATCGTAATTAAACTTTTACTTGGAAAAAGTAGGGATATCACTCCGAAAGAAATTGCGGAAGAATTTAAAGTTGTACCGAGAACAGTTACAGAATGGGCTAAAGAATGGATGGAAAAAGGTATTATCGAGCCAGCTAGTGGAACCGAACGGATACGAGCATACAAGATAGGTAGGCGGTTCAGTGACCTCACTTTGAGCGATCTAGGTTATACAGACACGGATCAACAATAAAACATATACTAACGAACACAGATTACGAGTTAATAGCGAATGAATAGCGAATGAATAGCGAATGAATAGCGAATGAATAATGCAATGGAGAGGTGGCAAGGGAATCATTCTACCCCTTTTTTATGTTAAAAAATGAATTGATGATATGGAGAACTCGAATTATAGGCAATCGGAATCGTCTTTCGCTTCTTGTAATCCCGGCGCAGCTTGCGTACACAAGCTTTTGTCAGGTATAGTTGAGCTGTCATAATGAGACGCTAAGGTACGTTCCCATCAGCGCCATTCCTTTTTTGGTTGCTGTGGTTGCTGCATCTTACCAGATCGAATTTACGAAATCGTGGTAATGACTAATCTGTTGACGGAAATATTGAAATTGTTGCACGTCTCTCATGATATTTATTTCGTACACTTCGGTTTCCTAGGTATTGTTTTACGCCAAACTAGAGAGCAAGTACCCCACTTGATCAGGTGGGGGAACTCCGTCATTAACCACAAATTCTCCAGACTTTCTTCTGAGTATTACCAGCATGTACACGCATCCCCCTTGTCAAAGGACGTGTTTGGAAATCAAACCCAAGCCAATTTTGTGATACAATCACGAGAAAAAACAGAGGTTGGAAATTAAACAGATGTAGGGAGAGAGGATGAAGCCTATGTATGAAAGTTTAGCAGACAAGCTGAAGACGACTTCCGCATTAAAATGGTTTACTGGACACGGGGCGGAAGAGAGCTGGATAGCGGAAGTGGAAGAGGAACTAGGATTCGGTCTTCCTCCGTCTTATCGATGGTGGCTGGTTCATTACGGAAATGCCCGGCTGAATGGCGGGAATATTCTAGCGATCTCTTCTCCGGAACACAGAGAATATGACGACAGCGACCTTCTTTACATACATAGGTTAAATCTAGCCGAGGAGTGGTGGGTAAGCCGCTTTCCCCACAGACTAGACTTGTTCGTTCCCGATAGTGACGAGCTTTATTTTTTTGATACGTCTTCCAGAAATGAGCAGGGTGAATTTCCGATTATGTGTTATGATCTCATGAATGATTTGATCGATACGTATGCTTCGACGTTTGCGGAGTTTTTGGAACGGTTGATCGACGAGCGTTCGTAAATACATTTTTATGAATGGCGAGTAGCACAGCAGTAGAGTTTACCTTTGGCGGTGAGATCAATGAGTAGATTGAATCACAGCGGCTTCTATAAACTTAAATTTTTCCTAGCACCAGAAGAATTTAAAAGTGTGTTAAAACTCTTTGAGCAACAACAAGCACAATTTCGTCTTACTAATCATGCGAACACACAGCATGGTTACGATCAGGTGTATGAGGCCTACCAAACCTATTACCGGTATTTCACATCGCAAGAAAAGCCGGATTACCACCCTTTCTTTGTATACTCTATTTCTCTAACGTTTGGTGATGAACGCTCTGGGTTTTTTGTCAGAAATGAAGGTATCAGCTTTCCACATCTCGGGCAATGGGCAGAAGATGAATTGCCGTATGTCATGCTTTCTCTCCCCAAAGGTTTCCAAATTGATTTAGAAGATGAAAAAGGGAAGTATTATATTTATGAAGATATTCGGGAACATCAGCCGTTAACGTATGCATTTTTTGATGAAGTCGCGGGCTATACCAAAAAGATCACAAAACTGCTTCGCTTTTCTTCACTTGTAGCAGATGCCCTGCAAGAGCAAAAACCACCCGTTCGTATTAGCAAAGAAGCTGCGAAAGACATGATGAACTCGTGGGTCTTTAAGAAATACGAACTTGTTATGAATACGAAGTAGGATGCTTTATCGACGCAGCGAATTTTCGCGTAAAAAAGGGGAAGAACCAACATGTCTAAAACAATCGTTGAGAAGCTGAACCTGCAAAAATATCAAAAAACGGCTGTCTTGAATACACCAGTAGACGAAGAGAGCTTGGATGATCTTACAAATGCTGATCATCAACTGAAAGACTTACAGTATGATATGATCTTTGCTTTTGTACTGGACATGGAGTCTCTGCAGTCGCTTATGAAAAAGGTAATCGATCAAAGCTATTTGCTGGAGGGAGGGTATCTGTACGTTGCTTATCCCAAGAAGGGAAATAAAGTCTATCCGACGTATATCCATCGGGATGAGTTATTCGAGGGAGTAGGATCTGACGAGGATGGCTATGTAGGAACAAGCAGTATCAAATTTAATCGAATGGTCGGCATGAACGAAGTATTTACGGTTGTCGGATTTAAAAATGAGAAAAAGAAGGCAGCCAAAGCTTCCTCGAAACCAAGTCAATGCGTCGATGACTATATTCCCTTTGTGCCGAAAATAGAGGATGATTTGCGTGAGGTGCCGAAAGAGCTCGCCTTTTTCCAATCTCTCACGCCAGGGTATCAAAGGGATTGGGCACGGTATGTATACAGTGCTGTGCAAGAAGGAACGAGAGCAAAGCGCCGGGCTGAGATGATTGCGGTCTTGGCTGAAGGCTATAAAACGATGGACCTCTATCGCCGAAGAAAATGATAAGCAAGAGAAACCACTCCATCGTCAGGAGTGGTTTCTCTTTATGCTAAAAGCGCCAACAGCTGCTCAAGCCCTTCCTTCAGAGGTGGCTGCGCTTGCTTGGTTGCTTTTGCAAGCTTGTCCGCGCTTCCGAAAATTCGGTGGACCACCAGCTCGCGTTCATAACTTTCTTTGTCTTTTAGCACCTGGACAAGCGCATCTGCAAGCTCGGGATTGTCGATAACGATATTTTTGACCCGCTTCCCTTCCTCGTTACCACCGAGTAAAATCAAGACGATTATCGGCATATGCTCTACTTTTACGCCATGAGCTTCAATAAATGCCTCCGCGTAGTTGTCCTGCACCAATTGATGCTCTGAATCTACCAGCTCCATATAGCGGTAGACCAACGGAAAATAAGATTCGCTATACAAGCAAAGGCCAAATACAGCGTAGGTGCCTGGCATCACTGATTTTTCACCCGGCTCCACATCACCGTACCACGCGAACTCTTCCATGGCCGTCTCGGCATACTCTGCAATTTTAGGGAACAGGGCCGGATAACTGAGTGCATTTGCAAAAAACTGATGCAGCTTGGATTTCGCCAAATTTTTCATCGGTAATAAATGCTTTTGGCTGCTTTTCAGCTTTAGCTTGTAGCCTTTGGGAAAATCCTGCTGCAAAAGGCCAATAATATAATCCAATGCTTCCTCGTACGCCTTCTCCTCCTCAGAGAGGATTCGGATATCGATTATCTGCGTAACGTCATTGTTACTGCATTCGACTAGCTCTCCCCGATATTTACTCGTGAATTTTCCACTGCCCACTTTTAAATAATCTTCTGCTTGTTTGGAACCCAGTTGGACGGCGAGCTCCAGATATTTCTGGCGGGTATCCGGCTGGGTGATTCCGACCCGTAAAGCCACATAGTGGAAGAACTCTATCTCCCCGGGATCAACGGCTTGACGCTCCGGCTGCTCCTTTATAATCCACTCGTACCCATAATCACCAGGACGAACAAAATGCTTGGGCAGAAAATGATCCTGCGCCCAGCTTTTGAAGGCGGAGGTATAATGACCGACCCACTCGGTTTTACGTTTTTGGTTCGCATGCAGCTTGTCGGAAAGACGCCGGACTAATGGATCGATTTCCTTCTCTTCCTGTTTCATCAGGTCAGGATTGATCAAGTGCCGAGCGAAGAAGAACATGTCATTTTCATTGGGCAGCACGGGTGGATCGGGGATAATCTTGGTTTGAATAAAATACTCTAGTGATTTTTGGAGCAAAATAAGCTTGGACTCATGCAGTAGCTGGCGATGCAGACTCAGTTTGGATTGTTCCCGTTCAAATTCAAATACGACCTCAAATTTGTAATCAAAAAAACGGGGACCGAGTTCATCCGAGCGGAAAAGGGTATCTACACGCTGACATAAAGCGGGAAAGAACTCCTGGGTTAGCATCTCATCGGTTAATTCCGAGATGTAAGGACCGGCGTTGCTTTTATATGAGCTGTCGCTCCAAGAAAAGGGCTCATAAATATCGATATGAATATCCCCATCTGCCCAGTTAAATTTCCCTTTTCTCCAAGCGACACGAAGATAATCCTTGATTCCTGCCTGTAAGCGGCTTTGGTTCTTCAGAGCATTTATTCTTTGGCTTTCTTTCGCGTAAATCTCAGTGATTTCTTTCCAAACATCATCCAGAAAAGCTTCCACAGCCTGATTCAATGCTCGATCCTCCTATTTCATTCATTTATTTCCTAATAATTGTAAGGTTTTGTAATCGGGAATCATAGTGTCAAAAGACTGATTCCGTATGGTCAGGGAAATTTCGACAAATGATAAGGGGAAAACGGCAAGCCGGAGTTGAATTGTGACAGCTTAATTACAATAGTATGTCATTACTGAAATTTGTCGGCTAATTAATAGCACATTTCTATCAATATATAGCAAATATTTTATTCTACAGATAAAAGTGTTACACTATATACAGGTTGTAATTATTCCAGAAAAGGTGTGTACTAGGTAGCACCCTGACTTGCAACGGGGCCAGATCAGGAGCCGCCTGCATCTTTTCTCCAAATACCAGCGAGTTAGGACGGTAAAAATGAGTAACAGACAAAATCAAACAGACGTTATCTTAATTGGTGCCGGAATCATGAGTGCGACTCTAGGGTCACTGCTGAAGGAATTAGTACCAGACTGGAAAATTACAGTGTTTGAGAAGCTTTCAAAAGCAGGAGAGGAAAGCTCTAACGAATGGAACAATGCGGGGACGGGACATGCTGCGCTCTGTGAGCTGAACTACACAAGCGAGAAGTCGGATGGTTCCGTGGACATTAGCAAAGCAATTAAAATCAATGAACAGTTCCAGGTTTCCATGCAGTTTTGGTCCTACCTTGTAAACAACAAGCTGATTAGTAATCCGAATGAATTTATTATGCCATTGCCTCATATGAGCTTGGTACAAGGGGAAAAGGATGTTTCGTTCTTAAAGAAGCGGTTTGAAGCAATGTCTGGTAATCCACTCTTTCAAGGGATGGAATTCTCTGAAGACCCAGAGAAGCTGATGGAATGGCTTCCGCTTGTAATGACAGATCGTACATCGAATGAGCCAATCGCTGCAACAAAAATTGACACTGGAACGGACGTCAACTTCGGTGCGTTGACACGCATGCTCTTTGACCACCTGCAGAAGAAAGATGTCGAAGTAAACTACGAGCATTGTGTTGATAATATTAAACGTATGGGCGATGGCGCTTGGGAATTAAAAGTGAAAAATCTCACTAACGGAAGCGTCGAACGCCATACGGCTAAATTTGTCTTTATCGGCGGTGGAGGCGGAAGCTTGCATTTGCTGCAAAAATCCGGTATTCCTGAAGGAAAGCATATCGGCGGATTCCCGGTAAGCGGAATCTTTATGGTCTGTAAAAACCAGGATATTGTCGAGCAGCACCATGCAAAAGTATATGGTAAAGCTAAAGTTGGTGCTCCGCCAATGTCTGTTCCGCATCTGGACACACGCTATATCGACAATAAAAAATCGTTACTATTTGGCCCGTTTGCCGGTTTTTCTCCAAAGTTCTTAAAAACAGGCTCTATGCTTGATTTAGTTACTTCTGTAAAACCGAACAATGTTTTGACGATGTTGGCGGCAGGGGCAAAAGAAATGTCACTGACGAAATACCTGATCCAGCAAGTGATGCTGTCAAAAGAACAGCGCATGGAAGAGCTGCGCGAGTTTATCCCCAACGCGAAAAGCGAGGATTGGGATTTGGTTGTAGCGGGTCAGCGTGTACAAGTTATCAAGGATACAGAAGCAGGCGGCAAAGGAACGCTTCAGTTTGGTACAGAAGTGATTACTGCCAGCGATGGCTCGATTGCGGCTTTGCTGGGTGCGTCACCAGGAGCTTCTACAGCTGTTTCTGTCATGCTTGAGGTAATGAAAAGATGCTTCCCGCAACATATAAACGAGTGGGAACCGAAAATAAAAGAAATGATTCCATCATATGGCGTATCCTTAATGGCGAACCCAGAGCTGTTAGAAGAAATTCATGCTACAACATCGAAGGTGCTTGGCTTGAAAAGCGAACCTGCCCTCATCAACTAAACAGCCTCTGAAAATAGTCATCAAAAGCAGATCGTAAATAAGTGGCGTCCGGTAATCCGGGCGCTTTTTACTTTGCTTTCTGAAAAGCTTATTGGGTCACAAGTACCATTTTTTCATGACTTGTTCCAGACCCAAAGGAATATTCTTGAAATTGTGGAATGACTAAAGAGAATTTCATTGCCTTTAGAGTGAATCTCCCGGGACTCGAATCCAGTAGTCGTCTTCTGGCGGGGATGTTGGGGAAAGCGTATACAGGAGGAGTAATCATGTACATGGTGTCACAGCCAAAGCCATTGTCTCATGACCAAAACCAAATGCTTGCAGAGGAAGAAATCAAGATTTATCCGCCTGGTTATCTCTTATTTTTGCAACGATTCGGGGAAGGGAATTACAGAGGATGGATGAATGTTCAGCTACCGGATAATGAGGTGCTTAAACCTTTTGCCGAGTACGATTTATGGGAGCACGACGCGGACAGCCCAATTACAGAGCAACAGATCGGACAGTGTGTAGCGATAGGCACAACGGTCGATGGTGACTTTCTGGCGGTGCACCCCCAGTCGGATCAGTTGATCTGGTTGCCCCGGCATGAGGAGTATGTGAAGGCAATTGCGTTGCAGGAGCAGGAGCAGGAGCAGGAAGACGTCGGGACGTACGCCAAGGTGCTGGACGAAATCTATCGTCAAGTATATGGACGAGACTCTGAGGAAGCCGCTTTTTATGAACCATGGACCGGTTTTCAGAGCCATGTTTTTTTGCGCTTGCCGCCGAAACAGGGGCATGTATCTCTGCCGGAGCTGGCCGAAAAGTGCCGAGGAGCTTATTCTCCTGACTTTTCTATAGAAACACAATATACATGCAAGTTGTTCTACCGGCAGCTGGGTGGCTATATCCGATTTAATTATGCCAACAAACAAGAAGTGGCTGTCATGTATGAACAGGATGCTCAACAGGAGTTTGCCGTTATGGAGCAATGGCTCTTATCAAATGGGTGCGAAGCATATCCTGCAAAATAAAAGCTGGTTATGGTAGAGGTGAAAAGCTTGGAGAATGGTTATAAAGAAATAGATGCAGTGCTAGAGAAGATGCAAGAGGTATTAGCAGCGATGCGTGAACAGGATCCCGATTTTTACGCAAAATATCCGATGCAGCTGATTACCGAAGCAGAGGAGCAGGCCATACAAGTCGTTACGGAACAATGGCGTCTGCCCGATGAATACGTGTACTTTTTGAAGCACTATGTTCCTGAAATGGTTAGCTGGAGCACGGATGAATATATCAATCTTGATATCTACGGGGCCAAGGACCTGCAGCAAGGTCAATTGGGATACAATTTTAACCCTGTTACAAATGAAGTCATAACAGAATGGCCGAATGACTATCTGGTTATTGCCTCAGATGAGGGTGACCCTTATTGTATTGATCTATCCAGAGGAGATACTGTCATTTATACTGCCGAGCATGGGACGGGCACGTGGGATTTTTCCATTGCTTACGACAATCTGGTTGAGTTTCTTCATAGTGTCTTAATACCGGGTGGTTTCGAGGAGTGGGGGACAGGCGAAGAGTACAATTACTACAAAGTATTTATTACAGACGCAGGCAGCGATAAGTTAAAAACACTAATGTATATTAAAAAAACGTTCTCCTGCGACTATACGCAAGCAAGATCGTATCTGGAAGCGGCGCCTTTGCTCGTGTATAAGGGAATTGAACTGGGCGCCGCGAAAATTGAGGAGCAGCTGAAAAGTATCGGTGCGCATTATGAAATGCGTAAAATTGGTTTAGACGAATTTTTGTACAGCTAGGCTCGTCGGATATGAGGTTACGTTAAAAGTAAAAACGATTAAAACTTCGAAAAGGTTTATCGCAGCGATCCGCGTATCTGCTGTTACGGCTTACCTGGATCCCATACCTCGTATCCTTCTTGAGCTCACTCCATACTATAAACGAAATCTACTATACTACGATGATCCTTTGGAAACGTATAATTTTGGAAAACATTAGTTACATTCTTTTTCACCATGTCATAATAAAAAAAACCGTATTTATTATTGTAATCTCTTCCTAAAATAAATATGCCTTCTGCATTATCCCTTGGGTAAAAAGACTTTACTTCTTTAATGCCAGGAACATCAAAGTCTGTTATTTCCTTCCTGTCTAGAGTCAACATTTTCAATGTTCGAGGTTCAGACGAACCCATATGAGGATCGGTTGTCATTAAAATTCTATTTGCATCAAGTTGCCGAGTAAGTCTGACTTCAAGTTGGTCTGTATGGTATATTGGCTCATAATTTCCGAAATCTAAGTCCATCAAATACAAAGTTTTGGGTCTAATATGTGTAACCGCTACAACATTATAGCTTCTCATTACAGAATCGGAAGTAGTAAGACTTAATAATTTATTCGTAGAGTAATTATAGGATAATGATTGACACCAGGTATCATCATCATTTGGATTCAGATAAGTAAACTGGTTAGTCTTACGATCATACATTGCGGGTTGTGTTACTGTAGCGTATTGCGGTGCAACATTTACAAACATTTTATCATCTACTATAAACATATCATTAAAAAGAAACTTACCTGAGGTTAATTGTTTAGTATCAGTTGTTTTTAAATTATACTCGTACAAATTATCAGACTCGTCACCGCTAATACTATTGCTAAAATACGCTTTATCGTTTGGAATATCTGCAAAGGCCACTGGATATCCAGCATCTATAGGTATTTTAAATA
Organism: uncultured Brevibacillus sp.; assembly: GCF_947502445.1. GTDB lineage: Bacteria > Bacillota > Bacilli > Brevibacillales > Brevibacillaceae > Brevibacillus. The sequence continues at coordinate 9,250 of NZ_CANMZW010000040.1, forward strand.
ACTCCGCTATTTTATTTTCCCCAATGGAATAACGGTACAATACCAAAGAAACCCCGTCGTTATCATTTTCGCCATTCGTATAAGCTGTAGCTGTTATATGTAGATATTCCTTTAATACACTTTTTTTGTTCACTTCAAGTGTATTTTTCATAGTAATAAAAGATATTAGAATAACAAACAGAAGGCTACCATACACAATCATTTTCTTTTTCATAACCAAAGTACTCCTAAGCTAAAATTTCGCACATTATATCCCTACGTTTGTGCCAATAACAAAAATGGTATACGCCATTGCCTCTATAACTTTTAAAAGAATAGCGTATACCAACTAAAAGAGTTTTAACGTTTAACGCACATTAAATGTATATCAAGATTCTCAGTTAACTAGAAGATTAATTAGGTATGCTCTGATCTGAAAATCTCTTGTGATAGTATCTTACGCTAGATACAGAAGTATCCTTTGAATTTCCAGCAAGCGTTTGTAAATTGCTTAATCCCCAAATATCTATAATCGCATCAGGCAAAGTACCTACAGATGCTTGATAAAAAGTGAAGGCTTTATCTGTAGTTAAATTTCTTACAGTAACATCTTTATCCCCCTTTTTAGAATAGTCGTAATTCTTTTGTGTAGCACAATCATAGTTCTTTAGAGTATTATCTCTGTTGCCGATTGAACCCGTAAAATAAGTCGCTTTACCTGTTCCTAAAAAACTATCATCACCAGCCTGATACGTTAATACGTTAGGTTTATTCCCCCATGACCACTGAACATCTTTAGCAGCTCTGGTAGCCGCTTGTCCCAAATTCGCATTAACATTCTGTTCTGAATCTGGCTCATTATGAAGGGAATACCCAGAAGGATCGTTTTCATCCATGTAATATATGTTGTTTAACTCACCCGTAACTTCATCGTAAACTACTTTCATTCCTGGATATATTTTAGGTGAAGGCGCTTGAATATAATTTCCTGCCGAATACATATCAAATGCTTTCATTGCAATTTCATTCTCGAGCTCAATCTGTCTTGCATCTTCTTCTGTCGCACCTTCAGGAACATTAGCAATATACGGTCCACTTAGACTCCTAGAAACCTTCTTAGCATTGGTTTTGGCATACCCCCCTTTTTCTATTACTGGCTCAAGATTTTCATCATAATGCAATACGGTGCCGGGTAGCATGTAATCCGGTATAGTATTTGACTCAACAGCAAGCACTTCAAACGAACTAAAAACTATCGTAGCCGACATAGCAACAGCCAAAGATGCACATAACTTTCTCTTCATAAAGTAATCTCCTTTCTAATAGAAATCCGCACCTAATGCTGTTTGGTCCTAATGCGGTAAGGCCTTCTCGCTCACCGTTCTCCAATAGCAGCAATTATTCAGTAATGTATTTGAATAAATGGTCAAAAATGGAAATCTATTATGATTATATTTAACATTAAATTGAATGAGATATCAATCTATTTACCTTTTTCCGGGGAAATCGTTGGTTTAACCTGCCTCACGGTGAGCAATTATTGAGTGTCCTATGGAATGCTGCTCAGCAAAAAGGCGAGATCTATTCAGCTTTCAGCAATAAACGTAAATATAGTCTGCCAGTAACGCAGGAGCCTATATACCAGATCAGTCTATGGTTCTCGAAGGTGAAGGTTGGTGCTATGATTCGTCGAGGTGACTTAATTTTTGAACGAATTGAAAACGCCAGTCATGCATTTCCTGAAAAGGTAGACGCGGTATTGGCTAATACTTCGCAGACCCATCTCATCAAGAAGAGTGAAGGAGAAGAATATGGTACGATATGGATTAAAAATGAGAGCAGTCGTCAGGTCATTTTTACAGTAACTAAAGACTCACCGTCTGGAACGGTAATCCCGGGAAGTATCATGAAAATTCCTGCTCAGACCACATGGACGATCTCTATTCAGCAGCCTTTGATGCCAAGGCATAATTTCGCCAACTTTACATCGGGGCAGGCGATTATGTTAGGGAAAGTAGCATTCACTTTTCACAAAAATAAAGAGGAGTTGTAGCATATGAATAAGGATTCTATGGATTATCAGTCGGAGCTGTCTATGGACTTGGAGGAAAAACTAAAGCCGTTTCTATTGATTGAGCATGATAGTGGCAGTACGTCCGTCATTTTGAATGTTGGTACTTATAAGCATGAGGTTTTTCAAACGAGAGCGGAGGAAGGATTTGAAGGCAACGGTTACGATTGGGGCTCGCTGGCGGCTGTTTTTATACAGGAGCGCATGCCTCAGCTGGTCGATGTCGTTCGTTTTGACCCTGAAGGGAGCATGTTCTGCGCTTACTCTAATAACAGAGAGGCTTTGAAGCAGTTTGCGATCGGATTTAAGGATGCGTGTGAGGACGACGCTCTCATCCGAGATTTATTCTCCCGCGCGGAATTGGATTGACGAGGCTGATTGTGATGAAAACACCGATTTATTTGTACAAAGCTGCTGAGAGTCCCGATCAAATAATCGTGCATTATACGAATTTTGGTGATGTCCGAAATGGTGCGATCGCGTTTAGCAAAACTACGGGAAAAGGGCATAGCCGTTTACTGATTCGTGATTGTGAGAGTGCCCTTGAAGTGGATGCAAGAGTGGAAAGCCTGCTTGCTGAATTATGGCAGGAAAACCGTTATCCGCAATCATTTTGCAAGGACGGTTTGTATCTATACAAAATGAGTGACTTGCCAGACGAAGTTACTTACGCATACACGACAAGCTCTTTTTCAGTAGGCCAGGTTGAGTTTGACAAGACGCGGCTTGAGGCTCGTGAGCTAGTCCCATTAAACGTAGACGAGGGGCAAGAGATCCTCCGGCGCGTGGCGGAGTATTTGCGAAGCATGATTGGGAGCGGTCAGGCTGTACCAGAGCTAGATATGGTGGAAGCATATGATGAATATCGCGATATTGCCAGCGCGGAGCTAACCGGGTACGACTTGCCGGGAGAGATGGCAGGTTGGGAGAGCATTGCTTGGTTCGCGAAGACATTCGATGAATATGAATCTTTTGAGGAGTGCTTTCAGGCGTCAGACCGGATCGAGCTAGCAAATGAGCGGGGCGACGATTTAACTGGCTGCTCTCTATGGGATTTACGGGCATTTCTGCTTATGGAGGAGCGGGGGTGTCATCATCGTGGTGACTGGCCCACACCTGAACGAATGCAGCTTATTTATCATGTAATTGATGCCATACGAGAGAAAATCAAGGCAGCGATGGATTGAGGCTCCGAAAAAGGGAAGAAAGCAACGATGTGTTATACCAGTTGCTTTCTTACTGAAATACCATACATCAAACCGTCTCGTGTAAATGGCAAGCCAACAGAATCTGCAAAAAGTCATCCGGATTGTTAAGCTCCAGCTGCAGCAATTCCTCAATCTTTTTCAGCCGATGATAAAGCGTGTTTTTATGAATATGCAGCTTCTCCGCTGTTTCGATAACGGATTTATCTGATTTGATATACGTGAGAAGGGTCTTTTCCAAATCGTTGTTTTGGGCTTTTTCTGAGCGCAACGGAGATAAAATATCATTGGAAAAGCTCTCAATCTCAGCAAAGGGCTGAGTCAAAAATAAGCGATTGATTCCAATTTTTTTATAGCTCATGATCCCTGTTTTTTTGCGATTGATCATATAGGAAAGGGATTTGCTCGCTTCATCATAACATTTGGCGATGGAATGAATCCCTTCATAGGATGTACTTACCCCTGCGTGGAGTAGTGTTTCTTCCCGGTCTTCCCAATCTGGCAGCTGTGATTGAAGGCTTCCTATTACTTCGTCGATTTCATTTGGAGCATTCGTTGAAAACAGGATCGTCATTTTATTATGAAGTCCAAAAATCAGCGTTCCTTTTTCGTGAGTGTGCCGTTTCATTCTGGAAATGAGCCGGTGAATGACGGCTTCCAACGCTTGCAAATCCGTATACGACGCGACTTCCATTACGAGGACGGAAAAAAATGCTTTGGGATGTAGACCTAGCGATTCGCCAGCTTCCTCCAGCAAGCGCGGATCCTTGTATTGCAGCAAGTCATTGAATAGCTCCTGTGTTTTTTTATAGTAGACCTCCTCCTGTGTTTTCCGTTTTGTCAGCTCCAAAGCCAGGACGTAACTGGCTTGTTCAATAGTCATTTGATCATGGGAGGATATCGGAGTGACGAGTGGAATCAGGAAGCATCCGAGTGAAACGCTATCCGAAATGATCGGGTATACGTAGTGATGGACTTCCTTTTGATTTCGGTCGACAATATGGATAGAAAAGGGCTTTTTCTTCGTATGAAGAATGCGGGAAAATTCATCATGACTCACACAGAGTGAGTGCAATGCCTTTTGCGGAAAAAAGGCTGCATCCAGGTTGTCGAAAAAGAAAATCTCACGGTTGATCATGCGGTTTAATTCCTGAATCATGAACGCAATGCTTTTGTTTTGCAGGGAAAACTGTGTCAAGGTTTCATGGATTTCTGCTCTTCTTAAAAGAAGCCTGTTCTTCTCCTCCAATTGCTTCGTTAATTCAGAGATTTCCTCCAGTCGTTCATTTGCTTCTTGATAAAGCTTGGCATTGTGGATCGCAATCGCGGCTTGAGCGGCAAAGCCCTCTAACAAATGCAAGTCATCCTCACTTAACTTACCTTCTGCGTCATATTGTTGGACGGTCATGACACCGATCGCTTTGTTCTCCAGCAAAAGGGGAACAGAGATGAGAGACCTTAATTTGGAACTGTCACTCGCAGCCTGAATATGGCGGAAATTTTCCGCGGAGAGGTCTGCCATCGCCTCATATATTTCATCACGTGAGTAGTAAATAACAGGAGTACTGTCCCGAAACACTTTTCCAGTGATCGATTCCCCACTTTTGACTCTGGTTTGGTCGAGCTTGGAATTAAATCCGACAGCTGCCCGAGACGTCAGTTCTTCTGTTGTTTCATCGTACAGCTGCAAGTATCCGGCATCAGCTGCATGAATCACACTGAGAGCCTGGGTAATAATTTTATTCAAAACGTCCTGAGGCTCAAGTGAAGAGGTGATGGAGCGGATGCTCTCGATCATGCTTGAGAGCTCAGCGTCTTTTGTCTTCATTTTGCTTTCCATGCCTAAATAGGAAAACATGACATACATGGTCTCAAGCTCGTCGTCGGATAGAGCCATAGTAGGACTGAATAGCTGAAGCAGAGCACAAGCATCCTCGGTATAAAAGAAGGATACACGCGTTTTTTCTGTATCCGAATAAATCTGGATGTTATCGCCACCTGACTTAAAAGGGAGTGGTTCATCCGTTGGTTTTATTTTGTTATTTGTATGAAGGAGTTGAAATTTTTGGTTTCTATTTTCAGAATAATACAGTTGAAAAGGAACTTCTTTCATTTTTTGATTGAGATGGAAGTAAAGTTGTTGATTTTGCAGCATAAAAACACCCCCGGATGAGACTAGTATACAATAAAATGGTGTAATTATTGTGTGATCGAACATTGAGATATTATTGTCAGATAGTTTATGATATTCCGCATAGACAAGCACGCTTAGTCACGTTGAAGTACCGATGAACTGGTAAAAGCTGCAGCTGATAGAGGGAATAGGAGAGCTGTTCTTTTTTAAAACTGAATTGTTTGAATATTTATTGTTTTTAAAGGGAGGAAGACGTTATATGGAAAAGCTGTATGAATTATTGGATCAGGCTTACGGTGAAATGGTAGAAGTGCGCCGTCATCTGCATCAGCATCCAGAGCTTTCTTTTCAGGAAGTGAAAACCCCCAAATTTATTGCTGAATATCATGAGAAATTAGGGCATGAGGTTCGCACTGGTGTGGGTGGTGGCGGTGTTGTCGCTACACTGCGTGGCGGAAAGCCGGGACAGACAGTTGCACTGCGCGCCGACTTTGATGCTCTCCCCATCCAGGAGGAGACAGATGTCCCGTTTAAGTCTGTAGTAGACGGTGTGATGCATGCTTGCGGACATGACAGTCACACAGCGACACTACTGATTTTGGCTAAAGTGTTGAACAGCATGAAGGACGAAATCGAAGGAAACGTGGTATTCATTCACCAGCACGCAGAGGAAATGCTGCCAGGTGGGGCCATTGCGATGATCGAGGACGGATGCTTGGAAGGCGTCGACGTGATCTTTGGTCAGCATATTTGGTCCACGGGCCCTGTTGGAACGATTGAATACCGTCCTGGTCCGGTCATGGCTGCCGCAGACTTTTTCCATGTGAAAATTCAAGGACGTGGTGGACACGGTGCACAGCCGCACAAGACAAAGGACAGTGTCGTGATCGGCGCTCAGCTCGTCGGCAACTTGCAGCAGATTGTGTCCCGCAGAGTCGATCCGCTAGATTCAGCTGTTCTCTCCATCGGTTCCTTCGAAGCGAAAAATGCGCCAAACGTCATCGCTGATACTGCCAAGCTTTCGGGTACAGTAAGAACCTTCAAGGAGAGCACCCGAGCTGAGGTCGAGCAGGAAATCGAGAGAATTATTAAAGGTACGTGCCTAGCCGGCGATGTTGAGTACGAGTTTGAATATATAAAAGGCTACCCGGCAACCGTCAATCCGAAAGAAGAGATGGAGTTTGTGGCCAAGCTCGCGGAAACCGTACCTGGCGTAACAGCTGTCAACGAGTGCGAGCCGCAAATGGGCGGGGAAGACTTCGCGTATTATTTGCAGCATGTGAAAGGGGCCTTCTTCTTTACAGGTGCGCAGAACCCGGAATTGAATGCTGTCTATCCGCACCATCACCCTAAATTCAATATTGATGAAAAAGGTATGCTAATTGCTGCAAAGACGTTGGGACTGGCTACATTGACGTACCTGAAGGAAAATAAATAATCGACGGTCTCATATCACGTATAAAGGTGCTTGCTCTCTGATATAGTGTTTCAATGACCGGGGAGCAGGTGCCTACATTTATAGTATTCCTGCAACGAAAAACAGCCTAGTAAAGAAAGAATGTGATACGTATGTCTCAAATGCTTGCTCTAGTCATTCTTGTTGGTATTTTATTTATCGGAGATTGGGTTGCGGTTCGGACAAAGGCCTGGGTGCCCTCCATCTTCGTCTGCGCAGTCCTGTTTCTTTTCGGATATTGGACATTCTTTCCGAAAGATATCGTAGCAGTGTCAGGTGTACCACCAGTGGTTGCGACGATGATGATGTACTTGTTGATTACGAATATGGGTACGCTCTTATCTACTCAGGAATTAAAAAGACAGTGGAAAACGATTATTATTGCTCTGTCCGGTATTTTGGGAATTATCGCTATTTTATTTGGTATCGGTACGTTTTTATTCGGTTATGAAACAATCGTGGTTGCTATCCCGCCATTGGTAGGGGGAGTAGTGTCTGCCCTCATCATGTCAGAGGGAGCCAAAGAAGCAGGGCTTATCTCGCTTTCCGTATTTGCCATCGTCATTTACGTGATGCAGGGATTTGCAGGATACCCGATTACGTCGATCATGTTGAAGAAAGAAGGCAAGAGACTTCTTGAGCAGTATCGTAGCCAAAAGCTGGCGACAGCAAGCCCGGAAATCGCTGCTACTGCTGAGAATACAGAGTCTGGTCTGACCTTATTTAAAAACATGCCAGCGAAGTACAACACCGATTTCTTTAAATTTTTCCGACTGGCATTGGTCGCGTATTTGGCTTATCTCGTTTCGACTCTGCTGGCGCCAATCGTGACAGTCAGCCCGTTCGTTCTCTGCTTGTTGTTCGGGGTTATTGCCAAGAGCATCGGGTTTCTGGAAAAGCAGGTTCTGCAACGAGCGAATGGTTTCGGTTTTGCCCTCATGGCGCTGATGCTTTTCATTTTCGACGGATTGAAGCAGGCGACACCAGCTATGATGCTTGAGATCATTTATCCGCTTGTCGGTTGTATCGTTTTAGGTGTCATCGGGATGTATCTGTTCTCCTTGGTCGCTGGAAAACTGTTAAAAACGAGCAAGGAAATGGCGTTTGCCGTATCATTGACTGCTTTGTACGGCTTCCCGGCTGACTATATCATTACTGACGAAGTGATCAAGTCATTGACTGAGGATGAAAAAGAGAGAGAAATGCTGACGAGTCATATGCTGCCGCCGATGCTGGTGGGTGGGTTCATTACTGTTACGATTGTTTCCGTTATTTTGGCAGGGATATTTGTTGGGTTTTTGTAGGGAGAAAGCAAAAAGACGTGTACCGGAGCTTGATTGATTGCTCCGGTCACGTCTTTTTTTGTATTCTACTAGACAAATGACTTTACACACTTGAGAGGGAAAGATTATTGTTTTAGAGACTATTAAAAAAACGAAAACACCAACAGGGAGGCTAACTAAAGCAATGAAACCCATCACTATACTAATCGCAGACGATGAGGCGGAGATTGCCGAACTGATTGCCTTGCATGTACAAAAAGAAGGCTACAATACGATGATCGCATCTGATGGAAAAGAAGCAGTGCAAGCGGTTCAAACCCATTCGATTGACCTCGCGATACTAGACATCATGATGCCAAATCTGAATGGATACGAAGCGACCCAACTCATCCGCGCCAAGCACAATATGCCAATCATCTTTTTGAGTGCCAAAGCATCCGATCTGGATAAAATCTCGGGACTGGTCATGGGGGCAGACGATTATATGACCAAGCCGTTCAATCCGCTGGAATTGATGGCACGCGTGAATGCACAGCTGCGCCGTTACAAGCAGCTCAATCAACCGGCAGCAACGGTCGAAAAAAAGGTTCTGGAGGCAGGCGGACTCGCGATTTATCCCGATCAGCGTATCGTCACCATGTACGGTGAAACGATCGAGCTGACGCCAAAGGAATTTGATATTTTGTATCTGCTGGCGAGCTATCCGAAGAAGGTATTCAGTGCCGAAAACATATTTGAGCATGTGTGGGGTGAGGCGTACTATGAAGGCTGCAATACGGTCATGGTGCATATTCGAACCTTGCGCAAAAAGCTTGGCGAGGAAAAGGCCAAAAACAAAGTCATAAAAACAGTCTGGGGCGTGGGGTATTCGTTTAATGGCTAAACTATTACGAAGCTTTCGCTTTAAAATGATCGCACTCCTCGGGCTTAGCATGCTCTTTTCAGGCATCGTCACTTACTCGCTCTATAAAGTTCTTCAGCTTTACTACCGTTCACAAGTGAAGTTTGAAAACCCGCTGACACCCATCCGCTATTTTATCCGAGAAGTTGGGGATATCAACTTCTTTTTGATCTTTTTCATCCCACTGGCCATTTTGTTTTTCTTTCTTTTCACCAAACGGTATGCCACCTATTTTCAAGAGATTTCAACAGGGATTCATCATCTGGCAAATGGGGATTTCACCAAAAGCGTAGAAATATCCGCCGATGACGAGTTTGGGGATATTGCTAAAGACGTGAATCTGGCAAGCCAAAAGTTGCAGCAAGCAGTCCAAAGGGGAGATTTTGCAGAAAGCAGCAAGGACCAGCTTATTTTGAATTTGGCGCATGATTTGCGTACACCACTGACCTCGGTGATCGGGTATTTGGACCTCATCTTGCGTGACAAGCAGATGAGCGCGGACCAAACCAGGCATTATACGACGATTGCGTATACCAAGTCTCAGCGTCTGGAAAAGCTGATCGATGAACTGTTCGAAATCACTCGAATGAACTACGGTATGATCACCATTGAGCGAGAAGTCATCGACCTCGGCGAACTACTCAGCCAGCTTAGTGAAGAGCTGTACCCAGCCTTTGAAAAAAATCAATTAGAAGCAAGACTTCGCGTGACGTCCCAACTGTTTATTCGTGGAGATGGCGAGCTGTTGGCACGCGTATTCGAGAATTTCCTGACCAATGCGATTCGATACGGGCAGGATGGCAGGTTTGTTGATATCAACGGCTATCAGGAAGGTGATGAGGTCGTTGTTCAGGTAATCAATTACGGCAACCAGATCCCGGAAGAAGAGCTGCCACATCTGTTTGAAATGTTTTATACGGGCGACCAGGCTCGCTCTCACCAGGGAGGAAGCACCGGACTTGGGCTGTTCATCGCCAAAAATATCGTGGAGCAACATCATGGGACTGTATCTGCCCAAAGTGATGTAATCCGAACGCTTTTTGAAGTACGATTGCCAGTAGAATCTATGTAACAGACGAGATACAGCAGCCAGAACGAGTACTGATTTTAGAAAAACTTTATGTTTACCCCACTTTTTCTTTTAAAAGTTTTTCCTACCCTGTTTACGTGACGAGCTAGGGAGGAAACTGCAATGAAAAAGTGGGGTTGTTTGTTTTTCATCGTGCTTTTGGTGGTCGGCTATAAGGTTGTGGAGCCATTCGCATGGGGAGGACAGAAGCAGCTAGAGGGAAGCAATCAAGAGCAAGCAAGAGCAGCTCAGAACTACAAAACAATCAGCGTTGAAAAAGACCAGATATACCAAGGGAATTTATTGTTGGTCAACAAAGACTATCCCGTTCATCAAGAGGGGGTAGCATCCGATGTAGTCAATTTGTCCAGGCATGCTTACTTGCTCGATGGCTATGCGCTGATTGACGGTAGCATTGAATTGTCAGAGAAAGTAGCAGAGTCCTTTTTGGAGATGGTCCAGGCAGCAAGTGCGGATCATGTGAACCATTTTATGATAAATAGTGGCTATCGAGGTTTTGAAGAGCAAAGAATGCTCTATGAAAAAATGGGGTCCGACTATGCTTTGCCAGAAGGCTATAGCGAGCACAATCTCGGTCTGTCTCTGGACATCGGATCAACACAAATGAAGATGGATCAGGCACCAGAAGGAAAGTGGCTGAAGAAAAACGCTTGGAAATACGGATTTATCTTGCGCTATCCCGAAGACAAGGTGGCGATTACGGGCATTCAGTACGAGCCTTGGCACTATCGCTATCTCGGCTTGCCGCACAGCGCGATCATACAGGAGAAGCACTTTACGCTGGAGGAGTACCTCGATTACTTGAAAGAGGTGAAAGAGACGACAGTGACTGCCCTGGGTGAGAGCTATCGCATTTTCTATTACCCGGTTGCGCAGGACGCCATGATCCAGGTACCGACAAATCGCAAGTATGTGATTTCCGGAGACAATCGGGAAGGGGTCATTGTGACCGTATATCCGTGATGAAAAACGTTGCCTTTTTGATTCGGGCAGGGAGGAATTTATGATGAAAAAGCACTGGTGGATCGTGCTCGGTGCGGGGGTGCTGGCAATCGGTCTTGGTGGCGGCTATGTGTTTCAATCAGACGATGCGCTTCGCCAAGGGGTTCCGGTCATGCTGACAACGGCAATAACGGCAGATATGGAAAACACGATTCTCACATCCGGAATTGTCAAAGTAAGCAATGAGCACACCTTGTTTGCGAATAGCTCTGGTGATCTACGCAATTATTCCATCCAAGACGGTGACAAAGTCAGCAAGGGGCAGGTCATCGGCAGCATTGATACATCGGACGTAAGCAATCAAATTATGGATATCGAAGCGCAAATCGCAATTCAGCAAGCGAATATTGCCAGATTGTCCAAAAGTGTGGAGCCGGAGGAAATCACCAAGCTTCAGGAGGAACTGGCACAGGATGAGCGCGATCATCAGACGGCCCTACAGCATTTCGAACGTACACAATCGCTGTTTTCTTCGGGAGTGTCCACGCAGCTGGATGTAGAGCAGGCAAAGCAAAAGCTGCTGACGGCAGAATCAAAGGTAAAGGTCACCAAGCAAAACCTCTTGTTGAAGCAAAAAGGGCCAGACAAGACCGAAATCCAGTCATATGAAGCGCAAATACAGAAGCTGAATCTGGAAAAGGCCAAATACGAAAAGCAGCGGGTCCAGAGCAGTATCGTTTCTCCGATCGACGGGACGGTGCTTTCCACCAAAGTGAAAAGAGGAAAAGTGCTAAGTAAAGGTGAGGAAATTCTCACGATTGGTGATACTGACAGCTTGATCGTCGAGGCCGAGGTAGGCGAATCTGATCTGCGAAAAATAAAAATCGGGCAGGAAGCTGTCGTTACAGGGATTTCATTGGGTGGCGAACAGCTGGGGGGCAAGGTGTCGCGGATCTCTCCGATAGCGGTAACAACCCAAGGGTCAGAAGGCGAAAAGACGCGGGTTACGGTCATCGTCCATCTGGACACAGCCAACGAATATTTGAAGCCGGGCTTTCATGTTGACGTAGATATCGTTTTGCAAAAAGAAGCCAACGCCGTACAAGTACCGAGCGAATGTGTCATTACCGATCAGGATGGCTCAACATTCGTCTGGATCGCGGAAAATGGCAGGGCAAAGAAGAAAACTGTTACGACAGGCATCGAAAATGAGCTTTCTGTCCAAATCAAAAGCGGCTTGGATGGAACGGAAGAGCTGATTGCCAATCCGCCGGAGTCGTTGCAGGAAAATGAACCTGTCTTCCTGGGTCCATCCGCTTGAGATCATGGAGGAGGGGAGGATACCTATGCTGCACATTGAGGGATTAACCAAGCAGTACAAGACGGATGAAGTAGAATTGTTTGCTCTGAAAAATATCAATGTCCATGTGTCCAAAGGCGAATTCGTAGCAATCGTTGGCCCGTCTGGGTCAGGGAAATCAACGTTCATGAACATGCTGGGCTGTCTGGATCGGCCAACCTCTGGCTCCTATGTCTTGGACGGAATCGAAGTCACCCGGTTAAAAGACAAGGAGCTCGCTGGAGTACGCAATCAAAAAATCGGCTTTGTGTTCCAATCTTTTAACCTGCTGCCGCGCGCTACTTCCCTGCGAAATGTCGAGATACCGATGCTGTACGCCGGAGTTGGGATGGCAGAAAGGAAAAAAAGAGCGACCGCTGCATTGCAACGGGTTGGTCTCGGCCCGCGTATGGGGCATAAACCGTCACAGCTTTCTGGTGGTCAAAGACAACGGGTCGCTATTGCCAGAGCATTGGTCAACCAGCCAGCCATTGTGCTGGCGGATGAGCCGACGGGTAATCTGGATAGTCGCTCAAGTATGGAGGTTATGACGATCTTTCAGGAATTGCATGCACAAGGGGTAACGATTCTGCTGGTCACGCATGAAGCAGATATTGCCCAGCATGCTGAGCGGGTCATCACGTTTAAAGATGGTTGCATTATCAAAGACGAGCAAGTAGAATGCCGTTTGTTTGCCACAGCATCTGAAGAGGTGACTCTTACATGAATCTATCGGAGAGCCTACGCTCTGCCCTCGACGGCATTGGCGCCAACAAGCTTCGTGCCAGCCTGACGATGTCTGGAATCATCATTGGAATAACGTCTGTCATCGCTGTCATGACACTCGGCAATGGCAGTCAACAGGCCTACACCGATCAACTGGACAAAATGGGAGCGACGACTTTTAGTGTATATTACAACTGGGACGTCAGACTGGGGAGCAAAACTACTGATTTAACCGTTGAGGATGCGGATGCACTCCCGCAGCTTTCACCTTATATCGATGCAGCTGTGCCGTTTTTCCCCAATTACGGAACGATTCACGGGTCGAAAAAGGAACAAAATGCGAGAGTGCAAGGCACCAATGGAGACTTGCTTAAAATTAAACCGAATCTAACCCTTGTCAAAGGCAGATTTTTTACCAGGCAGGAAGTCAAAGAGGCCAAGCGTGTTATCGTTTTGGATCAGGAATTGGCGCAGGGGCTATTTGGGAATGAAGATCCGATAGGCAAAAGAGTTACGTTTAAGATGGCTGCGGCCATCGTCATCGGAGTAGTCAAGGAAGATAAGCTCTCGTTTGATCAAGGGGGAGCAATGACTGCGTACATGCCGATTACGTATATGCAAAATGTGAACGGAACAAAGTACATTTCAACCATGTCGGTGAAAGCGTCATCCAAAGCGACAATCCAGGCAGCAAAGGACCAGACAATCCAATATTTAGACCGCAAGCATGAGCGCGAAAATTATTACCAAATTGAAAGTATTGAGGATTCATTAATGGGTCTTGATAGCTTTTCCGGGACGCTTACGACGACCTTCAGCGTCGCTGCCGGGATTGCACTGCTTGTTGGCGGAATCGGGGTCATGAATATCATGCTTGTATCCGTGACGGAGCGGACCAGAGAAATCGGCATTCGCAAGGCGTTAGGTGCCCGTCACAGAGACATTTTGCTGCAGTTTTTGATCGAATCCGTCATCGTCTGTCTGATCGGTGGCACGCTCGGAATACTATGCGGGATCGGCACCGCGTCCTTCGCGTCGCAATACGTCGATGTACCGCCGCTGGTTTCGTGGGACAGCATCCTCATTGCGTTTGGCTTTTCCAGTGCGATTGGTATTTTCTTTGGACTATATCCGGCGAGCAAGGCAGCCAGACTGAATCCGATTGAAGCACTGCGGTATGAATAAGATGCTTACTGAAAATCTTACGTCGATCTTAGGCGTAAGGTTTTTTGTGCGGTTTCGTAAGCGGGCAAGCGGCTAGCGGTTTCCTCCCGGGATTTGTTGAATCCGGCAATTATGGAAAGCAGTCAGTTTCCATTCACCATTTTGCTTTACAAGCACATTTGTATTAATCGACCCTCTGTCGTCAGGATCGTTAGCTGGATCATCCAAGCGGGCTTCTCCAATCGCATGAACGATTGCTACATCCGTTGCAAGGAAACGAGGCTTTAGCTCGGAAAAAGCATGATAAACCAGAGTGGAGCCTTTAAGCGGACCGTTGAATAACCATTGATGGACTTCAGCAATTTGTTTTCGTCCCTTTAAATGCTGTCCCATAAAAGTCACGTAATCAGCATCCTCCGTAAAGCAGTCGCCATAAGCTGTTCCATCGCCGTTATTCCAAGCGTCGACTAGTTTTGTGAATAGAGCATGGATGGCCATCAGATCTGTTTGATTTGTCATGAGATTCAATCCCTTCTTTTTCAAATGGTGGGGGCAGACTTTGAGATGTGTTATACTGTTGCTGATGCTAAATCTTAATAAGAAAAGTATCTTGAATGATTTTATATCTTGATTTATTAAGATATACGAATCATAAGCTGGAGGTTCCCTTATGTCAATAGACGATTTACCATCTGCTTTTTCCAACCTCACGTCTCCCCAGCAGGCGTTGCTTCAAGAATTACGTCAAAACAGTGCGCGTGCTGTGATGCTGCATGAGCTTGTTTCAGAAAAATTGGGTCTGAATGCCACGGACCATAAATGTCTCGATTTCCTCAATCGTACGGGCCCGGTAACAGCAGGCCAGCTGGCGCAATTAACAGGACTGACAACGGGAGCGGTAACAAGTGTCATCGATCGACTGGAAAAGGCAGGCTATGTGGTCAGGGATAAGGATCCCAATGACCGCAGACGTGTTGTAGTCAAAGCTTCACCAGAAAATGCTGCGCAGATAGCCCCCTTGTTTGAATCTGTCATGCAAGCTACGATTCAGATCATGTCGCAGTACGACGAGCAGGAGACGCTTCTGATTCTTGGATTTATGAAGCAGTGTAATGATATGACTTTAGCCGAAATGAACAAAATGAAACAAAGTGAATCGTAGCGATACGGTCTTCTTGCGAATGGAATGAGTGATTTGCAGAAGATATTGAAAGGGTGTCAAGAATGAGTAAAACACTTGTATTGGCGGAAAAGCCTTCCGTCGGGCGAGATATCGCAAAAGTATTGCAGTGTCACAAAAAAGGAAACGGATTTTTCGAAGGAGATAAATATATTGTCACGTGGGCACTGGGCCATCTCGTCACGCTAGCCGATCCGGAAGTCTATGGTCAGCAATTCAGCACGTGGAAAATCGAGGATTTGCCGATCATGCCATCTCCACTAAAGCTGGTGGTCATCAAGGAGAGCAACAAGCAGTTTCATACGGTGAAACAGCAAATGAGACGAAATGATGTACAAGAAATCGTGATTGCAACGGATGCTGGTCGTGAGGGAGAGCTTGTCGCTCGCTGGATTATTGAGCTGGTGCATGTAAATAAGCCGATCAAGCGTCTCTGGATTTCGTCGGTAACGGATAAGGCGATCAAGGAAGGCTTCCGCAGCCTAAAGGACGGCAAGGCCTATGAAAATTTGTACGCCTCCGCTGCTGCCCGTGCTGAGGCAGATTGGCTGGTCGGCATCAATGCGACACGTGCGCTTACGGTTAAGCATAATGCTCAATTATCCTGTGGTCGTGTGCAGACACCGACATTGGCGATTGTGGCCCAAAGAGAAGAAGAAATCCGCCGCTTTACGCCGAAGCCATTTTACGGACTGTCTGCCATGGCACAGGGACAGATCAAGCTTCAATGGCAGGATCAGCAGACAAAGGACTTCAGAACGTTTTCCAAAGACAAGGCGGACCAGCTGCTGACTTCACTTCAACACGTAAAAACAGCTGAGGTCATCGAGGTTAACAAGGCTCATAAAAAAACCTTTGCCCCGCAGCTGTACGATTTGACCGAGCTGCAAAGGGATGCCAACAAAATGTTTGGCTATTCCGCAAAAGAAACGCTGTCGATTATGCAAGGCTTGTATGAGCATCACAAGGTAGTGACGTACCCGCGGACAGACTCTCGCTATCTTTCTGCCGACATCGTGGAGACATTGCCAGAGCGAATCAGGGCTGTGCAGATGAAGCCATACGCGCCCATCGCTGCCAAGCTGTTGCGAGCGCCAATCAAAGTGAACAAATCGTTCGTGGACGATAGCAAGGTATCCGATCACCATGCGATCATACCGACAGAGCAATCCGTTTTTCTGGGTGATCTGAACGATCGGGAACGGAAGATTTTTGATCTTGTCGTGAAGCGTTTCCTGGCTGTTCTGCTGCCTCCTTTTGAGTATGAGCAGACGACGATTCAGGTGAAGCTCGGAAGCGAGCTGTTCCTTGCAAAAGGCAAAACGGTCCTCGCCCAAGGCTGGAAGGAAGCGTACGACCACGATGTGGAAGACGAGGATGCAAAGGATGACGTAGCCGAACAGCTTTTGCCGGCGATTGCAAAAGGCGATCGTCTGCCCATCACTGCGGTTTCCCAAACAAAAGGCGAGACGAAGCCACCGGAGCCTTTTACAGAGGCAGGTCTTTTGTCAGCGATGGAAAATCCGGCGAAATACATGGCGGGAGAAAGCAAAGAGCTGATCAAAACCATTGGCGAAACGGGCGGACTCGGTACAGTTGCCACCCGTGCGGATGTGATCGAAAAGCTGTTCAACAGCTTCCTGTTCGAGAAGCGGGGCAAGCATATTTTTGTCACCGCAAAAGGCAAGCAGCTATTAGAGCTGGTTCCAGATGAAATGCAGTCGCCAACCTTGACGGCGCAGTGGGAACAAAAGCTGGGGGCTATT
Source organism: uncultured Brevibacillus sp. (assembly GCF_947502445.1). GTDB lineage: Bacteria > Bacillota > Bacilli > Brevibacillales > Brevibacillaceae > Brevibacillus. The sequence continues at coordinate 26,486 of NZ_CANMZW010000040.1, forward strand.
GCAAAAGGGAGCTTGAACAAGCAGACCTTCATCGGAGAAATGAAAACGTACGCCAAGGCAGTAGTCAATGAGATCAAGAACAGCGACAAATCATTCCGCCACGACAACCTGACCAGAAGCAGATGCCCGGAGTGCAACAAGTTTTTGCTGGAGGTAAACGGAAAGCGTGGCAAAATGCTCGTTTGCCAGGATCGCGAGTGCGGCTACCGCAAAGGGGTCGCCAAGCAGACCAATGCCAGATGTCCACAGTGCCACAAAAGGCTGGAGCTGCGCGGCGAGGGAGAAGGACAAACCTTTGTCTGCGTATGTGGACACAGGGAAAAGCTGAGTACCTTCCAGCAGCGGCGGGACAAGGAAAAGGGCAGCAAGGTTTCCAAAAAAGAAGTCGCCAAGTTCTTGAAGGGACAGGATAAGGATGCAGGCGAGGGCTTGAACTCAGCTCTGAAGGATGCACTGGCCAAGTTCAAGTTTGATGAATAGCAAATACTCGTGACAAGGCAACACCCCAAGGCTTCGAACAAGCTTTGGGGTGTTTTTCACGTCATACATTCGCCTGAACCATCTGCAAAAACTGCTGCAATCCTTTGGACAGCCATCTTTCCTTGTGGTAACAGGCATAAATATAGCGTTCTTGCTCAGGTGGCGGGAGGGGGGCACATTCGAGTATGTGATTGTTCACCTCTTCCGTTACCGCCTGTCTGGACAGGAACGAGATGCTATTTCCGATCATTAGCGCCCGTTTAATCGATTCCAGAGAATCTAGCTCCATACAGTAATGCAGCTTCAGATTGTGAGCAGAAGCCCACTTGGTTGTCATTTGGCTCGTTGTTGAATTCGTGCCGTGAAAAATGAAGGGCTCCTCCACAATATCAATGACATCTATGCTGCTCATGCTGGCAAATCGATGGTTCGCCGAGTAAACAATCACCAGCTCGTCATCACTCAGCGGCTGAATATGCAGCTTGGGCTCATCGAACGGCTGGGAGGAAATAAATCCGAGATCGATCTGGTGATCCAGAAGTAGCTGTTGAATGACTGGAGCTGGCTTGATCATCAATTTCACGGACACACCGGGATATTCTCGGCTGAATTGGCTAATCACCTGTGGCAGCATGTACGTTCCCGGCACATAGCTTGCCCCGATGGTAATCGTTCCACGCCGTGCCTCTCGATATTCCAGCAGCACGCGCTCCGTTTCCTGCGAAAGAGCAGTGATTTTGGAAGCATAATGCAGAAGAGCTTTGCCAGCCTCTGTCAGTAAAATCACACCTCCACGCTGCTCAAACAAGCGTACTCCGTAGTTTTCCTCCAGACTTTTCATATGAAAGGTCACCGTAGGCTGCTTGATTCCCATTACTTCAGCGACTGTAGAGACCTTTTTATATTTGGATAAGAGCATGACGATTTCCAGCTTCATAATATTCATGGCGCGTTCACCTCACGAGTATCTTCCCGATTCCCCTGAACTTTTCGCCCCTATTATAGAGAAAATCTATGAGAACAAATAGATCATAATAGAAAATTTAACGATGATGAGACAAAAGGTTAACAATAGCAAAAAACTTCTGCCGTACACTCATAGTAGATTCGCAAACAGGAAGGATTGCAGGTATGGATCTAATCGTAAAGCAACTAACCAAGTCCTTTGGAGCCATGCAAGCGCTCCAGCCACTTGATCTGCATATTCGTTCAGGGGAATTTACGACATTGCTCGGTCCGTCCGGTTGCGGCAAGACTACCTTGCTGAGAATGATTGCCGGATTGGAAACCCCAGATAGCGGCGAAATCTGGCTCGACGACGAGTGCGTGTTTTCCTCAGAGAAAGGGGCGTTCAAGCCCGTTCATAAACGTGGGCTGGGCATGGTGTTTCAAGACTTCGCACTTTGGCCGCATTTGACTGTGTACGAAAATGTTGCCTTTGGATTGAGAGCGGCAAAACAAACGACCGGGATGCGGGAGCGAGTCATGGACGCGATTGAGGCTGTGCGACTGCAAGGTCTGGAGCAGCGCTATCCCAGTCAGCTCTCTGGTGGGCAACAGCAGCGAGTGGCTTTCGCGAGAGCGATTGCGGTGGAGCCGAAGCTGATTTTGTTTGACGAGCCACTGAGCGCGCTAGATGCTCTGTTGCGAGATGAGATGCGGGCCGAGCTATTGCATCTGGTGCAATCACGGGGACTTACCGCGATCTATGTTACGCACGATCAGCTGGAAGCGATGTCGATGTCAGACCTCATTTTGGTCATGCAGGCGGGCAAGGTGCTGCAAAAAGGAGCGCCAGAGACGATCTACCATCGTCCAACCGAACCATTCGTAGCGAGGTTTGTAGGGAAATCCAACTGGATTGAGCCAGATGAGCGGATGATTCGCCCGGAGAGACTGCGTTGGACAGGTCGCCCGGGAGATCTGAGCTGGTCGACTGAGGTGAAACGGGTGAGCTACTTGGGAGATCGGTATGAGATCACGCTGGAGCTTGCGAATGGGACCGTATGGGTCGCTTACCATGACCAGCGCTTACGGGTAGGAGATCGTGCCATTGTATATGTGTCATCAAATGAAATTCATTCGATTCAACCAATAAAGGAGGCAGTTAACGTATGAAAGCTTCAAAAAAGATGGGTCGAGTAAGTAAGTCCGTACTCATGACCATGACGATGAGTCTCGCGCTGCTCGTAACAGCTTGTGGAAGCAGCACAACTGGCAGCAATGCACCGAAGGAAGCGCAAACCACTACACAGACTGCTCCGGCACCAGCTCCTGCTACGGAAGCAGCAAAACCGAAATCGGACAAACTGACCGTTTATGTGGCTGGCCCAGGTAAGATGGCTGCCAAGATCAAGGAAGATTTTGAAGCCAAAACAGGTGTGAAGGTCGAGCAATTCGATGGCACTACAGGTAAAATCCTTGCTCGTCTGGAAGCAGAGAAAAGCAACCCGGTAGCTGACGTCGTAATCCTCGCGTCCTGGTCATCCGGAATCGCACTCAAGGAACAGGGACTGACTCAAAGCTACGATGGTGCACAGAATGCGGACAAGCTCTACGACACTTGGGTGGACAAGGAAAAGCATTTGTTTGGCTACAGTGCATCTGCTCTGGGCATCACCTACAATACAAAGCTGGTTAGCAAACCGCCTGTCGAGTGGGCGGATTTGGCTAAACCGGAATGGAAAGGCGTAGTCAATATTCCTGACCCGTCCTTGTCGGGATCTGCACTCGATTTTATCTCCGGTTATTTGAATGAGCACGGAGATGGCGGCTGGACGCTGTTTAAATCGCTGAAATCGAACAACGTGGCAATGGCTGGTGCCAACAAAGAGGCACTTGATCCTGTCATTACAGGTGCAAAAAGCGTTGTCATGGCTGGTGTCGATTACATGGCATACGAAGCGATGGCAAAAGGCGAGCATGTCAACATCATGTACCCGGAAAGCGGTACCGTAATTAACCCGCGTCCGGCTATGATCATGAAGGATGCGAAAAATCTGGAGAATGCAAAGCTGTTTATGGATTATTTGCTCTCTGATGAAGCACAAAAGGTCGTTGCAGACAACTATCTGCTCCCTGGTCGTGCGGATATCCCGGCACATGAAAGCCGTAGCCAAGCAAAAGACATCAAGCTGCTGAAATATGACTGGAACTGGATGACAGAAAAAGGTCCTGCGATCACTTCTGAGTTTTTGGGGATTTATAAATAAAACACGGGAGTTATTATGAAGACTTCTACAAGAAAAAATCTGTCGTGGGGTGTGACGCTGGCACTTGTGCTGATGACATTGCTTGTCGTCGTGCCCCTGCTTTTTATTTTGCTAGAGAGCGTCACCCCGAATGACCAGCTGAATCTGCTGGCACCACTCCAGGTAATACTCGACTCCGAGCTAAGCGTGGTGCTAACGAATTCCATCCTTCTCGGCTTTTGGGTTGTAGGTGGAGCTTCCTTATTGGCGCTGCCGATGGCTTTTTTAACAGCAAAAACGAGCTTGGCCAAGCATAAATGGCTGGATGTCGTGCTAATTATTCCGTTTATGACCCCGCCCTATATTGGGGCGATGGGCTGGATGCTGTTTATGCAGCGTCGCGGCTTTTTGGAGCAGATGCTCCCACTAATGGAAGAGTGGACGCCGTACTTTTTCTCTCTGTTCGGAATGGTTACGATTATGAGTCTGCATTTGTTCCCGTTTCTGTATTTGATTTTGCGCAATTCGCTGCGTCGGATCGGGGCAGGTTACGAGGAAGCCGGTGCTGTATACGGGGGCGGGTTTGTCTACCGTTTCCGCAAAATCATCGTTCCGCTGCTGCTCGGCAGTTATGCGATGGGGGCACTGCTCGTCTTTGTTAAAACGATTGCGGAGTTTGGTACGCCTGCCACCTTTGGGCGCAAAATCGGCTATCACGTTTTAACGAGTGAAATTCACCGATTTACGTCCAGCTGGCCGATTGATTTCAGTAAAGCGACTGCGCTTGCTTCCGTTTTATTGGCTACCTGCCTTTTGTTTTGGTATGTCCAAAATTTGATTTCACGCCGCTATGACTATCAGACGCTGGGTGGCAAAGGCTCCAAGCTGAAAATCATTCCACTCAAAGGCTGGGGACTGGCTGCGGCGTGGGGTTATATCGTCTTATTGCTTGCGACCTCTATTGGCATCCCGTATTTCTCGATCGTGGTTGCGTCGCTGCAAAAGCTGCGCGGTGATGGTCTGAGCTGGGGAAATTTCACGCTAGAGCATTATGGAAAGCTGCTCACCTGGGGTTCTCCAGGCATGGAAGCATTGGTAAACAGTCTTGGACTTGCCTTGATTACCGCCACAATCTCAGTGGTTGTCGGAACTTTTTTGGCGATGCAAATCAAGCACACGAATCGTGCTTCTGAAAAGGTGACAGATGTATTCAGCCTGTTGCCGAATACCGTTCCCGGAATTGTCACGGTGGTCGGGCTGATTTTGTTATGGAACGCCCCGTGGATGCCGATCAAAATCTACAATACGTACTGGATGGTCGTGCTCACGTATGTGGTGCTTTTCATACCGTACACGGTGCAATACGTAAAATCGGGCTATCAACAAATCGATGCTTCCTTGACCAATGCGGGCCGAGTATTTGGCGGGACCTCTTGGTATACGTTTCGCAGAGTCATACTGCCGCTGCTCGTGCCGAGTATGCTGGCAGGCTGGATGATGACGTTTACGATCTCGATTCGTGAATTGGTCGCATCCCTACTTATTTTACCGCCGTCGATGAAGGTTTCGGCTACGTATATTTACGCGCAGTTTGAGCAGGGCGAGGTTTCACTTGGGATGGCAATGGCTGTCATTTCCGTTGGACTTACAACGATTGTGCTGGCTGTGATGAACTATCGAGGCGCTGACAGGACGTGATGTAATGTTTCAGATTGAGGTTTGGGGCGGTGCAGGTGAGCATGGCCGCTCATGCTACTACGTCCAGTTTGAACAGCGAGCTGTACTGCTGGATTGTGGTGTGAAAAAGGGACCAGAAGAGATGTATCCTCTGCTGGATGCTGCCAAGGCTCGCGAGCTGAGCTGCGTTTTTTTGTCCCATGCGCATGAAGATCACTCCATGGCGGTACCGCTACTGTATCGTGATGGGTATACAGGGGTAGTTTGGACGACACGCTCCACTGCACAGCAGCTCGACAACTATTTTGCTAGCTGGCAAAAATATGTGCAGGACGCCGGGTACGAGCTGCCTTATACAGAGGAACATATTGAGCAAGTGCGTTACCGGTTTGTAGAGGACATGGCAGCGCCTGGACAATGGTTTACGATTGAGCCAGGGCTTGAGGCGTGCTGGGGTGCCAGCGGACATTTGACAGGCTCGATCTGGCTTTTGCTCAAGAATGACGGCAAAACGCTTTTTTACTCAGGCGACTACAGTCCGGATTCCAAGCTGCTTATTTCGGATTTGCCCAGTCCAGAGTATGTGCACGACCTTCCATTTGCGATCATGGATGCAGCCTACGCCGATGATGAAACAGGGCAGGGGCAGCTGATAAAAGAGTTCGTTGCCACATGCGAACAAGTGCTAGAGCGGGGCGGACATGTATGGCTGCCTGTGCCGAGATTTGGCAGGGGGCATGAATTGATCGAAATAGTAGCCGAGGCATTCCCCGATACACAAATCGTCTGTGATGAGCGACTGGAGCAAGGTTTCCAGGCCTTGTTTGGAGAGGAGCTTTGGCTAAAGGCAGAGAGGGTAGGGCCATACAAAGAGATGTGGGGCAGCCGAGTACAGGTGCTGGGCCAGGAGCAAATCAGGCAAAAAAGTGTTCATTCAGACAAGACGATCTTCCTGACGGCAGACCCGATGCTGCAATCGAAAGACGCAGCCAACTTGCTGGAAGCTTTTCAGAGCAAACCGGAAAATGCAATCATTTTGACAGGTCACGTCTATCCGGGGACTTGCGCGGCTCGACTGTTAGCAGAGGGGCAGCCTGGTGTGCAAGTAACCCGCCACCGGTACAAAATCCATCAAGGGCTCCCGGAAGTAGCAAGGATGCTCGATCAGCTAAAGCCAAAGTCGACGCTGCTCGTACATTCTCCAAAAGAGAAGACAGATCGATTGCAAGCAAAGCTCGTTGCTCAGGGCTACAAAAATATGCTTTCCTGCATGCCAGGTGATCGGATTGTGATTGAGTAAGAAAGCTGCCAGCGGTAGCTTTCTTTTTATATGGCTCCATTCATCGGGTGTGGCAAAAAGGGAACAGGACAGCTATCTATGGCATGCGGGTTTTGCTATACTGGTTATTGATAATGATAACCGTTATCAAATGAACGAGAGGGGGAGTCGATTCGATGAAAAACGAGGCGAATGGATCTGTAAATAAAGAAGCCCACCGTGAACGAGTGTCAAAAGAAAGCAAAACAGCCTACATACAAACACAGGACGATTCAGATGCCCCTGGTGATCGTGGAACGTTTGAGATTGATACATGCACAATGAAGCTGTGGGATGCCGAGCTAATCAGCGGGAGTAACCGTATTCGGAACGGAAAGCAGTTGACGGTTACGTATGCGCTGATCGTGCTGCTTGGTGGAGAAGGCACATTAGACCGCGATGGCCGGTCTAGCCAGATGCACCTAGATACGGTGTACTTGTGCCCCCGAATACCACCTTTGGAATGACAACAGCAAATGGAGATGAGTTCGCAGTTGTTATTTTGCGAATCGGCTTCTTTGGCGAGTCATCTCGAAGCAAGCGAAAGCTGCAGGCGATAACGGCAGTGAACGGACTCCATGCTGGATCGGAAGTCGTGGTGGAGCCCCCGGAAGGCTGGCTGATTTGTGCCGGTCTATCATCGAGCATGGAGCGAGTCACGATCCGCTGCAAAGATGGCGGGCACAGCTCGAAGCACAAGGGCTCCTGTACGAAATGCTGGCGGCAGCCAAAGAGAAGCCGCGAGCAAATACAGGAAGTGCACTTGCGCGTGCGAAGGCTTATATGGAGCAGAATTACAGCCAGGAGCTGAGGATTGAGCAACTGGCAGGAATTGCTGAGGTCAGTCCCAAATATGTTGTCGACCTTTTCAAAAAAACGTATAGAATCAGTGCCCTTGACCATCTTACCGAGGTTCGAATGGCGAATGCCAAACGGCTGATGCTTCGCTCCGAACGCAAGCTGAAGGATATTGCCCATGAGGTCGGCTATGATGACGAGTTTTATTTTAGCCGCAAATTCAAGAAAGTGAACGGTTTGTCCCCCTCCCAATTCATGAGAAGGCGCGAGCGTAAAATCGCAGCGTACGGCTCTGCGTCCGTCACCGGTTTTTTGCTACCCCTGCAACTCATTCCGCATGCTGCGCCGCTGCATCCAAAATGGGCAGGCTACTATTTTGATCGGTATGGCGTGGACATTCCTTATCATCTGGATGCGTATCGGCACAACCTTTACAAGCGTTCCAATCTCGAGCTGCTGAAAGAGGCAAGACCCGATTTAATCATTTGTGCTCCTGGACTGGAAGCTTGGGAAAAGGAGCGTCTTGCAGCAATTGCAGAAACATTTGAGCTTCCTTCTGAAGTGGAGGATGGCTGGAAAACGGCTCTGCGATCTCTGGCAGAAAAGCTCGGAGAGGAAACGGAGACGAAAAGATGGATTGATTCTTATGAGCGCAAAAGTATTCTTGCGCGAGAAGTGGTTGCTGGTGCCCTGGGTAAGGAGGCTGTACTTCCCGTCCGGTTGCTGAAGAACCAGTTATACGCATATTGCAATCAAGGCATTGCTGATGTGGTTTATGGCGATCTAGGTGTCCGTAGACCAGATGGAGTCCCTATCTCCGGTGTCTTCAATCGACCAATCACGTTGGAGCAGCTGGACTCTTATGGTTCTGTCCGAGTCCTCTTGCTCGTTTGCCGCGAGACAGAAACGCTGGAGGGCTGGAAGCAGCTGCGTCAATCCCCGGAGTGGCTCTCGCTGCAAGCAGTTCAGGAGGGGAAGCTGACGCTGATTGAATCGGACCCGTGGCGTGAATATTCCCCTGTAGCTATCGATCGAATTCTCAGTGATGCGGTCCGTCTGTTTTCAGGAAATCGTCCATGACCATTCTGGATTTTGTCCATGGTGGAATGCATCGTCTTCTTATATAATCAATAACGATAATCATTATCAATTGATTTGAATGGATTACGATAAAGGGGGAGCACATAAACAGATGAAAAAACTAGCGCTACGATTAGGAATTATGGCAGCATTGATGGTTGCACTCACGGCGTGCGGAGGAAAGAGCGAGGGAAACACTGCGAGCGCTCCGGCTACACCATCATCCACTCTGGCAGCGGGCACCAAGGTCGTCAAGTATTTGGATAAAGAGTATGAACTGCCTGCATCTACAGAGCGAATTGTCATTACAGGTGCGGTGGAAGCCATGGAAGACTCCATCGTGCTGGACGTGAACCCAATCGGTGCGATTTCATTCTCCGGTGGGTTCCCGCCGATGTTTTCTTCTATCACGAAAAATGCAGAATCAATCGGGGAAAAAACCGAGCCGAATTTTGAAAAAATCCTGTCGCTAAAACCAGACGTCATTCTTGGTTCGACAAAGTTTAAGCCAGAGGTTGTCGAGCAGCTCAACAAGATTGCGCCAACCATTCCATATTCACATGTCTCGTCTAACTGGGAAGCAAACCTGACGCTGCTCGGGGAACTGAGCGGCAAGAAAGACAAAGCTGACCAAGCGATCAAGGAGTACAAGGACGATCTGACCAAGGTAAAAAGCGAGCTGGGAGAGAAGCTGAATGGAAAGAAAGTTGTTACCTTGCGTATTCGACAAGGGAAAATCAACATCTATCCTGAAGCGGTATTTTTCAATCCGATTCTCTACAGTGATCTGGGTCTGCCCGTTCCTGCTGAAATCAAGGCTGCCAAGGCACAGGAAGAGCTGTCGATCGAGAAGTTTGCCGAGATCAATCCAGACATCATGTTTGTACAATTCTCTCCAGATGAAAACAAGGACACGCCAAACGCTTTGGAGAGCATCCAGAATAATCCGATCTTCAAGAATGTAGGCGCAGTTAAGAACGGTCAAGCGTTTGTAAACATCGTTGATCCACTCGCACAGGGCGGTACTGCATACAGCAAGATCGAATTCTTGAAAGCTCTAGTAAGCAAACTCAAGTAATCCAGTTAAGGCGTGTTGCATATGCGATTGAAAGACTCGTTGCCTGTAGCCATCCTTTTCGTGGCCCCGGTAGTAGCTGTACTGCTGATTACGCTATCCGTACTATATGGGGCGAAAAATATTAGCGCGGAAACCGTCTGGGACGCCATCATTCGTTTCGACGATGCCAATATGGATCATCAAATTATTATGACCTCGCGTTTGCCACGAGTGATTGGCGCAATGTTAATTGGCATGTTCCTCGCCGTATCAGGAGCACTCATGCAGGGGATGACGAGAAACTATCTCGCATCCCCTTCGATAATGGGCGTATCGGATGGGTCTGTTTTCGCCGTGACGATGTGCATGGTGTTTCTGCCGAGTACGCTGTCGGTTAGCCTCATTACAATCTCTCTGATCGGTTCTGCTTTCGGTGCCGCACTTGTATTCGGTATAGCGAGGCTCATCCCGAATGGACTTTCTCCCGTCAAGCTCGCGATTTTGGGTACGATTATCGGATTATTTCTGAATGGTTGTGCTGACGCTATCGCGACGTATTTCCAAATCTCACAAAATTTAAGCTTTTGGTACAATGTACGGTTGAATCAAATGGACCCTGAATTAATCAAGCTATCGATTCCATTTGCAATCGTAGGTCTGGTGCTTGCCATGGCACTATCCAAATCAATCACGGTGCTATCGCTAGGAGACGAAATTTCTGCAGGACTCGGGCAGCGGACGGCACTTGTAAAAGGGCTGACGATGCTGGCTGTCGTTATTTTGACGGGAATTTCCGTTGCTCTTGCTGGGAAAATTGCTTTTGTCGGCTTGATCGTACCGCATATTGCCCGATTCCTCGTTGGCGTCGATTATCGCTGGATTGTACCTATATCAGGTGTTTTGGGTGGATTGTTTTTGGCCTTTTGTGATATTTTGTCGCGCTTCGTCAACTATCCGTTTGAAACGCCAATCGGAGTTGTTACGGCATTGTTTGGCGTTCCGTTTTTCCTCTATTTGATTCGGACGAGAGGAGGCGGGAAGAATGGGTAGAGCTTCATCAAAACGTCTGTGGACGGTGCTGGGCTTCGGTCTGGCGATTATTTTCATCCTCGTGTATTTGAGCGTGACGAACGGTACGTTTGACATGAGCGTACTTGAGGTAGTCAAAACGCTGCTGCGTATTGATCCCATTCCTGATCATGATCTCGTCGTTTTCGATTTTCGCTTGCCGCGTATCGTATTGGGGGCATTGATTGGATTTGGACTTGGCATCGCTGGCGCTGTTATTCAAGGGGTTACCCGCAATGGACTTGCCGATCCAGCCATCCTCGGCATCAATGCGGGTGCGGGATTATCTGTAGTTCTGTTCATGCTGCTTTTTCAAGGCCAAATGAATACGACTGGCTGGCTCGCTGTGATGACGATGCCGATGTTTGGGCTCGTCGGCGGTCTTTTGGCGACGACGCTGATTTACCTATTTGCCAAGCAGCATGGGCGGTTGGACCCGCAGCGTCTGATCCTCGTCGGGATCGCTATCTCTTCTGGATTTGGGGCTTTAACCATTTACGTATCCTTGAAGATGAATCCACAGGACTTCGAGATGGCGGTCGTATGGCTGGCGGGTAGCATATACAGCGCGAACTGGAAATTTGTCGTAACGATGCTTCCCTGGATTATCGTGCTGGCTCCGATTCTTTGCTGGAGGGCGCCTATTCTCGACTTGTTTCAGCTGGAGGAAGAGAGTACGAAGAGTCTTGGGGTAGAGGTGGAGCGCGAAAAGAAAGCATTACTCATCGGAAGTATCGGACTTGTCGCTGCTAGTGTGGCTGTTTCGGGTAGCATCGGCTTTGTCGGGTTAATCGCTCCACACATGGCAAGAAGGCTGGTAGGTTTGAGGCATCGGCATATATTGCCGGTCAGCGGTGTTATTGGCACGGCGATGGTTGTAGCCGGGGATCTGATCGGAAAAACAGTTTTTGCGCCAGCGCAATTAGCGGCAGGGATCGTCATCTCAATCATCGGAGTGCCTTATTTTATTTACTTGTTGATGCGGTCAAGAGCCTAGGAAGCGTAAAAGGGAGAGAGAGCATATGAACCGTTATCAAGCCATGGAGCTAGCCGGCTGGAACCTGATTGTCTATTTACCGCCTTCCTATCACGAATCGGATGTCCGATTCCCTGTTGCTTATGTGCAGGATGGTGGGGAGCAGTTCGACCATACTATTAACCAGATTGAGATGCTGTTCCGTGAAGGACAGCTTACAGAGCTGATTCTTGTCGGTATTGAGCCGCATAATCGGAATGATGAATATACTCCGTGGCCAGCTGCATCGTTGATAGCGGGCAACCCATCGTTTGGCGGCAGGGGAAGAATCTATATCGATTGTGTAGCAGACGTCATTAAACCCCATATTGATGCTACCTACCGCACGAAGGCAGAAAGGGAGCACACAGCGATCCTCGGAGGATCTTTTGGCGGCTTGGTTTCCATGTTTGCTTCATACTGGCGACCAGACATCTTTGGCAAAATCGGCATGCTCTCCGCTTCGTTTTGGTACGAAGGAGTCATGGATTTCTTGCGTGGGCAGTCTGCTCCGTCCAGTGAACAATGGCTGTATATGTCTGTAGGTAGCTGCGAAGGCATTTATAAGCGCAATGTCCAGAAACAGATGGTTCGCAATACGCTAGAGGTCCGTGATTTGTGGCTGGACAAAGGCTATCCGGCGAAGCAGCTCTGCTTCGAGCTGCTGGATGGGGGGACACATGACGCGGTATTTATGGCAGAGCGATTCCCGAATGCTCTAAAATGGCTTTTCGAGGGGAAGAAGCTAAGTGCAAAAGACATAGAAAAACCAAATCAGCCCTCCATTCCAGGAACACATTATTTCGATATGACCTCCTCACATTCTGGTCGAAACTACCGTCTTTTCGTCTATGTGCCATCGACACCAGCTCCGTCAGCGGGATATCCGATTATTTATTCGTTAGACGGCAACGCATCATTTCATTCCCTTGTAGAAGCGATGCGGCTTCAGTCGCGTCATCCTCTGGGAATTGAGCCGGCAGTCATCGTTGGCATCGGGTATGAGTCGGATGAACCGATTGTGAGTGAGCAACGATTCTATGACTATACCGAGCTGGCGGACCCTTCTGTCATGCGTCATCGGCCAGATGGCTCGCCGTGGCCTGCGACTGGTGGTGCCGAGGAGTTTCTTACCTTTATCGAAGACGAACTAAAGTCGGAAATCGGGCGCAAGTACGCCATTGACCGGAATAGACAGGCATTGTTTGGACATTCATTGGGCGGATGGTTTGCGCTGTACGTGCTTTTTACGCGACCAGAAGCTTTTCGCAGCTATATTGCCGGAAGCCCTTCTGTCTGGTGGAATGACAAAAGCCTGCTTGCCCGCTTGCCTGAGCTGAAAGATCGCCTCCAACAAGGACAAATCGATGCAGAATTAATGATTGCAGTTGGTTCCGAGGAAAAGCAGATGATGGTGGAAAACGCACAGCAGCTGTACACGCTGCTGCAGTCATACGATGGGCATGGTCTGCGTCTCGCATTCGAGCTGTTTGAGGGAGAAGGGCATGTGTCGGTGGTGCACCCGCTGATCAGTCGCTTGTTCCGGTTTATTTTGCAACGGAAACAACCATAGATGAAAAACGAACCTTTCACTTGTGCACGATTACAAGGAGGGTTCGTTTTTTGTTAGAGAAAGTGGCAAGGGACAAACAGGAAGAGCGCTGAAGCGTAAAATTGTAAAATAAATCTTATATGTTAAAATTAACAATATCGGATGGAGGTATAAAAATCATGTCTAAATTGCCTAACTGCCCAGCATGTCAGTCGGAGTATACGTACGAGCAAGAGAGCATGCTGGTTTGCCCGGAATGTGGCCACGAGTGGAGTTTACAAGCTGATACCGAAACTGGCAGTGATCAAAAGATCGTCAAGGATGCGAACGGAAACATTCTGAGCGATGGTGATACTGTATCGGTAATCAAGGATTTGAAAGTAAAGGGAACCTCGTCAGTCGTAAAAATTGGAACGAAAGTAAAAAATATCCGATTGGTTGACGGGGATCATGATATAGACTGTAAAATCGATGGCTTTGGAGCAATGAAGTTAAAATCAGAGTTTGTGAAAAAGATATAAACCTAAAGCGAATTCGGGCAAAAAGCCACTCCGTTAACTGGAGTGGCTTTTTGCGTATATAATCATTGCTCTCGAACAAACAGCGTAGCACTTACTTGAACAGATGCTTTTGAAGGACGTCGAGTGCGTGTTTCATATCCTCGACATCTTCGGGGGAGGCATGTTCGATCCGCTTGTAAAATCTGGCCTGGATACCTGCAAATGCCTCATCCATCATAAGCTGTCCTTCTTTGGAGAGCCGGATGTAATGCTTTCGCCGATCTTCGCTGTCTTCTACCTTTTCGATGAGGTGCTTCTCGGCTAGTTTTCTTAGCTCACGGCTCGTATTGGGCATGGAAATATACAGACAGTCGCTGAGCTGACTAGGAGTGACAGGCTGACTGACCGCCAGATGCTCAAGAATACTGTACTGAACCGGAGTAATCGAGTCTGGCCGCGCATCTTTGGTTAACTCGTGAGTAACACGATGGAGGGAAGCAGTGAATGCGACAAATTTATAAAAAACATCGTTATGGTCCACAGTGAACACCTCTTACAGACAAGATAGCAAATAAATTATCAAATAACAATTATCATTTGATAAACAAAAACTATGGTGTTATAATTTACTTATCAAATGATAATTAAAGAGGTGCGAATCGTGAAGCTGCTTGTTATTTACACCCATCCGAATCACAAAAGCTTAAGCTATTCCTTTTTGGAAAAGGTCATCAAGGGAGGCCAAGAAAATCCTTCCATCGAGGATATACAGGTATTAGATTTGTACGAAGAAGGATTTAATCCGCTGCTCGTATTTAATGAAGAAAAACGGAGAAGGGATATGCACCGCGATCCTGCGCTGGAGAAATACCGAAACCAAATCATGTGGGCGGATAAGCTTGTGTTTGTGTACCCGATTTGGTGGGGAAGACCCCCTGCGATGCTCATGGGGTATATCGATCAAATGTTTGCAGCCAATTTTGCCTATAAGGACAACGGCGGATTGCTGCCAGAGGGGCTTCTAAAGGGTAAATCTGTCGTGTGCATTTCTTCCATGATGGGACCAACGCATTATCCGTTGTTTTTCTTGAATAACGCGCACAAAATACTGATGAAAAGAGCGGTATTTCAATACGTAGGCATGAAAAAAGTGAAGTTTTTCGAGTTTGGAAATATGGAGAGTCCAAACGGAAAGCAAGCGGAAAAGCTTGAGAAAATCTATCGTTATTTCAAAACACTCGCTAGTTAAAATCGAAAGTCCTCTATTTCCAATTAATGTTATGATACATGTATAAGTGATCGGAACGAAGTGTATTGGGAAGGAGAGGGAGAAGAGGATGCTAAACGAAATAAAAAGAAGCGAAATCCCATGGCAACAACTGACAACCGCTTATGGCAGAGGGAGCGAGCTGCCACTATTAATGGATCAGGGGGAATACGCAGAGATTGCCAACCTGATTGAGCATCAAAGCACGCTTTGGCAAGTGACGCCGTGGGTATTGCTGTTTATGCTGCGCGATCTAAAGACAAAATCGCCAGAAGATGTGATGCCAGAAGAAATCAAATGTTATTTGAGTGTTACTGACGCGTTTAGCGGCAGAGACGTAGGAGAATGGGAGCCTGTTCCCCAGATGAAGTCTCTACTGGATGATGCCTTTTTATGGCCGGAGGATGAAGAGGAGGACGAGCTACTCTGGGAAGAGGACGAGCCGCCTGGATATGCCGAGCAACCCTTTACCAGTTATTACTACTATAGCTATCAGCAGCTAAGAGACGCCGTGCCAGTCTTTGAAAACATACGGATGCACAATCAAGACGTAGCTGAGCTCGCTGCCGAGCTACTGGAGCAAATCAAACAATTAGGATAAAAGCCGGGCAAAGGTAACGTCAGCCATAAGCGAACGTCACCTCCAGCGCTACATGCTTTTCAATTCATGGGGAAGTAAAACACGGAAGCGTACACGTCCGTTGATATTCTCTGCCCGTACCTCGCCGCCATGAAACAGAATAATTTTTCGTGTGATGAACAGCCCGAGACCGAACTTGCCATTTTTGCCTTTGTAAAAATGGTTAAACAGTTGGTTCAGCTGTTCTTCTTCAATGGGTGGTCCATCGTTTTCGAGTATGATTTCCACCTGCTCCTTGCCTTGTTCATGGACGATGCGCGTAAAAATCCAGATCGAGGATTGGGCGTAGCGCATGTTGTTTTCCAAAATGTTTTCCAGCGCTACGGTCAGCTCTTCCTCGTTTCCCCACACATACAGATCGGCATGCTGGGCGTGAATGATCACCCTGTTTTGGACGAGGAAAAAACGTTCAATGAGGTTGTGTAGGACGGACCTGATGTTCATTTTTTTGAACTCGCTTTTTCTCTCCAAAATGTAGTCCAGACTGTTTAGGTACAACAGCTTCTCCACTTTTTTCTCGAGATTTTTCGCTTCCTTGATGATGACCGCGACCGTATCATCAAACGAATCGTTCAAGTACATCTTGTCCAAAAGTGCCTGGGAGTAGCTGTGGATCACCATAATAGGCGTTTTCAAATCATGAGAGACGCTCTGCAAAAAGATTTCTTCTTCCATCTCCATCTTTTTAAGCGACTCCTGCATCATGTTAATGGAGGAAGCCAGCTTGCCGATTTCATCTCCGCGATTGAGATCAATTGGTTCTTCCCATTCTTTATTAGCGATTTTCCGAACCTTTTTTTCCAAATAGCGCAATGGCTCCGTGAGTTTGTTGGCGATCAGCTTGGCGAGGATGATGTTTATGATCGACAGGATGACGAGTAGGCGCAGCAGATTGATCAACACATCCACTGAGACATACGTTATGAGTACAACCGTGATGATCCCCGTAATAAAAATGAGAAAAGCAGTCATGATAACCCAAATCTGGAGTCCAAACGGTTTGTCTCTCATCACTTCACCAGCCTGTACCTGTATCCGTAGCCATAGACAGTCTCTATCGGCAAGCTTGCCAGCTTTTTACGAATGCGGCGAATCGTATCATCCACCACACGATCGGAGCCAAAATAGTTTTTGTTCCACACGCGGTCGAGTATTTGTTCGCGGGAAAAGACACGATTGGGATGATCGATGAAAAACAGCAGCAGCTCAAATTCCTTGCTCGTCAACGAAATAAGCTCAGTGTCATGATGGATCGTGTGATTCTCGCGGTTGATGGTATAGCCGTTGATTTTAACTGCCGAGGCCTGAGGAAGCTGTGGCCCTTTTGTGCGTTCCAGCAGCTTTTGTGTTTTTAAAATCAGCTCTCTGGGCAAAAACGGTTTGGAAATGTAGTCGTCACAGCCAAGCTCAAGGCCGACGACTCTGTCAATTTCCTGATTTTTGGCGGAAATAAAGATTACAGGAATGTTGGGGTGAATCTCTTTTATCTCTTTAAACAGCGTATATCCGGTTGTATCCGGGAGCATGATGTCCAATATCCACAAATCGGGAGTCTCGTGAATTTTTTGTTGAGCGGAGAAGCCGTCCAAAAAGGCCTCTACCGTATAGCCTGCGTTTTCCAGGTACTTCTGCAAGATCGAATTTAAATCCTGATTATCCTCAACCAAAAAGACTGTATACGACATTTGAGTCCCCCCTCAATATCTGACCCCACCCTCATTATACAAGAATGGAGCAAACCTCTGAATTCAACAGAATCCAGAGGCTCAAATGGAGAAGCGGATTACAGGACCTTTTTCAGGAACTCCCGCGTTCTTTCTTGTTTGGTGTGATTGAAAAACTCTTCCGGGGTGCCTTCCTCCAAAATAATGCCTTGATCCATAAACAAAATCCGGTCCGCGACTTCTTTGGCAAATCCCATTTCGTGCGTAACGATTACCATCGTCATTCCTTCCTGGGCCAAATCCTTCATGACCTGTAATACCTCGCCAACCATTTCCGGGTCGAGAGCTGAGGTAGGCTCATCAAACAGCATGATTTCCGGTTCCATGGCCAAAGCTCTTGCAATCGCAACACGTTGCTGCTGTCCACCAGATAAATTACGCGGATAGACGTCTGCTTTCTGAGAGAGACCTACCTTGGCTAGCAAAGCTTTTCCTTTTTCTTCTGCATCTGCCGTGCTGTACTTTTTTATTTTGGTCAAACCCATCGTAATATTTTCCAATGACGTCTTGTGAGGAAAAAGGTTGAATTGCTGGAACACCATTCCGGCTTTTTGGCGAATGTTGTTGATGTTTGTCTGTTTATCCATGATGTTAACACCATCAATTACAATCTCACCAGAGGTCGGTTCTTCGAGCAGGTTCATACAGCGCAAAAAGGTGGATTTGCCTGAGCCGGATGGACCGATGACACACACGACCTCCTGACGCTTGATGTGTGTATTGATATTTTTGAGTACCTGCAAGCTGCCGAATGATTTGGCCAGCTGTTTCACTTGAATCATCGTGCTGCCAGCCTCCTTTCCAGCCAG
The DNA here is from genome assembly GCF_947502445.1 of uncultured Brevibacillus sp. GTDB lineage: Bacteria > Bacillota > Bacilli > Brevibacillales > Brevibacillaceae > Brevibacillus. Next base: position 44,662 of record NZ_CANMZW010000040.1, read on the forward strand.
TGAGAGAATGCCGTGAGCACATAAATCAGAACCCAGTATATAATTCCAATCGCACCCAGAAACTCAAAAGCTTTGAAGTTTACGGCATAGATCGTTTGAGCCGTAAAGGTGAGCTCTGCGATACCGATGGTCGCCAGCAGAGACGTGTCTTTAATACTGATAATGAACTGGTTGACGATGGCGGGGATCATCCGCTTGATTGCTTGCGGCATAATGATGTAAGCCATCGTTTGTCCATGAGTAAATCCGATCGCGCGGCCTGCTTCCATCTGTCCCTTGTCAATTGACTCGATACCGGCACGGAATATTTCTACGAGATACGCCCCGGCATTGAGGCTAAGGACAAAAATACCTGCTGATACGGCATCTGTGGCGCGCCCAAATACGAGCGGGAACAAGCCAAAGTAAAAGAAAATGACTTGCACATAAAGAGGGGTACCGCGAATAATACTCACATAGACCTTGGCGATCATTTGCAATGATTTTCGTTTGGATACGCGCAAGAGACCAAAGAAAAGTCCAAGAATGGTCGCAAACAACAAGGAGAGGAACGCGACTTTTATGGTGTTCTCAAGCCCCTTCAAGAGGAGTGGAGATGCATCTGTAATCAGGCTTAGAGTATCCATACCTCACTTCCTTTCTGGAAAGAAATAAGGTGCAAAATGCACCTATTAGATCGAGTTCAAAAAGTTGGCTTTTCAGCACCAAGAAAATGGCGAGAACCGTACGAAGGAGGAGCGGAGTGTAGGAAAACTACATGAGCACCGGACTTCGAAGGTGAACGCCATTTTCGATGTCGAATGAGCTTTCAGGTCTCCTGCGTGATCAAAAGACGACTTTTTGAACAACCTCTCTTAGTTGGAGCCGAAGTATTTGTCGTATAATTTCTGGTACTCGCCATTGTCTTTCATTTCTTTCAGATGCTTGTTGAATTTTTCGAGAACGTCTTCTTTACCTTTGGCAATCGCGATTCCATATTCTTCACCCGTCAATTTCTCACCGACAATTTTCAGGTTAGCTGCTGTACCAGATTTGATTTTGTTTGCAACAAAGGGAAAGTCATTGATCAGTACGTCGGAGCCGCCAGCTTCTACGTCCATGTAGAGGGTTGCTTCATCTTCCAAAATCTTGACCTTCGCCCCTTTTTCTTTTGCCAGTTCATTGGCTTTTTCAAGACCAGAGGTACCTTGTTTTGCTACAATCGTTTTATCCTTCAAATCATCGACCGTATTGATCGGGCTGTCCTTTTTCACTACCATGACGAGTCCGGAATCGAAATACGGATCTGTAAAGTTCGTGACAGCTTTGCGGTCATCGCGTATGGTGATGGAAGCAGCTGCGCCGTCTACTTGTTTTGCTTGCAGAGCAGGAATGATTCCATTGAACTTCATCTCTTTCCACTCTACCTTGAGGTTATCTTTGGCTGCGAGTGATTCTACGAGTTCAATGTCAAATCCGGTGAGTTTTCCGGAGCTATCCCTGGAACTGAAAGCGCCTCCATCTGGAGCGACAGCAAAAATGAGTGTGTCGTTTGCGCTGCCACCGGTTTCTTTGGCACCACATCCAACAAGACTAATTGCGGTTAAACAGCTAACGGCTAGCGCCAACCAAGCTTTACGACGAATCATAGTAACCCTCCTCAAGAAAAATATAAGTTCGATGTGCCTATATCATAAAAAAATAATGTAAAATAAATTTCAAAGAAATATGTGAAAATTCGTGAAAGGATGGGTCTTTTTGCTAGAGAACATTGCAAACACCGTCGTAAATATCCTGTGGGATATCCCCATGCCTTTTGCTATCCTTTTCGCAGGCGTTTTCTTTACGATCGAGAGCAGATTTTTTCAATTACGCCACCTGCAGCATATCGTCAGCCGCGTGGTGCAGGTGATTCTTCAAAAACGCGAGCGCAGCAGCAAAGAAGGAACACAGTCCTCTTTCTATGCTGGTAATATAGCGATAGGGTGCCTAGTCGGAGTCGGATGTGTAGGCGGGGTGGCGAGTGCGATTGCAATAGGGGGTCCAGGTGCTGTTTTCTGGATGTGGATTGCGGCGCTGGTCGGCATGATTATCAAAATGGTGGAGGTCACCTTATCCGTTTATTACCGGTCAAGGGATGTAGAGGGGCATATCATTGGCGGCCCGACAGTGTACATTCAAAAAGGGATTGGCGAGGAGATGAACGTTCGGAGGTGGATGTTTCTCGTCGTGCTATTTGTAATTGGCATGATTGCGCCGATTTTTCTCTCCATCCAAAACTACGTCGCCTCTACAGCGATCAGCTCCACCTTTCATCTGAATATTATCTGGGTATCGCTTTTGTTTGCTGTGCTGGTGTATTTCATCATCGTCCGTGGCACACCGTACATGGGCAAAATATTTAAAGTCATCGTGCCTTTCATGACCTTGTCGTACCTGCTTTTGGGCTGTGTGATTATCCTGATGAATGTGGAAAAGATCGTGCCTGTGCTTGAACAGATTATGAAGCACGCTTTTAATGGTTCAGCGGCAATGGGCGGATTTGCTGGGGCAACCTTGGCTCAGGTCATTACAGTCGGGGTATCGCAAGCGGTATACAGCAGCGAATTTGGCTGGGGAACGACGCCAATTATTCATTCGACGGCCGATGTTGACCATCCCGTAAAGCAAGGGCTATGGGGGGCCTTTGAGGTGTTTTTTACGAGCATCGTCATGTGCAGCATCACCGCCTTTGTCGTTATCCTCTCTGATGATTGGGTATCGGGCCGGACGGGCATTGACCTGGCGCTTCATTCCTTTGAGCAAATATTGGGGACAGCTGGCAGGTACATGGTGACGGTGATTCTCTTTTTATTTGCCCTGACGACAGCGAGTGGGTGGTACGTGAGCAGGGAAATTATGGTGAAGCATTTACTGAACAAAAAGACAGCAGCCAAAAGGCAGGCTCTTAAATATTTGAAGGTATTTTGCGCCTTTCCTGAATTTCTGTTGGTCCTCTATATCGTCACCTTTCACTTCCCAGACAAGGATGTGTGGCTGATGACTGGCATCATGACGGCTGTGCCTACCTTTATCAATATCTTTTTTCTATTGATTTTAAGCCATCAATTTAAAAAGCTGCTGCAAGATTACAAAGCGAGATATTTGAAGATTGGACACGTCGACGAAGAGGTCAGGCTGTTTTACGAGGAAAAAACGCAGTAACAGCGCACGAGGTTAATTGAGGGACATATCACATAATCTTTTGATATTTCCTCTATATTTTTTCCCTAGAATCGTTCACATAAGATCAGCAGAAGAAGGAGAATGGAATGTGATGAAGCCCTTAATCGGTTGTACAACGTACTACATCAATGCCTTTGAAGAGAACAAGCATCGGTTTGTCGTAGCTCAGGATCATTTCACTTCAGCGATTGATGATCCACTCAGCATTCACCAGGCAGGCGGAATTCCCGTACCGATCCCGCTCATTGACGATGATGCCTACATCGATTCCCTCTTGGATCGTCTCGATGGTTTGATGTTCATCGGGGGGAGCGATGTGAGTCCGAGCCTATATGGACAGCCGTATAAAAAAGGGCTGGGACAACTTGACCCTGCTCGCGACAAGTTCGAGCTAAAGCTGCTCGACAAAGCGGTGAAAAGAAATCTGCCGATCTTCGGTATTTGCCGCGGATTGCAGCTGCTGAATGTTTACTTTGGCGGGACACTGATTCAAGACATCGAGAGAGGCTACCCTACTGAGATCAACCATGCAGGGTATTTCGCACCCAAGACAAGTATCGCCCACAAAGTAAAGCTCTCCAAGGAGCACATGCTCTATCCGTGCTTTGGAAAAGAAGAGCTGCATGTCAACAGCTTCCACCACCAGATGATTGACAAGCTGGGGGCTGGTCTTGAGGCAGCTGCGGTTTCTGAGGACGGCATCATCGAAGCGATTGTGCACAAGGAGTACCCGTTTTTAGTTGCTGTCCAATGGCATCCAGAGATGATGTTCCAAACCGATCAGGAGCAGCTCAAGCTGTTTCAGCTATTTGTCGACTTCATAAAAAATAAGCAAGCGTGTACTCAAGTGAGTAGCTGATATAAAAGACGCGGGTAGCGAAGTGCTCCCGCGTTTTATCTTCCTTATTATTATCTCCTCTGTTCTCCTCACAGCTTTTACCCATACTTTTTGTCCCAGTTTTTGAAACTCTTCATCCTGTTGCTCCATTCAAACTTGTGTATTGCGTTCATGGAAAATCTTTACTTTTCAGGTCTATCCTACTAAAATGATGGTTAATATTGGAGGTCATTACCAATAAAACCTGATTTTTTCGTCATGCTCATAGGACTCTATGCTTATTTGGGATCGTTGCTGTTCGAGTCTTTAATTTCATAGGTAAACTTTCCATTCGAAAGGGCAAACCCACTGAAAGGTGGAGACGCAAAGCTATAGGGGCTAAGATGTATCCCAGTACGCATGATGCCAGCCAGTTGCCGACGACAGACGCGAGATTTTTTTGATCTGTTTTAGAACTCCTTTTAGTTGGGAAGGGGTTCTTTTTTGTTGCGTATTTTTCCTGGCTTCACGATTTATTTAACAAAAATCGAGTTGTTCATTGTGAAATTCAGCGATGTTTAGAGTGCAATCTCCGTTCTTGGTTAATCAGAGCGGGGCTTATTTGTCTTTTCATAAAGAAAAGTACTGGGGGAGAGTATGCATATGGTAGATTATTAATAACCGTTCTTCAGACCAGTGAAGGGGATGAGCGATATGAACCATTTTACTTTGGACGATATACAAGGCTACTGTAAAGATATAGGCAGCATTTTAAGCCATGTCACGCTGCGTGAGCGCATAGAGGATGAGCAGTGTATCCAGCTTCCCAAAGTGCTGGGGACTGGCACAATCGAGCGGATGCAAATTCGAACAGGGATGGAGATTATCATCTCCGATGTCGAGCTGTCACAAAATCTATCCGCTCAAATTGAGGAGAATTCAGGGATTTTTGAACTGAATTATTTTTTAAGTGGAGAAGCTGTCTGCCACTTTCATGATCAGCAACTAACGATTGTAGAGCCGATAAGCCATGTTTGCTATTTTCAAGATGTGGATGTACGTATCGAAACAAAAGCAAACACACGATGCCAGTTTGTGGAAATTCGCATGTCACCTGAAAATCTGCTTCATTATTTTGATAGAGATGCGGATAAACAAGCAATCCTACATATATTGCAGAAGAAAAAAGGAATGATCCAGTCCTATCAGCTGTCACCCATGATTAAAAAATGCGTTTATGAGATTCTGCATTGTCCCTATAAGGGAGCGTTGAAAAAAATCTATTTCGAAGCGAAGGCCATGGAGCTAATTAACCTCTTTTTTCAAGAAAACGATCTGCTATATCCAGCGATCGAGCCTTCTTTGCCAGCAGATGACGTAGAAAAACTGAAGCAGGCAAAAGAGATTGTTCTACGTCACATCGATGAGCCTTATTCCATTAAAACGCTTGCGAAGATGGTCGGATTGAACGAATACAAGCTAAAGATCGGGTTTCGTCAGCTTTTCGAAACGACGATTTTTGGGCTAATCAGAAGAAGACGGATGGAAAAAGCAGCCTGGCTCCTGGAAAGGGAAGGGGTCAATGTCAGCGAGGCAGCTGGACAGGTTGGGTACAGCAACGTGAGTAATTTTACTGTGGCTTTTCGGAAGCAGTATGGCTGCAATCCCAGTGAATATTTAAAAAGGGTCAAATCCTTTTCGCAGTGATCTCCGGTCTTCGGAGGTCTTTTTTTTACGCAGGTGCGCGAAATATCTACTTCTACAGGTAAAAGAATTCCCGCAGCAGGTAGCAGAAAATATGAGTGATAATTATTATCAATTGTATCGGGAGCATGTAAGGCATCCATTTTTATTGGGAAAGAGGGTAAAGCAGCATGGCAGGTCAACGCGATGTGGGAGAAAAAGAGAACTGGTCTACACATATGTCGCAATTAGTTCGGGAGCGCAGGACAATTCGCAGCTTCTCCGAGCACCCTTTATCACAAGAAATCGTAATTGATCGGCTCCAAGCGGCTGCGCAATCCGTTTTTAACGAAAAGGGAAAGCTCCCCTGCCGCTTCGTATATATCGCCAGTCGAGAGGGGAAGGAAAAGGCTGTCTCTCTCATCATGAGTGTTTACGCCGAACACAAGCTGTACAAATGGCTGCCTAGCAAGGTCGGGCAGATGATGGCAGAGAGAATTATCAGCATCCCTGCTTTTCTCGTTGTCGTTCAGGAAATGGAAGAGAGCAAGGAAATGTGTGAACGAGACTATGCTTCGATATGCGCGATGCTCCAGAGCTTCTCCTTGCTGGCGTGGGACTGTGGGATTGGACTCGTATGGAATACAGAGCCGTATATGCGAAAGCAGTCATTTGCCACAGACATGGGGTTGAAGCGGGGAGAACGTATTGTCACGATCCTGTTCATGGGCAACTACGAGCGGATATCAAAAGGCAAGCAACGTACGCCTGTTATGAAGAAAATCTCATTCTTATAAAGCGACAGCAGGAGGGGAGCATGATGAATATGATTTCTTTATTCAGAGAGACACGTGCGGTCAGAGATTTTACGGATGAGCCTGTTCCAAGGCATATCATCATGAATATTCTTGATGACGCCGTATGGGCACCGAATCACCGATTTCGAGAACCATGGCGATTTATTTACGCGGAAGGGGACGGCAAGCAGAAGCTGGCTGCCAGCATCGATTGGAAGCAGCATCCACGACTTGTGAATACGATAATCCAAGCACCGCTCTGCTTGATTGTGACGGCTAAAATGAATAATGACGAGCATATTGCATCGGAAGACTTTGCTGCGGTATGCTGCCTGATTCAAAATATCCAGCTGCTCAGCTGGGTGCATGGATTAGGTATGACATGGAATTTGGGTGACTACCGTGGTTGGACTGAATTTATGAAGCTTGCAGGGATTCAGGAAAATGAGCGGATCGCCGGAATTCTCTCAATAGGTTTCTTTGCTCCAGTTCCGGAAAAAGCAGCACTGATCGAGCTATATGAAAAAGTAGAGGTTTGGTAATTATTTATTATGCTATTCAAGCGGGATTGAACGTCACAGAAAGGAAGATGAAAGGTGAAGCTTATTCCAATGGAGGGACAACCGATTTACAGAGTTCGTTCCTCTTCTTCCTATACAACTGTCCACATATTGACGAGAAAGCTAGAGGATGTATTGAAAAAACAACAGCGCTTCGGACTCTTGCTCGTAAAAGAAGTTTCTTGGGGAGATAAAAGCTCGATGCTTGAATCCAGGGACGTGCTCATGAGCTGGCTACGGGAGAATAAAACTGCGATGAGTATGTATTGCTTGGGGCTGGCGGTTGTCACCTCGAATCAAAAGGAGCAGCAAGCCTATCGAACGAGAATATCTCCAATCACAGCCGAATTGTATGGGTGTCCAAGAGCTCTTTTCGATAAGGAGGAAGCTGCACTGGAGTGGCTTCAGCTTCAAATCAAATATTATTGCAACAAGTGGGCATTAACGAACTTCTAATCATGGACTGCGATCATAAAATAACCTCCATCCGCTCATCCTATTAGTAGCAGTTTCCTTCCAGCTAATTTCCTAATATGGTAAACTGTCATGTGAGTGTCAGGCGTTAACCATTCCTAATTATCAGGTGGTACATTCATGCGTTCGATATGGCAGATTTACAAAACAGATTGGCTTAACATTTTCAAAGTACCGACGGGCATCTTTTTGATCATCGCGATCATTCTTCTTCCTTGCTTATATGATTGGGTCAATATTAAATCGGTTTGGGACCCGTATGCCAATACGCAAGGCGTGAAAGTGGCTGTAACAAGCGAGGATCAGGGAACGACAGTAGCAGACAAGCGGATCAACATCGGCGATGAGCTGATAAAAAGCTTGCAAACGAATGAAAAGCTGGGCTGGACCTTCGTTACCAAGGAGCAGGCAGAGCGTGGCGTTGATCGAGGCGAATATTATGCCAGCATCCTGATTCCGTCTGACTTTTCCTCAAAAATTACAGGAATTATTAACGGGAATCTGGAGCGACCCGAGGTCATCTACACCGTAAACGAAAAAGTGAACGCAGTTGCCCCGAAAATCACTTCCTCGGGTGTATCCGCAATTACGAAGCAAATCAACGAGAATTTTACGGAAGCAGTAAGTACTGCACTATTGACGAAGCTTTCAGAGATCGGGATTCAGATCGAGGAACAGCTACCGACCATTCGCAAAGTCGAAAACGGTATTTTTACATTGGAGAAAAGGCTCCCCGAGATACGGGCGGCAGGTCAGAAGGTTTTGGAGCTGGAGAAAAGGCTCCCCGATATTCATGACAAGGCACAAATCATCATTGAAGTGGAGAAAAGGATTCCTGAGATAAATCGAGCGGCAGAGCATGTGCTTCGCATTCAGGAAAACTGGCCGCGCATCAATGAGGCTGCCTCGGTCATTATATCGCTGGAGGACAAGCTGCCCGTGATTCATCAAGCGGTTGCGCGCGTTCAAGAGCTGGATCAAAACTTTGACAAGGTCGCAAATGCCATTACTCTCGGAACGGAGAAAGCGAGTCAGGCAATTGAAATTGTTTCTGCTGCTCAAAATGCTTTGCCCAAAATCGCTGATCTGGCGGAAAAAGGTACAGCTATTTCAGATCAGGTGAACGAATTTTTGACGACACATGATGGGGCGTTCGAGACGATTGCCCCTGTGATCAAGCAAAACCTGGTGCTGGCACAGCAAGCAGCTGATGCGACCGTCGCACTCACCGACAGACTGCTGCAAATCAATCCGTCCCGGTTGCCAACTGCCGAGGAAGTAAACGCAGTAAAGGACAGACTTGTAGGCGTAGAGAAAGTGCTTGCGCGCACCTCGTCCCTGCTTGACCGGTTAAACAGCTATATTCCGGGACAGCCACTCACCAATCAATTAGAGCGCCTGCAAGCAATCCAGCAAAAAGTGACTCGGCAAATCGACATTCTCGGAGCGATTGCAGGTGCTTTGGAAGCGGGCAAGACACCTGCCAAGGATTTGGTGGAGGCACTGAACCAGCTCTCCAAGGAAACGAGTACCGGACTTCAAGATATTCTCTCCCGTTACGACAGTGAAATCGTTCCTCGAATCGAGGAAGGGATTGAAAGAATGAAGCAGTTGACGGGTGATGCGTCCGCGAATCTTCAAAAGCTGGTCGAACGTCTTCCGGACATGGAAGCGATTCTAGCCGATACAAAAAGCGGCCTGGAGTTCGGGCTTGCGGAATTGAAGCGGATTGAGCAGGAGCTGCCACGAATTCGTACGAATGTTCACGAGCTGGCGCAATCGCTCCAAAGCAAGGCAGATGCTTTTGAAAAAGCAATCAAAGTCGCAGCGCCCTTCCTGCGAGAGAATCTCCCAGGAATTGGGAAAAAGCTCGATGAAGCTGCAGCCTTTATCAAGAATGATCTGCCTGGTGCAGAGCAGGAGCTCACCAAGCTCGCAGATTTTGTGCGCTACAAGCTCCCAGAGGTGGAGACGGGAGTTCATAAGGTAGCAGGATTGGTTGGAGATGATCTGCCCACATTGGAAAAGGCAATTGGGCAAGCAGCAGACAAGCTGAGAGAGGTTGAAGCGAATAACAACTTCGCCGATCTGGCCAAGCTGCTGCGCGGCGATATCAAAAAAGAGAGCGAGTTTCTCGCAAGTCCTGTTCAAATCAAGGAAAATCGCAAATACCCGATTCCAAACTACGGTTCTGCGATGTCACCGTTTTACGGTGTATTATCCTTGTGGGTTGGCGCTACGCTGCTGATTTCTTTGCTAAAGCCAGATGCGGATAATCCTGATGGGCGCTACAAGCCTTATCAGCTTTACTTAGGCCGCTTGGGTACCTTTATGACGATCGGGCTTTTGCAGGCGCTTTGTGTCACACTTGGTGATTTTTACATTTTGGATGCCTATGTCGCCGATAAGCTACCATTTGTTCTGTTCGCCATGCTGGTCAGTATGGTTTTCGTCACGATCACGTATACGCTTTTGTCCGTTTTCGGCAATGTCGGAAAAGGCATTGCGATCATTTTTATGGTGTTCCAGTTTTCCAGCTCGGGCGGTACATTCCCGATTAGTATGACAGCGCCCTTTTTCCAAGCGCTCAATCCGTTCATGCCGTTCACGTACGCGATTAGCTTGCTGCGGGAAGCGGTAGGCGGGATTTTCTGGGAAACGGCCATCCGCGATATTCTCTGCCTGGTTGGATTTATCGGATTGAGCCTGTTTGTGGCACTTGCTCTGAAGCGTCCGCTAAGCGGATTGATCAAAAAGTCGACGGAGAATGCAAAGAAAACGAAGATTATTGCCTGAGTGAGAGTACAGCGATGTTCCCTCTTTCTAGCGAGAAAACCCACCTTTCGTTGATATGCTCCCCTTTGGGTAGACAGTTGAAATAATAAAACTGTCTATCTGTAAGGAGGAGCATTTTTATGTCTCA
>NZ_CANMZW010000041.1 GCF_947502445.1 uncultured Brevibacillus sp.
CGCCGTATACCGGACGGTACGTACGGTGGTGTGGGAGGTCGGCTACTCAACTAATGGGTAGCCTCCTACCCGATTTCAAAGTGGCAAGAATGGCGTTTCATTTGGTATAATGACGTGATTAAGGAATCGGGCCATGTCTCGCCGGATCGAGGCATCCGTTCATGGCTACGCAAAAGAGAGTACAGACGTAGCTGTGCCATGAGGAGGAAAACAGCAATGAAGGTAGCACCTAATAATTGCCCTAGCGAAACCCCATTGATGTGGGGAGACAAGCGATATCATACATGGAACTATCATCTTCGCGGGACCTTTCATGAAAAGATCTTTAAGGTGCCATTGGATGGGGGCTTCAGCTGCCCAAACCGGGATGGAAAGGTAGCAACGGGAGGCTGCACGTTTTGCAGCGCCAGAGGCTCCGGAGACTTTGCAGGAGACCGTCGGATGGATTTGGAACGGCAATTTCACGACGTCAAGAATCGCATGCATGAGAAATGGCCGCAAGCCAAATATCTCGGCTTTTTCCAGGCGTATACGAATACGTATGCTCCGGTAGAAGAGCTTCGTGAGATGTATGAGGTTATTTTGAAACAGGAGGGTGTTGTCGGTCTTTCCATCGCGACTCGTCCTGACTGTCTGCCAGATGACGTGGTAGAGTATCTTGCAGAACTGAATGAACGTACGTATCTGTGGGTTGAGCTGGGTCTGCAAACCGTTCATGAGCACACAGCTACACTGATTAACCGTGCACACGACTACCAGTGCTATGTAGACGCTGTAGAGAAGCTGCGCAAGCACAATATTCGGGTTTGCTCGCATATTATCTACGGATTGCCAGGTGAATCTCATGAAGAAATGATGCAGACGGCGGATGCTGTTGCGCATCTAGATGTTCAGGGGATCAAAATTCACTTGCTGCATCTACTGCGCAAGACACCGATGGTGAAGCAGTATGAGGCAGGGCTACTTGATTTTCTTTCCCAAGAAGAATACACCAAGCTGGTTGTCGATACGCTGGAGATTCTTCCACCCGAAATGATCGTTCATCGGATTACAGGGGATGGACCACCAGATTTACTGATCGGTCCGATGTGGAGCCGCAAGAAATGGGAAGTGCTGAACGGGATTGATGCCGAGCTGAAAAACCGAAACAGCTGGCAAGGGAAATTTTTTGTGCCAAAAGGATAAGTCGTTGAATAAGCAAGCAAAAGAGGAGCCTCCATGTGAAGAAGGCTCCTCTTTTTTTAGTTATAGCGATTCAATGTCCGAAGCACTTTTTTTGCTCGGCCAGGGTAATTTGTAATGACACCGTCTACGCCTAATTCAAGCGCTTCCTGGATGTGACGGCTACTGTTGAGATCCCAGCCCAGGACTGTTAAACCATGCTGATGGGATTGTTTGATCACACTCGATTTGAGCTGGTCATGGGGGATGTGAAGCTGGTCAGCCTGATAACGAGCAGCTACCTCCCATGGCTTTGCGATTGGCCCTACATATAAAAGCCCTGTGGTTTGTACGGGATCTAATTCCTTTATGCGTAACAGACTATCAAAATTAAAAGAAGAAATAATCGTTCTCTCTGTCAACTGAAAACGGCGGATTTGCTCGATGACCAATTCCTCCAGATGAGGCTGGCTGACTAAGAAATTTTTCATTTCAATAATTATGCGCAAGGATGTGCCAGCAAATGCTTGGAATACTTCACGCAGGGTAGGAATTCGCGCTTTTGGATATCGAGAGTGCGAATTCTTATCTGCTCGAAACTGACGCAGCTCCTGCAGGGTATGACGGCGTACCAATCCAGAGCCTGTCGTCGTACGATCCAGCTGATGATCGTGAATAACGACCAGCTTGTTATCTTGACTCAATTGCACATCCAGCTCGATTCCATCAGCACGCCGCCTGACTGCTGCGTGAAAGGCTTCCATCGTGTTTTCCGGAAAGAGGCCGGAAGCGCCGCGATGGGCATAGATAAGTGGGAGCACGTGGGCTTCCTCCCTTCAAAGACATCTGCTCCTCTTACATGCATATGTAGAAAGCCCCTCGATACAACCTTTCCTGAGGGGCAGCAGAAGAAACCTATCCGAGTGCAGTAAGAACAATCACCAACAGGACGAACAGCACCAATACGAGTGCGAAATCGTTGTTTCTGCCGCAGCTCACACAAACCCCCTCCTTCCCAGATGGAGCAACTCCCTTCATCCTATGAACGAATAGGGAAAATGGCGCTCGTCGAATGCCCATCCCGCCTCCGTTTGTGCATGACATACGCCTTTTTATACAGATTGGCAGATGACGGGCTAGGGGAATTTGCTACAATGAAAGCAGTAATGAAGCAGAGGAGGAAGCCTCATGATGGAAAAGGAAACGGAGATGCTCGCATCAGGGGATCTGGTAATCGATCAGCAAAATAGACGTGTCAAGCTGCACCGTTATGAACAGACGCAAATTTCGGAATGGAATAAACGATTGCAAGAGCTGGCGAAAGAGTCGGATGCTACCAAACTGATTGTCTATGGAAAGAAAGGAGATATTCCAGCCTGGCAAGTCGAGGGATATACGCTGGAAGGAACCATCGACGGGTTTTTTCACGGGCAGTCTGCTCATATGCTCACACGATACTTAACCGAAGAGCGAGCGACCTCAGTTGCACCTGAGCTGGCGGAGGAAATACTTGCACTGAGCCTCGCAAAAGCGGGCAAAGCCGAAGGAAAAGTCCTGCCCGATGGCTATTTTTTGCGGGAAGCAACAGAAGCGGATGCAGAAGAGCTGGCAAGTCTGTATGCGCTCGTATTTGCAACATATCCAACCCCGATGGACGATCCACAGTATATTCGTAAAACGATGCAGGAGGGCACGGTCTATTTCGTGGTCGAGTATGAAGGGGCTATCGCATGTGCGGCTTCAGCAGAAGTTACGGAACGGATGGGGTCGGCTGAGATGACGGATTGCGCTACTCATCCCAACCATGGGGGAAAAGGCCTCCTCCAGCCGTTGTTCATTGCATTGGAGCACAGAATGGAGGAGGCCGGTATCTACTACCTGTACACATTGACACGGGCACAATCGGCCGGGATGAACGTCACTGCTGCGAAAATGGGTTATGAATACAGAGGGCGCCTGATTAATAACTGCACGATTTTTTCCGGATATGAGGACATGAATATATGGGTGAAGCCGCTTCGCCCGATTCAAGAGTAAAGGCTACTCGATAGAGGGATACAGCTGCTGCTGAAGACGGCGCGCCATCAAGGCAAGCTGAAGCTGCCAACGTTGATGCGCGTCCTCTAGGCGGCAGCCTGTCTTTTCTTCGATTTGAGTCAGCCGGTATTTCAAGGTATGACGGTGAATATACAGAGCCTGAGAAGTTTGCAGGCCATTGCCGTTTTGACGCAGATAGACATCAAGTGTTTCAAGCAATTGCTGATTGTATTTGGAATCGTAACGGATTAACGGATCGAGCAAAGGCTGCCAGAGAGCCAGCATTCTATCCTCGCTTTCCCGATAGGGGAAAAGAAACTGATAGCCCTGCATGTCTCGATAGTGCAGGAGCTCAGGAGACTTCGCCAATAACGGATAGGCTTGCAAGGCAAACATCGCTTCTTCAGCAGCATGAACCACATCGGTCAGCTGCCTGCAGGGATTGCTGATGGCTACATGCAGGCCACAGGATGGATGCAAGGCTTCCCAGCGTGTAGTAAGCTGTGCGAGAAGAGATATGCTTGTCTGATCGTCAGGCAAAACGAACAGGAGACAGTGCGGCCGCTCACGCAGAAGGTAAGAGCGCTTGTGACGGTCACAGAGACGCCTCATCAGCGTAATGACATTTTGGTGAAGGTCTCCGATGCCAGGCAGATTCGTTCCCTCTGCATGGACAGCGACCACCAGATGTCCTCCCGCCACGGGGTATCCTAGCATGCGACAGCGACTCTCCAGCTCGGAGGCACTCATCGGTTTGCCATTTAACAATTCCTCTACGAGATCGCCCTTCAAGCGCCATTCCGTAGCGGAGACAGCACGTTCCTTTACATACTCCAGGGCACATAAAGTGGCTGCATGCTGCAGGGCCACGTCATCTAGCTCCTCCCACGTAGGCTTGGGCTTCACCAAGGTCAGTGTTCCGAAGTGCTCACGGCTTGCGCGAATTGGAACAGAGTGGGCACTTTCTGCGGCATGATCTTCAGCTGCAGCGCCCAAACAGCCTTGCTGTGTTACTTCGAAGCCAAGAGCATCTATGAGCGTAACGGCACCGCCAGTAAGTGTAGCCAGTTCTCCTGCAATTGCTGGCAAGCCCCCTTTTGATAAAGCAGCGTCAATCATTTTATTATGGATCGCCTGCGAATAAGCGAGCGTCTCAAACTGTCTGTTCACGATCGGCTGCAAAATAGCTTTGGTGATGGTCGAGAAGTTGATTTCTGTCGGTATCTCAATTAACGGCAGCTGATGACGATTCGCCATCTCAATAAACGCTTCCGGTATTTCCCGTAAATAAAAGCCTGTATGAATCGCGACACCGCTCAGCTTTTGCTTGGCCAAGGAAGGTATAAACGAAGAGAGTCTCATTGGATTGCCAGCTAGACCAAACCCAGTCGTAATCAAAAATTCGCCTTCTTGCAGGCGCCCCGTATCCTCAAGCACTTCCACAATTGTCACCCAGCGTATGGGATTATCCAGACCGCCAGCACCAGCGATCAGCCTCGTTTGAACCATATCTGGTAATTGCAATGCTTCACGAATGGTTATCGTCATGAGGAATACCTCCAAAATCTCAAAGTTCTTTATACAAAATGTACAAAAGATTTTGTCTCTTCGCCATGTTTTTTTGCCAGCACGTCGGATGAGTCCGAAGCGATGGTCAGCTAGGATAGAGGTAGAGAGTCAGAGGATGTTCAAAAAGTGGAGGAATAAACCGCCTTTTGAACAGGACCTATTAATAAGGGTGGCGACGATAATGGAAAAAAGTTATGTAATTAAGCCTGAACTCGGTAAGTCATATCCAGTAATCTCGCATGGCAAAGGGATCTATCTTTATGATAAAGAGGGCAACCGTTATATCGATGGCAGCAGCGGTGCAGTAACGGCGAGCATCGGCCACGGCGTAGAAGAAATCGCCGAGGCGATGTACACGCAAGCCAAGGAAGTGTCCTTCGCATACCGCTCTCATTTTAGTAGCGATGCAGTAGAACAGCTTGGAGCCAAGCTTGCTCAGTGGGCACCTGGTTCATTGAATTGGACCTTTTTTGTGAGCAGTGGCTCCGAGGCAACAGAAACGGCTCAAAAAATCGCAATCCAATATTGGCAGGAAAAAGGCAAGCCAACGAAGAACCGGATCATTTCGCGCTGGATGAGCTACCACGGAATCACCATGGGCGCACTCTCCATGTCGGGACACGTTTTGCGCCGGAAACGCTTCGTGCCTCTTCTCGAGGATTATCCTGCCATTACTGGACCTTACCCATATCGACGCCCAGAAGGTATGTCCTTGGAAGAGTACGCGCTATCGTGCGCCAACGAGCTTGAGACGGCTATCCTGCGCGTCGGAGCAGATCAAGTGGCAGCCTTTATCGCGGAGCCTGTCATCGGGGCTACAGCGGGCGCAGTTGTGCCTCCAGACGGCTATTTCCAGCGCATTCGCGAAATATGCGACAAATACCAAGTGCTGTTCATTGCAGACGAGGTTATGACTGGAGTAGGGCGCACAGGAAAAGCATTTGGTGTAGACCACTGGGGAGTCGTACCTGATCTGATGACTCTCGGAAAAGGAATGAGTGCGGGTTATACCCCGATGGCCGCAACGATGGTATCTGACGAAATTATCGACACGATCACCAAAGGCAGCGGTCTGATTATGGCTGGTCACACCTACAGTGCGAATCCGCAATCCGCAGCAATCTCTCTTGCTGTCCTGAATTACGTGGAAAAAAATCAGTTGGTTGAAAAAGCAGCTGAACAAGGTGCTTACCTGCTCTCTCGCTTGCAGGAGCTGGCTGATGAGCTTCCCTTGATCGGGGATGCACGTGGACTCGGTATGCTTCTTGGATTGGAGTTCGTTAAAAACAAGCAAACCAAAGAACCATTCGCGCTCTCCGAAGGGGTAGGAGCGAAGGTCATTGCGAAAGCATTTGAAAAAGGTCTGCTCATTTATCCGGCAATGGGTGGTATTGAAGGTGTAGCAGGTGACTCCGTCATTGTTTCGCCTCCACTCACGATTACCAAAGAGCAAATTGATGAATTGGTCGGACTGTTGAAAGAAGCGATTGAAGCAGTGCAGCAAGAGCTGCAAGACAAAGCACTGATCGGATAGTTAGGAACGGGAGGAACCAATAATGACCAATCGTTTTGAAAAAGTCGTTTCGCTTGAAGAAGCGCTTTCTCATTTTCGTGATGGAATGACGCTTTTGGCAGGTGGGTTCGGGGGAATCGGCAATCCCCCCACCCTGGTCCAAGGCATTCTGGATAAAGGGATTCGCGATCTTACCTTGATCAGCAATGATACGGCTTTTCCCCATATAGGCATCGGGAAGCTCGTGACGGAGAAGCGGGTTAAAAAAGTAATCGCTTCGCACATCGGCTCCAATCCGAACGCAGGGGCCCAAATGACGGCTGGAGAGCTTGAGGTAGAGTTCTGCCCGCAGGGAATCCTTGCAGAGCGTGTACGGGCCGGTGGAGTCGGTCTGGGAGGGGTTCTCTCCGATGTAGGTATCGGCACGATCGCAGAAAAAGGGAAGCAAAAGCTCGTTGTCGATGGCAAGGAATACTTGCTGGAAACGCCGCTTACAGCAGATGTATCGATTGTCCATGCGAAAAAAGCGGATCGTTTTGGCAATCTGGTATTTGACACGAGTGCACGCAATTTCAATCCGTTGGTAGCGATGGCGGGAGATATCACGATCGTGGAAGCGGATGAAATCGTTGAAATCGGCGAGCTTCACCCGGAAGAGATCGTAACCCCGGGCGTTTTCGTCAATTATATCGTCCAAAGTGAAGGGGTGAACTGGCAATGGGCTTGGGAGAAGTAAAAGAGACAGAAACCTATCGTGAACGAATTGCCCGCCGTGCGGCTATGGAAGTCGAGGACGGGATGATCATCAACCTGGGAATCGGTATCCCAACCTTGGTTGCTGACTTTATCCCTGCAGACAAACGGGTGATGTTCCACGCAGAGAATGGTATTCTAGGAACAGGTCCTAGCCCAGCAAAAGGGGAAGAGAACGCCATGCTTTGCAATGCAGGCGGGTTTCCCGTTACACTGGCGACCGGCGCTTCGTTTTTTGACAGTGCTACCGCGTTTGCCATCATTCGTCGTGGTTTGTTGGATATGACGATCCTCGGCGTGCTGGAAGTGAGTCAATCAGGGGATATCGCCAACTGGATCGTACCTGGCAAGCGTGTTCCTGGCATGGGTGGAGCAATGGAGCTGGCCCAAAAGGCGAAAAAAGTGATGGTGGTCACGACACACCTTGATAAAAATGGACGCTCCAAAATTGTTCGTGAGTGCTCATTGCCACTTACAGCAGCAAAAGCGGCTGATTGGATCATTACGGATATGGCGGTCATGGAAGTAAAGCCTGATGGTCTGTATTTGCGCGAGGTCATGTATCCGTATTCGGTAGCCGATGTCATTGGCGCGACGGAAGCAGAGCTAAAAACAGAAGGCGAAGTTGGAGTATTCCGCTAAATCATAACAAGTGATCGGGGGATGGACATGGCAAACTGGCAAGCGCTCATTCACGAGCAATTGGAAAAGGATCGCAAAGAGGCCACAGCGCTATTACAAGAGTGGGTTCAAAGTCCAAGTGTGCAAGGAGAGGAGCGTTCCATACAGGAGAGCATCGCAAGCCGTCTTGCTGAAATGGGGCTGGCAGTTGATCTGTGGGTAATGGAAGGCGAAGAGCTGCTGGCTCATCCCTATTTTGTATCGCCTCGTACCGTATTTGACGACAGTCCAAATGTGGTCGGGGTGTGGAAAGGTCAAGGCGGGGGCCGCTCGATTATTTTGAATGGTCACGTGGATGTCGTGCCTGCCGGCGATCATGCTCAGTGGAGTGACGACCCGTTCAGTGGGAAAATCGAGGATGGGAAGCTGTATGGACGCGGGGCTACTGATATGAAAGGTGGCAATCTGTCTTCCCTGCTCGCTATTTCCGTGCTGCAAAAGCTTGGTGTTCAATTGAAAGGCGACGTCATTTTCCAAAGTGTGGTTGAGGAGGAGAGTGGCGGTGCAGGTACGCTCGCAACCATTTTGCGTGGCTACAAGGCAGATGCTGCTCTGATCCCTGAACCGACTAATATGAAAATTTTTCCGAAGCAGCAAGGCTCCATGTGGTTCCGCTTGACTGTAAAAGGTCGTTCGGCTCATGGCGGAACACGCTATGAAGGCGTCAGTGCGATTGAAAAAAGCTTACTGGTCGTGCAGGCAATCGGCAAGCTGGAAAAAGAGCGAAACGATCGACTCGATGATCCTCTGTATGAAAAGCTGCCGATCCCGATCCCAATCAACATCGGTGTGATCGAAGGGGGAAAATGGCCTTCTTCAGTAGCTGACCTCGTCAAGCTGGAAGGACGTATGGGTGTTGCGCCAGGAGAGCAGATGGAGGACGCCAAGGCAGAAATGGTAGCAGCATTGAAGCAGCTGGCACAAATTGATCCTTGGTTTGCTGAGCAGCCTGTAGAGCTGGAGTGGTATGGTGCACGTTGGGTT
This sequence comes from uncultured Brevibacillus sp., assembly GCF_947502445.1. Classification (GTDB taxonomy): domain Bacteria; phylum Bacillota; class Bacilli; order Brevibacillales; family Brevibacillaceae; genus Brevibacillus. The sequence continues at coordinate 8,699 of NZ_CANMZW010000041.1, forward strand.
CCGGGAGCCGTCGATGAGGATCACCCGCTTATGGAAATTTTGCATAACCAGTTCTCGGCAGTTACCGGCAGTCGTGCGGTTGTAGAAGCCTCTCCTTGGGGTACCGACGGAGGACTGTTAACGGCATTAGCAGATACACCAGCCATCGTAGTGGGTCCAGGGGTTACACAAGTAGCACATTATCCGAATGAATATATCGTGCTGGACGATGTGTTCCGCTGCGCAGAAATTTTTGCGCTCACTTTGGTAGAATGGTGCGGTGTTGCTGAAGAAAAATAAATAAGAGGTAGCTGTCGGTAGTCAAAAGTACCAGTCTGAAAACGGCATCGATCGACAGCAATCATATGAACCGGCCTTCGTCATGTTTTGTCGATGAGGGTCGGTTTCTTTTTGGGGTCGGTCGACAGAAAAGACCAAGGAAGGCATGGGTGAGCTGGAGAATGTCTTGGGGATAAGTACTATCTTATTTCGCCCATGGATGGAGGAGTTGGCTATGAAAAAAGCATGCTATATCGGAGGAGAATGGGTAAGCACTGCTGAGTATGCACCACTTTACTCTCCCTATAGCGGCCAAGAAATTGCCCAGATTCCCCAAGCAGATCCCCAAACTGTAAAAAAAGCGATTGCTGCTGCCGAAGGAGCTGCCACAATCATGCGCAGGCTGCCTGCCTATCAAAGGGCCTCGCTGCTGGAAAAGATATCGATCCAGATGAATGAAAGGCTGGAGGAAGCGGCTAGAATCATTGCAATCGAAGCTGGCAAACCAATCAAGACAGCACGAGGAGAAGTAATTCGTACGATCCAGACCTATAAATTTGCTGCTGAGGAAGCAAAGAGGCTGCATGGAGAAACGGTTCCCCTGGACGCTGCCATTGGCGGAGAGGGACGTATCGCATACACCGTCCGCGAGCCGCTTGGCGTGATCGGCGCTATCACTCCGTATCATTTTCCGATGAATCTGGTTGCCCATAAGGTAGGACCTGCCCTGGCTGCCGGGAATACGGTCGTGCTAAAGCCGGCATCGCAAACACCACTGAGTGCTTTTTTTCTCGCGGAGCTGGCAGAGCAGGCAGGTGTTCCTGCTGGTGCTCTGAATGTGGTGACGGGCAGTGGAGCAATTGTCGGTGATCAATTAGTTACAGATCCCAGAGTGCGAGCATTGACTTTCACTGGTAGTCCTGAGGTTGGGATCGCGATACGGAATCGGGCTGGATTGAAAAAAGTTACACTCGAGCTTGGGTCAAACTCGGCCGTGATTGTCGATCGTGACGTACAGCTTGGAGAAATGATCCCACGCTGTATCTTCGGTGCCTTTGCCTACTCGGGTCAGGTGTGCATTTCTGTGCAGCGCATCTACGTGGTAAAAGAGCTGTATGCGGAATTTGTGCGCAGGTTTGTTGCCGAGACACTGACGCTGCGCGGGGGAGACTCCATTTCCGAGGAAGCCGACTACTCAGCGATGATCCATCCGGAAGAAACAAAGCGTGTCATGGGATGGATTGAGGAGGCAAGGCAGCTGGGAGCACGAGTCGAGTGCGGGGGACAGGTGGCAGGGCGTATGCTGCAGCCAACGGTGCTGACAGGAGTGCCCGCAAATGCGCAGGTTTCCTGCAAGGAGGTATTTGGTCCTGTCGTCATGATTAATCCGATTGACTCCGTTTATGAAGGAATCAAGCTTGTGAATGACTCTAGATACGGCTTGCAAGCTGGAGTCTATACCACTAACCTGAGTTTGGCTCTCCACGCAGCAGACGAGCTGCAGGTAGGCGGAGTGCTGATTAATGACATTCCAACCTTCCGGGTAGACCATATGCCGTATGGTGGAGTAAAAGAGAGCGGGATGGGAAAAGAGGGTGTCAAATACGCAATAGAAGAAATGACGGAGCTGAAGCTGGTGATCGTCAAACGATGAGGAAAGAAAAAGAGTAGAAACCTCTTGCAAATAATAGGAGACCTATGCTATAGTAACTATTGTTGATTGAAACGCGGAGGGATACCGAAGTGGTCATAACGGGGCGGTCTTGAAAACCGTTAGAGTGCAAGCTCACGCGGGTTCGAATCCTGCTCCCTCCGCCATACTTCTATTTTTCTACTATTAATAAAAGAACTTATCAACCTCACGTGCGTAAACGGGGGTTGTTTTTGTTTATTCAAAGACCATGATCAGAACAACGACAACCAGCAGAATGAAATAAATTTTTGAAAACAGACGGTCAGGAAGATGCTGGGCGATATGGGTACCAAGTGGAACACCGATAAATCCCTCCAGAACAATGCCTAGAAACGCGGGCATATAAACGAATCCTAAACACCACTCGGGAAGGCCGGGTTGCTGTAGTCCAGTTGCGATTGATGTAGTAGCTCCAACTATCGCAATCGGAAGACTTAATGGGTTTGCTAACGAAACGGCATGAAGCATGGCAAGTCCACGTTTTCGTAAAAAGGGAACAGTTATGACACTGCCACCAACACCTAACATAGTGGCGAGAAAGCCAATTCCAAGGCCAAGCGATGACGTTTTGAATGGAGTGGGCAACGTGAACTTCATACCATCTACGTCTAAAAAAGATTTTTTTCGAATGGACATGACGATTGTATAAACTACCAGCAGTATGAACAGATAGCGCAAAATATTTCCTTGGATGAAAGGTGCTGATAGTCCACCTACGAGAGCGCCGACAGCTATGGCTGGCGCCAGTCGGAAAAAAATGGACCAAATAACATGTTGTTTTCGATGATGTGATATCGTTGAATTGATCGAATTTGCAATCATGATGGCAAGCGATGGAGTTATATCGTGTTTTTTATGCATGCGCAAAAGAGGGGAGTCTGACAAGAGCAGCAGATAAATTACATGTGACACAACCAGCCATCAGTCATTCTATTACGATCAAAATAAAAGTGACGAATCGAACCACGCCCGAAAGCATAGCATTATTGAAAGATGGCAGCATTGATTTTGCCCTGGTTAATTTACCTTTAACCGATCCCCAGTTGGAAGTGAAAAAAGTATTTGAAGTCCACGATTGCTTTTTCGCTGGACCACGTTTCGAACATGTGAGGGGCCAACGGCTTTCACTAGACGAAATCCTTTCTCTCCCGCTTATTCTACTGGAAGAAGGTAGCAACTCACGACAATATTTGAATCAGTTTATGCAGCAAAAAGAATATACTCTTGAACCAGAAATTGAGCTTGGAAGTTTAGACTTGCTAGTCGAATTTGCCAGAATTGGACTTGGGGTTTCTTGTCTTACGCGCGAATTTGTTGATCTGGAAGGTTCCACTTTGTTTGAAATTGATTTGGCAGAACGGATACCACCGCGTGAGATCGGAATCGTCAAATTGAAGAATGTTCCTTTATCCGAAGCAGCGAGCGCGTTCGTACATTCTTTTTTCTTTAAAGGGAATGAATGAGCAGGAAAAGAAGCCCCCAGCGCGATAAACATGTAAGCCGGTCCTTCGGGGCTGGCTTTTTATTTTTCACTAGCAGTTTGCTCGCTCGTGTTGTGCTATAATGATTCCAAAATATTAACAAAATATAGTTATTTTAGGGATTTGAAAAAGTGGTACTTATGGATTTCCATTGTTACTTAAAAAATTTTAGGAGAGTGACTATTTTGACTCACCACTTGAAACGTTTCTCGATACTCCTTTTACTGTTGGCATGTTTTTTCAGTTATGCCCCTGCTATCTATGCGGACTCGGAAGTATCTGATGAAGCAAACACTCCGTTAACGCAGGAAAAAGAAGAAGAAGAGCTTACACCGTTACCTGAAGTGATCGATGATGTGGCGCCTACGACTCTTACTTTTAGCAAAGAACAGTATGCACCGGGCGAGACTGTTGAATTTACAGCAGAAGTGGAAAGGCGAGGAATATACATTGGTAGCAGTACGCAATTGATGGTTGATTATAAGAAAACACCATTGCGATACTCGATGAGAAGTACAAATCAATCATTTATCGTAAAAGGGAAATTTACTGCACCCGAGACGGATGGGACGATATCCATTGATTTTTCTCTACGGATGCAAGATGAAACAGGATTCATTTGGACTGGCTTGCACTTAACAAGACTCAAAATTTCTTCTGTTAAGTTACTCGCATTAAGCCCCTCCAAAGCGACGGTAAAGGTAGGGGAAGAGGTTCTTTTAGTAGGAAAGCACTCGAGGGGACTAGATGCAGAGACCGGGTGGAATGTGAACGGAGATACGGGATACTTTGAGTTGATCAAAAATGTTGTTCGTTTAGACAGTGACGATGAGTACAGCAGGGAAGTGACTTCATTTATTCCAGGAAAACCTGGGGTATATACTGTCTATTATGGCATCGATTATAAATTGCAGGATGGCACTCCGCAGTATGAATACCTTTCCGCAACAATTACCGTAGAGTAAAGAGGAACATCGCACATAAGCCTGCTATTGCAGATCCAAACAGCGTTCGAATCCGTTTTTTTCCTCAAAATCCAGTAGAACCAATGTCGATGCAACCGCTAATTTGATATATGCTGTACCTAGGGACTCGAATTTTCTTGGGGGCCTGCGGCAGCTTCAATAATGCAGAGGGAGCTGCCGTTTTTTTAACTTGAAATATCAGAAAATACACATTATATAGATAATTGTTGGTATAATGACTGTAAATGTTTTCTGAGGGAGGCATGCAAATGATCGAATCTAGTCGTGTCAGGAGAAATACACTAGGTGACATATTGCGAAGGAGCTATGGGCGCTTTCCTGACAAGGTCGCCTTGCAGTTTGAGGAGGAAGCTCTTACATACAAGCAATTCGATCATATGGTGAATCAAACGGCGAATGCACTGCTGGCAAAAGGTTTGCAAAAAGGCGAGCGAATGGCGGTGCTCTCACGCAACTCCATGGATTTTGCCATTCTGAACTTTGCTTCAGCCAAAGCTGGAATTATTCTCGTCCCCATAAACTTCATGCTGAATACAGAGGATGTCGCCTATATTTTAGCCCACTCAGAGGTAAATGCATGCTTCGTATCGCCAGAGTTCAAAGCAGTCGCCCAAGCGGCAATCGAGCAGGCGGGAGTCTCGCCACGGCTGCTGTCGCTTATCTCCAGACCGGCTGCCTCTGACGGAGAGTGGCATGTATTTAGAGAAATGATCGCTAAGGCAGATACACAGGAGCCGGAGGTTGACCTGACAGACGATGACGTTGCGCAGATTTTATACACGAGTGGAACAGAATCCAAGCCAAAAGGCGTCATGCTCACGCATAAAAGCATTATCTCAGAATACGTAAGCACGATCATCGAAGGAAACATGACGTCAGAGGATGTAGCCATACATGCACTGCCACTGTTCCATAGCGCACAGCTGCACTGCTTCCTTGGGCCGTACATATACCTGGGGGGCAGCGGAATTATTTTGGAGCAGGCAACTCCTGATTTGTTGCTGCAGACAGTGGAGACATACAAGGCTACGCAGCTGTTTTGTCCGCCGACTGTCTGGATTGCACTGCTTCGTTCACCTGCATTTTCCTCACGTAATTTGACCTCGCTTAAAAAATGCTACTACGGTGCTGCAATCATGCCCGTAGAAATTTTGAAGGAGCTCAACCAGCGCTTGCCGGATGCACAATTCTACAACTTCTATGGTCAGACAGAGGTGGCTCCTCTCGCTACAGTCTTGAAGCCAAACGAGCAGATCCGTAAAGCTGGCTCCGCTGGAAAGCCTGCGCTCAACGTCGAAACAAAAATCGTTGATGACGAAGGACAGGAAGTTCCACGCGGGTCTATCGGAGAGATCGTCCATCGCACGAGTCACGCCATGCTGGGTTATTTTCGTGATGAAGAAAAAACGAGGGCAGCATTTAACAGTGGGTGGTTTCATAGCGGTGATTTGGGTGTTATGGACGAAGAGGGCTTTATTACGGTAGTCGACCGAAAAAAAGACATGATCAAATCCGGGGGAGAAAATGTAGCGAGCAGAGAAGTCGAGGAATTGATCTATCAGCATCCAAAAGTATCTGAGGTAGCGGTTATCGGTATCCCACATCCTTATTGGATTGAAGCGGTAACGGCTGTTGTGGTGCCAAAAGCAAATGAAGCTGTGACCATTGAAGAGCTGCTTGACTTTTGCAAAGAGCGTCTGTCCTCGTTCAAGGCACCTAAATATGTGGTAATTGCAGAAAACCTGCCGCGAAACCCTAGTGGAAAAATATTGAAAAGAGAGCTTCGTTTGCGATATGAGGTGCTTGCCACACAATCATGATGCGTGAAAGATGTCGTAAAAGCTCCTAAAAAAGCAGCCCGCTCGTTCGGTCAAAGCGACCACGAGCGGGCTATTGGTTTTTAGACTTACTTGACAGTAGAAATCGTCGGGTGCTCAGAGGTAATGATTTCAAATCGATACCCTTTTCCCTTCAAGAAGGAGATGACCTCAGGCAGAGATTGGGCTGTAGCTGCCTTGGTGCTTGCGTCATGCATGAGGATGACGATTTCCTTTTGAGACTTCACTTGCTGTTTGATATTGGCAAGTGCTCCTGCGGCTGTATAGTGGCTGCTTCGAGCATCGCCATTGGTTACATTCCAGTCAATGAAGATGTATCCGCGTTTGTTAGATTCAGCTTTGATCGCGCTCATCACGGTTTGTTGCTTGTTATACAGCTTTGGATCTTGATACTTCAGACTGACTGTATTGGTGCTGCCACCCGGATAACGGAAGACAGTAGGCTTTATACCCGTGGCATTTTCGATCAATTGATTTCCTTTTTCCAAATCGGCGAAAAAAGCGTCCCTGCTCTTGTACAGTACTCGGTAATCATGGGAGTACGTATGACCGCCGACTGCATGACCCTCACTGATTGCCCGTTTGAGGATGGCTTCATTTCCAGAGACATGACTTCCAACGATAAAGAACGTAGCCTTTACTTCATTTTTCTTTAGTATATCCAAAACCAGTGGTGTGATTGGGGACGGACCATCATCAAAGGTCAGGTAAGCCACTTTATCATTAGGATTTGTCACTGGCGCTGGCTTTTGTACGGGCGCAGGCGGTTTGGCTGGTGGTTGAACAGCTGTGCCGTTTGTTCCTGTTGCGCTAGGTAGCGGTGGTTTCGTTACCGGCGGTTTTACTGTACCCGTAGCTCCAGTTACCGGCGTTGTAGGTTTCTCTGTTACAGGAGCTGTTGGAACAACTGGTTTGCTATGGATGACGGACGTAGGATGGAACGGCTCCTCCCCATAAATCAGATAACCTTTGCGCAATTCTTTAAATTGCTTGATTTGTTCTGCATAAGAAGCCTCCACCTCTTGGGGAGTGCGGCCTTGCTCCAAATACTGACCAATTCTGTTTGTGCCCATGACTTTGTCAAATAAGACCATTTCTTTATCTGTACTTTTCGGAACGGGAAAATGATTCAGCGCTCTGGCATACGTCAAAGCATAGATGCCTGTTTTTGCTGGATTAAACAATCGTGGCTCAAGGATTTGCAGTCGAACTCCGCCCAAGGAATCCTTGTTCTCTGGCAAGAATAGGACACCGGGCAGCAAGCTGCCGTTTAGCAAATCAGCGTACTTGACAGAATCGATCCCTTCTCCGCCAATCCATGTAAAATTATCAGCCTGCTTGATTCCCGTGCCTTCTCCCAAGCCAGTAGCCATGTATCCAAAGACGGAGGTAAGATCCGGGATGTGGGGAGAGCTTTGAACCCACGTCAAGCCAGTATCATGGAAAATCATACTGCGCGTATATCCGTACATTGGTATGACAGTAAGATCGACTCCTATGTTCCGATTAAAAAACAAAGACAACTCGCCAATCGTCATTCCGTGTGCCAGCGGAATCGTGTCTACTCCGATAAAAGAGCGATAGGGTGCTTCGAGTACGGGCCCATCCACGATTGTACCCCCGACAGGATTCGGGCGATCAAGAACGATGATTTTTTTATTCTCCTGCTTTGCTGCTGTCATTGTATACTGCAAGGTAGAAATGTAGGTGTATGTACGTGAACCGACATCCTGCAAGTCTATAAGAAGAACATCCACGTCTGCGAGCATTTCTTTCGTAGGCATCCGTGTCGAACCGAACAAACCATAGATCGGGATACCATATACAGGATGAACATAGCTCGTTACCTGTTTTTCTGCTGGGGTTTTTCCATCCAATCCGTACTCTGGAGCGAACAGTGCAGCAAGCTTGACAGTCCGATCTCTACGCAACATGTCGATTGTGCTCATACCTTGACTGTTGACGCCAGTCTGGTTGGTTACGAGCCCCACTTTTTTGCCTTCAATCTGTTGATGGAATTGATCAAAGAGAATATCACTTCCTAATTGAATGGCAGCGGTGTTGGCGGAACTCCCACCTTGAGGAATCATACTTAAAATAAGTGCCAGGATAAGAAAAGGAATTAATTTCTTCATGTTTCTCCGCCTCTTTCAAATGTCGTTCCATGTCTATTGTAACGGTTTTTTGAAGGAATATGGTTTCATTTTTGTAACTATTTGAAATTAGTTCGAAAGGTAGGGGTTTTAAGTATTACTTGCGCTTGTTATGGCGGCATTTTATTAAAATTTAGGGCGTAGATTCCTTGAGTAAGAACACCTCTTGCACATCAAAATAAGGTCAAGGAGGTGTTCTTGTGAAACGAATCGGATTAGGAATATCCGTATCCGTACTAGTAGCTGCCATGTTTACGGGCTGTTCACCCAACAAGGAGCAGGGTTCGGAGGATATGAACGGCAATCAAGCCAAATTCGAAGCTTACGGAATTAATTACCAAAATGATAATGCAGGACGAGATAAAGGGCCGGCAGCCATGATTAGCCAAAAAATGGTTCACAAACGAGAGCCTCATCTCGTTGGACTTTTGGAACGTCATGCTGAGAAAATACCAGGCGTTGTAGACATCAAAGTACTTGCTTATAAAGATTCACTGCTGGTGGGAGTACTGCCAATTGATACACCCAAAGTAGATGAGGTCAACCCGCGGCCGTCGATCCCGTATACCCCTGGGAAAATTATCCGTGTAGATAATGGGCACCCTGATCACCTGCAAAAACGTGTGGTGGACAGAATGCGCCCACGGCTGCAAACGGAATCGCGCTTTAATACGATGTACGTCTCCACAAACCGAGCGATCTACGATAAAGTTGCGGACCTTCACTCACGGATTGTTCGAGGCGAGCAGGTGAGTGATGAAGAGTTCCAAGTGCTGATCAACGATGTCGGTTATACGGTAAAAGGCGTTAACCTTGTTGATTAATACGAATCCACCTGGATACCCGGGTGGGTTTTTTGTGTGCAGGAAAATAAACAGAAATGGGGAAATAGTCAAAAGAGAGTAGAGGAGAACGGCAAGGAGTGCAAGTCATGAAATCATCTCATGTTTCCATTTCTCAAATTACACCGCCGAGGCAAAAGCCATATGTATTACGAAGACCGGCCCTTGCGAAGAAGCTGCGCTTATTACATCATGCTCCGCTGTGCCTGGTTCACGCAGCAACAGGCTACGGAAAGACGACTGCCCTGGCGACCTTTTTGTACGATGCGGGTCTGGAAGCCAGCTGGTATTTTATTCGGGGAAAAGATAAAGGACTTCCACAATTTTTGCAGGGTCTGGTAGAAAGCGTACGAAGGCTTCATCCGCTTTTTGGTCAAGTCTTATTGGATCGGGTCGCTGCATCTGGTGAGGCCAGTGAAGAAGAGCAGCCGTTGGACTGGATGAGCATGGTGGAGTTATTCATTAGAGAGTGTTTGCTTATTCAAAAGGAACAACTGCTGTTGGTGGATGATTATCACCATATCCCCAAAGGCAGCGAAGTAGATCGCTTTGTTCAAAAATTAGCGGGGCAACTGCCACCACAAATGAAACTAATTCTGCTATCGCGAATACGCCCAGACTGGCCAGAGCTGGAAGTATGGTCAGTCCGGGGGGAGTGTGTAGAGCTGACAGCAGAAGACCTCACATTTACACGGGAAGAGTGTGAAGCCCTCTTTTTGGATCAATATGACGTGACCTTGACATCGGATGAGTGGGAGCGGATCGAACAGGTTTCTGCAGGGTGGATCACTGCATTGCGTTCCTTTGGGGAACGAATCATGCGGGGGATGTCTGTATCCGACAGCTTGCGTGATTTATCATCTGTGCTGCATTTACTAGAAGCAGAGGTATGGCTCGGACTGGACGAACCGATGAAGCAGTTTTTAATCGAGGCTGCCGTTCTCGAAGCTTTTGTCAAAGAGGATTGTCAGCAGGTTCTCGGGGACCGCGGTACAGAACTGCTTGCCGAAGCACAACGCAGTAACTTGTTTCTGGCTGTAAACAGCATGGGCGTGTATTCGTTTCATCCCCTGTTTCAACGGCTTCTGTCCAGTAAGCTTGCCGGGCAGAAAGACACGTATATCCGAGTCAACATGGAAGCTGCCATTTGGCATCGCCGCAGGGGAGAAGAGGACAAGGCCTTTGAGCGTTTGCGATTGATCGAGCAATGGGAGGTACTCGCAGAGTGGCTATATCAGGCTGCAGAACGGCTGCTGACGGCGGGTAGATTGGACTTTTTGTATCATTGGGTAACGATTCTGCCGGATGCAGCCAAAGAGAAAGAGTATTGGCTTTGGTTCTACCAGGGGGAAGTGGAACGTTATCGCTGTATTTATTTCAAAGCGTTTGGATCATACGAGCATTTTCTTGCGCTTTGTGAACAAAAGCGGGATCAAATTGGACAATGCCGTGGACTTGAGGGAATGGCAAGAGTTCATTTGGACAGCGTACAAGGCGTTCGTGCAGAGGAATTATTGAAGCGGGCGATCCAATTGCTGCCGCCGATTGAACAGTCAAGCGAAATGGCTCCTCGTCTCTACCGTTTGCTAGCCGAAATTTACACAAATCGTGGAGATGCCAAGCAAGCAGCTGAATGGTACCGACGCAGCCAAGAGCTAGAGCAGGAAACGGAGGTTGAACTGGAATCGCGTCTGCTATTTCGAACAGGACGTTTACAGTCATCAATTCAGTTATTAGAAACGAAATGGCGTACAGAGGAGACGAAGCAGCCGCCTTTGACGAGATCGTACCGGGAAACCTCTCTACTGCTTTCTTTTGTCTATGCTTTGAACGGTGAGTGGGAGCGAGGCATGCGGGCTGCAGAAACGGCAATTCAGCTAGGGAGGGCGGCGGATTCACCGTTTGTTGAGGCAAATGGGTATGTCCGAAAAGCACATGCAGCACTTATCAGCCAAGCATTGCCCACTGAAGAAATTCGCCGGCTGTATGAAAAAGGCTTGCGGATCATGGAGGAGCTGCAGTCTACGCGTGGAAAATCTGAGACATTACTGGGACTGACACTGCTTTATGCACGGGAAAGATCATTGGAGCAAGCCCTTCAGTACGGACGAAGAGGGATAAAAGAGACGGAGGCGATGCGCGATGATTGGCTGGGCAGTCTCGTCAGGCTTGCAATCGGGATTGCCTATGCCACCTATGGGAAAGAGGCGGAAGCGCAAAGCACGATTGAGGATTGTGCGGAGCGGCTCAGTCATTGTGGAGACAGCTATAGCGTAGCGATTTGCCAGCTGTGGCTCAGCTACTTGGCGTATCGAAACAAGCAATGGGACGCGTTCGTACCTGCAGTGACACAGGCAATGTCACTCATGCAGTCTGGCGAGTATCATTTTTTGCTGCAACGTCCTACGATGCTGACTCCCCAGGATGTTCAACAGCTCATGCCCGTACTTCTTGAAGCAGAGCGCAGGCAAGTATTTCCCGATTACGTATCCCAGCTCTTAAATGATTTGGGGCTGCAAAATGTGACATTTCATCCAGGGTACACATTGCGCATACAAACGATGGGCAAATTTCGCGTCTTGCTGGGAGAGCGGGAGCTAAGTGAAAAAGCTTGGCAAAGAGGCACGGCCAAATTGTTGTTTCAATTGCTCTTGACCAAGCGACAGCATTTACTAGCACGTGAGGAAATCATGAGCAGCCTGTGGCCAGAAGCGGACGAAGAGTCTGCTCTCCGCGATTTTAAAGTGGCACTAAATGCCCTCAACAAGGCGCTTGAGCCTGACCGTGCTGCACGCGCGGATACTTTTTTCATTCAGCGGCATGGCAGCTCGTATGGATTCAATCTGGCTTCCGGGTACCATATCGATGTGGAAGAGTTTGAAAAGCTGGTCACTCTTGGATTGTCTGAACAAAGCCGTGAGCAAGCCGAGGCTTTGCTGGAAAAAGGGCTCAGCTACTATCAAGGCGATTACATGCCAGAGTGCCGCTACGAGGATTGGTGTGTTGAGGAGAGAGAACGACTGCAAGCGTTGTTTCTGCGCGGAGCAGAACGCTTGGCAAAAAGCAGGCTGGAGGGCAATCAGGTGGAGAGCGCCATTCGCTGGTGCGAGGCCATTTTGCGTGTCGACGATTGCTGGGAAGAGGCATATCGACTGTTGATGATTGCTTATTTTCAATTGAACAATCGGACACAAGCGATACGCTGGTATGAAAAATGCGTCGCAAAATTAAAGGAGCAGCTTGGCGTACAGCCGATGTCTGCAACACAAGATACGTATCGCCAAATCGTGGGAAGCTAAGTCAGACCGCTCTTGCAGCGGTCTTTTATTTTTTTCCCCTCGAATACTTGATCGTGGCTTTTGGTGGAGGAGAGGAAACAGGAGAAAACAGCGAAGGTCTTTGGGACTCTGCCAAGCTGGAGGAGAAAAAGGGAAACACGCCCTTAAGCGTCCACCTTTGAACAATCATCATTGTGAAGGCCACTTTGGACGCAGTTTCCCTTTTTCCCCGTAAGCGGACAGTGTCCCTCCCCGCTAGAGGCCCAAGAACCTTGAGCGTTTTCTCCTGTTTCCTCCCCACCACTGTAGCCAAGAAAAATCAGTGGTGCGTTAGAGCTCCAGAGATCAGCTCATTAATTTTTGACCACTTGACAAAACTAGGAAGGAACCATAAACTGTTTTTGTACTGACCAGTCAGTTCAAAAACAAAAAAGGGGATGGAAGTGATGGCCTCATCAAAAAAAGATCAAATCGCACAGGGAGCACTGCGCGCTTTTGCCCAGTTTGGCTTTAGCGAAACCTCGATGGATGCGATTGCCGAAATGGCTCAGGTCGCAAAAGGAACGCTCTATTACCACTTTTCCACGAAAGAAGAGCTGTTTCTCTACGTCATCGAAAAAGGCGTGAATATGCTGATTTACCATGTAGATACTGCGATGCAAAAGGATGAGCTGTCCCTTGAGGATCGCATGATAAATGTGCTGGATGAGCATCTTCGCTTCTTTTCCGAAAACCAGGAACTATGCTTTCTTCTGCTGAGCTTTTTCACGGGTGATGAGCAGCGTGACCAGATGGTAGGTAAGCTTTTGACCGGTTACTTTACCACGATGGAAGCCTATATGACTGAATTGCAACAGCAAGGCTATATCAAAGCGGATGCGGAGATTCGTACGGTGGCATCAGCCTTGTTCGGAATGATTGGCTTTACTGTGCTTCGCAAGCAGTTCCGCAAAGAGCCTGTAAGCAGCGAAGCAGGAAGAAATACTTTGAAGTATTTACTGGCAGGAATACTGCAAACGAGATAAATGAGACATAGAGGAGAATGAAGGATGAACAAACGAGCTTGGATCGGGGTGGCTGGCTTTGCAGTCGGCATTACAGTACTTGGAACGTTTTTGTTTGGACCGGGAATCGGGAGTGTAACCGGAAAAGATAGTACACAAATCGCAGGAGTCATCGAGGGAACAGAGGTGGACCTGTCGTTTAAAATGGGTGGTTCGATCGAGCAGATTGCATTCGCGGACGGAGATGAAGTGAAGGCTGGTCAGCTCGTTGCGACGCTTAATAGTGAAGAGCTGCTGGCGAAAAAGGAACAGGCCGAAGCTGCGTACCACCTCGCACAAGTAAAGCTGGAGCAGGCGAAAAAAGGGGTTTCGTTAACAGACAGCTCAAGCAGTGCTCAAGTGGATCAGGCACAAGCGGTAGTCAATTCTGCCAAGGCACAGCTCGATGCGAATAAAAACGGTGCGCGTACAGAGGAAATTGCACAGCTCAAAGCAAAGCTTTCTGCGGCACAAACCTCCAATCAAATTGCGGCTACCAACCTGGAGCGGATGCAGAAGCTGTTGGTTGAAGGCGCTGTACCCCAAGTAAAGGTAGAAGAGGCGAAAATGCAGGCTGACAAAGCTGCAGCAGAGCTGAAAGCAGCAGACGAACAGTTGAAAATGGCTCAATCAGGTTCTCGCCGTGAGCAAATCGATGCTTCCCAGGCTCAGCTGGACCAGGCAAAAGCGGCATATGATCAAGCGGTAGCAGGTCGTGGTCAGGTCGGACTGAAGCAACTGGACGTGAAATCCGCAGAGGCAGGTGTACAGCAAGCAAAAGGAGCTTTGGCAGAGATCGAAGCATACTTGAACAACACAAAGCTGACTGCGCCTGTGGACGGGATCGTCAAATCCGTTTCGGTACAAAAAGGTGAGCTGGTGGCACAAGGCTTCACCGTCGTGACCATTCAAACCAAAGCAGACAACTATGTGAAGCTGTATGTGAACGAGTATACACTCGCAAACATTAAGTCCGGTGATATGGTGAAGCTGTATGTACCAGCGTTGAAACGGGAAGTAGATGCAAAAATTGCGACGATTGCCCCAGCTGCAGATTTTGCCGTGAAAAAAGCAACACAAGAGCTCGGCGATCGTGATATTCGTTCCTTCCAGGTAAAACTGCTCGTCGTAGGCTCAGAATTGCGCCCTGGATTGACTGTCGAGTGGAAGATCGAAGGGGCTGGTCGTGGTGAGTAAATTTCCCGAACTTTTTTGGCAGGAATGGAGAAATCTTTTTACCAATAAAACAATTCGTAACGTCGTCTTCATTGTTCCGCTGATTTATTTGACGATGTTCGGCTTTCTGTACAGTGAGAAAAAAGTAATGGAAATTCCGACCGTTCTCGTGGATGCAGACCAGAGTGAATTAAGCCGAGAGCTGTATCGCGCCTTTGAGGTCGACAAGACATTTCGGATTAATTCGGTTGTAGGTACCGAGGAAGAAGCAATGCAGCTTGTGGATAAAGGGGAGGCAAATGTCGCTCTCATCATCCCGCCGAGTCTGGAACAAAATGTAAAGGCTGGGCGTGAAGCAGAGGTACTCACCGTAATTGACGGCAGCAACATGATGATTTCGAATACCGCTGTCAGAGCAGCAAGCACGGTAGTCAAAACAGTTTCCGCTGGTGCTACATTGAAGAAGCTGGAGGCAAAAGGCAGCTGGGGTGATGAAGGGAAGAACCTTTTTACCGGGATTGACTATCGCTATCGGGTCTTGTACAATCCGACGTTTAGCTACCTATCCTTTATGGTGTTTGGACTGGCTGGGACGGTGCTGCAGCAGGTCTTGTTCTTGGGAGTTGCCCTTTCAGTAACACAGCAAAAAGAAGCGGGTACCTGGAAGGAAACGATGGCCACCAACAGCTTTTTCGCCATCACGCTGAGCAAATTGCTCCCTTATTTCCTGGCAGGGACGCTCAATATGTTCCTCGGCTTCACACTGCTGTTAAAAGGCTTCAGTATCCCTTATTACGGAAGCACAGTTGACTTGATGATCGTTGCGAGTGCATTTAATCTCGCTGTTTTATCCATTGGGTATATGATCTCGTTCTTCTCCAGCAACCAGCTCCAAGCTACGCAAATTGCGATGATGATTGCGGTACCGTCGTTTATGCTCTCGGGCTTTACATGGCCGTTCATGTCGATGCCGACAGTGATTGCTGCGATCGGGAAATCTTTGCCACTGACTTATTTTTTGGATGGGGTCAGAGAAATTTTGACCAAGGGACACGGCTTGTCTTATGTGAGTAATGACCTCGCTGCTTTAGGCTTTATGACACTGGTTGGCTTGTTCGCAGCCTATGTCATTTACCTTGCCCAAACACGGAAAAAAACGGTAAAAACAAGTGACTCCCCAAGTGCATAGGTAATTTTTTCGTAAAAGAAACGCTTGTGTTATAAAGAATCTTTCCTTTATACTTATTTTAAAAAA
The DNA here is from genome assembly GCF_947502445.1 of uncultured Brevibacillus sp. Lineage (GTDB taxonomy): Bacteria > Bacillota > Bacilli > Brevibacillales > Brevibacillaceae > Brevibacillus. The sequence goes on from NZ_CANMZW010000041.1 coordinate 24,702, forward strand.
AGCAGATTCTTCAACGCTAGGGGGACATTATGTCAGCGACTCATCTGAAACAATTGTGTGAAGAGACGTATACCAAGTTGAAAAGGGTTAGCATGGAAGTGGAACGTTATTTGAACCAGGTAACATTATCAAGTCTGGTTTCTGCATCCGGTGATCCGGAAGAGTTTGAATCCTACTACCGCAACTACCTTTCTGACCTGCGCCATTTGCTGGTCTACTGTGAGAATGCGTACGACAGGCTGGGGGTATCCCTTCGCCGAGCACGATTTAACGAGGAGTTTGCCGAGGAAGTACTGTATCAGGTGTATCATACCTGTATCAATAACTTCTATTATCCCAAAGGCGAGGTCTATGATGAGGACGGGCGTTATTCTTATACCGGTCAAGATGCAATCATTTTCCGTAAGCAGGTAACTCCTGAATTACAACAATTGACCCTTTCCTTATCTAGAGTGTTTGAACAAATGCGAGACGAACTGCAATACTACGAAACAGACTACATTACAAAAAAGCGGATGCAAAATGAACGAGCACAGGCGTAAATGCCTGTGCTTTTTTTCTGCGCGGACGATCCAGTTTTTATACGCCAACAGGCTGACGGACGGTAGACACTAGGCGATCGACCTCGGCAAGCATATTCTCACGCACCGCATCGTCGACATAAGGTACCGCTGCAAAGTTTTGATAGGTGACGTCATAGCCAATCATCTGCAGGGTGCCATCCACAATCTGCTTGCTGACAACAGAGTCGAGACCGGTTGCTGACATTGTCTCTGCAGATTCCCGCGTGGTAGTAATTACGATGGCCTGCTTATTGGTCAAAAGACCGATTGGACCATCTGCCTCATAGCGAAAGGCAAAGCCATTGGTAAAAACACGATCAATATAGCCTTTGAGGATGGCGGGAGCGGACCACCACCACACGGGGTAAATCATGACCAGCAGATCCGCATCGGTAATAATCGTCTGCTCGGATGCGATATCAGCAGAAACCGTCCCCTGCTCGACACGCTGCATGTCGTCAGCGTTGAACACGGGCTGGAAGTTCATTTGATACAGATTACGTACCTCATAAGTGATTTGCTGCTTGTCCAGCGCTTGAGTTACACGAGAGAGGATACCATGACAAAAGCTTTCCGTTCCTTCTTGGGCAAAAACAATACATGCTTTCATATTCGATCCTCCTGATTGAAAATGTATTGGGAAAGGCTTAGACTCCCCTAGGTTTATTGGAAACCAGCTCGTAGACGCAACAAGAATTTATGGAACAGGCCACCCACGGTTTGGTGCTCTGGAGGCTGTTCAGTTTGCGCAGGCTCAACCGGACGCAGCTGCCGCAATGTCTGGTTGACGTCGATCATTCCGTAGCCGTATAGCTGATCGTGTCCAGGGGGGCCGAGGTCAACAGCTGATTTGCGGATGACGTCCATCACATCACGATTTTTCATGTCGGGTTGAACGGAGCGAACCAGTGCAGCTAATGCAGCGACATGCGGGCAAGCCATCGAGGTGCCTGACAAGGAGGCGTAATCACTGTAGATATAGGTGCTGGGAATATCTACTCCAGGGGCGGAGACATCGACGTGCTCACCAAAATTGGAAAAGTCGGCACGCTCTTTTCGATGGTCGACAGCCGCAACGGAGAGGACTTCGTCATAAGCAGCCGGATAACTCGGTTGATCGCTGGCGTCATTTCCTGAGGCGGCAACCAGAACCACATTTTTTTGGAAGGCATACTGGCAAGCTTCCTTGAGCGCAGCAGAAGAGGTGTAATTGCCGACACTGAGGTTAATCACATCCGCTCCATGATCCGTTGCCCAATAGATGCCTTGGGCGATATCTACAGCCGAGCCTGAGCCGTCAGCACCAATCGCTTTGATTGGCATCAGCTTGCTTTTCCAGGTCATCCCGGCTATTCCGTCCTTGTTATTGGTCTTGGCAGCGATAACACCTGAGACGTGAGTGCCGTGTCCGTTATCGTCCTGAGGCTTATTATTGTCTTCCAGTACGTTATAGCCTTCAACGAGCTTTCCGGCAAATTCCGGATGGTTCATATCTACACCTGTATCTACAACAGCGACGATGACATCACTGCTGCCTTCGCTGATGTCCCAGCTCTTTTCCATCCCGATGAGCGGCAAGTTCCACTGATACTCGGTGTAATACGTATCGTTAGGCTTTCTGTTTGGCAGCAACAGATAATTGGGTTCAGCGTAAGCAGAGTCAGGATGCTCTGCCAGTTTTTTCATTAATTGCTTGGTGGTCAGGCTGCGTGACTTGATGATCAAAAATTTATCAAAATCGCGTTTGATCTTAGCGTCGAGGGAAGCTACAAGAGCATCAATCTTTTTTTGCTCGGGTCTGGGGGAGAAGCGCACGACTACTTCATGCTCCACATAATGACTGCGATCGCGCGGGTTATGGTGGAGTGTTTGGATATGGCTTTTTCCTTCTAAGCTACGACGTATGTCTTTGACTTGCTCGATATAGTTGATTCGTGGAATACTAGCCCCTATCGAAGTGACTTTGGGATGAGGCTCGCGCATTTCCTGCTCGGCATTCTGATGCATTCGATAAGGAACAACAACAAGTCCGACCAAGGCGATGGCAACAGCTAACGTGGGCAAGACTCGCAAAAAAATTCACTCCCTCCAGTGCTTATGGATATAGCCTGCACACGGAGAGAGTGATTATGAAGGAAAAAGCTTACATTCGATTGTTAAGTGGACGAACACTTGCTGAACGCAGCGAACGGCGAGGGAGCTTCCAGCCATGATACACAGAGATCATCCGGCAAAGCACGATCGCCATAAAAAGTCCGTACAGCTCGATGACTGTTGTGGTCCATTTGAGACCGACCGCAAGCCCCGCACCCATTGCCCACATTGCGTATATTTCTTCTTTGAAAACGAGTGGCTTGCGACCAGCGAGCACATCTCTGATGATTCCGCCGCCAATTCCTGTCAATACAGCAGCGACAATCGTAGCGCTAAGCGGGTAATTCATTTTTGTCGCATACATCGCACCTTGAATGGCAAAAGCAGAGAGTCCGACTGCGTCAAAGAACATTCCCCATCGATCCCAGTACCGTAGATATTTTTGCGGAAGGATAAAGACGATAAGCATAGTGACGAGAGCGATGGTAAATAGTGTTCCTTGGTTCCAAAAAGACGTAAGAGGTATGCCTAACAGGATATTGCGCATGATCCCGCCACCGAATGCGGTAGCCATTCCGAGAACGATTACCCCCAAGATGTCATATTCCTCTTCCATGGCAATGATGGCGCCACTTATGACAAACGCCACCGTGCCAACGATGTTAAACCATTCCCAAGACATGTTTTTGTTTCAACGCCCTTCCATTTAGATCAATCCGAGCTGTAATAATCCGTGGTGGATTCCACCATCATTGACGTGACGAGTGACCATGTTGGCATGCGGCTTCAGCTCTTCGTGAGCATTGCCCATGGCTACACCCATCCCAACGTAAGAGAGCATTTCTTTATCGTTTAATCCATCGCCAAATGCTACGGCTTCGTCTGGTGAGAGTCCAAAGTGATGCAAGATCGCTTCAATTCCTCGTGCCTTGGAGCCATTTGGCGGCAGGATATCCAAAACTTGTGGGTGCCAGCGAATATAGGAGACCTCATTGTAGCGACCGATATAAGGGTGCTCATCCTGCTTGCTGCAGTAGAGAAAAGCTTGGTAGATCGGCGTTTCCTTCCAGTAGCCTGGGCGATAGTCAGGGTGAGGCAATTGCAAAGAGTCGAACGATTCCATCACGTGTGGATGGTTGCTGACATTGGCAAAGCATGTTTTTGCACTGAGGAAAACCATCGGATGGTTGTTGCTATCCGCCATTCCTTCAAGCGTGGCCAGCGTTTCTGGCGCAACAGGGGTGTGATGCACCAAAGCGCCCTCGCTCATTGCATAAGACCCGTTAAAACCGACGAATGTATCGATCCCGAGCTGATCGGCAATCGGCTTTAAGTGATAGGGAGAACGACCAGTCGCGATTGCTACCTTGACACCATTTTCCTTTAGCTGCGATACAGCCTTGATCGTTGTTTCAGGAATCACATGCTCTGTATTCAGCAGCGTTCCGTCAATATCAAAAAAGACGATTTTGTAGTTCATGTCTATTCCTCTCCACTCTTTCTTTTCTCTATATGACCTTACAGGCATTTTCACACAAAAAAATAGGAAAAGGAATGCCCGGAAAAGACATTCCTCTTCACTTTGCTATTAGAATACAGCCTGCTGTGTCTCGCTGTCAAATAGATGACATTTGGAAAGATCCATGCCAAGCTTAACGGTCATTTTTGGCTTCAAGCCTTCACGGGAATCAACGCGGGCCACCATTTGGGCATCACCGATATTCGTAAAGTAAACATACAGCTCAGAACCCATATTTTCCACGACATCGATCTCGGCATTCAGGAAGCTCTCAAACGGGTTTGCTTCCAAAAATGTAGAGTCACTGTAGATATCTTCTGGACGAATCCCAAAAAAGGCAGATCTATTTACATACCCGTGATCACGCACGAGCTTTGCCTTGTCTTCAGGGAAACGGATATGAATGTTGGGAGCCTCAAATACGCAGACGCCATCCTTTTCCAGAACAGTACCTTTTACAAAATTCATTGCAGGTGAACCGATAAAGCTCGCCACAAACAGGTTGACCGGCTTGTTATAGATCTCGGTAGGGGTCGCTACCTGTTGGATAAACCCGTCCTTCATGACTACGATCCGATCTCCCATGGTCATCGCTTCTGTCTGGTCATGCGTGACATAAATGATCGTCGTATTCAATCGTTGATGCAGCTTCAAGATTTCCGTGCGCATCTGTACCCGCAGCTTGGCGTCCAGATTGGACAACGGTTCGTCCATCAGGAAAACCTGAGGCTCTCGCACGATGGCTCTGCCAAGTGCCACACGCTGACGCTGACCGCCTGACAAAGCTTTAGGCTTACGATCTAACAGATGAGAAATGTCCAAAATACGGGCAGCTTCCTGAATTCGTTTTTCAATCTCGGACTTTGAAAATTTGCGCAATTTCAGACCGAATGCCATATTTTCATAGACGTTCATATGCGGGTAGAGCGCATAGCTTTGAAAGACCATGGCGATGTCCCTGTCTTTAGGGGCAACGTCATTAACTCGACGATCTCCTATGTACATGTCGCCTTCAGAGATTTCTTCCAGACCGGCAATCATGCGCAGTGTGGTAGACTTGCCGCAGCCTGAAGGACCGACAAGAACGAGGAACTCTCGGTCATGGATGTCCAAGTGAAAATCATCAACAGCTGTTACATTGTTTCCATATCGCTTGTAAATGTGGGAAAGCGTCACCTTTGCCATTGAGCAGGCACCTCCGACATAAATATAGAAAGAAAGCAAGTTCTTGGGTTCGTTACAAGAATCGTATCAGTCGGACGGAGAATGATCTATGGCAATAATGCACAAAATGTTTTGTTAATTCTGTCGAAAGAGCAAAAATAGCTGTAGCAGGACGGCATCGGGAAACAGGCGCGGGTCTAAGCCTGTTAGTTCGGTCAGCTTGTCCAATCTGTACAATAGCGTGTTTCGATGGATAAAGAGCTGGCGCGCAGTATCACTTACATTTAATTGGCGGGAAAATAACGTCTCCAACGTCTCTAGCTGCTCCGTATTAAGCTGCGGAATGGTGACGAGTGAGCAGATAAGCTCTGAAAGCATCTTGGCATCTTGCGGTGCTAGAGATGCTGCCCATCGCTCCAATGTATACGACCAGCTCCCGGCAACCATCGCTTTCGGACGATAGATGGCAATCGCCTGAGATAAGGACAGTAAGCGTGCGAGCTCCTTGTCCAAAGCAGAGGACGAGGAGAGGGGCGATCCTACAAGCATGCGGATATTTTCCATCCATTCGGTTGTGATTAAGTCATGCAGTCCTGATGCCCACTCCAGCAATTCCTCTTTATCACTTTGATTTCCCAGCATAGACAATGGGACGATCAGGAAAAGATAGGAGTGATTCAAAGGGATAAAGAGCAGCGAAGGACTCTTCTGTTCGTCATTTTTAAAGAAATCATGCAAAAGCGGCTGCATAGCGGTCCACTCAAAGGTACTGTCCACTCGACATCTTTCCAGAAGAAAGCAGACGCGCTTCCCGAGCCAGGGCCAATGCTGTTCCATGTGTGCTGGGGAAGGACCGGGAGTCCCTGCTGCAATTCCTCGTAACCATGAGCTTAGCTGCTCGGGGAACGATGTCTTTTGTTCCGGTTGGGAAAAAAACAGATTCAGCATGGCACGCGCAGCGCCATCCCATTTACTCGATTCGATGAAAACGAGCCATATCTCGGCATGATTTTGGGCGTAGGCAATTAGCTCCCAGCCGCGCTGCGAATACTCTCGCTCTAGCGAATCCGCGCTGCTTGCATCAGTGAGCAAGCATGCAATTGGCAGACCGGTTGCTTGACGAATTTTCTCCACGTCTCTCGTCCAATTTTCCATAGAAGCCCTCATCTCCAAAAAAATAGAGTAAGGCTATTATACCTTACTCCATGACAAGTGTGGCGGCTGTCTCCGACAAAGAGGGCGAGACTGCAGCCGGTTCATAATAAGTAGCAGTCGAGGATGCGCCAACCAACGTATGCAGGGTCAATTCTGGTCGAGAGCGCAGGCGAATGTTAACACCTGTTTGCCCAAGTCCTTCACTAATATAAAACGGTCTACCGTCCATTTCGTGCAAGCCTTTGACCATATTCAATTTTGGCAGCTGACCCATTTTTGCCAAATGGAAAGGGCGTGGCCAATGAATTTGCCCACCGTGAAAATGCCCGGACAGCAAATAATCATAAGCGTAATCCTTCATCTGTAGCACAATATTGGGGTCATGAGTCAAAACGAGTCTAGTACCCGCTTCAGGGACATGCTGAAACGACTTTTCCAGCTCACTGCGGCGAGTAGCAAAATCGTCTACGCCAATAATATGAAGAGGCTGGCCATGATGATAGACGGTTACATGCTCATTGATCAGAACACGGCAGCCTAATTGTTCAAGCGCCTTTTTCAGTTCGCGTAGCTTGGTTGTTTTTAATACATAGTCGTGATTTCCGAAGACGACGTATGTGCCTAGGGCAGGCTGTAAGCTCATAATGGTTCGAACATACTCAACAGCTTTAGGAATATTTTTTTGTCGATCAAGCAAGTCACCCGTAATCGCAATCAAGTCGAGCGGTTGGGCAGAAAATTTGGCGACTACATGATCCGCGTCGACAGACAGATTTTCCATGTGTAAATCAGACAGGTGTAATACTGACAGTGGTTCCCAGACACTCGTATCAGTCATTCGAGCCGATTTTTGCAGAGGAATCGTGACAGCTTGTGTATGAACATCGAATGTATTGCGGTAGGCACGTATCGAGAGCAAAGCGATAGCAACCGCGAGTATAATCCAAGCCATAGTAGTTTGCCATCTCCTTTGTCTTGCGAATACCGCTCATTATACTAGATTTTTTCACGAAACGAATAAGTAGGTTTTTGGTAGAAGGAATTTCACAGGATGTGCAGAAATATTATGAATGTTGCGGTGCATAGAAAAATCAATTTAGAGGGATTTAGGAGAGTGAGTGTATGAACGTAGAAAAAATTCCGGCAACGGAAGGCCGGTTTAATCTGCAGAATTATGATGAAACTTACGCCAATTTTGACTGGGCTGAAGTAGAAAAACAATTTACCTGGTACGAAACAGGCAAGGTAAACATGGCCTATGAGGCGATTGACCGCCACTTGTTGACAGACAAAAAAGACAAACCGGCTCTTTTTTATAGTGATTTAACCAGAGATGAGACGTACACCTATGCCCAATTGAGCGAACTATCCAATAAGTTTGGCAATGTTTTGCGCAAGCTTGGAATTGCAAAAGGGGATCGTGTATTTGTATTCATGCCGCGCACTCCTGAGCTATATGTAAGCGTTTTAGGTACACTTAAAGTAGGGGCAATTGTTGGTCCGCTTTTCGAGGCTTTTATGGAAGCGGCTGTTCGTGACCGTTTGTCTGACAGTGAGGCTGTTGCTATCGTAACGATTCCGTCTCTTTTGCCTCGTATCCCTGTCAGCGAATTGCCGGCGCTCAAGCATGTTATCCTCGTTGGTGGGGCGGATGAGGAAAAAGAGGGAGTCGTCAGCTATGAAGCGGCGATGGCCGAAGCTTCGTCCGAGCTTGAAATCGAGTGGGTAGACCGCGAAGACGGCATGATTCTGCACTATACGTCGGGATCGACTGGTAAACCAAAAGGCGTGTTGCACGTACACAATGTAATGATTCAACATCTGCAAACAGGTAAATGGGTATTGGATTTGCAAGACGACGATATTTACTGGTGCACGGCTGACCCTGGTTGGGTAACAGGTACAGCCTACGGTATTTTCTCTCCATGGCTGAACGGTGTGACCAACGTCGTTCGTGGTGGCCGATTTACACCAGAGGATTGGTACAAGACAATTGAGAAATACAAGGTCTCTGTTTGGTACAGTGCACCAACAGCTTTCCGTATGCTGATGGGAGCGGGCGATGAGGTAGTCAAACAATTTGATTTGTCCAGCCTGCGTCACGTATTGAGTGTGGGTGAACCACTCAATCCGGAGGTTGTATATTGGGGATTGCGCGTATTCAATCATCGCATTCACGATAACTGGTGGATGACCGAAACGGGTGGTCAGCTGATTTCCAACTTCCGAAGCATGGCGATCAAGCCGGGCTCCATGGGTAAACCAATCCCTGGGGTACACGCGGCAATCATCGACAATCAAGGAAATGAACTGCCACCAAATCGCATGGGCAATTTGGCAATCCGCGTAGGCTGGCCAGCGATGATGAGAAAAATCTGGAACAACCCAGCGAAGTACGAAGAGTATTTCCATATTCCAGGCTGGTATGTTTCAGGTGACTCGGCGTATAAGGATGAAGAAGGCTATTTCTGGTTCCAAGGACGAATTGATGATGTGATCAATACATCCGGCGAGCGTGTTGGTCCATTTGAGGTAGAAAGCAAGCTCGTGGAGCACCCAGCCGTAGCAGAAGCAGGCGTCATCGGAAAGCCTGATCCTGTGCGCGGTGAAATTATTAAAGCATTCATCTCCTTGCGTGCTGGCTATGAGCCAAGTGATGCACTGATGGATGATATCCGCAAATTTGTTAAAGAAGGACTCGCTGCACACGCTGCACCGCGCGAGATTGAATTCCGCGACAAGCTGCCAAAAACGCGCTCCGGAAAAATCATGCGCCGTGTCCTCAAAGCATGGGAGCTGGGATTGCCAACGGGCGACCTGTCTACGATGGAAGACTAATCATCAAAAAAACCATCTTTCCACTTGGGAAGATGGTTTTTTTCTATACCGGCTAAAAAGCCACTATTGATTGGGATGCTTCTTTCAATGACTGTGATGCTGATGCTCTCCCTCATGCGTATGAGAATGAGGAGCGCTCCCTCCCAGGCAGTCCAGATCCCCGTGCGTGACAGAGGAATTCTCAATTTGTATCGTAGCATGGCTGATTCCGAATTCATGCTGGAGTAGTTCAAGTGCTTCGTTCAAAATCGGATAGCTCGGCAAGCCATCTTCTACAATTAAATGGCAGGTAAGCGAGTCGAATCCAGATGTGACTGTCCAAATATGAAGATCGTGCACCTTGGTTACACCCGCAAGCTGGTTCAATTTGCTTTCGACCGCCGTCGAGTCAATACGGGAGGGCGTGCTTTCCAGCAAAATATTGACGGAGTCTTTCGTTACACGCCAAGCGCTTAAAAGGATTAATACAGCAACGATCACACTGATCAGTGGATCGGCAATGTACCAGCCGAAGGACCACATTAAAATCCCGCCGATGATGGCGCCGACTGACCCCAGAAGATCACCAAGCACGTGCAGAAAAGCACTGCGGACGTTCACATTGTCTTTGTAGTCACCACGCATCAGGACGAAGGCAGCAGCGATATTGGCTAATAGGCCGATTATGGCAATAATGATCATTTTACCACTTGCGACTTGGGGAGGATCAAAGAGCCTTTGATACGCTTCCCAAAAAATGATCAAAGAGATGACAACCAGAGTTACGCCGTTTATCAATGCTGCCAATATCTCAAAGCGTTGGAGGCCAAACGTCCGCTTGGGGGTTGGCGGACGAGCTGCGATGTGAATCGCAATCAGACTCAGAAGTAGTGCTGAGGCATCACTCAGCATGTGACCCGCGTCGGAGAGCAAAGCCAAGCTATTGGTGAGGAAGCCCCCGATTACTTCCACGATCAAAAACAGTGTAATGATTACAAAGGAAACGAGTAACGCCCGCTTGCTGGCACCTTTACCATGATGATGGCCGTGACCGTCTCCGTGGTCGTGATGATGACCCATAAGAATACCTCATCTATAAATGTGGGGACCATCCGAATTTGTCCAGTCTGCTCTAATTGACGCAGCTCGGCTCGATACCCAAAAATCGGGTCGGGTTTTTTGCTGAGCCGCTTTCCTAGCCAGGAGGTGTTGGGTGCGGTCAATATTCCTGTGGCTCGCATGTAATCGAAAATAGTTTTCCCAAAAAGGATAGCGGCAGAAAAGACCGGGATTGACCCATAGAAAAAGTAACGGCTCGGCTGGCTGCCAGCTCTACAGCGAGCTGAGCCCCGGAGTTTCCCCCTCCCACTATCAAGACAGGACCGTCCTTCAGTTGCCACTCGTTTTTATAGCTGGACGTGTGCACCTGTCATACCTCATCTGAGAGGTCAGCTACAATCGGTGGCAGATACGGAGTATGGAAAGGTCCTGTGGCTACCACCAGCTTCTCCGTGTGATACAGCTCCTTCACCGGGGAAAGGAAGTCCGGGCAAATCGCAATAACGGCGAGGAGTGAATAAGACAAGTGAATCGTATAGCTCGCGCCAGCTCTCTCCGATCCGCTCATTTTTATCCAAAAAGAAGAAAGCGGCGCTGCTGCTTCTGTAAATAGTACCCAATCGATAAGCCTGCTTGATCTGTTCCGATCACAATCACATCGTAGTTGTTCATAGAAAACGTCTTCTTTCATTGCGGTGTACATCTAAATAGTACCACAAACAATTTAATATTCAAGTAATTATTTGAATGTTTTTTAAAAGAAAGACCGTCAAGGAATCAACGGTCTTTCGCTAGCGTATTTGATAACTGTTTCATACCACATACATCAACTTGCAGAACGAGAATAAATACGGTGTGGCGTCAAATCTCCAGGATGACGCACATAGAGGGGACCCCAGGAAGGATTGGCATCATGCATGCTTTTCAGGAGACGGGTCATCCCTGAGAAGGCTGTTGCGACAGACACTTCTCCTGCGATGGCTCCTGTTACGGCAGCTGCAACCACATGGGCGGCATACATGCCGGATACGACACAATCCTGAACCTTGGTTGAGTTCAACAGATGAGCGCGCACTTCTTGGACAATACGTTCATCGTGATTGTGCCAGTTTTGAATATCACCGAGGGTATGTCCCTCCAGACTCAACAGCCGAGTCTGTGTGATAGCGCGTGCTACGACCGTAGCTGATTGCTTGATTAGCTCCGCATCATAGCTTGTTCGGCCAAGTGTAATAGAAGTAAGGTCCTTGTCCGTTTCTTCCTGCAGGGCGTTTGCCCAATCTGCTGCATTATCAAAATGAAGCAAGCGCACGGTCTCGGCAGCGAGATAGCCACGCAAAATATCAGCAGGGTGTGAGTCGTTCTGCGGTCCTGTATTACGCAAAAGGGGTTTTCCTGTATAAGCTTGATTCAAGCCACGGAAATACCCGATTAATCCGATTCCAGCAGCAGGCCCGGTGTTTAATATACCCAGTACGTCAGATGCGGTCTCATCGATTCGCAACGACCAATAATCGGCTAGGGCGCGATTGTCCAGCTCACTCCATAGTGCGTCGTATACTGCCTTTTGCAGCTCACCAAGCAGCCCGGTGTCCACATGCAATATGTCATGTCCTGCCGTCTCATGTCCGAGTGCTGACCAAGCCAGAAGTCCATGGCGCGCATTGGCTGGAGGTAAATTGACAATTCCGGTTTTCAGTCCAAAATGCGAAGCGGCTTCTACCGTCCACGTATAAGGACCATAGTGAGGCCGTCCCCATTTGACGAGAGGAGCGATCATGCTTTGGTCAGGAGGTTTGATTCCTTTCCTGTCCTCCTCGCTCAAAAAGCCGTCATACAAATCACTTACCACTTCCTGAAAGGCATCTGTGGCTTCCTGTTCGTACCCTTCTTTATTCTGCAAGATGGCTTGGGCTATATCACAAAACAGCCCGGCCTCGCGTTCCTTGTTCGGATCACGCCGCATCATGTTCAGAAATCCAGCCTCGGTTAGCTTGTCCATTGCCTGCATAAACGGATGGAACACTTGCTCGCGGTAAAGTGGTGGGAGAGAGGTTGCTGCGTCATGTAGGCGTTCGAATAAGGAGTGATACTCAGTAGGATCGAGAGGACCCATATTCTTGTCCAAGGCAGCAGTCGTTACGTCCTCCATACTTTGTTGCAGATGACGAAAATCAGGATGGTTCATGCGTGACGCCTCCAATCGTACAGAGATTTGGCTCTGAACAGCGAGTTACGTCAAATCATAGTGTGCGGCTTGTTTGGGGACTCGCCTCCTTTCCTGCAGGAATGGAAGAGAAGTGTGTGGGTAAAAGAAGTGTGTCTCCCTATTATAAGAGAGCTGAATTGGAAAAAAAAGATAGAGCTGATAGGTGATTAGTCACAATAATAGCGAAATGGGGCAGGATTTTTATGCCAAAGTATATAATTAGGAATCATAACGATTTATATTCGGAAAGGAGGAAGTCAGTTTGCTCGCGAAAATCCGTCACTTTTTCATAGAGATTCTCGGGGCGCTCATTCTTGGACTTGCCGTAGTCGTGTTGACCGTAAACGGAACTTCTGACATTTTCGCTGGCTGGAAAATGGAATGGTCCCCGCGATGGCTGGATGTAAAAACATTTTTTCTGAGCATCGTTCTGGAAGCCATTCCGTTTGTGCTGCTCGGTATATTTTTTTCAGCCTTTATCCAGACCTTTATTTCAGAGGAGCAGGTCAGGCGCTGGACACCTAAGAGCATGATCATTGGCTTGCCGTTTGCAGGCTTGCTTGGCTTTTTGTTTCCCGTCTGCGAATGTGCCATTATTCCGGTCGTTCGTCGCTTGATCCAAAAAGGGATGCCGCTGCCTGTCGGAATCACATTTTTACTCGCAGGTCCAATCGTGAATCCGGTTGTGCTTTCTTCTACCTATATCGCTTTTACACGCCAGCCTGATATGGCGTTGTATCGAGGTGTTGCCGGTTTTGCTGTAGCGATTATTGTCGGGCTGCTCGTTTTTCTCTTTGTAAAGAACAATCCGCTTCGCCTCGGCATGGAATCGCAGATACGACATGAAGCCCTGCACACAGAGGCAGTGCGTGGAAAGCTGTCAGCTACTTTCTCTCATGCGGTGGACGAATTTTTTGACATGGGGAAATATTTACTGTTTGGTGCCTTTATCAGTGCGCTGCTGCAGGTGTATGTCAGCAGGGATATGCTCGTAAATATCGGTCAGACACCACTTACCTCCAACCTGGTGATGATGGGAATGGCATATCTCTTCTCCCTTTGCTCGGAGGCAGATGCGTTTATTGCAGCGTCCTTCTCCAATACCTTTCAAAGCAGCTCATTGCTTGCGTTTCTTGTTTTTGGTCCCATGCTAGATTTCAAAACAACCTTGATGCTGCTCAGTACGTTTCGCTTCGGTTTTGTAGTCAAGCTTGTGGTGGCGGTAACGGTTCTCGTCTTGGCGATTACTATGCTGATGCCGGTGTAGGGGAGGAAAGGATATGGATCAGACCAGGTTGAAGCGTCATTATTTGATCAGAAGTGTGATTTTGACTGGATTCACCTTGCTCTTGACATATTTGATCGTGTCTGAGAAGCTGAGCCATTATTTAGCTCCACGCCTTCACATGTTCAGCTACGTGACATTAGGAATTTTGGTGATTTTGACAGTAGTCAGTATTCGTCAGGCGATCGTCGGTGCGAATGAATATGATTGTGACTGCGAGGACGTACATAAGGTACCGCGCTCCCCGTGGATTTCGCTCATCGTATACGGACTGTTTCTTTTGCCGCTTGCCATGGGGTTTCTCATGCCTGACAAAATATTGGGCAGTGACGTTGCAGAAAAAAGGGGAATTACCTTGCTCAGTAACGATGTGAGAAAGCTGGCAGAAGTCGCGGCAGCCACTGAGTCAGCAAAAAGCAATACAGACATTGCTGACAACCGTAATTCCACTGACCCGTCGCTGTCAGCAGGTGATACAAAGCCAGCACCTGAAGCTGGGTCAGAACAAGTGGAGGAAAGTAATCAGGAGCAGGGTCCAAGCGATGCCACCCAGCAGGAGCCAGCAGACATAGAGGATGAGCAAATCCGTAAACGCTTTGATACAAATGGCTTTGGGGATTTTTATACGGATTTGGCGGTGTCTTTGTATAAGCAACCAGTGATCGACCTGCACGAAAAAGTCTTTCTCGATGGTTTGACCACGATGGAGCTGTATGCCAAGGAATTTGCAGGTAAAGAAATGGAAATTCTCGGCTTCGTGTACAGGCAAACAGATTTTTCTGCCGAGCAGTTTGTGGTGGCGAGATTTTCGGTGTCCTGCTGCACAGCTGATGCAAGTGTATTCGGCATTTTGGTAGAGAAGCCAGACGGTAGCAAGTGGGCAAAGGACAGCTGGGTGAAGGTGCGCGGCAAGCTCGAACTCAGAAAAGTAGATGGATTTGACATGCTCATGCTAAAAGCAAATCAGGTTGAACCTGTAAAAGCACCAAAAGACCCGTATGTCTATTACAGCTACGATGCAGCATCAAACAGCTAGTGAAAGGGAGGGTGTTCATGTGAGTCAGTCGATCGCGATCAAAAATACTCTGTCCTTTTTTGAAAAGAGAAAATAAATACAAAAAGCTGGCATCCCCCATGGAGACGTCAGCTTTTTCGCATTTTCGTTATTTGTTTTCTTCTTCCTCATAAAACCAGAGTGGGTCATCACAATCGACATCGCCGTTATAATTGATCAAGATTTCTTCTCCAGCAGCAATGTCCGTATACGCATAAAAATCAAATGTGTGATTATCAAAGTTGATGTCATACGTGGCATTCGGCGTGTACGAGTGGTTGAACAGCATGCCATACCCGAGAAGAATAGCAGTGTGGTTAGCACCGTATTCGAACGCGTAATCAGCAAGCAAGGTTTTCTCGATATGATCATGCTCCTCATTCGGATAGGGAAGGACAGGGGCTTCGTGGATGAGATCACCTTTTGCAATGTCGCGTGTAGCAAATACGCCTCTATTCAAATCTCCGTTGCTCAGCTTGGAAGTCTTTACTTCTATCATGAATCATCACCTGCGTTCTTTTGACTGTGGAGTTTTTCCTTTTTAAGAATGACAGTTGATTCCGCTGAACGCAACCATTTTTACTATCGAACTGCAGTGGGGATAGCTGGAAGCTGTTGTCGTATTGGCATAAGATTACTTTTTCATGACCAGATGATGACGAACAGCATAGGCTGCGAGCTGGACGCGATTTGCTAGCTGCAATTTTTCCAGGATGTTTTTCAAATGATTTTTTACGGTATTTTCAGCGATGATCAGGGCCTCGCTAATTTCTCTATTCGTCTTTCCAGCGCCAACGTATATGACGATTTCACGCTCACGTGGGGTCAGAACATCAGGGACAGCCTCGTCCAAATGTTCCTCCTGCCTGAAACGATATAGCAGCCGAGTAGCCATCTCACGTGATAGCTCACTGTCCTCCCCAAGCAAGGCATGAAGATAGTTGACCCAATCATCTGGCTCCAGATTTTTTAGCAGGTAGCCTTGGGCACCGAACTGAATAGCTGTAATCAGATCGGCCACATCGTCAGAGATGCTCAGAATGACGACCTTGATGTGTGGGTATGCCTTTTTTACTTCGCGTGTAGCTTCTAGCCCGCTCCACTTGGGCATGTTGATATCCATCAAAACCAGGTCTGGCTGCAGCTTGCCACAAAGCTCGAAGGCCTCTTCGCCATTTTCTGCCTCACCGATCACCTCAAAAGATGGGTCGGCGTCGAGCAGACTTCGAATCGCCATGCGTGCCATCGGATGATCATCGGCAATTAAAACACGGTAACCGTTCATCGTGCATTACCTCCAGAGTGGGAAGTCAGGCTAATAATGGTGCCACCTTCCGTTCTTTTTCGAATATCGACAGCGGCCCCTAGCTGACGTGCTCGTTCGCGCATCATCGATAATCCATATTTTTTGGTATCAACTGAGGTGTGCGTGATACCAATACCATCGTCTTCAATAGCGAGGACCCAATTACGCGGTTCCTCGGTGGTCAGACTAATCCAGGAATGTCTAGCCTGTGCGTGCTTACGAATATTGGCGAACGCTTCCTGGATGATGCCGAACAACTGCACTTCTTCGGCGGCTGTAAAGAAATTTTCCTTGATCCGAATTTCCGAGGCTACGTCCACACCAGAGAGGGCGCTCCATTGACCAAGCCACTTTTCCAGACGTTGATCAAGGCTGCCTTCCTCAGGAAGTGCTCGCAAATTAAAAATGGCTTGCCGCACATGATTATCGATAGCAGTTACCGCGACGCGTGCTTCATCCAGATGTCCCTGCTTCAGCTTGACATTGAGGAAGAACAAGGACTGTGCGATTCCGTCGTGTAATTCTCTGGCAAGGCGTTCTCTTTCTTCATAGACAGCTCTGCGTGCCTGTTCTTCGACAATACGCGCATTCATCCGTTTGATCGTGCGAAACATCCAGGTAGCGAACAAATAGGATAGCAGGAGTGTAAGCAGGGTGATGTACACATTGCCTGTCTCCATAGACATATAAGGCAATAGAAAATCATGACGGACGAATTCGAAGCCACCGATGATAATAGTAGGAATCAATACGGTCAACCAGTAAAAGATGCGATAAGACATAAGAAAATCCCTTCTTTACTTGTGGCAATCACTACTAAGTATACCGAATGAGACAACCGGATGATATACTCGTATGTGAAAAGGTGGAAAACGGGAGGGACATCCATGCATACGATTGCGAAAGCATTGACGATAGCAGGTTCAGATAGTGGTGGAGGAGCCGGTATTCAGGCAGACCTGAAGACCTTTCATCAGCTAGGTGTATACGGAATGAGCGCGATAACAGCGATTACTGCGCAAAATACGCTGGGAGTATCAGGCGTATATCCATTGCCGACGGAAGCCGTGGCGCATCAAATGCGTGAAGTGCTGCGCGACCTGGGGGCAGATGCTGCAAAAACCGGAATGCTTTTCGATGCGGCGATCATCAAAGCCGTTTCCGAAGAGATCCATGCTTTTGGTTTGCAGAAGCTGGTCGTCGATCCGGTCATGATCGCGAAAGGCGGAGCGAAGCTGTTGCAAGATGATGCAATCGCTGCTTTGAAAACTCATTTGCTGCCGCTGGCGGAGGTTGTCACACCGAATTTGCCGGAAGCTGAATGCTTGACGGGGATGCTGATTCGGACGCCGGATGAGATGCGGGAGGGCGCACGTGCGATTCAAGCATTTGGTGCGCGCAATGTTCTCATGAAGGGTGGTCATCTGGAGGGAGATACGGTCGTTGACATTTTGTTTGACGGAACGAATTTCTATGAGCTGACTCACGAGCGTATCCAAACGCGTCATACACATGGGACAGGCTGCACGTTCTCGGCTGTATTAACCGCCGAATTGGCAAAGAACACTCCGCTTGTGCAAGCTGTAGAGAAGGCGAATCGTTTCATCTTTGAAGCGATCAAGACAGCCCCGCAAATTGGAGGAGGACACGGACCAACGAATCATTGGACGGTTGTCGACTAATAGTAGACATTGTTCATGTTACAAGTAAAAACTCGATGCTCTTGACGGTACAAGAGCTCGAGTTTTTTGTTTGTCTAGATATGCATTTATTTAACCTGAACAGAAAAATCACCGTGTAATCGAATTGGGTAACTACTTAGTTTGAACTTATATAAGCTGGGCTCTCCCTTGTCTGTCAAGCGCTTAAACAGGTGGCCATAAGAGTGAGTGGTTTCTTTTTCGCCAGAAGATGAGGTGCCTTGGACGTAATCGTATTCATTCCCGACATCATCGGTTAATTCACTCAAAAGAGAATAAAAACGGTTTGTGTCTAGCTCTGGCACATCCAGTGTGAAGTCCATGCCCAGAGCATCGCCGTTTTGGCGCAAAGCCTTTATTTGGAGACTGGAGTCGGGCACTTTTACGAGCTTGTTGGTCTTGGCGTCGATGACGACCTCCAGCTTGTCTTTATCAATTGCTTTGATGCCACTCGCTTTCAGATACAGCTTTTCGGGCTGGACAAAATACGTGCTTTCCAAATTGAAGACAACGCCATTTTCACCGTTTGGACGATAAGGTACACCGTTGCCCCAAAAAGCGTACGTTTGACCTTTTTCATCCACGAGCCGGAGCTGATCAAAGTCAAAGACGTGCTTGGTATTGGCTGGATCAAAACGAATACTGACTTCTGTCTGCGTTGGGAAGACAGCAATCTGCTCAATCGTGAAACGCATCCCGTCCACCGTTACCTGCTTCATGACAGGGTAGACCTTTTCTTCCAGCGACACATATTTGGTTTTATCAATAGCAAACGTAACAAACAGGGGAGTTTCTTGCGGGACATTGTCTAATGCGACCGTAACCTTTGCTGTCAGAGAGTCTGGAATCGGGCTGTTTTCACTGATATGAACATCGAATCGATCACGGCTGGTCGACGCTTCCTTGAGATTGCCTCGCGACCATGAGATGCCGTACTCCCAATCGTTTCCACGCGGATCGACGAGCTCGATTTTGTGCAGGGAAACCTGATGCTCTTGCTTTTCAGCGTGCAGGGTATAAAAAACGAGCATCCGCTTTTGATCCATCAAAACCTGATCAACAGTAAAGCTCACCCCATCAAGTGAGGTGCTTGCTCCCACGGTTTGCACCATGTTGTGCTCTGCCGCCAGACGCATGCCTTTGTCATCGCTGATCAATTCTACGAGCTTTTCCAATCCGGGTATATGACTGACATAGGCAGCCACCGCAGGCGATAGCTTGATCGAAAAAAATAAGGCTAACAAAAGGGAGCAGGCAGTTACTGTGGAGCTAAGGCGAATCCAAAACCTGCGTTGGCGTTTTTGTTTTTGCTGCTTGGCTTGCATGATTCCATTGCGAATGTACTGATCAATCTGCGGAGGCACTGTTTGCAGCTCCGTAGTGTTTGTATCATCCTGCATGCTTGTCACCATCCTTTCCCAAGGTCTTTGCGCAGGGCGCCGAGAGCTTTATGTAGCCAGGTTTTTATCGTTCCTTCTGGGTGACCGAGCACGTCTGCAATTTCCCGTATGGTCCGATCCTCAAAGTACTTCAGAATGATGATATGTCGATACGTCGGAGTCAAACGGGAGAGGGCTTCTTCTATATAGATCCGCTCGATGCTTCTCTCGTGAGGGAGCGTGTCCACGCCTCGTGTTTGCTCGTTAGACAGCTTTGTCGGGTCAACGAGCAGCCGCTTTTTACGCTTTTGTTCATCGATGCAGACGTGGATGAGGATGCGAGTTAGCCACGTACTAAAATAGGCTGTCTGTTCTAGCCGCGACAGCTTAAGATAGGAACGGCAGGTCGCTTCCTGAATGGCTTCCAGCGCATCGGTTTCGTTGTGTAGAAAGGCAAAAGCGACCTTATACATTTTTTCCTTTTGCAGATGAATAGCTTGAAAAAAAGCTTCATCATCTCCCCGCCTTGCTTGTAGGACAAGCTGTTCCAGATTCACATTTTCTCCCTCCTATAGGATTAGACGCGCAAGTCAATGAAACGGTTTTAACAAAATGTCAGGCAATACTTTTTTCGAACCTCCGCCCATCACTTGCTTACAGTAAAGAAAGAAGGGAAAGGGTGGGGCAGATGAATGTGGATCAAATGGACAACGATACATGAATCGTACGGTCTTCCCAGAATGGCACAGGAGTGCCGCCGGTATCTTGAAACAAAAGGGATTTCGGTCAGAATCATGTCAAAAAAAACGAAGCGAGCAGGGTATCTCTACATGCTGCAAGTGCCATTGGAACAGGAAGAGCAAGCAAGAAAATGGTTGAATGAATTCAAAAGCTCCCTGGGGTAGTAACACCCTCCAGCCATCTATCCCCTTGTCGCTTGTAGACCAGTTCAGGTCATACTAGGGCTTAGGGGTGATTTTGTTTATGGCAACGACGCTTCTGAAGGCACCGGAAGAGACTGGACAAAAAGATGCGAAGCTTTTCGTTCCCGACCATGTCTTTGTAGAACCAAACGCACTGAATTATCCGCTTGGACAAGAGCTGTACCGTCGTTTTCAACAAGAGGGAATCCCGATACAAATGACAACCAGTCACAATCAGGTACGTGGGATACCAGGAGAAACGGATGTAGAAAAATATCGCAACGCCAAACGTACACTCGTGATCGGCGTACGGAAAACACTAAAATTCGAGACCTCGAAGCCTTCAGCAGAATACGCCATACCACTCGCAACTGGCTGTGCAGCTCATTGCCATTATTGTTATTTAAATACGAATATCGGCTCCAAGCCTTACATTCGTGTCTACGTCAATACAGATGAAATCCTGGCGCAGGCGGAAAAATACATTCTGGAGCGTCCAGGGGAAATTACCCGTTTTGAGGCCGCATGTACCTCAGACCCCGTCAGTATTGAGCACATTACCGGAAATCTGAAGCGAGCGATTGAATTTATGGGACAGCAGGAGCATGGTCGTCTGCGCTTCGTCACGAAATTCCATCATGTAGATTCCTTGCTGGATGCCAGGCATAACAAGCATACACGTTTTCGCTTCAGCATGAACGCCGATTATGTCATCAAAAATTTTGAACCGGGAACCTCCAGCTTTCGTCAACGGCTTGAGGCGGCAGGCAAGGTAGCTAGAGCGGGATATCCTTTGGGCTTTATTCTTGCGCCATTGTACTGGTTCGAGGGCTGGGAAGCAGGGTATACGGATTTGCTGGAAAGGCTTCGTGCCCAGCTGGTTCCAGAGGCATTAGAAGATTTGACATTTGAACTGATCCAGCACAGATTCACAAAAATCGCCAAAAGTCTGATTCTGCAGCGGTATCCAAAAACGAAGCTGGAAATGAATGAGGATGAACGCAAATACAAATGGGGCAAGTACGGAAAAGGAAAATACGTCTACCCGGACGTGCAAGCAAAAGCGTTGCAAGGGCATCTGGAGCGGGAAATTGCCAGATTGTTTCCGCGAGCGCGTGTGGAGTATTTTACGTGACAAAAAGTTGATTACAAAGAGCTGCTCTCGCTTGTGGAGCAGTTTTTTCCTTTTTTAACTAAATATCGAATGCTTTCGACAAAAGATCGCACGCATGCTAAAATGTGGAGTGCTCTCATTTTCGTGAAAGGATTCGAAGCATACATGAAGTCCATATTAATAACTGTAGAAGGACCCATCGGCATCGGCAAAACATCTTTGTCACGGGAACTAAGTCGTGCATTTGACTTGCAGCTGCTGGAAGAAATCGTCTATGAAAATCCATTTTTAGGGAAGTTTTACGAAAACATTGCGGAATGGAGCTTTCAGCTTGAGATGTTTTTTCTGTGCAATCGTTACAAGCAATTGCAAGACATCCACACCAACTACTTAAACCAAGGCACATCTGTTGTTTCTGATTACAATATTTTTAAAAATACTATTTTTTCCAAAAGGACTTTGACGGGAGAAAACTTGCCCAAGTACTTGAAGATCTATGATATCTTGACAGAGGATCTACCACAGGCGCATTTGGTGATTTATTTGACGGCTTCCCTCGATACAGTCATGAAGCGGATTGGCATGCGGGATCGGGAAATGGAACGGACCATGGATGTTTCTTATATGGAGAATCTAATTGCCGATTACGACGAATTCATGGAAGCATTTGAAAAGCATCATCCGGAAGTGCCTGTGATCAAATTTGATTGCGATGATCTGGATTTTGTACATCGGCCAGAGGATTTGCGTTATGTGCTGGATCGCATAGAGCCGCAGATTCGCGCGTTGATGGCGTAAACGATCTGTTTTTGTTCGTTTGCAAGTATTGTGAATAAGGAGTTGCGTACATGTCTAGGTTTCAAAGCAGCCAAATCCGTGATAAATACGGAATACCGAGCAATGCGGTCATTACCATTGGAGGAACAGTTGGGGTGGGGAAGTCCACCTTTACACATGCTATGGCGGAGCAGCTGGGTTTTCGTGTCTCCGTAGAAAAAGTGGATAATAATCCTTATTTGGGTCGGTATTATAACGATTTGTCGCGTTGGGGCTTTCATTTGCAAATTTTCTTTTTGGCTGAACGCTTCAAGGAACAGAAAAGAATGTTTGAGTATGGCGGAGGGTTTGTTCAGGACCGCTCTATTTACGAGGATACCGGCATTTTTGCTCGTATGCTGTATGAACAAGGAAATATGACAGAAGAAGATTATCGCACTTATACAGAATTATTTGAAGCGATGGTGCTGACACCATACTTCCCGCATCCTGATATTTTGATTTACTTGGAAGGTAGCTTTGACGATATTATTGACCGCGTAAAAGAGCGTGGACGTCCGATGGAGCAACAAACCCCTATTGATTACTGGAAAGATTTGTATGGGCGTTATGAAGATTGGATTCGGTCATTCCATGCTTGTCCTATTTTGCGAGTGAATATTAATGAGTACGATGTCGTGGATAACCCCGCATCCGTAGAGAATATTATTGCTCGCGTAGGAGAAAAAATTCGCATTGGACGAGCTACAAGGCTGTAAAACAAAAAAATGGTACACCCCCTGGCTACGTATCTGTACGAAGCAGGGGGTGTTTTGTCGTTTATGTTTCTATTGCGCCCGATAGCCATCTAATAAAAGAGAGAGTGCTGCTTGGATGTCGGCAAGAGCCTGCTCCTGATCTGGCATTTGCGCTACCCAGAGCACACCTACGTTCATCGCACCGGACAGCAGGTGGGTCAAAGCGTTGATGGAAACCGGCTTGAGATACCCTCGTTGCTCCATATCTTGAAGCTGCTCCCAAGGATCTTTGCTTTTTGCCCTGAACAGAGGCAAGCACAGCCATAAACAAGCCTTCTTTATTGCCATAATGATGGTAAAGTGCGCCGCGGGTAAGTCCAGCTGTCTTCACCATCTCCTCCATAGAGGCATCAGCATAGCCGTATGTGGAAAAATAGTGTCTCGCAACCTCTGTCAGCTTGATTATGGTCAGTTTTGCTTGTTCTGCTTTCGAAGTTTTCATAGGGGGACATGCTCCTGTCTTTTCGTAAAAGCTTGCCTAGGTCAGAGGGTTGCTTTCGTGCTTGGTCCTTTCTGCACTTTGGCTATATGAAAACGCCTGCGGATAAACCCCACTGTGGTATAATAAGAATATCTTGGAACGATAAAGGAGCTCAGACATGGCAGAAGAATGGTTTGAACGCAGCTTTCGCGAAGATTACGTGCTTGTGTACCGGCACCGGGATGACTCGGCTGCTGATGGAGAGATCGCCAATTTGCTGGAACGATTGCCGATCAAAAGCACAGGACGGGTACTCGATCTTTGCTGTGGGAGCGGGCGTCATTCGCGTGCGCTGGCTCGCCGGGGGTACGATGTGGTTGGGGTGGATTTGTCCCCTGTCCTTTTGCAACTGGCTGAGGAACAGAACACATTTCCACAGCTAAGCTTTGCCCGCTGTGACATGCGCAATATTCCTTATAAAGGCGAATTTGATATCGTCGTCAATTTATTCACCAGCTTTGGTTATTTCTCGTCCGATGAGGAAAATGCTACAGTCATCCGTAATATGTCTCAGGCGTTGAAAACGCAAGGCGAAGTGATTATCGATTATTTGAATCCAGCTTATGTAACTGCGAATTTGGTTGCCGAATCGACCAAGGAAGTCGGCGAGATGCTGATTAAAGAAAAACGTTGGATTGAAAAAGGTTTCGTAAAAAAGCGTATTGAGATTCATGAAGGAGCAAACAGTGAGCCGCGTGAATATCACGAACAAGTTCGACTATTTGAGGTAGAACAAATGATTGCGATGCTTGAGCAAGCAGGTTTTGGGCAAATTCAAGTATTTGGGAATTATCAATTTGAAGAATATGTGGCAAACGAGTCACCACGCATGATTTTCTATGCAATAAAGCCGTAAGATTAAGCGGATAAGCGTGACTAACCTTTGCGTCTGGTGAATATGATGGTGTAACAGCAATTATCGGACAAAAGGGGGCGCCTTATATGAGCAGATTGTCTTTGGAGCAGGTCAAACTGTATTTAAGCAAGGTGCCAGGATGGAAGCTGGTTGAGGACAGGATGGCTTTATCCCGTACCTACCACTGTCGAGACTTTGCTGCTGCAATCAGCTTTGTCAATCGGGTAGCAGAGCTGCTTGAGCCAGACAGCCAGCATGTAGAGATACATCTCAATGGTGGGATCGTTACCTTTACACTGGCTACGCGGGAAGCAAAAGGCTTGACTGGGAAAGATTTTGCTCTCGCTCAGACGATCAGCAAAGTAAGCTAAGCAACTGAAAGTAGCCGCTTCATTTTGAGGCGGTATTTCTTTTGCTTAACGCCTATTGTTTGATATGATGGGCACTAAGAACAAATTTTCGGAGGGGTACTGAAATGGAGATTCAACAACACGAAAAGCTACTGGGCATTTTAACAAATGAATTTGAAAAACAACTGGCATCGATTACGTTCACGCAATGGGATACCGATAGTGAGGATGACGAAGAGGTAAGTGTATTTAAGGCTCAGCTGGTAGGGGTGAAGCTGACGACAAATGAATTCGAGGAAAAAGACCTGTTGCTGCTT
Organism: uncultured Brevibacillus sp.; assembly: GCF_947502445.1. GTDB lineage: Bacteria > Bacillota > Bacilli > Brevibacillales > Brevibacillaceae > Brevibacillus. The sequence continues at coordinate 49,621 of NZ_CANMZW010000041.1, forward strand.
TTTACCGATGAAGAAAATGAGCCAGTCGAAATCTTGATGGAAATTCCGGGAGAAGAAGTAGACCTGGCTACTTATGCTGAGGGACGTCTCCAAATTTTTGGCACTGAAGCGGAGATTGTTTTGGAAAAATGAGAACGAAGCATGCTTTTCGGTATGTCGGTACTCCTGATCCGATGACAGAGAGGGAAGCGTACCATTGCGAAAAATATATCAAGAAAAACAAAGACAAGATGGTCCTAAAAGGACAGTACTTGATCGACATCACAGCCCTGTTATCTTTGTTTCATCTGGATTGTTGGAATTGTCGGAGTGTCCACCGGGAAACCTGCTGCGAAGGTGGACAACCCTACTCGGTAGAGAAGTGGCAGATCCCGATCATCGAAAAGGAGATTCCCGAGATTTCGAGGCGACTTACGGATGAGCAAGTGAAAAAAAGCTTGCAGAAAGAAGGTGTATGGGATGAGCGGCAGCTTGTTGGCACAATACGAATGCGGCACGGCAACTGCCTGTTTTATCAAGAAAACAACGGACGCTACGGGTGCGCGATCCATGCGTATGCGGAAGAACAAGGTCATGATGTACATACACTAAAGCCGTTTAGCTGCCAGCTGTACCCCATCGATCTGATTGATACAGGAGAGAACATTTTATTGACTGCTGTCACCGAGGAGACCTCCTCCTTTTCTCGGTGGGGGACGGATTATTTGGAGCAATTTTATTGTGCGAGCCAGGAGCGTAGACGACTTGCGGTTCATGTAAGCGACGAGATGTTTGCTCTAGACGGCTACCGTCCAGCATACGAATGGAATCTGCCATTGCTTCGCTATTTGTTACAAGAAGAGGCGGAGGAAGTTGAAAAAATTCTGGCAAATCGCTACAACCAGCTAAGTGTGCAAGTATGATTGGAACCGTCCTAGTCATGTGTTATGATGGGTTTGGCTTGAAGTAGATTTGCAAAGGAGTAACATAAATGAACGTCAAGACAACTCAAGAATCTCGTACAATCCAAGCATCCTTGGTACAACCATCAGACACGAATTATCATGGGACGATTTTTGGTGGAACGATGATGGCATATGTAGATGAAGTCGCTGCAATTGCTGCAATGCGTCACTCCAGACGCCCTGTCGTAACGGCTTCCATAGATTCCATAGATTTTCTTGCTCCAGTAAAAATGGGTCACTCCATTTGTCTGGAAGCATTTGTCTCCTCGACCGGCAGAACCTCTATGGAGATATTTGTGAAGGTAATCTCCGAGAATTTGCAGTCAGGCGAGCGTGTACTCACGGCGACCTCGTTCCTCACATTCGTAGCACTTGATGAAGAGGGGAATCCGACTGAAGTGCCAGCAGTCGTTCCTGAAACAGAAGAAGAGAAAAACCTCATGGCTTCGGCAGACGAGCGCAAAAAAATGCGCAAGGAGCGTAAAAGCAATACCCAAGCTTTCATCAGCACATTATCGGTTGAGAAAACCATTTAATTTTGGTATGGATTCACCCTGAGCGACAGTTCGCTCAGGGCGCTCTACATTTTCAAACCTGGGAGGAATGGGAATGAAATACCGGAGACTAGGCAAAACCGATCTGAACGTATCGGTTATTGGGGTAGGAACTTGGCAATTTGGCGGGGAATGGGGGATGGATTTCTCCCAAGCCGATGTCGATCAAATCCTGGATAAAGCAAAAGAACTGGGAATCAACCTCCTTGATACCGCCGAATGCTATGGCGACCATTTGTCAGAAAAGCTGATTGGTGAGTATTTGAAAAAGGATCGACGTGAGGATTGGATTGTGGCGACTAAATTTGGCCATCATTTTCATGAGCGGTTTACAAGGACAAATGACTACTCGGCACAGTCCGTTCTCCAGCAATTAGATCAATCGCTCAAAGCGCTGCAAACGGACTATATTGATCTTTATCAATTCCATTCTGGGCCAGACGAGGCGTTTGACAATGACGAGCTGTGGACGATGCTAGACAAGCAGATCCGTGCAGGGAAAATCAGACATCTCGGTCTGTCTATCGCTAAAAATGACAATCTGCATCAGACGGCTTCGGCATCCAAAATCAATGCCCGGACGATACAGATCGTTTACAATCGTTTGGACAGAAAGCCAGAACAAGATGTATTTGCTTCCTGCGAAGAACAGGATTTGGGTGTATTGGCTCGTGTACCGCTGGCTAGTGGCTACTTGAGCGGAAAGTATAAGCCAGGAACCGTTTTTGCTGGCAATGACGTTCGTCATCGCCACGACCAGGAGCATGTTCGCCATTTGCTTTCCCAAGTGGAAGAAATCAAGCAACAGGAAGTTCCTGCTGGCATGGATATGGCCCAATGGGCATTGGCATGGTGCTTGAAGCATCCTGCTGTGACAACTGTGATCCCTGGCAGCAAAAGCCCTGCACAGGTGGAGGCAAATGCCAAAGCAGCTGACTATGTTACGGAAGACCATCCACAAGCCGTTCGCTAAAAAGCATGAAAAAGGAGGAGCCAGATTAAAATGTACCCTTTGTAAAGGACACTTTTAAAAAAGTCTAACCAGCTCCAAGTAGATGATCTCTGTATTGAACAG
>NZ_CANMZW010000042.1 GCF_947502445.1 uncultured Brevibacillus sp.
TTGGCTAGTGGTTGGTAACTACAAACCCCCACAGTGGACTTTCACCACCTAGTTAGTCGCCATGCGTGGCGCACCAAAAAAAACAACCTACCACTGGCAGGTTGTTTGCTGTTTACTCGCTGTACTCTTGCAGAACGCCTTTTTCCATCAAAAACGCTTCTTCTGCTTGAAGAATCGTGATAATTGCTTCCCGTTTCACAAGCATTCCGGCAGATGCCAAGCGGCTTTCAATAAATCGCAGCATTTCTTCAAAATCAATAATTTGTACTTCTTGTTCACTCACGCCAACCCCCCCCTTCTCCTACACGTTTCTCATTTTACACGAACAGGTCGTTTCTTCCAACTCCACCATGTCCGCCGGATCGGTTTTAACAAATAAGCACTCCAAAAAACGAAAATCACAGTCAGCGACAAGTAAAAGCACGAAAAGAACAGCCATGGTGAAAACGTAATTTGATCAGAGTGAGCAATGGATTCACCCAGAATTCCGAACAAAACGAACACCGGATTAATTCCCGCCAGCATTTGAAGCTGGGATAATTTCCATACACCATCATCAGGGAACAGCTCTGGATACGCCTGCTGCAACGATTCGCCGATAAAGAAAAAGAGCAGTCCCGTTCCAACGACAAAGAAAAAGGCAATTCCATAGGACGTGATTGTGCTAACAGAGGTTCGTTTGATCCAAGTCGAACAAAACAGACCAAGTGAACCTAAAAATAAAACATTGATGGCCAAAAAGAGAATGAGCTTAGCCATTTGCTCAGGTGACACGCTGCCGTAGAGCATTACGATACTATACAAAGGCATGGTGGCGACCAGAAGCAAGCAGGAGAAGGCCAGTGAAGTAATCAGCTTGCTTAAAATGATCGTGCGCGTGGAAAGCTGAGTCGTCAATAAAATTTGGAGCGTTTGCCGCTCCCTTTCCCCACTGATTGCACCAGCCGTCAGTGCAGGAGCGACGAAGCAAACCATCGCATAGTGAATGCCTGCGGACAGGAGAAACAGATTGCGATTCTCCCCTAGTGCAGCTGCCTTCATCGGGTCCATGAGCAAGAACCCGATTGGAATTCCTCCCATTATCAGCAAATAAATAGCCAGAATGCAAACCGTTTTCTTGGAGCGAAATCGCTCCCTCATCTCTTTTACCAGAATGGGGTTAAAAAAGAAGCTATTCATCAGCCACCTACCCCTTCCGTAATAGACAGGAAAACATCCTCTAAATTCGCCTTGGAATCGCCAAAATAAACGACCACTACCTGGGCTTTGATCAATTCCTGCAGTAAATCTGCTTTTTGCTGCTCCGACCCAGTGAAGTAAAACCGTAATCCGCCCATGTACTCCTCCAGATTGGATACAGACGAATGGTTGCTAAGGATCAGGGCTGCCGTATTTTGATTGTGCAGTGCGCGTAATTGCATAATGCTCATTTCCCTGTCACGATTGCTTACTTCGTGAACAGATCCACAAGCGATCAGTCTCCCTTGCTCAATCACACCAATATCGTCACACAACTCTGCCAGCTCTGGAAGGATGTGCGAGCTGATCAAAATTGTCTTGCCCATTTCGCGAAGCTGTTTGATAATCTCCCGCAGCTCGATCCGTGCTCGCGGATCTAACCCCGAGGCAGGCTCATCCAGAATCAGTACAGCTGGATCATGAACAAGGCAACGTGCAAGCCCTAAGCGTTGCTGCATCCCGCGAGAGAGTGAATCAACAAAAGCATCCGCTTTATGAGAGAGATTGACCAGCTCCAGCAAATCCGCTACAAGCGCTCTTCGCTTTGGCGCAGGAATCTTGAACGCCCCTGCATAAAACTCCAAATATTCCACGGCTGTCAAGTTATCATACACTCCGAAGAAATCCGGCATGTAGCCGAGGGACTGGCGGACACTCACCGGGTCTTTGCGTACGTTGTAGCCACACACATACGCATCACCATCCGTTTGCTCCAGCAAGGTTGACAAGATGAGCATCGTCGTGGATTTTCCCGCTCCGTTGGGGCCAATGAAGCCAAACACCTTTCCCTCATCAATCGAGAGATTTAAATCGCTCAAAGCTTGTAAATTTCCATATTGCTTGCTTAAATGAACGGTTTCAATCACCATTTCCGCTCACTCCCCTCTACTTGGAAAAACGGCGTAGGCAATGACAAGCGCGTTGTTCCATCGCTGGAAAAGCGTAGCAGCAGGGATTGCTGTGGTGTCAGCACGTCTTCCAAATCCTTCTCCAGCACCAGTCTGGATGCCCTTTCCACTGGCAGCCATCTTCCACTCTTTTGGTGGAAATACTCGATTTTGAACGGTCGGAATGGACTGTGATCCAGAGGAACAATCAGCCTTTCCATTTCCATTTGCGCATTGCCTGCTTTTAGCTCAAAGGTAATACTTCCTTTGCCCAGTTGCCACAGGTTTGGCCCACTGGAGTCATACTCTCCTACGGTTTCATTGATGTATACACCCAGTAAACCGTACGGGTACGTAACGAGTCCCTGATCATTCGGTTTTAAATAAACGGCTTGATTGACGACGTTCCAGTAATGAGCACGATGTGGTTCACGCATCGTTAAGAGAGACAGCTCTTCATCACTTGTCGCGACGATTCGCACTTGATTCCCTTGTCCATAGGCCATCACGATGTCTTTCAGCCTGTTATGCTGTTCCTCGATTGTTAATGGCTCGACTTGCTTCTCTTGTCTAGGCATGAGAAGTGGCTCGAGCAGACTGTCGATCTGTTTCTCTTCTCCCTTTTTCATTGCACCGATTGGTATACGCTGTAATCCAATCTCAATAAAAGTATTGTCATAGGCGAATTTCGTATTATTTTTAATACGTCCCTGCAAACGATCCCGATTCACCTTCAAATCGCTTTCAAATTCCCCGAAATCGCGCACAATGCCATATCCGATCGCTTGTTTGGGTGTGAGGTAAGGAAGATTTCGATAGGCCAGAAATTGATCTTTTTCCGCTTGTCCTTCAGGCTCATAATCATTGCGACCGAGTGTTAGCGGAAGCGCGATGATAGGTGCCTTTACCTCTACATCAAACTGATCCTGATCCACTGTCAAAAAGGTAGCTGCCGTTCTGGTCTGTGCTGTATGTTCGTCCAAAATGCTAATTTCGGAAATGGCGTTACTAGCACTTGTTTTCACCACAAGTGGCTTTCCGATCGCAAAAATACCAACTGAAATAAGAACGGCTAGGCCAGGAATTACACCCCACGCCCATGCCCTACGTCCCACTCGTTTCAACACAAAATAAGTCAGTGGTGCGATCAAAAACACATAACCGCCCCACAAAACTACCATCCATATCGGAGAAGGGGTCTGCACATCTGGGATCATACGGCTTAATTCGAGAAAAGGACGAGTCATTTGATCCATGTAAGTATTTTGTTCCAATAATTCTTGCGCCCCATGCTTTTGCAACACACTTTGCCACAGTTGCAAATTATGCTGCCAGGAAGCCATCGGCTCTGCTGTCACATCGTAATTGACAAACAGCATCATGCCCTTTCCTACCTTTTGCGATGAAAATAAGGGAACATCCTTGTTATAGACCGGGATGGAGCCAGCAGGGGGGGGCTTGTCACCCGTGTAGGGGCTGAGGCCATCAGATAGCACAATCGTGCCTCCTACTCCAGGGGCTACCGAAAAGACATCTGCAAATTTTTGAATGATACCATCTTGTCCGGGTCCAGCTGACAAAATGACAATCCCGCCCATTTGCACCCATTCTTTGATAGCCACGACCTGTTGATCATTTAAGAGAGCAGCTTGCTTCCCTCCGAGTGCCAACACATCCAGATTACGATAAATCCAGGCTTGATCTGGCAGCATCTCTGGCGCCAAATTTTGTACAGTCATCGGTCTGGACATATTGAATTGGGATTGGTTAATGGCTAGAAAATGAAACGCATTGCCGCCTTCATGCACCACCCCAACGGTTCGTCCGTCTTTTGGGTAAGGCAGTCGCAGCTTCTCACTTTGGACGACCTGCCCATTTTTTGTCAGCAAAATATTCCACTCATCGAGCATGACTTGAACAGGCATGTCAAAATATATTTTCTTACTCTGTCCTTTTTCAATCATGACAGGCTGACGCAAGGCTGGCTGGTAAGAATTTTTCTTGACCCTCCCTTTTGACAGCTCAACAAATCCGTGAAACGCCTCTTCTTTGCTCGTCACGTTAACTTCCAGTCGCATCCATGAGTCATACTTAATGATTCCGCTCAATGGTACGTTTACTTCTACTTCTATGTTGCCCTCCGCTTTTGCCGGCTGGACAGAAACACTCAGCCAAACCATCAGGAGGACCAACATCCATCTCCATCTCATGTTTGTTCCTCCGCTCGTTATCGTGACGCCAGTGAGATGACCAGCGCTTTTGGTTGCTCTTCATGCGATATGAGCAGCAATTGCTTGCCTTTTGCTGACCAGTTAGCCCGAATCAGCCTATCGGAAGATCTATTAAACAAGGCGACTTCACTTGTTGCGACAGGTTGTACATCCACCATGCTTTCGACTAGCTTTCCTTCGCTGTTTGTGTAAGTCAACCGTGCATCCCCGCTCCAGGAAGGCCATTCCCCTTTACCCAGAATCGTTATTTTACCCGTCCTCATTTCCATGATTCGGATTTCCCCTTCATCCACAAACGCCAGAAAACGACCGTCCGGTGACCATTCAGGCTGTGAGCCTTCCGCGATTTTCCACTCCTGGAACGAAATCGTGCTGCTCACCCAAATCTCTTGTACGCCATTTTTCGTACGGGAATAGGCGATCGAATCATCATTTTGCGACCAGCTTGGAGCCTGGTACAAAACGCCCTCTTCTTCTTTTAACAGGCGACTGCTACCCATACTGTAGGTAGTTGGCAGATCAACGATCCAAAGCCTGGACAACTGCTTCTGCTGTTCGACAACCGCGATTTGTGTTCCATGATTCCCCCAAGAGACAGATAAGTATTTACCCTCTGTTGGCGGCAATTTGACTGAAAGTGGTTTTTGATCGCTGTTTAAAGGAAGTGTGTGCAATACTGACGATTGGGAAATGTACGCAATTTGTGTACCAGCAGGGTCCATATCCACTTGCTCTGCGCTGGATTGAACCGGGAGGGAAAGGAGCTTTGGCTCCCGCACAGAAATCGCATCCTTCGTCCACCACCCAAAGCTGCCAAAGGCAAGAGCCACCACTAAAGAAACTACCCCTGCTTGAATGAGCTTTCTTCTTCGTTTTGACGAGGATACATCAGGTATTTTTTTCTTTTGTGCCTCTAGCTCTCTCATCCGTTGCATCAATTGCTTTTTCAATTCTGATTTCAGTTGATAGTTGACAGGAACGGAACGCCGCAACTGTTTTAAATGGGTTAGGAGCATGGGAACAGTCTGATCCTCGTCATAACCCCGGGGGTTTTGATTCTCCTCTCTCATTCGGAGTCCCCCCTTTCGTACATTTTCTGCAGTTTTTGCAAGCCGCGGTATGAGATCATTTTTATACTTGACTCTGTTTTGTCCAGGACTTCTGCCACCTGACTGATTTTGAGATCGGCAAAATAGCGGAGCATTAACACGTCTTTTTGATCCTGCGACAGCAAGTCGAGCCGGTCACGAAGCAAACGAATTTCTTCATTCGTCAATGCCTGCCGCTCCGGCTGCCAGGTATCATCCGGTTCTGCCCCCAGAAATTCCTCCTGATCTACTGGGATCTCCCTGTTTTTCCGCATAAAATCCACATAGGCATTATGTGCAATACGGAAAATCCAAGAAGCAAACGGACTAGTTCTGCTATATTGTTCAAATTTTTCCAGCGCTTTTAAAAAAACCACCGTCGTCAAATCGTCTGCGTCCCATGAATTTTGAACGCGGCAACGCAAATAACGGTTAACCCGATCAAAATATTCGTCATACAGTTCAGTAAACGGACGAGATTCGTAATAACCCTCATTCGATTGGACCGATGGTTGCGCGGAGCGGTTCATTGCCATCCCCATGTACGGTTTCCTCGGTTTCTTCCAGTCTTAAAGAAGCACAACTCATCATGAAAAGTCGTGCAAATCGTTCAGACATAGTATTTCTACTCTAACTTCGTATTACGTTTGGACTCGGAAGAAAGTAACAGAATTTAGGATAAATTTTTTTTGAACGTATAAGAATTTATAAGCGTACGACGCTTATGAATTCCTGAGCGCATGACAAGGTACCTCAGCATCTGCTCCCGGCAATACTACGGTAAAACTTTCCGCTAAACGCGGTCGCTCCTCCATGATCAAGCCTCGATAAAGGGTTCCTTCATTATTTTTGTAAGGCGTAGCTCAGCTCCCGAATGATGTCATCAGCAGCTTCGATCCCAACAGACAAGCGAACTAGGCCCATCGTAATTCCCGTACTCTGACGCTGCTCCTCTGTAAAAGCGCGGTGAGAGGTCGTCACAGGGTGAGATACACTCGTCTCTACTCCAGCAAGCGACGGAGCAAATTTAATCCAGTCTAGAGCGCGATAAAAATCGTAAATCTTATTTTCGTCAGCTAATGTGAAAGAGACCATCGCTCCTTGTTTATGTCGATGAAAAAACGCAGTTGATTCTTTGCTTGGGTAATAGACCCGCTTGATTGCAGGATGCTCTTGCAGAAAAGATGCGACTTCGCTCGCATTGTCACATTGACGTTCCATTCGTACCGCTATTGTCTTCAGTCCACGCGCCGTCAACCAGGCTTCAAAGGGACTGAGCGAGGTGCCATAGTTTACGACGATTTCCCGCGCCCGTGCAATCCGATCTCGTTCCCCGACCAATACCCCTGATGTGACATCACTATGCCCTCCAATGTACTTTGTAGCACTGTGAACGACCAGATGAGCTCCTAAAGTAAATGGCTGTACCAAATAGGGAGTGGCAAACGTATTGTCTACCATCACAGTCAATCCATGCTGCTTTGCCTGCTCGATCCAGAACGGCATGTCAACCACTGTTAGCAAAGGGTTCGTGATTGTTTCCAGAAAAAAGAGCTTGGTTTGAGGACGTACATGACCTGCAAGTGAAGACACTTCATTTAAGTTGATGCACGTAAGCTCGATTCCAAATCGGGAAAGCTCCTTGGACAAAAGCGCATAGGTCCCGCCGTAAATCTCATGGGATGCGAGTACGTGATCACCTGGTCCCAAAACGGACAGAAGCCCTGCCATGATTGCCCCCATTCCTGAGGAAGCACTGACCCCTGCCTCTGCCTGCTCGAGAGCGGCGATTGCATCAGAAAGCTCTGCTTGATTGGGGTTTCCGTTCCGCGTATACAGATATTCGCCTTCACCCGTGTAAAATTGCTCTACTTCCTCCAGACCTTCAAAGGCAAATACAGAGGTTTGGTAGATGGGGGTTGACTTGGCTTTAACTTGGCGCAATGGATCATGTCCAATATGTACCGTTTTGGTTTCAAATCGCTCTTTCATGTATAGTCCCCCTCACGATCATGCATGTAGCAGAATCACACAATTTTTTCCATTTCAAAAAAGAGTGAATCCGTTCATTGGCTCGAACAATCGCCATGCACACCTGCTTCCATCATATCATGAGTATGGGAAAAGCAGCCATGCGATTGAATGAGCGAAAACGCTTTTACACTAGTCATTTATACCTATTTTGATACACAAGCAGCTTCTTTGTTTTCAGGATTTGTTCGGTTCTACAACTTTTACACTTGCTTGCCAAAGTTTGACCACACGCATCATTTTATTATAATGTGATGTGGGGCGTAAAACGAGCATATGAAGGGATGATTAAAATGAAACGTACGCTACTAGCTGTAAGTTCGATTTTACTATCAATAAGCCTACTTGTGGGGTGCAGCAACTCCACCACACCTACATCACCTGAGTCTCCTGAAGCACAACCGACTCAACCACAAAAGCCAGCAGATACTACACCAGCGCAGCCGCCTGGTCCAACTGGCGCGAAGAAATATGACAAAGCTCCAACCATGCAGATCGACAAAGCAAAGACGTATCAGGCAAAAATCTCTACAACTATGGGAGATATTACGGTTGATCTGTTTGCAAAAGACGCTCCTATCGCCGTAAACAATTTTGTTTTCCTTGCGAAGGACAAGTTCTATGATGGTATTACGTTCCACCGCGTGATCAAGGATTTCATGATTCAAACAGGAGATCCACTCGGCTCTGGTATCGGCGGTCCTGGGTATACCTTTGAAGATGAACTGAAAAACGGTCACAAGTATGAGACTGGTGTCGTGGCAATGGCTAACGCAGGAAAAAACACAAACGGCAGCCAATTTTTCATCGGATCAGGTAAAGATGTCGAAAGGCTGGAAAACGCTCCAAATTACACGATCTTCGGAAAAGTAGTAGGCGGTATGGATGTCGTACAAAAAATCGCCGGAGCAAAAGTAAAATTCAACCCACAAGCAGGTGAAACCAGCGCTCCAGAGCAAACCATTAAAATCAATACCGTAACGATCACGGAGAAATAAAGCGGCAGGGACGTAACTGCTGATTTCTCGCAGGTGCATACGAAAAGCCAGATCAAACACGAAGAAAGTGTTTGATTTGGCTTCTTTTTTATCCTCACTTAATAAATTCACATTCGTTGTAAATAGTTCCTTGGAACCAATTCCCTCTTGAACCATTCTGATTATCTCGATAGACTTGTCGATGACCCGATTCGCTTCCGCAATCAAAAAGCAAAAAGCGAAAAGGAGTGGTTCCCAACGTGATCACACGTGAAGCGCGATTGCGCTTTTTCTTCTTTATTAACAGTTTTGGTTTGCTGCTATTATGCCTCTTAGTAACTCCAACAAGCGCTTCAGCCCCTCACTTCAATCAAGCTTTACCTGCTCCAGTCGGCCCCTCAATGCCCAAGGAACAACTAGCAAAGAAGCAAGCAAAACCAACTACTCCCGTCACTGCTGGAAAACGCGATTCCATTACGACAAGTCGAGATGATCTACCAAAAGTCATTCGCAATGGAAAAGTGAAAGTGTCGGACAGGGATATGGAACTGCTCGCCCGGCTCGTTTATGCGGAAGGCCGGGGAGAACCGTATGAAGGACAAGTAGCCATTGCTGCTGTAGTGTTGAATCGGGTAGCTTCTTCTGAATTCCCAAATACGGTACGAGAGGTTATTTACGCTCCCAACGCATTTTCGCCTCTCAATGACGGCCATCTCTCGCGCACATCTAACGCAAGTACACGCAAAGCAGTTCAGGAAGCGGTAAACGGAAAGGACCCAACGAATGGTTCTTTGTACTTCTTCAATCCGAATACAGCCACTTCTCGTTGGATCTGGTCGAGGGAAAAAACTGTCGTCATTGGTAATCACACATTTGCACGATAAAACAAAAATTTAATAATACTTTATTTTTACTTTATCCGTAATTTACTTTTGACTGTTATTTTTATAGCGTAAGCACTTTTTCAACGCATTGAGAAAACGATCGATATTCAACGTGAATGACTTCTTAAACGTATACATCCATGGATGTATGTGTTGCTAGATTTTTGGCTTGCGTCATTGTTTTGGGTGAGAGCAAAACAACGATGCGAACGGCCGATCGATATTTTTCTCAATCGCCCCCAAATATTTAGGCATCCCCAGCTGGGGATGCCCTTTTTTTATTTCTCGCCTGTTAAAATCCGTAAACAGACATGCCACCGTCGACTGCTATCGTTTGGCCCGTTATGTACGCTGCTGCATCTGATGCCAGGAAAACAGCTGGTCCAACCAGGTCATCCACATCACCAATACGCCCGCTAGGCGTGCGGCTTAGCACCTCTTGCAGAAACTCCTCATTCGCCAGGAGCTCTTCGGTCAATGGCGTACGAAAATACCACGGTGCAATGGCATTCACATTGACCCCGAATTTGCTCCATTCCAAGGAGAGTACACGCGTCATTTGAATCACACCCGCCTTGCTGGATGCGTAAGCCACACCTGTGCGCAGAGCAACCAGACCAGCTACTGATGCCATGTTGACAATTCGTCCATAGCGCTGCTCACACATGATTTTACCAGCAGCTTGGCTCAAAAAGAACGTTGCCTTCATGTTTAGATCTACAACACGATCCCACTCTTCTTCGCTCACTTCATGCGCTTTTTTGCGTATGTTCATCCCTGCATTGTTGATAAGAATATGTAGCCCGCCCAAAGCCTCAAGCGTTTGTGCAACCACTTGGTCAGCAGCTCCTGAAGCAGTCAGATCTGCCTGGATTGGGTGCGCAATGCCGCCTTTTGCTCTAATTTCTTGTACGACCTCCTGCAAGTCACCTTCTGTACGGGCAACAACTGCTATTTCAGCACCAGCTTCGGCGAGGCCGAGTGCAACAGCTTTTCCTATTCCTCTTCCTGCTCCTGTCACAATGGCTTTTTTTCCGGTCAAGTCAAAACGACTCATCTGTTCTTCTCCCCTTTCCTTACTTTCTAGTGATTCTATATCCATCGCGTTTTCCCTTGTCTTTTGCTACAATGAAGCTGTATGGAAAGGAGGCAATCCCGTGCGCTTGTACAGTCAAATGACGCTAGCTGAGCTCCAAGAAGAAATGGAGCGTTTGCGCCTGGAAGCAGAAGCAAAAAAGAAGCTTGGCGACAATTCTCAGTTTGGCATTATTCAGCAAAAATACTTTATGGCTAAATCGTATTATCTGGGAACAGATGAGTTCCGAATCGGTGGAAAGTACAGTGTCCCTGAATATGATCAGCCATTTACAATTGATTACTTCAATGGCGTTTTTGCCTGGGGCCGTTTTCCCGATTCGGATGAACAGACTGGTTTTCCGATAGGGATGCTAGAACCCTCGTTTTAGTTGAGACGGTTGAGAAGAAAGATGACCGAGCCATAATTTAAGCCCGGTCTTTTTTCTGGCATTATTATTACCCCCAACGCTCTTTTAAAGCCAGTCCATACGCTACAATCTGATGTGGGGATACGAGGCGGAATCCCTGTTGTGGCCGGAAATCGACGGTCAGCTTCTCTGCGCCGATATACGCGATCGTCGCTTTATCGATCAAAAACGTAAGATTCTCAACAACGACCTCCAGATCATTAACTCCCCTCTCATCCCACCACAAGGCATAATCCACCGTCATGCCACATCCGCCAACCAATTCACCATTAATTCGTATAAATGTATCCTTATCTTTTGCGTGATTCATAGTGGTTAATTGCCGCAGCGCTTCCTGTGTTACCGTAATTTCCACGTAATTCCACCCTTTCTGCTCATCATTTCAGCAAATGGTATGCATCATCTTGATCATGATAGCATACAATGCTTGAAAGGCATCAGAAAGGACGATTTTCTATGAACATATACGAACAAGATGGTATTTTCATCGCAGAAACAGAGTTTCAATCCGAGCAAGTAGTCATTTTTGCAAACACTTGGGAAGAGGCCAAAGAAAAACTGATGGTCCGTCTTCTTGTTTTGGAAATGATTGGATGAAACAAGAGCGGGTCATCCTACGGACCTGCTTTTTTTTCGGAAATCGGGAACCTGTTGTATCGAAAAAGCAAGGAGCGACAGCAATGACTATTGAGCCGATGACCCTCCACAAACTAGACTTAATCGCCCATATTCGTCATCAGACAGCCCTCGCCAACCGCAATAACGTGACGCGTACGCGGGCATATCTGGAATTTTATCAGGAGCACACAGAAATTCATTGGGCTTTGCTCGCACATTTCGTCTCACGAAATGGTGGCTGGAACATGACTGACTTAAAAGGGGAATGGCTCCCGTTGCTGATGGACGAGCATGCGATCCAGCCATTTTTTTGGTTTCTGGAAAGAAGTAATTGGCTTATCTTTCAAGATGCGTACCCACAGCTGCTGCTTTACAAGGAAATGAAACGAACAGGTACCGATCTGACATCCTTGCTTGGTCCATTAGGTGTCTCGATTTTTATGCACAGCTACTGGAAGGAATTTTTAACAAATCAAGACAGCTCCAGACTGACGCGCGCCCTCATCGTCAACGAGCAGCAATATATTGAGCAGCGGGTTGTCCAAAAGCCTTTTACGCTGAATCGCATCTTCTCTACCTTTGCTTTTTTCGCGCAATCAGTTCTCTCTCTGAGCCAAGTGCTTTTTCCTTATAAAGCACACCCGACTGACAAACAAATCAGCTTGACTGGGCTAAATGTAGAGCATTTTCCAGAAGTCACTGAACGGATCATGCTAGGAAAAACACTTTACAAGCTTCTAATTACAGATCCTTTACGCTTGGAGAAAATAGTTGCTTTTGCCACGCGGATTCCTCATACGGGCTCGCGAGCAGATTATTGGCCACATCTCTTTACTCCGCGCAAGAACACGCTGTCGTGCAATCCTGACTATCAGTTGAGAATAGATGGACAAAATCTGCGAGAGGGCACGGCCAAGCTATACAGTCCTGCCTTGCTCAGTGTCTGGGAGAATTTCGATCATGCACCTGCTGATGGAGTCGACTGGTACCGTCATGAAAAGTGGCATAGTATGGTGAATGAAGAGATTGTTGATATGTCTCCGATCGACAATGGTTCGTATGCCCGTGCTCTCCTGTGGATGGAATACGGGGTCAAGTGGGTAACAACCTTAATGTGAGAAAGGTTGTGATGATAGAATGACGTGCGAGAAAAACGCACTGATTGAGCATGAAAAAGCATTTCTCTTGTCTTGCTGGCTTACGAATGGTACATTTCGACTGGCACCTATGCGTGAACAGATTAATCCGTACTTTACCAATCTGGCTTTGCTTGCTCTGATTCCATTGAACGAATGGGAGCCGATACAAAGCCACATCGAATGGTACTTTCAGCATCTGAATCACGATGGCTTCGTCAACGACTACCGCTTGGAAGGACAAACCGAAATCGATACAGGGACAGCAGATAGTGAAGACAGCTACCACGCAACGTTGTTCAGCCTTTTCGCGGAATGGATAAAAGCTACTGGAAAGACGAGCTGGTTGGTAACCAAGCATTCAGAATTAGTCATACTTCTGCAAGGAATCGCCAGCCTCCAACAAAAGGACGGATTGACTTGGGCAAAGCACTCCTATCGAGTCAAGTATTTAATGGACAATTGTGAAGTCATGCGCGGTTTGGAGGATGCTGCTTTTTTATTCTCCTGTCTCGGAGATAATCGAAATGCTAACGAGGCCCAGATTCGTGCCAATGCCTGCAAAATGGGGATTTTAAAGATGTATAGCAGGTATCGCAGGTCGTATGCGATGTTTGGCAATACACATCCTGGCTGGCGAAAATGGTACCCTGATGTAACGTCACAAGCGTTTCCGATTATATACGAAGTCGCAGATCCAGCGATTGCACACATGCTCTATCAACGAATAACAACCGCTTTTCCTTATTTTTACACCTTCCAAACCGGTGACTTATATCCATGGATGGCAATGGGGGAATGTGCTCGCTTGATGGATGATCATGAGCGTGTAAACCGTATGCTCAGGGCGGCCACAGATTTATACATATACGGCACTAGACAGCCATACTGGCTCATTCATGAATCGGGAAGGTTTTTGCAATTACTGCTTCATCCCGCAAGTCACGTCAAAGGCGGCACTCATCATGACCAGTAGTCCAAGGAGCCTACGTCTCCGTCATCGTTCCACCGTTTACATGAAGCACCTGGCCAGTCACATAACTGGAATCATCAGAAGCTAAATAGACGTAGGTTGGAGCCAATTCGAACGGTTGACCAGCACGGCGCATAGGCGTATCCGAACCCAGCGTAGTAATATATTCTGCTGAATAACTTGAAACCTGCAAGGGTGTCCAAATCGGTCCAGGTGCCACCGCATTGACTCTGATGCCACTGCTTACAAGCTGCAGAGACAAGGAGCGTGTGAATGAAACAATCGCTCCTTTGGTTGCGGAATAATCGACGAGAAGAGAATGCCCAGCGTATGCCGTTACCGAGGTCGTACTAATAATTGTGCTGCCGGGCTGCAAGTGAGGGAGAGCCTCCTGCGTTAAAAAGAAATTTGGATAGATGTTGGTACGGAAGGTGTCCTCCAGCTGCTGTCGGCTTATTTGGCGAATGCTTGCTTGCGGAAACTGAACTCCCTGATTGATCACCAGCACATCCAGCTTCCCATAACAGGCAACCGTTCTCTGTATGACCTCACGACACCACAGCTCATCCCGTAAGTCGCCAGGAAGTAGCAAACAGCTACGGCCATAGCTTTCGATGACCTGCTTCGTTTCTTCCGCGTCGATGTGCTCATCGAGATAAGCGATGGCTACATCTGCTCCCTCCTTGGCAAACGCTACGGCCACCGCCCGCCCGATCCCGCTATCTCCTCCCGTAATAATCGCTACCTTATCCCTCAGCTTCCCGCTGCCGATATACTGTGGGTTGTCATATATCGGGCGCGGTACCATCAGATACTCCATTCCAGGCTGGCGATCCTGATGCTGTGCCGGAAACGAAATAGGCACTTCTTCACATTTCGTTTTATAACCGTAGTACGGGTATCTTGGATA
Source organism: uncultured Brevibacillus sp. (assembly GCF_947502445.1). Taxonomy (GTDB): domain Bacteria; phylum Bacillota; class Bacilli; order Brevibacillales; family Brevibacillaceae; genus Brevibacillus. The sequence goes on from NZ_CANMZW010000042.1 coordinate 14,480, forward strand.
CAAAATGGATCCCTCCACAATCAGTCGATATCGACATGGTATTCGCCCAGCCCAGTAGTGGTTCCCTCCAAACGTACAAACCCCATCGATTGTCCGATGGGGTTCGCCAGCTTGGTAACAGATGATCAGCCTTCTTTTAATACCGCTTTCTTTTGGGCTGCGAATTTATTTTCAGGAATGGGAATACCGAGATTGCCTCGCAACGTATCTGCCTCGTATTCATCTCGAAAGAGTCCGCGTTCTTGCAGGATAGGAACGACATGATCGACGAACTCCTCCAAGCCGCGAGGGACAGCTGCTCCAACGATGAAGCCATCTGCTGCGCCTGCTTCAAACCATTCCTGCAGTGTATCTGCTATCTTTTCTGGCGTTCCGAGCAATGTTGGTTTCGGTGTTGCTACTCGCAGAGCTACTTGCCGCAGCGTGAGGCCTTCTTCCTTTGCCCACGCTTTCATCCTGTCCGTCGAGCTTTGGAAGCTGTTACGCCCCAGCTCTCCCAAATCTGGAAACGGCTCGTCAAGAGGGTACTGCGTAAAATCATGATGCTCATAGAAGCGGCCCAAAAAGTCCAATGCGCGATCAATGGACACCAAGCTTGCTACCTGTGTGTATTTACGCTCAGCCTCTTGCTGCGTGCTGCCGATAATCGGACCTATGCCAGGCAGAATACTGATTGCATCCGGGTTACGGCCGAATAGCCTCGCGCGCCCTTTGACGTCATCATAATAAGCTTTGGCTTCCTCGAGCGTTTCTTGTCCGGTAAAGATCGCATTCGCTACCTTTGCTGCAAAATCTTTCCCGTCCTCGGAGGCACCGGCTTGAAATACGACTGGCTGACCTTGCTTTGATCTCGCTATATTAAGCGGTCCTTTGACCCAAAAATACTTCCCTTTATGATTGAGCGTATGCATTTTTTCCGGATCGAAAAAGACACCACTTTCCTTGTCGCGAACAAAGGCATCATCCTCCCAAGAATCCCATAGTCCTGTTGTCACTTCTAGATACTCGTTCGCGATTTTATAGCGTTCAGGATGAGACGGATGCTCCTGCTCGGTCTTGCCGTAGTTAAGCGCTGAGCCCTCGAGTGGCGATGTCACTACATTCCAGCCTGCTCTCCCACCGCTGATCAAATCAAGTGAAGCAAATTGGCGTGCAATCGTAAAAGGCTCGCTGTAAGAGGTAGACACGGTACCAACTAATCCAATTCTGGAGCTAATCGCAGCGAGGGCGCTCAAGATGGTAATTGGCTCAAACCGATTCAAAAAGTGCGGGATCGACTTTTCGGTAATATAAAGCCCATCGGCAATGAAAACAAAATCAAATTTACCTGCTTCTGCCTTTTGCGTCCATTTCTTGTATAACTCGAAATTCACACTCGCATCTGTAATGGCGTCCGGGTGCCTCCATCCCGAAATGTTACCTCCAACCCCATGCAGCATGGCACCTAGCTTGAGTTGTTTATTTGTTCCCATGCTCTCTCCTCCTCCTGTTCTACTACATCTTTTGCTATCGATCACAAACACATTTACTTACATGGTTATGGCATCAAAACGCAAAATCGAAAATGGCTCCAGGTCTACTGCCGGCTTACGATTTTCTATTCAATCAGCTAAAATCACACCTACTGCGCTAGAAAATGTAAAACCGTGCCCCGAAAAGCGCATCGAACCCGCGCCAACTACAATAACGTCATATATTCGGCTCATTTGTTCACGATCAGCCTCCTCTTTATCCCTGTAATGCTGCAAACCGCTCTAGCTCTGTTGCTGCCAGCTCGGCAAAAAAAGAAGCACTGAGTGGCAATGCCCGTTCATCGACATTAAATGCCGGATGATGCCACTCTCTTGCACCAGAAGTCCCTATAAAAGCAAAGAACCCAGGCACTTCCTTTTGATAAAAGGCAAAATCCTCTCCTGCTGGTGACGGCTTCGGTTCTACCACTGTAAGGCCCAGTCGCTTGGCTGTCTTCTCTGCTGCTACCGCCAATTCGGCATCGTTCGTAACAGGTGGCGGACCCTGTATCCATCGCAAGGTCACTTTCGTCCTGAAGGCAGCGGCAACACCATTTACGATCTCTTCAAAGCGTTCTATGCCCCTGCTCCGAACTTCCTCGTCAAAGGTCCGAAGTGTTCCATCCAGAACGGCTTTTCCGGGTATGACATTCCATGAAGTCCCACTGTTTATTTTCGTCACACTAATGACAGCACTTTCCAAAGGATTAATGTTACGACTAACGATCGATTGGAGCGCCGTAACCAGGTGAGCAGCAGTTACAATCGGATCTATACTCGCATCGGGTACCGCAGCATGAGAAGCAACACCTTCCAGCTCAATGACAAAGCCATCTGCTGCTGCCATGAGAGCTCCCGCTTTGATCCCGATCGTACCTGTTGGTAGTTCAGGCTTGTTATGAAATCCATAAATCGCTCGCACTCCCTCTAAAGCACCGGCTCGCAGCACCTTCACAGCTCCGACGGCTTTTTCCTCAGCAGGCTGGAAAACAAAGCGGACGGTTCCTTTCAGCTCATGCTGCCTATCTTTTAACAAAAACGCTGCACCGAGTATTGCAGCTGTATGAAAATCATGTCCGCAGGCATGCATTCTCCCGGAAATTTTGGAGGCATAAGGAAGCCCTGTCTGCTCATGAATCGGCAAAGCGTCGATGTCAGCTCGCAGGGCGATGATAGGACCCTCTGCATATTGGGGTTCACCCACCTCAGCAATCAAGCCTGTTGGCAAGGAATAGTCCGAGGAAACCCGAATACCTGCCTGTTCTAGTTGCTCACGTATAAAAGCAGTTGTCTCGTACTCCTCATTGGAGAGCTCTGGATATTGGTGCAGATGTCTGCGAATGTCCACTAATCGCTGTTCAATGTTTGCCAGATTTGTAATTAACCCGAGATGGCTTGCTCCCATTCCACTTCTCTCCCTTCCAGGTCGGAGAAAGCTTCCTTCAGTAAAACGTACGAACGCTTTCTCTGTTCAAAGTTTTGCACATTGGTAGAAACGATGATCAGCTCGTCGACTGCAAATTTTTCCTGCAACTCTCTCAGCTTGGCTCTCACTGACTCTTTCGTGCCTCGCGTAATTTGGGCTTGCTGCGTTTCGATTGTATATTCCTCATTCGATTGGCGAGCAAATTCTTCGGCTTGCTCTTTTGTTCCCACCGTCAGCATCTTGCCGCTCGCTAGCTTGATTTTTACAAGCTCGTAGCCTTCTGCCAGCTCCTCTGCCTCTTCCTCCGAGTCGGCGACAATAACAGATAACGCCAAAATCGGCTGAGGCTCACGCCCGTGTTTTGTTTTGAAATTGCGCGCATATGCGGTAAATGCATCGTGGGCAACCTGTTCATCACTATTAATGAACAAGGCGAACACATACGGTAAACCAGACTCGGCTGCGATTTCTGCACTGCAGACACTCGTCCCTAGAACATAAATGTCAGCAGGTGTATCCACAACAGGTGCCGCTACGATCCCTGCATGCGGATGTTTTTCATCTACTTGATTGTGTACGTACTGCTGCAGCTCTACTAGCTTTTCGGACAGCGTTGCTGGCTCCATAATTCCTTGCTGCAGTGCACGCGTAGAGCGCGGCAAACCGCCTGGGGCACGACCAATACCAAGATCGACACGGCCCGGCGCAAGTGCGGCTAGCACATTAAAATTTTCCGCGACTTTATAAGGGCTGTAATGCTGGAGCATCACTCCACCGGAGCCGATCCGGATTTGATTGGTATGGGCAAGCAAATAGGAAATTAATACTTCTGGTGAGCTGCCTGCTACCCGATCCGAATCATGGTGTTCGGATACCCAAAAACGATGATAGCCAAGGCGTTCTGCCAATTGTGCCAGCTCGGTTGTATGGTGAAATGCCTGGGATGGCGTCTCTCCTGCAAAAATAGGGGTTTGGTCCAAAATGCTCAGCTTGATTCCCATCTCGTTCACGCTCCTGACTTTAGTAGGCAAGTTAAATCGTATAGCTCCACTCTGGTGTAATCCGCTTCAAGAACTGTTTGGTACGCTCTTCCTTTGGCGAGCTGAATATTTCCTGCGGAGTCCCTTCTTCGACGATAACCCCGCCATCCATAAACACAACGTGATTGGATACGTCACGTGCAAAGCCCATTTCATGGGTCACGACAATCATCGTGATTCCTTCCTTGGCGATCTTGCGGATGACTTCCAAAACCTCGCCGACCAGTTCAGGGTCAAGTGCCGACGTCGGTTCGTCGAATAGAATTACCTCTGGCTCCAAAGCAAGTGCTCTTGCAATCCCGACTCGCTGCTGCTGACCGCCAGATAATTCACTGGGATACGCATCGAGCTTGCTGCCAAGTCCTACCTTCTCCAGCACTTGCACGCTCCGCTCTCGCGCTTCTTCCTTTGGTCGCTTTTGCACGATCACCAGGCCTTCCATCACGTTTTCCAATGCGGTTTTATGCTTAAACAAGTTATATTGCTGAAATACCATCGCGCTCTTTCGCCGCAGCTGTAGAATGTCTTGCTTTCCTGCACGCTTGCAATCAACAATGCTGTCGCCAATGACAATCTGACCGTCGCTTGGTCGCTCCAGGTAGTTGATGCATCGTAGCAAAGTTGTCTTGCCAGAGCCACTTGGACCGAGGATGACTACCACCTCACCCTTGTTGACATGCAAGTCAATCCCTTTTAAGACTTGATTGCGTCCAAAGCTTTTTGTAATTCCGGTTAATTTGATCATGCGACACCTCCTCTGTTATACCGATTGATCCGCTTCTCGATGTGTCCTGTTATCCGCTCAATCGCAATCGTTAACCCCCAGAAAATGATAGCCGCAGCGATATAGGCTTCGAAAAATTTCCAATTGGTTGTGGCCACGATTTGTGCTTTCGCGTTGATATCGACAACGGAAACGGTAAAAGCAAGTGTTGAGCCGTGCAGCATGCCTATCACAGAATTTGATAAAATCGGTAAGCTGGTCGCAAATGCTTGTGGAAACACAATCCGTCTCAATGCCTGCCAGGTATTCATCCCAATCGCATAGGCTGCTTCCGTCTGTCCTCGGTTGACTGCCAAAAGCCCTGAGCGCACAACCTCGGACATGTATGCCCCCGCCATAATGGAGAACGAAATGAAAGCGAACCAGATTAAAGGAATCGAAGCAGCACGAAAGCTCAAACCGGCAAACGAAGCAAGACCATCAACGAGTAGGGGGAGACCAAAATAGATAAGAAATAAATGGGTTAGCATGGGCGTACCCCGGATAAACGTCACATAGGAAACTGCAATGGGGTAAAGGTAGGGCACTCGATAGATGCGTATCGAGGCAATCACGACCCCAATCACAAAGCCTACACTTACAGAAACAGCCGTTATCAGCAGTGTCGTTGGGAGCGCTGATAGTAAAAGTGGAAATACGTCTAGCAAAAAGGATACATCCAGCTTCATAATCCACTCCCCCCTTTTCCGAGCTTCAGCCTGGTGACGAATCCTTTATAGGATGAAAGTAAGCTATAGCTAGCTCGCTCCTCCGCCTTTTGAACAGCACTCCGTTCATGGGAGAGTAGACGACGTTCCATTTTGTTAAACGCTTTTTCAAGACCGATACTGATCAACAGATATATACCAGCCAAGGCGATATACGTCTCAATAAAATGCTGTGTGGCTGTTACAAGCGTTTGCGCCTTCCCTGTCAATTCGATGACCCCGAGCGAAAAGGCGAGCGATGTATCCTTGAGATTCGCGATGACAATATTGGCTAGGACAGGAATAGAAACAGCCAGCGCCTGAGGTAAAACAATGCGAGAAAAAGCCTGGTAACTGTTCATGCCGACAGCGTAAGCCGCTTCCACCTGCCCCCGGTCAACCGCAGTAACCGCTGCCCGAATCGCTTCGGAGATGAATGCCCCGCTGTGCAGTGCGTACGTGAAGATGACAAACATTAATACAGGTGCCCTCGATACATCCAGAGAAAGCAGCTTCAATACTTCAGGCAACCCGTAATAAATGAGGAAGAGCTGGATTAAGACCGGAGTTCCTCGAAAAAATGACACAAATACCTGCGAAAAGGGACGCAACACGGGTATGTTGTACAGCCTCGGTAGGGCTATGAGAAACCCGACGATAACTCCTAACAGGATGGAAGCTACGACAATGAACATAGTCGTGCCAAGCGCGGATAGAAGCTTGATAAAGAGCGTAAATACATAGGTGATCTCGAATTCCTTGCCCATTTACGTGATCTCACCTCTCGTTAAACTCTGTTTATTTCGTATAGTCACCGCCAAGCCAATGGTTGCTCAGCTTGGTTAAAGTTCCATCGGTCTTGAGCTGTTTAATGACTTCATCGATCTTGTCTGACAACACTTGCGCCTCCTGCTCGTCTTTGCGAAACATGAACAGAACGTTAGAGGATACCAGCGGTTCACCAACTGTCTTTAGCTTTCCTTGTGGATCAATAAGCGGGAGCGAAAAGTCAGAGCCAAGTGTCGCGTCCGCACGCCCTTGGGTCAATTGGCTAACAGCATCGTTGGCACTGCCATTGGAGTAAACAATGTTGATCGCATTGTTATTTACATTGTTGTAGTTTTCTAAAATTTGCGCTGCAGCAGACGTTGCGGTGGTATATGCCCTCTTTCCTTTTAAATCGTCGAGTGATTTGATCGTTTCGTTTTCCTTTGGTACGACTACCCTTGTCTTCCAAATGACATACGGTTCTTTGTTAAACAAATACTTTTGCTCACGCTCCGGGTTTTTTTCCATTTCATGTGCGATAAAATCAATTTTCTTCGTCTCCAGACTGAGCAGTAAATTGGCAAATTCCATCGTCTGGAATTCAAACTCATAGTCCGGGAGGCGCTGATCTATTTCTCTGACCAGTTCGACGTCATAACCGGTCAGTTTTCCATTCTCGTCGATAAAGCAAACATTCGGAAATTTGGTACCGGTACCAACAATGATTTTCTTCACTTCCGAAGCACCAGCTTCTGGCGGCTTAGATGTACTCGTTTGATTGGCACTCTCTGTCGATCCGCAGCCAACAGCAAAAATGGCTACTGCGATAAGAAGCGATGATAAAACCCCAGATTTTTTCATGTAATTGAACACTCCTGTGTTTATCTAATTATTTTTATCTTTTTAGTTGGTTTTATTTCGTCATGACTTATAACAACCTACCCTATCGTATAGGTGAATAAAAAAAGACCTTCCATTTCCCTCAATCATTCCTTCCCTCGATTAAGAAACTTGAACGTCTCCGGTGATCCGGCCGACTGCTATAGACTTATTCCCTATATGTTTTACGTAAAACAAAGCTAACTACCTACTCGTATTTACTGATTCCAGCAGATTGGTCGTTTGCAGGTTTAATCGAAAGCCCTTCACTAAGGTGGTAATGTTCATCATATCTTTGTCCTCTGCCCTTTCGAAGCCGAGATGCTCGTAAAGCTTTACGGCGGCTGCCATCATATCGGATGTGTGCAGGTGGAGGTATTCAGCACCCATCTGCTTTGCACGGCGTACGCACTCTTTGATCAGCGCAGTCGCTATTCCCTTTCCCCTGGCATGCGGGGAAACCGATAGCAACCGGATGATCGGACCCTCGATCCCTAATTGCGGTCGCCCATATGCTTTTTCGGAGGTAATGAACAAGAGCACACTCCCTACAATTTCTTGATTCCATACTGCCACGATACGAGCTGTTGGCTCTTCACCATATACAGAAGCAAGGATTGAATCCCGGTAGGCTTCCCACCTATCCCTGGGCAGCACCTCGGCATATTGCACGTAGGCTCCTAAAGCAACCGCTTGTATTGCTTCGCGGTCCGAATCAACTGCGTCTCGAATTCGTAAAGCATCTGTTTGAGCCACCGTACTTTCACCTCCATCATGATCATCACCAAAATCCAATAATTCAGAGTGATTAACTTGGAATTGTACCTAACTGTATCATCGACTACCTTCATCGTCAATAAAGAAAAGCACAAAGATTTTCTATCCACCAATAGAGAAATTCTATTGAACCTTGAACTCACATGAAAAAAAGCCCAAAACCCCTGGGAGATTAGGGTCATTGGGCTTTGCTTACGATTTGATCTACCCATTCATAGCATCGCTGCAGCTGCTCCTCACTCACCATCTCTGAACGGTGCTCAAACATGATCTTGATGTGAGGATTTGCCTGCAGAATCCATGTTAAATACGCTTCGATCGGTGCCCAGCCATCCTCCACGGAACACTCGGGTAATACAGGATAATGATTGTATTCGACCTTGTCGGTATACTTCATGTTCCATAGATGAACGCTATATGCATAAGCAGCAAATTTCTTAATGACTTTCTCAGCTTGAAAAAAGGGATCAATCTTTTCTTGGAAAAAAAGACGTCCTGTATCCAAGCAAAGCCTGATTAGTGGATATTTCTTAAGCAATCCTTCCAAAAAGTGAGAGTCGTATAAGTACGAATTTAAGGCATCAAATTCCAGAACGGGAGTAAAACCGTATTCCTTGCCTTTTTCTGAAAGCCATACAAACAAGTGCTCACTTTTTTCGGCAAACTCACCAAAGGAATAGCGGCTCTCAAATACATGTTCGGCTGCATCGCAAAATCGCCATTTCTCCCAATTGACACGATCATCAAGAATAACAGGCTTCGGGTAATGAAATAAAATATAGGTGGGTTTGATCGCTGCTAATTCATTCAATTCCCTCTGTATATAGTCAAACGCGTCTTGTCTAACGAGCTCGTCCTGGGCTAAAAAGAGTGCATCTCTCAGCTTTGAACCTCCTGCACGTAAAGGAAAGTGAACTCCGATATGAAAGCTGTTGAGACGAGATTCGTTTTTTAATTTCAAAATATCTGACTCTTTATCAAACAAACAAGCTTCTATTCCATAAAAAGAGTGTCGATAATCCCGCTCATACTTTTGGACATCGAATGAACCGTACAGTCCGATCATAAAATTGCGCATGTTCTCGCTCCTCAAGCTTCCGGTGATAAAAATGACTTATCCCATAAACTGGATCTTATCAAAAAAGACTGCCTCAAGCAATTGGCAGTCTTCGTGCTTCCAAAATAGATCGATTCAAGCAGTCGGCGGCTTTTTCTGTACTGCCGTTTCTGTACCGTGAGACACAACAATAAACGGAGTCAGCTCCCCATCCTCCCAATAAAAAGGCAGGACGCAAATTGGTACTTGCCCTTTGGAGGCGAAGTCATATGTCAATCGCGCCAACAGATTTGCTCCGGAATCACCGACCATATCGGCAATCACCAATACGTCTTGATGCGGAATAGCTACACCAAGAGCATCTCCTTGCTTGTTTTCGTCAAATTTGCGTATGACGGAATCAAGCAAGATTCGGCTTGCGGCATAACCATCTGATGGACTAATAAAATGAATGTGATTGCCTGCTACCTCTTGCGTCTTCACGGAAAAAGGAAGCTTTTGCAGATTGTCCATGGCGCACTGATGAAGCTTTTCTTCTGTCCAGGCAGCAGACGTAAGGTGACTACGTTCAAGCAGGATATATCCTTCGCCCAGATCCAATGCGTATAAAATAACCGTATCAGCTGTATGTGGTCTAGTTACCCAACGATCTGGATTTTTTTTCACCAATGAAGCATGGCGTAACACTGGGAAAACCTGCTGCTCTCCTCCAACGAGGGATACTTCTTGTCGACTCGGTTTGCTAGCTTGCTTCGTTTCTTTTTCACTCACCCTTGATTACACCTCCTGCTTTACTCCCATGGTGGTCGGTCCTCATCCTCTGAAGGAGTCGTAGCCAACACTGGTTGTACCGTATGACTTCGTGCCTCAATCTCTTTTACAATATCCGCCAGCGCCTTTGGTTTCACAAATTCGACGGGAGACACTCCTCGCTCAAACTGGAGCTGCTCGCCTTCCAGCAAAACGAGGTAGCGCCCGTTTACCTTGGCAATGTGCAGACTCGTCCCATAATCCGCCAGCATGGTCCGTATTTGCATATGATCCAGCTTGAATTTGAGCTCTACCTCTGGTTGACGGTCTGTAATGATATGCATCGCTTCCATGACCGTTTCATGCTCCCATTTTTCCGCCAATTCCCGTTTTGGGCTCGCTGCGATCAGTTCGATTGCTTCCTCTTCCCGTTGTCTTTCCTCTGTTTCTTCTGGATAATTGTATTCAATATGCTGCCTCGCAAGCGAAATGACTTCTTCCGAAACGATCTGCGTCACGGTTTGTGGGTAATCGATAAAACGTAAAAACTCTTCAAAATACTTCGCATGAGAAAACTGATGAATTTTCACATGATACGGGTCGTTCATTCCCGACTCAATCATGTACGGGTACATAAGTGACTTCATATTTTTGGCATTAATGGCCATTTGCACATTGGAGATCAGACTTTTCTCGTCCGTAATGACAGCCGTTTTTTGTTCAAAATCACATTTTAATATAAACAAATACCGTTCATCTAAAAGCTCCAGTCTCGTGCGGACGACAATCATCACGCCACCCCGTACCTGTGACGTACGCAGATACGATTGGATCAGCTCCTGACAAGGCTCCTTACTCTCTCCTGCCGTCTCAGCGGTCAGAAGTCGGTTCAACAAAGCGTAGTTTGGATTCGAGTCCAACGGGTGACCAGGCTCCAAAACAAACTGCCCCAGTTTCGTTGGCGTTCCTTCCGTTTTGGGGTTCATTTCGACCTTGCGCTTGGCGATCCGGGCGAACTCCCCATCCAGAAAATCACGGAGCTCACTTCTTTGATATTCATCATGGCTTAAATTTCGCGTCATGCGTACTTTTTTGATACCATCCTCTTCTTCAGGCTGCTCAATCAAGTAAAAGGATAGCCAGTCAATCGTAAAGTTCATCTTCACTTCCGCTCCTGTCTACATGTAACGAACTGATTATAGCAAATTCAAATAAAAACGGTCAGTCATTTTTATGTTTCATGGTAAGATGAATACAGGAGGGAAGCGGACATGTGGACTCAATTGATAACGTGGTGGAACGATAACATCCGCGACAGACCCTATCGTCCTGGATCGCAGATTGGCGATTATGAGATTGTGAATGTTCTCGGAATTGGGAGTTACGGGATCGCCTACCTCGCTACCCACACCCCTACCGGAAATCGTGTTGTGCTAAAGCAAGTAAAACCGAGCCTACGCGGTACTGCAAAAGGCGAAGCCATGCAGGCGTATGAGCAGCACGTCTTATCCTCCCTCGCCCACCCTCAGGTTCCCAAGTGTCTGGATTCGTTCCTCTATCGAAATGACTCCTTTTTGGTGATGACCTATTTTGAGGGGCCCACCTTGGAAGAATTGCTTTTTGATCACCATATCGTGGTGGATGAGCGAATCTGTATGCGATTGATGCGGCAAATTGGTGAATTGGTCGCATATCTTCATCAACAGAAGCTGATTCACCGAGACGTTCGCATTCCTAATGTCATATGGCAAAATAATACACCTTACCTGATTGATTTTGGGCTCGCTCGATTTGTTGGAGATAAACCAACATATACGGCTGATGACCTGGACGCCTATCCGCTAGAAAAGCAGCTAAAACGAGAAGTCGCTCCTTCCAGCGATTTGTACGCATTGGGACACTTCTTATTATTCCTGCTCTATTCCGGATATACGGCAAATGAGAACGAGCCTGAACGCAGCTGGGAGGAAGAGCTCTCGCTATCACCAGCCCTCCATCAGATGATACGCCGCTTATTACAGCTGGATCAACCATATGAAAACGTACACGAGTGGCTGCTCGAGCTGGATACATTGTTATACATGTACGACAACCCGAATCATGAAGAAAGAGCAGAGCATGCGCAATGAGACCTCATTACGTTAGCACTGCTCTTTTTCTTTTTTCATGTGGGATATCCCGTTACTCGGCGATTGGTTCTTGCTTCGCCTCTTCGATCTTTTCCTTCAGCTCGCCTGCTTCCCTGCGAAGCACCTGCCGTTCATGCTTGGATAGAACCTCACCACCGACCGTGCCATTCACCAGTAAATCTTCTTCATACAAGCGATCTTTGCGCATGGAAACCTCCCGCAGACAAGAGTAATGTACCTCTTGTCCTACTTTGTTCCAAAGCCGCCTTTCTTATGTACACGTTTTGATGGGGAAGCAGACTTCGCTTTCGGAGCGGAAGAAGACTTCGGTACAGCAGACTTCGCAGATGTCGCTTTTGGAGCTTGTGATTTTCCAGCCTTCCCCGGATTTCTGACTGGCTTAGGATCCTCTAATGCTCCATGTGACATAAACTTTTCGGCTATCGGCAAGTTCGTTTGCTTAGCAAACTTTTGAATGATAAATCGTTCCTGTGGGCTAATGATGGAGAAAACAAGTCCCGCACGTCCCATTCTGCCTGTCCGTCCACTGCGATGCACATACGTATCCGCATCCGAGGCCGGGTCATAATGCACAATACACTCCACACCCAGAATATCAATACCGCGCGCTGACACATCTGTTGTAATCAGCACAGGAAAAACACCTTCACGGAACTGTTGCAAGGTACGTGCTCGCTCTTCCTTAGTTGCGTCACGATGCAGCAGTCTGCACGGCAAATGGTGATAGTTTAGCTTGGAAACGATCTCATCCACTTTTTCGATTTGGTTGACAAAAACGATGGAAGAGCGCACATTCACCAGTCGTAACAGACGACGTAGTGTATCTACCTTTTTGCGAGGCTCTGTTACCACATACATATGGGCGACGCCCGCAGCTCCTTCTGGTGCAGCTGAGCGGATAACCGCTGCTTCCTTTGTAAAAACACCGGCTGCTTTTATAACATCCTCTGGAATAGTAGCAGAGAATAGTAAGCGCTGTGTATCTCGCAATGTTTTTTTCATGACCTCTTGAACGGGCTTGCCAAAACCTGCATCCAGCATCCGGTCCGCTTCATCTACAACGACTGTTTTGACCTCATGTACCTTTAATTTACGTTGTTCAATCAACTCCAGCAGCCTTCCTGGAGTCGCTACGACGAGCACTGGTTTCTTTTTCAGTCTCTCCACCTGTCGCTTCACGTCGGCTCCCCCAATGAGTGGGACTACAGCGGTATCGTAAGCCGGCAGCAGACTTTCTGCTTCTCTGGCAATCTGAACGACCAATTCGTGCGTAGGAGCCAGTACAATTGCTTGTACATCTTTTTTTTCCATATCGATTTTAGTTAGTAACGGCAGCAAATAGGCAAATGTCTTACCTGTTCCTGTCGGAGATTCAACCAATGCGTCCCGACCTTCCATGATCAAGGGAATGGCATCCGCTTGAACTGGCGTTGGGTTGTCCATTTTTCGTTCACGCAAAACATCGAGAAGAGATGCGCTAATGTGTAATTCAGCAAACGTGGTGCTCACAAGAACCCTCCTGGCTTGAAAATCGTGCATCTGGTAAGCTTACCATATTTTCTTTATAGAAAACAGAGGGGACACGCCTGACAGTCGATAACCGTACCACTGGCATAAAACGGTAACGAAAAAGGCGAACTCCCACTGCGGGACTTCGCCTAATGTTTTTACCCGTTATTCGAATCCATTCGTGTCTCTTGTTTTTCACCCTGGTCTTGGCGATCCCGGCTCGTTGTTTGATTTCGTGTTCCTTTTGGGCTTTCCATGTACTCCTCTACCTCTTTTTGAAACGCAGCATCATACTCACGCATTCTGCTCACCTCCTGCCACTATTTTTACCTCGGTACTCATTTATTATTTTCCTGAAACTTTTTACCCAGTTCTTCGTCCTTTCATATAGATCAATACCATTTTTCATTTCGTAGATGGATGTGAATGTTTTCATGCAAACCTTGTCACGTACACAATCTCACAAACGGTCAAAAAGAAAGCGTCCGATGCGTTGGCTCAAACGGCTCATGCTTGCATCCGCCCTCTCATTTACAACCATCGCGCTTGTGGGAATCATCTTTTTTTTCGGTACAAAAACAGGTGAAGAATTACGAGAATGGGCAGCTGGGACCTTGCTCACGACCCAACACGACTATTGGGCTCCTTACACTTTTTTGCCAGAGGAAAAATTGAATGCCCTCAAGGAGCAGATCCGTAATCCGGAAGTGATCAACTCGGAGACACCGACAGAGACCAAAGAGCCTGACAGTAAGACCGACACTGTCACGATACCTGAAAAACCTAAGGAGCTTGTAGAAATCGAAGAAATCAATGTCTCCAAAGGCAGCTATTATTTTAAAGGGAAGATCATGAATATTAGCGATCCCAAACGCGTCCAGCTATTGCTCACCAACCGCAAGGATCGCGGTGATCTGCTAGATGAGTTCGTCAAGAAATCGAATGCGATTGGCATTGTAAATGCAAGCGGCTTTTCTGATCCTGATGGATATGGAAGAGGAGCCAAGGCATACGGCGTAGTCATTCATGACGGAAAAATTTTGCAAGGCTACAATCCAAAAAGTGGAGAGACCGCTCTGGGAATTACGTATGAAGGTAAACTGATTACGGGTAGCTACACTGCTGAACAACTGGTTAAAATGGGAGTTCGCGATGCGATGAGCTTTCGCCCGCAGCTGATTGTTAACGGCAAAAATCTGTTTGTAGATAAACCTGCCAAAAGCTGGGGAATTCAGCCTCGCACAGCCATTGGTCAAAAAGCAGATGGCACGATCGTTTTTGTCGTGATAGACGGACGACAGCCGGGTCATTCTATCGGGGCAAGCATGAATGATTTAGCTGAGCTTCTGGAAGAGCGTGGAGTCGTTACAGCCATGGCTATGGACGGCGGGTCCAGCTCCATGATGCTGCACAATGGTGAAGCGATAACGAAAACCTCGAGCCCTTACTATCGCGGTCGCTATTTACCAAACGCCTGGGCGGTCATTTAAACCTTACGATAAATTGACGGGATGTGTTTACGATAGAAGTATTATTCCACTATAGTGAAGATCCAACCATTACACAGTTTGTACCACGCGCTCATCCGTCTCATCCAGGACTTTCTCCCGCTGTATGGGCGATTGATGAACAGCAAGCACCTATGTATTTTTTGCCAAGAGATTGCCCGCGAATTGCTTTTTACCAAAAGCCAGAATCTACAAAAGAAGACATCAACCGTTTTTTAGGCTTAGGCACTGCCAGGATGATCATTACCATTGAGAACCGCTGGTATACACGGGTACGAGATGCAATTCTGTATCAGTATTCCTTTTCCCCAGAATCGTTTTACTGTTTGGATCACGGAGCCGGGTACTATCTCTCGCATGATCCTGTCGAGCCAATCAACGTACAGCCAGTGGGCGATTTGCTTGCCAGGCTCAGTCAGGAGGATATTGAATTGCGCATGACGCCGTCGCTATCTCCTCTACGTGATGCTCTGCTTCAAAGCAGTCTACACACTTCCATGATTCGCATGCGCAATGCCATCCTGTAGTGTAAAACGCAAAAACAGGCAGTTCCACAAAATCGTGGGCTGCCTGTTTTTCGTTGACTTACAATTTAATTGGGGTCTTCGCTTGCTCCAGACTCCATTTTTCTACGTCCCATGTCTGTGTTACCCAATCCTCATAAAACTCCGGTTCGTGGCATACTAACAGGACAGTCCCTTTAAATTCCTTGAGGGCACGCTTCAGCTCTTCCTTGGCGACCACATCCAAGTGGTTCGTCGGCTCGTCAAAAACAAGCCAGTTGCTTTCTCTTTGCAGCAGCTTGCAAAGGCGTACTTTTGCCTGCTCTCCCCCTGAGAGTGCGTTCATGTTGCGGTTAATATGCTCATTCTTCAATCCACAGCGTGCCAAAGCACCGCGAACCTCATGGTTATTCATCGCAGGAAACTCGTTCCACACTTCGTCCAAGGCCGTGATTGGCTTTGCCTTTACTTCCTGTTCAAAGTAAGCAGGATGCAGGAAATCTCCTCGGTCCAGCTTTCCGCCTAGTGGTGGGATAACACCGAGCAAGGTTTTGAGCAAGGTCGATTTTCCTACCCCGTTCATTCCGACAATCGCTACTTTTTCGCCGCGCTCCAGCTTTACGCTCAGCTTTGGCAGCAATGCATGAGAATAGCCGATTTCCAAATCATCTGCTTCGACGACAAAACGGCTGCTTGCCCGTGATTCCTTAAAAATAAAGGTCGGTTTTGCTGCTGTTTCTGGCTTGTCGATACGCTCGATTTTCTCCAATTGCTTTTGACGGCTCTTCGCACGTCCAGTGGTAGACGCACGCGCTTTGTTACGGGCAATAAAATCTTCCATACGTGCAATCTCTTCCTGCTGCTTTTCAAACGCGTCAAAATGCTGACTACGCTTGGTTTCAGCCTGCGCGAGGAATGATTCGTAGTTCCCTGTATAGCGGTTTAGTTTTGTAAATTCAAGATGATAAATAACGTTTACGACCTCGTTCATAAAGGTCGTGTCATGAGAGATCAACATGAAGGAGTAAGGATAATCCTTCAGGTAATTTTTCAGCCAAACGATATGTTCTTCGTCCAGGTAGTTTGTCGGCTCATCCAGCAAAAGAACAGTCGGTTGCTCTAAAAGGAGCTTGGCAAGTAAAACTTTGGTACGCTGACCACCGGACAGGGATGCAACGTCGCGCTCCAAGCCAATCGCACTCAGACCGAGTGCGTTTGCAATCTCGTCCACCTTGGCATCGATCAGGTAAAAGCCGCTTGTCTCCAGCTTATCCTGAATCTCCCCCATGCGCTCCAACAGCTCTTCTAGCTCCTCTGGGGATGCTTCAGCCATTTTTTCACCGATGACCATCAGCTCCTGCTCCTGCTCCAAAAGCGGCAGAAAAGCGTCCTTGAGTACGTCACGAATGGTCTTCCCTGCTTGCAGCTTCGTATGCTGATCGAGATAGCCATACTGAATCTTTGGCATCCACTCGACGCGTCCATTGTCTGCCATGTTTTGTCCGGTCAGAATCCCCATCATTGTGGATTTTCCTGTACCATTTGCTCCGACAAGACCTACACGATCACCTGGCTGCAAGCGGAATGATACATCTTTAAACAAAATACGGTCCCCAAATCCATGGGACAAATTTTCCACAATCAAAACACTCATGTTCTTCCTCCTGGTCTGTTTCCTCTACGAGGGTTACAAAATAATTCTTTCAAAAAATGCTGGAGAAAAATGATCACTGTAATTCTCCCCAGTCATAATTAACTGGTCCAGTCGTACGCGCAAATCCTGTAGGCTGATTCCCTCCATGGCAGCGTTCAAAATAGCGGCTCGAGCCATGAGTCGAAGGACATTCACTTCATCCGCAAGGGAATCACCAAACACTTTACCACTATGCACAATCTCCGAGCGATGATTGTACGATTTTTTAATAAACTGTGCAATTTTTTCTCGCTGCTCAAAGGTCTCCCCGAAATAATACGCCATCCGAACCCGCAATTTGTATGTGATTTCCCCTTTTTTCCCATCAGGAACAAACAGGGACTCAAGGCCGATCCATAGGTCGAGCAATTGATCCTCATAGCTTTTCTTCTCCAAAGAGAGGGAGTAACGGCGAAAAGCCAGTCCCGGAAGCTTGCGCTCAATCAGGGAAAGAAACACATTTTGGGCAGAATCATCAAACATATATTTGGTGCCATCCAGGGAACGCTTTAGATACGTAATTCCAAACTGATTGCCATTGGCAGTGATGACATAAGGAATAGAACAAGTACCCTTAAAGGTTGATATATTAAGCTTGTTCTCAATTTCCTCAATCCAAACCCGATCATCGGTCACCCTCATATCAGGATGATCTGCTATAAGAAACAAGCTCGTCTGATCTACACGCTTATCAAACAGCCGCTTGTTTTCATCCATCTCGTGTCGCAAAAATTTAGATGCAATTTCATAAGGCTTTTGAACACCAGAAACCAAATGATAGGAGTTAGGAAGTTCAATTTGAACTGGATGAGGAGTTGTAGAATTGAACACAGGTGCAATCAACAGTGGCATAGTATCGCTCCTTTCAGATGGATCTTCCGCTAGAGCTCATCTTTGTTTACATAATAAAAGTTACGTTATATAAACAGTATCGTGCCATTTGCGTCTTTTGACAACACATCAATTCCTTCTAATCGCGGACATGCTTCCCTATAGAATACCAGCAATTCCTATGATTCGTCATCATCCGTTTGCAACAAACTATAACAGAAGGAGCTGATCACGATGGAAAGAAATCAAATTCGGGACGTAAATCCTCATCAAATCTACAATAATGAAGCACAATCGCTTGAACAAACAGGCGAGCCTCAGTCTGGCTCAAAAAAAGTGAAACAAAAAAATCACTCTCGCGCTATTAAAACAAGAGAAGGTTAACGAATAAAAACTTGGATTACCCGACTTTTCATGGAGTCGGGTTTTTTAAATTCCCTTTTTTTTACAATTAAAGATTGAATTGTCCCACAAGGATGAACTATGATAAATTTAGTATCCTTGATGGAGGTTAAGTGAAGATGATCAGCATTCCACTCCCAAGCAACAGCCCTCTTTCCCAAACGATTAGCTATAGTGTTTCTCCTTTATTTGAATTGGCAGCCAGCCTGCATACTCTCGCACAACCAGCTCCCCCTGCGCGCTTCGGCAATTGGGCTCAGGAAATCCATGCTCAGTTTAAAGAAGCTAGGCTTCATAGCGATTGGGAATACTTTCTTCCTATCTTCCGCTATGGAATTCCTGATTCGTTTGACCCCATCTTTACAAAAGGGGTTCTGTCAGTTGACGATCAATATGAATATTTCGTTACTCTTCCAACCGATGAATTCATACGCAGCTTGCAGCCTTTATTACATGAGTGGAATCAGCGTCATGATATTCCCAATGTGGTTTTTGATATAGAGGAAGACGGTGATTATGTGAAGGGGCGTTTCAGTCTATTTGTTTCTTCGTATTGGCAACTATTTTTTGAGGCAAAATGGGAGGCCATTGCCCCCTCTTTTGTTCGGGAAGCAGAACAAATTCACCTGATGCTAGCAGATCTGTCTGCATGCTTACCGTTTTTAAATAAGATCTCACCCGAAATCACCTATGACGAAGAAGCACATCGTCTCCTCTGTCCGACCAAGGGGGCAAGTGTTGAGGTTCAGCAGCTTGTTCTCTATCCAAGCCATTACTTTGCTCATGAGCCCCTCCTAACCAAAAGGGGACTAAGCGCACATCTGCTGTACTGCTTTTCTACATAAGGGGCTGACGAATATCACGTCGTCTCAACCATTCTTATATATAGAAAGCTCAATATAAAACGCCCTATGAAGGGCGTTTTTCATGCATCATATGTGCAACGATTAACTTATCCAATTGTTGACTGATCCGAACAATTTCTGGGTCAAGAAAATTGTAACCAGCATCTTTAGCTGCTCGCTCTAGCTTTTGGCGCAAGTCATCAATCATCTTACTCGTATTTTCCATGCTGCCAGGCCCCCACCCAACTTTTGTCTCCCACTATTTTACATTATATAAGAACAGGTGGAAAGGGTAAGATGTGGAAGAAAAAAACCTTGCACCATCAAAGGTACAAGGTTTTTTCCGAGCGATTGCAAGCCTTTACTTCATTACATGGATCGGACGACCCAATGCAAGCTCAGCTGCCTCCATCGTTACCTCACCCAAAGTAGGATGCGCATGAATGGTCAGCTCGATGTCTTCAAGAGTTGCACCCATTTCGATCGCCAAACCAATTTCTGCAATGATGTTGGATGCTTCAGGACCAACAATTTGTGCGCCCAATACGAGATTCGTTTCTTTTTCAGCGATCAGCTTCACATAGCCTTCGCCTGCATTGACGGACAGTGCACGGCCATTTGCAGCAAATGGGAAGCGACCTACTACATAGTCAATGCCTTTTTCTTTTGCTTCTTTTTCGTTGATACCTACGCTCGCAATTTCCGGATCGCAGAAGACTACCGCCGGAATTGCTTTGTAGTCAACTTCTGCCGGGTGACCAGCAATTGCTTCCGCTGCTACCTTACCTTCGTAGGAAGCTTTGTGAGCAAGCGCAGGACCTGCTACGATATCACCAATCGCATACACGTTCGGGATGTTCGTACGGCCTTGTTTATCGACAACAATCAGACCACGATCAGTCAGGTTCATGCCGATATCGCGCACGCCGAGCTCATCGGTATTTGGACGGCGACCAACAGTTACGAGTACATATTCTGCCTCGATTTGCTGCTGCTCTCCTTTTACCTCGGCTTTTACGATTACGCCATTTTCAGTTTCTTCCATTCCTTGAGCAAGTGCCTTCGTATTGATCGTAACGCCCAGCTTTTTCAGCTTACGCTCAACCAGACGTGGCATATCAGGCTCAAAGCCCGGCAGGATTTGATCGGAGCCTTCCAAAATGGTTACCTTGGTTCCAAACTTGGCGAACACTGTACCCAGCTCGATACCAATATAGCCGCCGCCGATTACTACGAGGCTTTTTGGCAGCTCAGTCAAAGACAGAGCTTCTGTTGAGGACAGTACGCGCTTGCCAAATGGGAATGCAGGCAATTCAATTGGACGGGAACCTGTCGCGATGATGCAATGCTCAAAACGGTAGCGGTTAACGTCGTAGCCGTGGAATACACGAACTTCGTTTTCGCTAACGAACAGTGCTTCACCAGGGATGACTTGGATTTTGTGTCCTTTGAACAGAGAGCCTACGCCACCAGTTAATTGCTTCACGATGCCGCTTTTCCACTCTTGCACTTTGGCAAAATCCACTTTTACATTTTCCATTGTGATACCCATGGATTCTGTATGCTGCGTGTGCTCGTACGTGTGAGCAGCGTGGATCATCGCTTTGGATGGGATGCAGCCTACGTTCAAGCATACGCCGCCGACATCTGCTTTTTCTACAACAGCAACGGTTTTTCCCATCTGAGCGGCACGAATAGCAGCCACATAGCCACCAGGACCTGCACCGATTACGAGAACATCTACTTCTGTAGTAAATTCACCTACTACCATAGCTGATTACCCCTCCATGACGAGCAGCGTTGGGTTTTCCAGAAGCTGCTTCACGTAGTTGACGAAACGCTGTGCTGGTTCGCCATCAACCAAACGGTGGTCAAAGCTCAAAGAGAGATGCAGCATTTGGCCAACCACTATTTCTCCATTTTTCACAACTGGTTTCTCGCTGATACGACCTACACCCAGAATAGCTACCTCTGGATAGTTAATGATTGGAGTGAAGAACATGCCGCCAGCAGAACCGATGTTTGTAATGCTGAAGGTAGAGCCTTTCAGCTCGTCTGCGCTAGCTTTGCGGTCGCGTGCTTTCTTCGCCAGCTCGCTGATTTCGCCAGCGATTTGGAAGATCGACTTGCTGTCAGCCGCTTTTACTACTGGTACAAGCAAGCCTTCATCTGTCGAAGCTGCGATACCGATGTTGTAGTATTTTTTATAAATGACTTCTTGTTTTTCATCATCGATAGAAGCGTTCAGCTCAGGGAACTTCTTCAGACCTGCCACAACTGCTTTTACGATCATTGGCAAGTAAGTCAGCTTCACTCCGCGCTCTTCAGCCAGAGGTTTAGCTTCTTTACGCATTGCCACAAGAGCAGTTACATCCACTTCATCAAAGATTGTTACATGTGGAGCTGTGTAAGCGGATTTCACCATTGCTTTTGCGATCGCTTTGCGAATGCCTTTGAGTGGTACGCGCTCTTCGAGTTCGCCCGCTTGTGTAGTGTAGTGAACGGTTGGTGCTGCTGCCGCTTGGGCTACACCAGTTGCTGCAGATGCTTCCGCTACTACTGGAGCCGCTGCAGGTGCCGATACGACTACTGCTCCACCGGATACAAAACGATCTACGTCATCACGCGTGATGCGGCCCAATTTTCCTGTACCTGGTACAGATGCCAATTGAACGCCTTTTTCACGTGCATATTTACGTACAGAAGGTGTAGCGAGTACATGCTTGCGATCAATCGGTGCCGCTACAGCTGTTGCAGTCGCTTGTGCCATTGGCGTTTCCAAGGCTTGGTTCGCGTTTGCACTCACTTGGGAGCCAATATCGCAGCCCGGTTCCATCTCGTCAGCTGCTGCAGGTGCAGGAGCCGCTTCTGTCACGTGGGAATCGCCATGTCCATGATCTGGCAGGTTAGGAATTTCGCCTTCCACATCAAAGTCGATCAAAGGATCGCCAACTACGGAAACAGTTCCTTCGGTAACTTTCAGTTCGAGAACCTTCCCTTTTACTGGCGATGGAACTTCTACTACCGCTTTGTCATTTTGTACTTCCATAATGACTTGGTCTTCTTCTACGGAATCCCCTGGCGCTACGTGCCATTTGACGATTTCGCCTTCATGGATACCCTCACCGAGCTCCGGGAGTCTGAATGTAAAACGACTCACAGTATCTCCTCCTTATACACACTTCGCCGTATTTTCAACCTGATTTTTCCTAATTGCCCAAAAGAAGGCGGAAAGCTCTCAACTTTTCCGCCATTATGTCCAATTCTGATTAGAAATCCAGCACCTGAGTCAAACCATCGATTACGCGCTTCACGTCTGGCAGCCAAACATCCTCTGCTTGTGCAAACGGATATACAGTGTCTGGCGCTGTGATACGCAGTACTGGCGCTTCCAGGTGAAGAATCGCACGCTCGTTGATTTGAGCAATGATTTCTGCAGCGACACCAGATGTTCTTTGCGCTTCTTGAACCACGATTGCGCGGTTTGTTTTCTTCACAGATGCAACGATCGTGTCGATATCGAGTGGGCTGATGGTGCGCAGGTCGATTACTTCTACCTTCGCTCCACGAGCTTTTTCGATTTCTTCTGCAGCTTTCAGGCTGGTATGCACCATAGCACCATAGGTGATGATGGTAGCATCTGTACCCTCTTTCACTACGTTTGCTTTACCCAGCTCGATGGTGTACTCGCCCTCTGGAACCTCTTGACGGAAAGAACGGTACAGCTTCATGTGCTCCAGGAAAACAACCGGATCGTTATCGCGGATCGCAGCGATCAGAAGTCCTTTTGCATCGTATGGGTTGGAAGGAATAACAACTTTCAGACCTGGTGTTTGCATCATCAAGCCTTCCAGGGAGTCAGCATGCAGCTCAGGCGTTTTCACACCGCCACCGAATGGAGAGCGGAAAGTAACAGGGCTGCTGAACCGGCCGCCGGAACGGTAACGCATGCGAGTAGCTTGGGATGCAATCGCATCGAACGTTTCGAAGACGAATCCAAAGAACTGAATTTCTGCTACTGGACGGAAGCCATTTATGGAAAGACCTACTGCCAAACCGCCGATTCCAGACTCAGCGAGTGGTGTGTCAAATACGCGTTGCTCACCAAACTCAGATTGCAGACCTTCTGTTGCACGGAATACACCGCCGTTTTTTCCTACGTCTTCACCGAAGACAAGTACGGTTTCATCGCGTTTGAGTTCAACGCGCATTGCATCCGTAATGGCTTGAACCATTGTCATTTGTGCCATGGCTTATTTCGACTCCTTCGCCAGGAATTCTGCCTTTTGCTCTTCGAGTGCAGGCGGCAGTGTCTCAAACATTACATCAATCAGCTCAGATACTTTCATTTTCGGCGTTTCATCAGCCTTTTTGATCGCATCTGCTACAGCTGCTTTTGCTTCTTCAATAACTGCTTCTTCGTCTTTTTCGTTCCAGAGTCCTTTGGATTCGAGGAACTTGCGGAAGCGGATCAATGGATCGCGGAGCTCCCACTCGCTTTGCTCTTCACCAGTACGGTAACGGGTTGGATCGTCACCAGCCATTGTATGAGGACCATAGCGGTAAGTAAGGGCTTCGATCAGTGTTGCGCCTTCACCGTTCACGCCGCGTTCTTTTGCTTTTTGAACAGCGTAGTAAACAGCCATAATATCCATACCATCGATGCGCTCGCTAGCAATACCTGCTGCAGTCGCTTTCACTGCGATGTTTTCGGAAGCTGTTTGTTTTTCAAACGGCAAGGAAATCGCATAACCGTTATTTTGAGAGAAGAAGATAACTGGGAGCTTGTATACCCCTGCAAAGTTCATACCCTCGTAGAAATCACCTTGGGAAGTTGCACCGTCACCAAAGTAGTTGATTGCAACGCGTTTTTCACCACGTAGCTTGTAACCCATTGCAACACCAGTTGCTTGTGTACATTGTGCTGCGATGATGATTTGTGGCATCAGAACATTAACACCTTCAGGGATTTTTCCACCCTCGATGTGGCCACGGGAGTACAAGAATGCTTTATGCATTGGGAATCCATGCCATACCATTTGTGGAATATCGCGGTAGCTTGGCAGGATGAAATCTTCTTTGGACAATGCTGCTTCAGAACCGATCATGCTCGCTTCTTGACCAGCAACTGGCGCGTAGAAGCCCAAACGACCTTGGCGGTTCAGACTGATCGCACGTTGGTCCCAAACACGGGTAAATACCATTTTACGCATCAAATCACGCCATTCATCATCGGAGAGCTTAGGCATCAAGTCAGGACGAACAACCGTTCCATCCGGTGCAAGAATTTGCAGCGGGGTGTTGTTCTCTGTTTGTTCAACAGCAGTGGTTACGCTCATCACATTCACCTCGTCACTGGAATAAGGGGCTTCCATAACCACCTTCGCTAATCGTCCAACTGAGCAGGTGCTCGGGTGAACAGCATTCGCGAAAGGTGTCGGAAGGAACCCGGTTAGAAGAAGAAAAATTATAACGTGCAAGAAAGGGCTTACAGCGCCGTTTGCACCACCCTGTTATACTGCAGACATTCATCTGTTTAATGTGTTATAGTATTGATATTACAGGGTTTATTTCCTCTCTGTTATCATTTACTATATAAGCTGTATCAGTTTTTTTCAAGGGTTAGTTTTGTTTTTTAATAAATTAGGAGGCGGGAACCGATGTCTGATTATGTAAAAAGAACGATCATGAAAGAAGAAGTACCGAGTATTCATCTGGACGCTCCCCGCTCCGTCAAAGTATACCTGCCACCTGGTTATAACGAGCTGCTTTCCTATCCTGTTGTCTACTGTCAGGACGGAAATGACTTCTTCACCATGGGCCGAATTGCGACCATTGCGAACCAGCTCATTTTGGAAGAAGGAATGGAACCATTTATCGTTGTGGGTATATCTGTTGACAGAAGCAAACGAACGAGTGAATATTCTCCTGTCGGTTCAAGGAATGCGGCGTACAAACGCTTTTTCACTCATGAGCTCATCCCTTATATTGAGGAGCGGTATCCTGTCCGGCGCGATCCAGCTTCACGCGTTCTCGCTGGGGATTCTCTTGGCGGTACAGTTGCTCTCCATCTTGCTTTGGACAACCCGGAATTATTTACGAACGTACTGGCGTTATCCGGAGCCTTTTTTCAAACCACTCTGGATGAATTCGATCGACACTCCACTTTGGACTGGCTGCATCTGTGGATGGTTGTCGGACTCGATGAAACAGCTGTGGAGACACATATGGGCACCTTTGATTTCGTTCACTGGAATCGAACAGCAAAAGAAGTCCTGGAAGCCAAACAGGCAGTCCTTGCGTACAGTGAAAAACCGGGCAATCATGTCTGGGGATTGTGGCAAAAGGAATTACCTGATGCCCTGCGACACTTTTTTCCTATTCACTTATAAGTGCACGTACAGGCAGTCATTTAATACAAGCCGTTGATTTCTTTAATGTCTTCGTACCCATAATAACGACCATCCACCATATAAATACCTTGGTGGGTGGCTTTGTCAATTTCACCCGCGACTTGCTGCGTATCATTCAAAACGATATTGACGATCCTGCTTTCATCTCGTTTCATTTGGCTCTGAATTCGCTCGCGATCTTTTGCCGATATCATCTGATCCCTCTTTTCCCCTCGGTTGGATAGCTATAGTATCTCTTTGGAGGTTCGTATTTACACACGCTACTGCACACAAAAGCCCCTCCCTCATGAAAATACGAGGCAGGGGCAGCATTTTTTCTAACGCTCAATCGTTGTATGTTTAAAGTCTTTTCCGCCAAACGGATTAATCAAAAATCCTTTTACCTTGTCATTTTGAATATAGGGCCACGCTCCATAGTAAATTGGGGCGATCGGCATTTCCTCCATCAGAATACTTTCGGCCTCGATCATGATAGCCTTGCGTTTTGCCGGGTCCATTTCCAGATAGCTTTGGACAACCAGCTCCCGATAACGGGCATTCTCCCAGGCAGCATCATTCGTTCCAACTGTTTTATCCTTGAACATTTCCAGGAAGTTGATCGGGTCATTGAAATCAGCTGACCAGTTTCGATACGCAAATTGGTAATTTTTTGAACGTTTGTTTTGCAAAAACACCTTTTCTTCCAATCCATTGATATTGACGTCTACGCCAAGGTTACGTTTCCACTGATCCTGAAGCGCTATTGCCAGCTTTTTCTGACGATCGTCCCCGGAGCCATATGTATAGTTCAGCTCGGGCAAGGCTGTTAAGCCCAGTTCTTTAAGGCCTTCCGCCAGTAATTCCTTTGCTTTTACCAGATCTTCCTTGAAGTAATTGTTTTCATTGAACTCCATGGATGGCGGTACCCAGGCATAGGCTGCAGGAACCTCTGTCTGTACAATTCCGTCAACGAGCGGCTGACGCTGGATCGCATACGAAAACGCTTGTCTGATCTTTTTGTTGGTAAATGGCGTTTTTGTGGTATTAAACGTAACAGCAACTGTATTTGGATAAGGTGAGATTACCAGCTTGCCTTCTTCCTGAACGGCCGGGATCACGTCTGCGGGAAGCGTGTATGTCGGGTAACCACCCCAGTCCAAATCGCCTGACTCAAACAACGCTTGCGCCGTATTCGTATCGGTAATCATACTCCATACGATCTTGTCCAGCTTGACCGCATCCTTGTCATGATACTTTTCGTTTTTGACAGCTACGAGCTTGTTTTTATGCTCCCACAGCTCCATTTTGAAAGGACCGTTTCCCACGTAGTTTTCCGGAGAAGATGCCCAGCCAGGATTTGCCTCCACTGTTTTCTGATGCAGCGGGAACAGTGTTGGGAAAGCCGTCAGCTCATAAAAGAAGGGTGCCGGTGCATCGAGCTGCACCTCAAGGGTAAGATCATCCACAGCCTTAACACCGACTTGGTCGCGGGTTGCTTTTCCTGTGTTGAATTCTTCAGCCCCTTTTATAAAATACAGCATGTAGGCGTACTCCGCTCCTGTATCCGGGTCCAGGTTTCGCTTCCATGCATATTCAAAATCATGCGCAGTAACAGGTTCCCCATTATTCCAGAGCATATCTTTCTTCAGCTTGAAGGTATAAGTCAGTAAATCTGTTGAAACGGAATAGCTTTCAGCTGCAGCGTTGGCAATTTTTCCATCGGGACCAAAGCGTGTCAAGCCTTCAAAACAAGCTGTGATAACGTCAAAGGACGTGCCGTCAGAGGCGAGTCCGGGGTCAGCTGAAGGCGGTTCCCCACCATCTGCGTTCCAATTCAAAACCATTTCTTGCGGCTTCTCTTTTGTTGGTTGTGTTTCATTTTTCTCCGCTTCATTCGTACTACAGCCAGTCAACACCTGAAAAATCAGAAAACAACTCACAAGAATACTTACCTTTTTTTTCAATCGATAATCCCCCCAACGAAATTAGTACGCATATAGGCTGACTGATTGTTCGGTACGTTTATTCACTACTATGCTAACGTAAGAAAGCAAGCAAAGAATCAGACTTGTTGTCGAAAAATAATTTCAATTTTCTGGCGCATTTTATACAAATTGTCTATTTGTCCTCATAAAAAATCCCCTCATTGAGGGGATGCAACTGATTCAAGAAGGTCCTCCACGATCTCAAGCACACGCGTGACATTCTCTTCCGTAATATGCCGATGTGTTGTAAAGCGAATCACATGTTCATCAAAGTCAACAGCTAGTACCCCTCTTCCCTCCAGGCGTTTCAGGAAGTCGACAGCCGACTCGCGAATCGACTCAGTATGTACCAAAACAATGTTCGTTTCGACAGGCTCCACTTGTAGAGACAGCTTACGAAGACCTTCTGCAAGCTGCCTCGCTCTATCATGGTCCTCAGCGAGTCGCTTCGTCATCTGTGTCAATGCGAGAATACCTGGAGCTGCAATATAGCCTACTTGGCGCAACCCGCCGCCGAGTTTTTTCCTCCACCATCTGGCTTCCTCAATAAAATCACGGTCTCCGGCGATGATCGAGCCAATAGGAGCACTCAAACCTTTTGATAAGCAAATTTGAACCGTATCGGTATAGCTACATAGCTTTGTCACATCTACACCAAGAGCGACTGCGGCATTAAAGAGCCTTGCCCCGTCCAAATGCACTGGTACTTTATATTTTTGCGCAACCTCATAAATACTTTTCATTTGGTCAACTGTACTTACAGCACCGCCTGCACGATTATGCGTATTTTCCAGACAAATCAGCTTCGTTCGCGGGAAGTGAATATTTTTGCCGCGAATCGCTTTCTCCACATCCTCCGCACGCATCGTTCCGCGCACACCAGGAATGGTTCGTGTCTGCACCCCAGCGAGCGCTGACATAGCTCCCCCTTCATAATAAAAAAGATGAGAGTCTGCCTCCAGAATGACTTCATCCCCATTCACACAGTGCGTGAGAACAGCTACCTGGTTTCCTTGCGTACCACTTGTAACAAAAAGGGCGGCCTCTTTGCCAAGACGCTCTGCAGCTATATTCTCTAAGCGATTGACGGTTGGATCCTCACGATAGACATCGTCGCCTACTTCTGCTTCTGCCATCACCCTTATCATCTCTTCGGTAGGCTTGGTCACCGTATCGCTGCGTAAATCTATCTTCATCATCGTCTTTCTCCCCTTTTCTTTACAGATATCAAACACTTTCAACATTGCATCTGTATTTCCCTCTTTGCTAAGATGAGAGAGAGACACTTACATACGTTAGGAGACTTGCCCCATGAAAGTTAAAATTACGCGCAATGCAGCGAAACAATTAACAACCATTATGGAACAAGAAGAAGACAAGGACTTGAAACTGCGCGTTTACATTACTCACGCACATGGCGACCACGCGCATTATGGACTGGCTTTGGACAAGCCAACTGATGAGGACGAAGTAATCTCCACTGATAAAGACATCGATGTAATCGTGAAAAAGGACGAGCCTCTCCTCGATGGCATTATCCTCGATTACCTGTTTCTGCCACAAGAAGGCTTCGTAATCACCAACCCTTCCAAAGGAAACACTGGTGATCACTAAGAAGTGTAATACGACACCCCCTGCGACTTGTATCAGCAGGGGGTGTTTTCTGTCATGCTTCTTCTATTTTATATAGTTCACCAGGCAATTCTCGCAACAAAGGCAGCTCGTTACCTTGCATATGGCTCATGACCAAGCGATGGACTGGACGAGTCATCGCAACATAGAGCAGCTTCGCATCCCATTCGGTATCCAAATACGAATCCACGTCCACAATTATAACGACATCAAACTGCAAGCCTTTGGTCAAATACGCCGGCATCACAGTGACTCCGCCCGGAAACTGATTGTCTTTGCTACTGAGCAAGGTTAATTGCGGAATCGTTTCCTGTAAGCTTTTAAACAGTTTCTTACTGGCACCAATCGTTTTTGTCACGATTGCAATCGTTTTGAAACCTTCAGATGCAAATCCCTCTACTCTACGTACAATATCTTTATGCAGTTCGCTTCGAGATCCAGGAGTTAACATGATCGGCAATTCTCCATGCCGCAGCACTGGTTTAGCGAGAACAGTTTCTGGCAATTCAATCTGACGCAATACCTCATTGGCGCACTTCATGATTTCAATCGTAGAGCGGTAGCTTTGCGAAAGCGTGTAATAGGAAGGCTTAAGCTCTGTGAAAATTCCTTGGGTCAATTCTTCCCATGCATGAATTCCACGATAGCTATGAATTCCCTGAGCAATATCACCCACAATGGTTAACGAATGCCGTTTGGTTGCGAGTGCAATAACGGCAACCTCCAACGCACTCAAATCTTGGGCTTCGTCTACCACTGTATGATCAAAATGCTCTGCTTTGTTCATTCCTTCGATCAAATGATGCAAGTAGAGCAGTGGTGCGATGTCCTCCGCTTCAATACGCTCTTCGGATAATAAAGCCTCTGAGGATTCCACGATATCATGTATGATATTGTCACTAATCTCCGTCGGCACCAGCTTGCGAAGTAAATCATCATTACTGATCATTTCCCGATACGCGTCGAAGGTCTCCAAACGCGGAAAGGAAGTCAAATATGTATCTAAAATTTGCTCCAGCATTTTTTCGAATTTCGCTAGGCCAGTCTTATCGAGATCGATTTTCTTCTCACGCAAATGAGAGAACAGCTGTTTATTCATTTCTTGCTTGAGATGTTTTCGCAGGGCATCCAAACGCCGATGATACGGCATATTAGAGAAGTGCTCCAGGAAGCTTTGGCGAATAAAATCACCGGGAATGGAAAATACTTGCTTCGTTTTGTTATAGAGGAAGCTTAATTTCTTGAATGGAATTCTCGTTTCAATAACATGATCGATATATCCTTCCAACGCGATGCGACAAGCAAGCGAGCCTTTGAAGCGCAAACGGTGCCGAGCAATCTCCTGCTGCCTCTCATCCTGACCTTCTTCAAAAAACAGTTGCAAGGGTTTATCCGGGCTAATAATTCTCCACCCTTTTGGCAAAAGCGGCTTGACTAAGCGTGCTGCCCAATCGACAAAAGTGGCTTGCTGTACATCATCTACGCCAAGCT
The DNA here is from genome assembly GCF_947502445.1 of uncultured Brevibacillus sp. Lineage (GTDB taxonomy): Bacteria > Bacillota > Bacilli > Brevibacillales > Brevibacillaceae > Brevibacillus. Next base: position 45,099 of record NZ_CANMZW010000042.1, read on the forward strand.
CAGGTAAAACCTCCGATATGTAAGCCAAGAACATCCTGTTGGGTGCGAATACCATAAACTTTTTGGACATCATCGAGTCCTGGTAGTTATAAATCAAATACGATAATCGATGAAGGGCGATTGTTGTTTTCCCGCTTCCTGCTACCCCTTGAACGACGAGCGGTCTGTCCTTTTCCGCACGAATGATATCGTTTTGTTCTGACTGAATCGTTGCTACGATGTCTTTTAGCCTGCTGTCGTTTGCTTGATTTAAGTTGGCCGCCAGAAACTCATCAATAAAGCCTTCTTGCAAAAAATCATCAGGATGTCCCATCTCACGGTTAATCGTCTCTTTCACGGCACCGTCATAGATTCCTGTTATTTTTCCATCCTCGATAGCAAAATTGCGTTTTAGGGTCACTTCTCCGCGGACAATTTCTCTACCCATGCGATAAAAAGCATCCTTGCTTTCACCAGAGTAGTACAAGCTGGCAATCGGTGCTCGCCAATCGACAACAACCGAATCAAACGTATCGCTCCGAACAATTCCCCGTTTTCCGATATAAACCTGATCTACCTCATAAACCTCGTCCTTCATGAAGTCGACACGGCCAAAATACGGCTTCTCACGACCATGATCTTCAAGATAACGCAAGTCCTTGGCCTTGTTATAGTTCACGACCTGTTTCACGTAATCATCAGTTGCTTCCCGAATCTCTTCTCGCAGCTGCGTTATTTCCGTCTCAATCACAGCGATCGTTTCGTCCAATTTGTTCTGTTCCCGCTCATATTCACGATGTTGGGTACTCATACCCATCCCCCCTCTCACATCATCGGTTGTTTACCAAAGCCATTATTGAAACTGCCTTGCAAGCCATATTCCTGCTGCACAAGAAAATAAGCCGATCACCAAACTTACAAGGACGTAAACAATTCCTCTGAAGATTTGACCATCCCCCCAAAAAGAGACGACCTCCAGCGAAAATGTTGAAAAGGTTGTGAATCCGCCCATCACGCCAGTTGCAAATAATAAATACAGCTCTGGTGAGAGGATTCCTTTTTCTTTTCCCCAGACAGAAAGGAGCCAAGAACATTGGCAAGCCATGTTCCGAGTGGTAGACCTGGCTGATTAGCCAATAAAGAGAGTCCATAACGAAAAAGGGACCCTAACGCTCCACCAACAGCTACCGCTATCCACCCCATCATTTTCACTCCCTCAGGCGTAACAGTCGTATGGAACAAAAAGACACCCTGGCGTCATGCAAGGATGTCTGTTGTATTCATCTCTGTTATCTTACTGTTTTGGATTGTTTTCTTCAAGGTCTTCCACATAACGAATCGAATCAAGATTGGATTTTAGCGAGAGCTTCATCGCATCAATATACTTTTGGCGAAGAGCTTTTTGTTCCAGCTTTTCTTCGTCGGATAAACCAACCTCGCGCGATTTTTTAGCCAATTCGTTAATACGTTTAATTTCTGCGTCAGATACCAATGCTGGTTCCTCCCACTCTGTAGTAATGCTGCTCTATTATACCATATACCATATCACGGGTATCTCGCAAGCTGTGGAGTGCTACTCTGACACTGGAATGATGAGTGTTTGACCAGGATAAATGAGAACACCCTGCAAATCATTTGCCTTTTTAATTGCGAGGATGAGTTCGTTTACATCCATTTTCGCTTCTTCTTGATGACGAACAGCTATACTCCACAGACTATCACCTGATTGAACCGTCACTTCCTTGATAGGAAGCTCTGCTGCCGGGCTAGAAGCAAACACTAGTTCGGTTAGTAAGTAAAAAAAGAGAGCAAAAGTTGCCAAGAATAAAATAGCCTGTCCTCTGGTTATGCCAAATCGCACACGGCGAGCTGCTTTTTCCTCAAAATGGTTATGTACTGTCATTATGTTCATTATAATCTCCCCCTGCAAACATACGTTCCTTCTTCTTGATTTCATCATAAATGAGAACATACGTTCATGTCAACAAAATAATCGAACTTATGTTTGTCGAACGCAAGCTCCCATGGTATAATATAGGAAAACATGTTCGAGAAAATAGAGGTGTCTTATATGTCGAAATTATCCAGCAGGCAGCAAGCCATAATTGATTTCATTCGAAAAGAAGTTCGCGATAAGGGATATCCACCTTCTGTACGAGAAATTGGTGAAGCAGTCGGACTCGCTTCCAGTTCTACTGTTCACGGGCATCTGGCACGCCTTGAAAAGAAGGGACTTATTCGCCGGGACCCTACCAAGCCTCGCGCAATCGAGCTCCTTTCTGAAGAAGATCGTTTTCAAGACAATTTTGAAGACTCCGTTGTTCGTGTGCCAGTAATCGGCAAAGTAACAGCAGGTCTGCCTATTACGGCGATCGAGGATGTAGAAGAGTACTTCCCTCTGCCAGAAAACATCGTGACATCGGACAAGGTGTACATGCTCCGCATCTCCGGGAATAGTATGATTGATGCAGGTATTCTGGATGGCGATTACGTCATTGTACGTCAGCAGCATGTTGCTAATAACGGTGATATCGTCGTTGCTATGACAGAAGAAGACGAAGCGACGGTCAAGAGATTTTTTAAAGAAAAGAATCACTTTCGTCTCCAGCCAGAAAACGCGACCATGGAACCGATTATTTTGGAGAACGTTTCCATTCTGGGTAAAGTTATTGGGGTGTACAGACTTATTCATTAAAAAAAGGGCAGCCGAGGCTGTCCTTTTTTTTGCACCGAGTAAAGTATGCCGTTACTACCAGCTCTAGCCCTCTGCTCATCTCTACTTCGCAATGAAAAACCAAATAATCATGACAACCTGCAGCACGACCTTGACAACGGCGCTGCCTAAAAAACCAATTAAAGAACCAAATCCCGCTCTGATCGCTTTTTCTAGGGACTGTTTCTGTATCAGTAGTTCAACCAATACGACCAGTACAAATGGCATGATCAACATCCCGAATGGCGGAAATAAGAAGATGCCTAAAATAATTCCTACCACAGCAGCCATAGACGACCATTTGGAGCCACCGTATTTTTTTACGAAGAACATATTGGTCAGCAAGTCTGCTCCATACAAAAGAATACTCAGTACGGCCATCCCCCACCAAAACGAAGCGGGTAAACCTGCACCAGGGTCAGCGATGAAAAAGTGATAGAGCAAAAAGCCCCCCCAAAGCAGAATCGTATCCGGCAGTACAGGCAAGAAAATTCCTGCGATGCTCAAGACAAACAACGCGATGACAATAATCCATAGAACAATATCCATTCTCTGCACTCCTCTCTGTTACATATACGAGTGACTCGTTATTTCGTTGCACTCTATCAATCACACCGTTACAATTAACACTTGCAGTCCCGCTTCCCTAATTCATTCCATTCCTTTGATCGTTGAAATGGAGGTACTCACTTGAGAAACTGGCATGATCTGACTTATTTACGTACTGGTACTGTTCGCCAGCAGCAAGCATGGCATGCGATAACCGAAACGAGAATCATGGAGCTTCTTCAACCCTACACTCCGGTGCTCGCCGGTACGATTCCTTTAGACATTGATGTATCAGGCAGTGATCTTGATATTATTTGTGAATGTCATAATCTCGATCACTTGGATTCAAAAGTACGCGCGAGTTTCGGAGGGCATAAAGATTACACGGAGATGCGCCTGAACATCGCAGATATCCAGACAAGCGTCATTTCATTTTACGCCATTGGATTTTTCTTTGAAATATTCGCGCAGCCTGTTCCCGTCACCAAGCAAAATGCGTATCGCCATATGGATATGGAAGCACGTTTATTGACGGTAGGTGGTCAGGGCGCTTATCGTGAAATTCGGCAATTAAAAGAGCAGGGAACGAAAACGGAACCAGCGTTTGCCCGTTATTTTCAAATACCAGGTGACGATCTGTATCAAGCTCTCTTGGATTTGGAAGCCCTTTCCGATTCAGAGCTGTTTGCGCGTTTTGGAAAAATAAAAACCTCGTAGACTTGATATGCTCCCCTTTGGGTAGACAGTTGAAATAATAAAACTGTCTATCTGTAAGGAGGAGCATTTTTATGTCTCA
>NZ_CANMZW010000043.1 GCF_947502445.1 uncultured Brevibacillus sp.
GCGTTTCCGTTGCATAAAAAATCCCCCTCTGTTCTTCTGATAACAGCTTAACAAGATAAGGGGGTATAACTCAAATCTAATTTTGGGGCTTTAGAGAAAGTACTCAAGCCAAGGGGCCAAGTCAGAAGGATTATTCCTGCCATTATAATAAAGTACAGGCAGACCCATTTGTAATTTGGTATAGTATCCCTGCAAATCTGAAACATAATACTCTTCCATCGAGTTAAAGCCTTTCAGATCATAGCCATCGATACTTAGGATATAGGTTGCAAGTGCTCGAGCCGTTCTCCCATTTCCATCATAAAATGGATGTATAGTTAGCAGTTGATATGCAACAATACCCGCACATATTGGAGTAGGCAATTCTCTTGCGTAGTCACTATTTATCCAAGTTACAAAATCCTTCATCAGTTGAGGAACATCGTTTGCTTTCTGGTGGAATATACTCAGGCTGTCCTGTATTACTGTCATAAACAGCAAATAATACTCCAGGTCTCATAGGTCCTCTATATTCACTCTCTTCATTCCTTCTTCCGGAACCTCTTACTTCAATGATTGAATGTAGCCTCTTGATAAAGTTTTCAGTAATTTGGATCTTTAGCCTTTTAGATGTGCTTAAAAAGGATAGGGCGTTCCAATAATTCCTAACCTCTTGTTCTGCCTTTATTCCTTCCCTATCACGGTGTTTGATAATTGCTTGTGAAACCTCTTCCAAATCCAAAGGGTTCCCTTCTATTCTTGTTGAGTAATGAGTCATTTTTAACTTTGCTTGATTACGCAACTCTTTTTCAATATCTTTAGGTAGAGGAAGCATTTCAACTCTACTTTTGTATTTTTCAATGGCCATCAATGATTTCACAATAATGTCGGTATACTGGAATCTTGGTTGATACAATAGTAGACCTCCTTTCTTATGGTATGTCTTATTGTTTCATAACTTAATGAGTACGAATCATTAACGATATTTACATAAGTTGACCTAATGTATAAGCGTAGGCTATGACTTGTTATATTCATTCCAGAGCAATGGTATCCTGCGTTCTTCAATTCTAAAAAAATTAAATTATTTTTCTCTAATCAGATGATAAATAAATGGCTTTCCTTTGTGATGATTCCCGTTCCCGTTTTTCTTTGCCGTTCTTAGGGACTTTAACATCCCTTTTTATTTAGTTTGTAATATGTTCGATACTTCCCAAAAGGCATCCATTGCTATACTTTACTCTGAATCTTTGTCTCTACCAGCAGCAGCCTCCAGTTGCCACTGTATAAATTCTTTTGTTCCCCCATCATCTGGTTCCGCTTCATCCCATCCATGTCCGAACATTGAATTTGTCGTACTTAATAAAATATCTAACTCTCCCCATCTTTCCTCGGTAATTAGAGAAAAAATATACGCCAATCTATTCACCATAAATTTGTTTAGAGTCTTCATATCTTCTTCAGTTAATTGATTATTGGCATGCATATCCTCAATTGGTCCATTTCTAAAAGCAAAATGTGTAACTGCCTTAGAAATCATATTAATATTGTCCTTTGTTAAAATTCTCTGTTTAACCTGTTCATTTATCTTTTTCGCTTCCTCAGAAGTTCCAAGTAAAATTTCATTCAGTATTGAGTTTCTAATTGTTATTTTATACTTCTTTCTTTTATAGGCTATCCTTGAACGACTAACTTCAAAAAGCTCAGCTAACATTTTGTCAGTTTTTTGTTCTGTAATAAACAATTGTTTAAGCTCATCCGGAGTAATTGTATCAAAGGTAATTTTTTCGCCTTTTTTCTTTCTTTTAATTAGTACCTCATATAATCCCATTAAAAACTTCCTCTCTTCTTTTTTATCAATCAACTACTAAACGAACTATCGTCCAATTTGCATGTGTTAATATGCTCTCAATGGAGGATATTCCTATGAGTTGCTCATAGTTAGTTGGTTTTAATGCCTCATTTATGATCCAGTTATCATGAACTGTAATTGGTAAAGCTCCTCTGGATAAATGATTCCAAGTAAACAAATTTTTTCCTCTAAGCTGCTCTAGAACTTCATCTGATAATATCTTTACCATACGGTATATCTTCCCTCTCCAAAACTCAGGAAGATCTTTTTCTTTATCCCACATAGATGCACCTACCCAAACTTTGAACATTCCTTCTGGATCATCTCGAAGATTCCATAATAACTCTGCTGTTGTGCGAGTCCCTACTCTAGTTTTCTCCCACAAATAAAGACCTCGAATTCCTTGTTCTTCGATTGCTCCCCTTCTTTTTACTAATAGTTCATTTGGCCACCAATCGATATGTTCATTACCTTGCCAGTCCCAACCTGGAGATGCAACTTTTATTTCAAGAATATTGGGATAACTCACTATTGAAGAATTCATTTGTTGACATGAATATTTCCAAGCATTAAACAAGTCATTCCAATCAGGTTTTTCGGTTTCTTCGTACACAATAGCTTCTCCCTTAAATACTTACAAATATTATTTCAAGGTTTTACGATAATCATTTATGATGTTCAGATTAAATCTTCTTTTCCATTTATTGTATCACATTAATATGGCTCCTTTTGTACATAACCATAATGCCAATGTATCAAAAATCAACTTTCTAAAATCGTTACCGCCCTTATGATAAACCTCAGCATAACGGATCTATAGAAAAATACGGCCAACCAACATTGTGAAAATATGCACCAACCTCTTCTTCATATTAATACGAAAGGAGTATAAGGTTAAAGTTGCCTTACACTCCTTTCAAGTTTACACTCTTTGTATTCGTGTCCTTATATCCCAGTAACCAAAAATTTTGTGATAATAAGGCCCGAAATGAACTGGTCAAATAATGATCGTTTGAACCCACAGTCCACACCATTAACATTCACCCTTTCAAATTCCCAAGAAAGTGCTAAGATCCACTTATTTGATTCTCAAAGCATGTCCACAACGGGCGCAATATCTGCTACTCCTCGGAGATAAGGTACCGCAGCTGCTGCAATGCAGCTCACCAGTGGTCGTATCGTCCGGATCGGTATGCCGCAATTGTTCTTGCATATAAGGATTTATCGTTGAAAAGATTTGAATCTCTTCTCTTCTGCCGATACGGATAAGGACATATAACAAGATGATATCGATACAACCGATAACAACCATCATCCCAACCTTTGCCCAGCCATTAGCAAAACGGTAATCCCATAATGCATGTAAGCCGATGACGATGAGAAGCAAGAGGATTGCACATCCAACCTTGTATACGGCACTCATGTTCCCAAAAGGTCTCGACTTCTTTGAAGCTACACCGATCCAGAAGCCTGCTGCCGCTATCGCCGTCCACGCTCCATGACCGAAAGGCGATAGTAAGGCCCTGATCCAGAGAACGGAAAGCATTCCGCCTGAAGATGCTTCTCCCATATGCGTCCAGCCGTAGATCATGCTCTCTACAGCGGCAAATCCCATGCCAGCTGCCGCTCCGAATACGACTGCATCCATCAGAAATTGGATTTGTTTCGTCCGAACAAGCGCGATACATACGAGAAGCTTAACACTCTCTTCGATCAATGAAACATAAAGCGGCAACCTGAACTGCGCGAAATCCAAGCTGCTGCCGTCGATACCGAACAGCCACATTCGCTCCAAAAGCCACGCTACGGGAGCAGCAAAAATAGCGGAACCCGCGAAAATCAAGCTTAATCGTGACTGTCGAAAACCCAACAACTGGTGATCTCGAATATAAGTAACGAACGTAACCGGACCCACCAGTCCTCCTACAATTAAAACCACGATATTTAGCCAGCTATTGTTCAGGAACAAAGCAAGCAGGGACAGTGCAATGAATCCTCCTCCAAGCCAAAGAAGTACGTCAATCCAGTGCTCCTTGGCTTTCGCCAGGCTGGAATTGCGTACCTCAGAAACAGGGGCTAGCTCTCCCCCAAACTCATATTTAACTTTGGAAATCAGGTGTGGAGTACGGATACAGAGAATCTCCATAAACTGCTTCTGGATTGGGACGTAGTATCTCAGCACATACAGAAATTCGCTTTTCCCCATCACCAATAATTCACTGTCCTCCGTTGCCGTAATTGTGACCTCTGAAGGAGTATCGGTTAATAGCATTGCTTCCCCGAAGAAATCGCCTTCGAGTAGAGCCGTCTTTTTTCTTCTCCCGCTGGCTTCCAATCTGCCCTTGCTGACCATGTAAAATTGATCGGCAAGTGCTCCCGCTGCCACAATGATTTCACCTTTCGCAACTTTTCGGACCGTCGTTACTTCCGCCAGACCGCGAAGCTCCGAGTCCGGAATGACCGACCAGATCGTAGCGTTGCGAAGCTTCCGATGGATCATGCGAATGCGAACAGTTTGCAGCATGCTCTCATGGAACAGTGGGCTGCTTTCAGCAAATGACTCGAATAACTGACGATCCAAGCACAAAGCCGAAACGTCGCCAATGGCTGTTACACGAGCTGTCCTGCGCTCGTTTTGCAGCAACCCGATTTCACCAACCAACGCCCCCGGACCGAGCTCTGCCAGCAGCATCGAGTTCCCGACCAAATTACGCGATGAATGATGCCATCCCGTTCAAGCTCTCTTAACTGCAATGTGAGCATAAACTGCGTTATTCCCGGATTAAGGCGCCTGAATTCATTGAATCTTTTCGTTCCATTCAGGAGCTGATAGAGAATGATCCCCTTCCACTTCCCACCGATTACATCCAGCGTTGTTTCAACTGGACATGCTTGCATATCTGGACTCGCCCCATATTTCTTTCTTCGGTCTCCCATCAGCTGATCCCCCAATGGTTTGATTTTTAATACTATACCATAAAAATATGCGTACTTACTTAAAGTAATTAGATCGTTTTACAATGCAACTGTACAACATTTCCTATTTGAGAGGATCGATACCCATGAATACTCACCAAAAGATGAAAGCTGTCGGTGCTTACCGATACTTCCCCATATCCAATCCAGAAAGTCTGATTGACCTGCACGTGGATAAACCGGAACCTACAGGCCGCGATTTGCTTGTGCGTGTAAAAGCAATCTCTGTCAACCCGGCAGACGTAGGTGTTCGCGAAAATCATAACTACGAAGCCGAGTCACCGAAAATTCTTGGGTGGGATGCCGCTGGAATCGTAGAACAGGTTGGTCCTGACTGCCAATTGTTTAAACCCGGGGACAAGATCTACTATGCAGGCAGTGTGTCTCGACCAGGAAGTAACAGTGAATTTCAGTTGGTTGATGAACGTATTGTGGGAAATATGCCAAAAAGCTTGGATTTCGCTGCCGCCGCAGCTTTACCACTTACTTCGATAACTGCATGGGAGGGCCTGTTTGACCGTTTAGAAATTAGCGTAAGTTCAGGTGAAGGTGCAAAGGGCAAAAACATACTGATTATTGGTGCAGCTGGGGGAGTAGGATCGATTGCCATTCAACTTGCAAAATTAGCAGGTTTGACCGTCATCGGTACTGCTTCACGTCCAGAGTCAATTCAATGGGTCAAAAGTCTAGGCGCGGATTTTACCATAAACCACAACGACCCTTTTCACCCTCAGCTCAAGGAAGTTGGTATTGACACCGTAGATTATATCTTTTGCTTGAATGATACTGTTCAACATCTTGAAAATATGGCGGAAGTCATTGTCCCTCAAGGTAAAATTTGCTCTCTTGTTCCTACTAATAAAGCTACATGGGCGGGGAGCTTGAAAATGGATTTGCTGTTTTCTAAAAGTGTAACATTTGTATGGGAATTCATGTTTACACGGTCCTTGTTTCATACCAATGACATGATCAAACAACACCAATTGTTGAATGAACTGGCGGACTTAATCGATGATGGAAAAATAAAAACGACGCTGACGGAACGACTAGGGCCCATCAATGCAGCAAACCTACGTTTTGCCCATGAGAAGCTGGAAACTGGACGGACCATTGGAAAAATTGTTTTAGAAAACTTCTGATACAGACAATGCTTCCTTCGTGTAAACAACATCAATCCATATATTTTGACTCAACCGATTATTTTAGCTACAATTCTATTAATACCATTCACTTCGTATCTACAGAAAGGAGTATTCCAACCATGAAGAAAAAGTCTCTACGCTGTATATCTTTTGGATATGGATACTCTACTGCTGTTTTTTCTAGAATTCATTTTTACGGGAGAAGTCTGTCTAAAAATGAATCTTGAAGATGGCAGAAAACTTTAGATTGCGAGGTAATGAAAATGGAAAATGCAAAAATAGTTAGAAAGAACCCAGCAGGTATGTATAGCCCAGTAGGTAACTACACTCATATTACTAAAATTCCAAGAAATGCAGAGCTGTATGTGACTTCTGGTCAAATCGGGGCAGATCAGAATGGTGAGTTACCCGATAGTATGAACGCACAAATCGAGAATACTTTTAACAATATACAAGCCGTATTGCACTCAGAGGAATTAACAGCAGAACATATTATCAAGGTCAATATATGGGCTACCGAAAAAATCGATTGGGATTATCTTTATGCAAAATGGGCGGAATTGTTCGGGAGTGATTATCCGGCAATGACAATTGGTTATCTTTCCGAATTAGGATTACCAGAAATAAAAATAGAAATTGAAATATGGGCAGCTAGAGTCTAAAACTACTTGCACAACATCTAACCCACGTAAAAGCTATGATGCTTACGTGGGTTTTTTGCTGATTTTTTGAACTAGCTACATTCCGCTCACCAAGTTCCGGGTATTCTTTTTTTCCGAAACTATATAGCCAATATGATCGTAAGACATTTCAATACTTATTTTAGAGGTGAAACGAAATGTACTGGGTGCTTGGAACTCTGAATTATACACTAAGTAGTCCAAAGTTCATTCAAGAAAGCGATATCGCCCGATTTCATATGTGGATGGAAACTAGAGGCTGGAGGTTTTCTGACTACCCATTAGATCCTATGAGTATAGATTATTCTGTTAGGCATGCAGATGGGCGTGATAAGTTATTATGTTGGGACACAGATATTTCGGATTGGGAACGGACCGTGAACATGCCACATCACTTATTGCAAATGTATGGAGGTCTCGGGGTTGTATCAAATAACACTCCTTTACCCTTATGTGAGACTTGTGGTCATCATCAAGAATGTTGGCAGGGTAACGAGCATAGAAAACCATTAGATCAGGACAACATACACTGGTCTCATGTCTCCCTTCCTTGGATTGGAACAAAGTATAATACTTTCCGCATAGCTGTTATTGGAATTAACCCATACGAGGCTGGTGGTCTTGAATTTTATCCAAAATTGATCCCTCAAGCTAGGGAAGAGATGGCTAGTGGAAAAATTAAGGTTACCTTCAACCATCCAGGGTATGCAGGTACTGTATTGTGGCATCGAATCGGACTATATGCTTCTCAGACAATCTTAAAATTTGTAAATGATGATGCCCCACTGACCTTCCCAGATTTATCTCACGTTGATGCCTATGATTGGATTGCTTTTACCAATCATGTGAAGTGTTCGCCAATTGGAGATCGGAGTCAGCCATCACAAGCTATGTGGGAAAACTGTCATTCTATTCTTAAGAAAGAATTAGGGATACTGGCCCCTAAAATCATGATTGTATTAGGAACCGGGGATAACTTTCATTACCTCAATAAAAATGTACTAGACGAAACTCCTTCATTGCTTGATGAAACAAAATCTGTTCGTCTGTATGCAGGTAAGCTGCATAGCAAAACGATTGGTATAATAAACGTTCCTCACCCTGCTGCTCCAGGACGTGGTGCATCCCATCAGATTAGCAGAGACTTAGAGATGCTTCTGTTTAAACATGCGGCTAAGCTACAGTACATGCTTCATTTACCTAGACCTAGATTATAATCACTTTGAGAAGCCTTTCTATCGTGTAGTGCCTGTAAAAAAAGCGCAACCCTATTAAGGCTGCGCAAAATTGTTTCCTACCTATTAAAATTAACGTTCTCTTCCTTTTGATCAAAAGTGATTGTCGTTTGACTTGGTTTTGTTTTAGCAATCTGCTTTCCATTTCTAAAAGAATGCGTAACGACTGCTTGCTTGCGAATGGCTTCATATTCATTTTCCGCAGACAAGACAATGAAATTAGCTGGTTTGCCTTCTTCAATTCCGTAAGCCTCTTCAATGTGCAGTGTTTTAGCACTATTTTTCGTGATTAAATCAATGGAATTGACAATTTGCTCATAGCCCATTAATTGCGAAGCATGGATGCCCATATGCAAGACTTGAAGCATATTTCCAGTTCCCAGCGGATACCATGGGTCAAAAATATCGTCGTGGCCAAAGCAAACATTTAGCCCAGCTTCCTGCAGCTCTTTTACCCGTGTCAGACCTCTTCTTTTTGGATACGTATCAAATCGCCCTTGAAGGTGAATATTCACTAGTGGGTTCGATACAAAATTAATGGAAGAAAGCTTTAACAGGCGGAATAATTTATACGTATAGGCATCATTGTAAGAGCCCATTGCCGTTGTATGACTCGCTGTTGTACGAGTACCGATTCCACGTTCGTATGCCTCTTTTGCGACAACCTCAACAAAGCGTGATTGTTCATCATCGATTTCATCGCAATGAATGTCAACTAATCGGTCATACTTTTCGGCGAGGTCAAAGACTATTTTTAATGAATCCACACCATATTCTCTCGTAAATTCAAAATGAGGGATACCACCGACTACATCTGCGCCCATTTTCAATGATTCCTCTAGCAACTCAACCCCATTTGGATAGGAAAGGATACCCTCTTGCGGAAACGCAACAAGCTGAATATCTACGAAGGGTGCCAATTCTTCCTTTACTTCCAGCATCGCTTGCAGGGCAGTGAGCTCTGGATCCGTTACATCTACATGTGTACGGACGTGCTGAATCCCTTGAGCAATTTGCCATTTTAGCGCCGTTTTCGCTCTTGTTTTCACATCGTCCCTTGTTAATGTTTCTTTTCGCTGCGACCATCTTTGAATCCCTTCGAACAAGGTCCCACTGATATTCCACTCCGGTTCACCGGCTGTTAACGTTGTGTCCAAATGGATATGCGGCTCAATAAACGGTGGAAGGACGAGGGAACCATTCACATCTATCACTTCTTTGCCTTCCACAACTCCAAGCTCCTGCGTCACTTTATGGAACTTGCCGTCTTCTAGGAATAAGTGCCAAAGCCCCTCTTTCCCTCTAAGATTTGCATTTTTAATTATCATTGATTACACCGCCACTTTCATTTATTTTACTCATCGATGATTTTTCCTGAGGCAGACATTTCATCACAACGACATAAATAATGGCAGACCCTAATAATCCATTGATCGGAGGGATGCCTGGTGCAAATTTTGCAATGACAACTCCACATACCCATGCGACAATCGCAACCCAATTCACTGCTTTGAAAGTCATCGTTTCAAACGGTTGGTATTTTCCACGCTTTAAAATAAAGTAATCTGCGAGTACAATCGCTCCAATCGATGGCAGCGTGGAGCCTAGGATCGTCAAAAAGCCAACAAAGTTATTATAAAGCCACATAGCTGCAATTGTACCGACAATTCCGTTAAAGACAACCACTTTATGCTTCGAGATTTTCGTAATATTGGCGAAGCCTAATCCTGAAGCGTATAACGCACTATCATTTGTCGTCCAAATATTTAAGCCGAGGACAATGATCGCAGGGATAATGAGACCCTGTAAAAACATGATATCCGAGACATCCGCTTTCCCAAAAGCAATGGCCCCTACAGCACCAAACAAAAACATCAGTGAGTTTCCGAGAAAGAACGCAATCACAATCGCCGTAACTGCTGAACGCGATGTCTTGGCAAAACGGGCAAAGTCAGGCGTAAGCGTACCACCACTAATAAAAGAGCCGATACAAATCGTTAAAGCTGCTGCAAGACCTATTGTCTCAGTTGGTTGATAGGCGAGCAAGCCCTGAAGCCCCCCGATTGTTCCAGCTGCATCAACCATAGAATAGCTCCCGAAAATAGCAATGGCGGGAACGGCGACAAATCCTAATACGGTTAAAGCCTTCATGCCAAAAATAGCTGACGCTGTCATCATTAAACCTAAAATCGCAATTAATACATACACATTAATCCCAGTCGCTTTTTCAACGGGAACAGCAAACATCGCAAGTCCGACACCAAACCACCCTACTTGAGTTGTCGCTAATAAAAAGGAAGATAAATACGATCCCTTTTCACCGAATGCATATTTCGTCAACAAATGGGTGGATAACCCCGTTTTTGCTGCAATATAAGCCAATGAACCTGTATATAGACCCAGGATCAGGTTCCCTGTTATTACGATCCAAATAAACTGGACAAACGTTAACCCGCTTCCTAATGTACCTCCAGACCACATACTTGCTGAAAAGAAAGTGAAAGAGAGCATGACCGCAAGAATCTTCCAAAATCCATTACGACTCGCCTGAGGCACCGCCTGAAACGAGAATTCCTTATCTACATTTGACATACCAATTCCCCCCAATGAGTTAGTTGATTAGAAACTGGTACCGAAGGAAACTTCGATTACTTTAGACGATTAGGAAAATGAAAAAGCTTCTTGCCAATACCTGACAAGAAGCTTTTCTACATAATGAAAGTTGGATATCCCATAGGCTACCCAAGCAATGATCATTTTTTCCGCTGTCCTTGTCAGCCTCTCTGGACTGAATTAAAGGTACCAGTATGTAATTATGGATATTATTGCACAAAAATGTTGGTCTGTCATTTGGAAAATTCTTTTTGTGTGGAATTAATTTATTTGGGGTGAAAAAATGGTGTTTGAGATGGATTGAAAGACAATAGTTTTTCGCTGGTACTTGTGGTACGGCTCAGCGTAACGGGTCTGACGGTCAATTTTTCATGAAAAAAGTGGTCTTAGGATAATCTAACCACTTTTCCATTTATAAGTACTTTATTCATTCGCATTTGCTCGTCATCTGTTCGCTATTGTAAGCTTTTATTGCTGATCTGTATCAGCGTAACCTAGATCGCTCAAAGTGAGATCACTGAACTGTCTACCTAGCTTGTACGCTCGTATCCGTTCGGTTCCACTAGCTGGCTCGATAATACTTTTTTCCATCCATTCTTTAGCCCATTCTGTAACTGTTCTCGGTACAACTTTAAATTCCTCTGCGATATCTTTAGGAGTGATATCTCCACTTTTTCCGAGCAAAAGTTTAATCACGATAATCTCTCGGGACTCTAACCTCTTTACCCTCGGATCAATTTGCTGTTTGTACTTACTCTCAGCAATTCGTGCTACTTTACGGAAAGCCCTCTCCATCGTCAAGACAAAGTACCCTTTCTTTGACCTTCGTCACTTTGTTTTACTTGATTAACGCAATCAGCATTAAGCGGCACACCCAGAATCTGCAGCTCCTCTATCGCACAAAGCAAATCTATGCCAAAGTGCTTCCTATACCCTTGGACAACATTACTTCACTTATATGTGTGAAGCCAATGCTTTGCAGCCTGCAGACGTACCGACATGTTTAACCGTCTATGTCTTGGGATGGAACCCCTTAGGAACGATCTCCAAACGTGCGCAGGAAATCCTCGGTGAGGAATGGTTGTTTCATACCATTTTTCAAGAAAACAGCGGCGGCCAGCAGACACATACCGATACAGCTGGTCTCTCTGCAGAAAGAGCTCTGTCCGAGATGACAAGCCTAGTTAAGGGAAAAGAGTTCGAATCAATGGAACAACTCAATGAGTTTATAAACTCGCATCTATCTAACCAAACTCGTATGACAAAAAACTCCTCCCTCGATCCCAAAGAGATGGCACAGAAGATCCTGTATGATGCATGGGAAGAACCTTCTGTTCCAAAACGAATTCAACTGGCTAAACAAGCTCTTCAATTGTATCCAGATAGTCCGGACGCCTATAACATCCTCGCTGAATCAAGTGATGATCTGGAGGAGTTATTACGACTTTACAAACAAGGAAAAGAAGCCGGAGAGCGCGATCTTGGCTTGAGATGTTTTCATGAAGATCGAGGTCATTTTTGGGGATTAATCCATACCCGACAGTATATGCGATCAAAGGAAGGCTATGCCAACTGCCTTTTGATGGCAGTACAAATTGAACAAGCTGAAAAAGAATTTGTAGAAATGCTCGATCTTAATCCTAACGATAACCAAGGAGTTCGCTACTCTTTGCTATCTATCTATATTGAGTTGAACCAGTTTGAAAAAGCATCGCAATTATTAGAAACATATAATGAAGATAGTGCCTACATAAATTACAGTCGTGTGTTGATAGAATATAGGAAAAGCGGTTTGTCTTCAAAATTGGATCGCTTACTGGATAAGGCAACTCAGCAAAATCCTCACGTCATTGATTTTCTCTTAGGTCGAAAGAAACTGCCCCGCCAGTCGCCGGATTATTATAGTTTTGGTGATACAAACGAGGCCATCCTGTATGTAAATGCTAACTTTCATAGTTGGCAGCGGGAGGGTAAATTACTTCAATGGTTAAAACGCACCACAAGTTGACCAAAACAAGGGCAGCCTTGAGAGCTGTCCTTGTTTTACATTTTATTGGTTTTTTATAACTTTGACCGTCCGGAGCATCATTTATGGTATTTTTCACCGAAACAGGTAAGACGGTCAATTTTCTTTACAGTAGCAAAACAATAAATCCGTCAACCTGATACTTCTGCATCTGTACCAAGTTGGCGGATCATCATTGTGTGTAAAGTTATTCTTTATACTCATCAAGAATAAGAAAGTTCATTTCCTCAATTCTCTTTAATCTCACATCGTTGGTAATAAAAACATCAGCATTTTCCATAATTGCCGTTGCTAGAAATAACGCATCTGGTGTTTTTACTCCGTATTTTGCACGCAACTCAGCCGCTAGTACACTTGTTTGCTTGTCTATTTGTTTGATTACGAAATTAGGAAATGTACTGATGACGGCTTTATAAGCTCGAACAAGCCCTACATTGTTATCTTTCAATGGTTTTGTCAACACTTCTGTCAACAGTAGTACTGATGTTATCCCGACTAGATGCCCTTTCTCAATTAACGAAAACACCTCTTTACAAGGATCATGGTACAGGGGATGCTTTTCCATCAAATAAATAAGAGCGTTAGTATCAATCGCCACTTTGCCGTATTGCTTCAAATCAGCAATTAATCGTTCCATGAGCTACGCTCCCCATGGATGTGCTCCTCTCCACCTGCACTACTCCACATTTCCTTACCAAGCCCGGAAAGAAAATCTGTATAGGATTCTGGTCGTTTCATCAAAAACAGCTCTTGTGACTTCTCATCGTAATCCCAGATAAACTCGTCGCCCAGTTTCTCTTTTACAATATCTAAAAGTTCCGCAGGAATGAGTACAATTTTATATCTATCCTGACCGGAACGATGTGAAGATTGATTCAGCGAACTCATTGGGAGTCCCTCCTTACTTATCTTCTCATAATCCATCTTACCATATTTTTAGGCATTTCAGACGGATATTGACTTTAACACTGGTTTCATGTCTTCGCTCTCTCGAGATGTATCGCCAATATTTCGACAGGTGCCAGGCACCTGTCGGAAAATCTGATCGTTGTGCCTAATTACCAAAACTTTACACCAATTCTCCCCTTCACCCTCTCTAAAATTCGCTATAATGAAAGGAATATCAAAATTCAAAATATCCGATACTGTGAACATGAATGTACGCAAAAAGCAGGTGAATCTCATGTACGATGGTCAAAACAGTCATCCGAGAAAAGCATACAAGCAACTGATCGAGGCAAAGTATCTGGCAGTGGACAACACCTACCGATACCGGGCCATCCTTCGTTATTTTTATGAACAACAGCGACGCTTTCGCCACTGGTTGCGACCAGAGGAGATTTTGCAGGCGGTGAAGGAACGGCTGATGCCTGAGGAAGCAGCAAGCTATACAGACGAGCTTTTGCAAAACGATCTGCAACAGTTGTATGAATGGCAAAACCTTGAACGAAAACAATCGGGGAAGGTAGCCAAAATTGAGGATTTCAAAAAGAAGCGGTATCGCTACCAAGCTACTCCCTACACCATTCGCCTGGAACGATTGGTAGACGAATTGGAGGCTTTGGGCACTTCCTATGGCGGAGCATTGGAAGCGGCTCAATTTGATAAACTGGTAGAGGTGCTGGAACCGCTTACTCGTCCGATCCGTTATGTCCTCCCGCCAAGACAGGGGGAGCGAATTCGCTATGAGATAGAAGAATGGCAAGATGAAAAAGTGCATCAGTGGTGGACAGATCTGTACGTCCAGTTTCAGCGAGTCACCAATAATGCACGAGACTATCTCGCCAGTCTGGATAGCGTGCAGGTAGAAGACGCAATGATAACCGAACAGTTTCTGGTTTACAAAGATCAGGTGACCGACTACTTGCGCAGGTTTATGCTTGGCTTGCAACGCAGTTCCTTCCAGATCGAGGGAATTCTCTCGTCGATAGATCCTGTGCTGCTCGATTCCGTTTTCGGCAGAGTAGCCGACTATGAACGGACCATTCCTCGCTTTGACCAGCCGCAACAGTCTCAAGCGGAATTGCTTCGCAGGTACAACGATCAGTGGGCGGGAGTGCATCAGTGGTTTTTGGGTGATCAGGCTGGAATCAACAGCGATTTGGAAGATTTGCAGCGGGAAACGAACGAAGCGATTCGCCGCATCACCCGATATGCCCAGCGCATGGGAGAGCGGCATACCAGTATGCGCAGCCGGAGGACCGATTACCTGTATGTCGCCAAGTGGTTTGCGTCTCTCGCAAGTAAAGAAGAGGCAGATTGTTTGTCGGCTGCCATTTTTGGCTTGTCTCACATGCGCCATCTGTGGACGGAGTCAGAGAAAAATACGGAGGATATTTATGCTGCCATCTGGGACACCAAACCTGGCGAACTAATAATCAAGCCGCGAATTCGTGAGTTTCGCGAGCGAACACGCGCCAGTCGAATTGAAAACAAACAGGAAGAAAAAACGGCAATGTTGCAAAAATACCTGATACAAAAGCAGCAGCAAAAAGAAATACTGGATAAAATCTTTGCGTCAGGCCGAGTATGCATTGCGGAATTACCTGTTGTGGAGCCATTTGTGCGCCAAACCTTGCTTGGCTGGATCGGCAAAAGCATGGCCTCTCCCACACGAGAAGGCAAGACGGAGGATGGCCGACGCTTCAAGGTGATGGATCTGGGGAACAACCAGCGGATTCAAATGCAGTGTACGGATGGTGTGCTGGACATGCCTGATTTTGTGATCTATTTTGACGACCAGAAGAAGGGAGCAAGCAAGTGAGCGACCTACAAAAAACAGAAAGCAAATATGCCGCAAGCTTTGACGATATGGCACAAAAGGCTGCATGGGAATTGCTGGAGCGCTTCTGGATACCCAGGAGTGACATCATCTGGTATCAGTCTGTTCGGGAACGAGAAACGATTCTGCGCCAGTTTTTTCAGGAAAAGCTGGGGTTTCGTCTGATTGTTCACTATGAATTTGTAAAGCTGGAAAAGTTTTTGAATACCCAACCTGCACCATGGATGGGGATTGACTCCTTTTTTGAAGTGCGGGATTACGTGATGTTTTGCTTGTTGCTGGCCTATCTCGAAGGAAAAAGCATTGATGACCAGTTTCTTTTATCTGAAATTGCCGAAGAACTGAAAAGCACCTACCCCGGCCCGGAATCCGTCGTCTGGACCAATTACGAACACCGAAAGTCGCTCGTTCGCGTGTTGCAGCAGGCAAAAGAGTGGCATTTGCTCAAAATGGTGGATGGCGATGAACAAGGGTTTGCCATGACTGAATCAGCCGAGGTTCTGTATGAAGTAACTCCGCTGGTCAAGTACTTTTTGCGCGCATATCCAAGAGATTTGACACATTTTCAATCCATAGACGAGGTATTGCAAGTATCCCAGCCAGATAACGAATCGCTGGCCAGAAGGTATCGGGTGTATCGCCAATTGCTGCTCTCTCCGGTAGTGCGGGAGGAAGAGCTGCACGACGGAGACTGGTTATATCTGCGTAATCAGCGCAATGTGATCGCACGTGATTTTGATGAGACATTGGGTCTTTCCCTGGAATTATATGCGAAAGATGCAATGCTCGTCTTGCATGAGAAGCATCAGGCGGCTACGATCTTTCCGGACAGTCGTGCGATTAGTGACGTGGTGTTGTTTTTTGCCAGAACGGTAAGGGAAAAAACAGCGGACGGCACATGTACGATCCAAAAAGACGGACGAATACTGATGACACAAGTAGATTACGAGACATTGCTGCACGAATGCAAGGAAACCTATGGACATGGCTGGGGCAAGGCAATCCGTGACATGTCGCCAAAAGCATTGTCCGCACAATTATTGAATGAGCTTACGTCGTGGGGAATGGCCCAGGAGGACGGGACAGACGGTTTGATTGTATTCATGCCAAGTCTGGGGCGAATCGTAGCGAAATACCCGGAGGACTATGAGAAAAAACGGCAGGAAGGAGTGAGCCCGCAAGATGGAAACGAATAGATGGCAGCTCTCACGGGCAGGGTTGGTCAACTTTTGGTATTACGATGAAGAAGCATTTGAATTTGCGGACGGCAAGCTCTTGTTGCGCGGGACGAATGGATCGGGGAAATCGGTTACCATGCAGAGCCTGATTCCTGTCGTACTGGATGGCAAGAAAAGTCCTGACCGCCTTGATCCGTTTGGCTCCAAGGCGAGGCGTATGGAAGATTACCTGTTGGGAGAGAAAGAGGTCACAGGCTATGATGAACGAACCGGGTATTTGTATCTGGAGTTCATGAAGCCGATGAGCAGCCAGTATTTGACGATAGGGATTGGGTTAAAGGCCAAGCGCAACGCTTCGATGGATTTTTGGGGCTTTTCCATTCAGGACAATCGTCGAGTGGGAATCGACTTTTCGCTCTACACCAAGGAATACAACGCCGAATTGCAAAAGGATGATCGGATTCCGCTGGGCAAAAGAGAGTTGGAAAAGAGAATTGGAGCAGGTGGGCGGGTCGTTTTTTCCCAAGGAGAGTACGCGGAAATGGTAAACAAGCTGCTCTTCGGGTTTCAATCGCTGGAAGCGTATGAGGATTTAATCAAATTGCTCATCCAGCTGCGCAGTCCCAAGCTATCCAAGGATTTTAAGCCTACCGTCATCTACAACATTCTGGAGCACGCCTTGCCAGGATTGTCGGATGAAGAATTACGACCGCTCTCCGATGCCATCGAATCGATGGACCGAACCAAGCTGCAGCTGGAGCAATTGGAGCGGGATCATAAATCATTGGCGAGGATTATCAGGGAGTATACGGCGTACAACCGGTACATTTGGTATGACAAAGCCAAGGGATTGACAGAAGCGTTGACGGAGGTGCAAAAGACCGAGCAACGCAAAGCGCAGTTCACACAAAACGTAACGGATGAGCAAGCCAAACTGGAAGAACTTGCAAATCAGATTCACGTACTGCAGGCAGAGGAACAACAACTCCACTATGAACACGAACAGCTTCGGGATCACGATCTGATGCGCGCCGCAAAAGAAAAGGTAAAACTGGAAGCGGACAAGCAAGAACAAATCCGACGGGGCAAGGAAAAGCAGCATGCCAGCGATGGAAAACGGCATCAGATGGCACAACTTCGCCGAGTTATCGATGATTGTGAGTTGAAAATCAGGGAAGCCGACAAGGAAATGACGGATTTGCTTGAGAGCCTGGAGCAGGAAGCAAACGAAAATGAGTTTCCCGCACATGAAGTAGCCCGTGGCGAGTTTGAACGGGCCCGGGCCGGATATTCGATGGAATTGTGGCAAAAAGAAGCGAGTGACTACCGAAACAGGGTTCAGCAATCGCTTGAGCAGGCGCAAAAGGTGAGTGCGGCTGTGCGATTGAAGCAAGAGGCGGAGCAGGAATTGGGAGAAGCGCGCAAGCAGGTGGACGAGCTGATGTTTACCAAACAAAAATGGGAGCGTGTCGTGGAAGAGGAGAAAGAACGCCTGATTTCCTCCTTCCATGAATGGCAGGGGAGCGTACAACAGCTTCGGTTGCAGCCAGATTCCGTTCGTGAGGTGATTCACCGCGTCTCTCATTTTGAGGAGAACCACCGCTATGATGATGTTCGTGAGCCAGTGATGAAGGCGTATGAGCAAGCAAGGCAAACACTGCGCGACAAGCTTGGGGATGTACGGCGCGAACAGCAGGAAAAACACAAGCAGCGTGCGCAGGTAGCAGCACTACACAAGGCGTGGCGGGAGAAAAAAGATCCAGAGCCTCCACGCAATCAACAAACAGAACAAGCAAGACAATGGTTGCAATCTGAACAAATTCCTCATATCCCGCTCTATGCTGCCGTTGAGTTTCGAGAGGAAGTCACTCCTGTGATGCGGGCACAAATTGAGTCAGCCCTGACAGAAGCTGGGTTGCTTGATGCACTGATCGTTTCCGAATCGCATGTGCAGAAAATAGCATGCTGGTCAGAGCAGGTAAAAGATCGGATCATCCTGCCAGATCCCCAGCTTTTTGCCCATACCATCGCGCAATGGTTTGTCGCTACCCCGGCAGAAGAAGATTGCGGCGTAGGCAAAGCGGAGATCGAAGCTGTGCTGCAAACCATTTTATGCCAACCCGACCAACACATGGCTGCTTCTACCTTTATCAGCGAGGATGGACGCTTTGGCTTGGGCGTTCTGCTTGGCAATGCTCCTGCCATCGAAAAGTCGGTATATGTTGGCCGGGAAGCGCGCAGGCGTTATCGGGAAGAACAGGTAACACTCCTGGAAAAGCAACTGGTCGAGATCGATCAGGAGATTGCGCTTTTTGCTCAATTGATCGAGGAAACCCAAACGAATTTGCGGGTACTGGCGGAGGAACTTGCGCAACTCCCCAAAGGAGATGACCTGATTACTTCGTTGCAATCGCTGATCCAAACCAGGCAAAAATTGGAGATTTGGGAAGAGCAGGTTCAACTGCGGAACGAAAAAGTACGCAAAGCTTTAGAACAATTGCTGCGTGAAAGAGATAGCCTAAAGCAAATGGGGCAAGGTCTGACGATTCCGATGGAGGAAGATTCCTTGCGTCAAGCTGTCCGCTCCATCCACTATTATCTTGAGGATTTGCGCAAGCTGGAAGTAACCTACCGGGACAAGGTAAATCTGCAACACCGTTTACGGGAAACAGAACAATCGCTCGCTATCGCTACCGATGAGTACGATATGCTTAAGGGTGAGGAAAATACGATTATCCGTGAGCGGGAGCGTTTGGAAAAAGCATTGGAGAGCATCGAGCGTCTGCTTGCTTCCGACGACGCACAGGAAATCCAACAGAAGATCAGATATTGCGCAGAACGACTGGCACATATCCCGCAAGAGCTGCAAATGATTCAGCATACCAAAGGGCAAACGGAAGCCAGCGTAAGAGAACTGCGATTGAAGCAGCGTGAAGTTGACACCCTGCTTGAACAGAAGACAGCACTGCTCGAAGCATGGCGGAAGGTATTTCATGAGGAATACCTGCTCGGTCTGTGGAGATATACGCTTGATCAGCAAACAGAAGAACTGCCTCAAGCTGAGGAAACAGAATTGGAAGTAAGGAAGCTCGATCAACTGGCAATCAGATCTGTCAAGACATTAACGCCCGCAATACAGGCGGCAAACCGCGAGCGAGAATCATACAACAACCGGGTTCAGAACGTATTTGATACGGAACGTCAGGTTCATTTGCTCGAATATCAGGCATCGCTGGATTATACGTTGGCTTATACCGATCGTAACGGCAATCAGGAAGCAATGGAATCTGTTGAAGTCTTGGAAACGACGGAATGGTCCCGTGAATGGGAAGACTTGAAAGCAAGAGCCAAGCGGCGGATCATCGTGCTGGAGTATGAAGGAAAGCGTACCCACCCGTACATTGTTTTGGAAAAACTTGGTCAAGAAATTGAACTGCAACGAATTGTCCTCACGACAGAAGACAGAAAAATCTTTGAAGAGGTCATTTTGCAAAGTGTCGGTCGAGTGATCAAGCATCGCATCGCCCGCGCGGAGAAGTGGGTAGAACGGATGAACGAACTGATGCAGCAGCGCGATAGCTCAAGCGGTCTCACGTTCTCGCTGAAATGGGTTCCGCTTGTGGCAGATGATGAAACCCAACTGGATACCAGGGATCTGGTAGATTACCTACGCCGAGACCCAAAACTGATGCGCAATCAGGATATCGAGCGAATCACGACCCATTTCCGTTCGCGAATTGAGAAAGCGAAACAGGAAGTAGCCATTCAGCGAGAGGCTAGTGGCGAGACGCTGCATCAGGTCATGAAAAGAATTCTGGATTATCGCCAATGGTTCAGCTTTAAGCTCTGGTATCGCAGGGAGGGTGAGCCGACCAAGGAATTGACCGACCGCCATTTTTTCCAGTTCAGTGGTGGCGAGAAGGCGATGGCGATGTACATTCCGCTTTTTTCTGCCGTGTTTTCCCGTTATCAAGAGGCAGACAAATTCTCTCCCCGCGTCATCTCACTGGATGAGGCTTTCGCAGGTGTGGATGAAAACAACATCCGCGATATGTTCGAGTTGGTAGAACAGCTTGGGTTCAACTACATCATGAACTCGCAGGCGCTCTGGGGCGATTATCATTCGGTTTCCCACCTGGCGATATGCGAACTGATTCGTCCGAAAAACGCCGACTATGTAACGGTTGCACGTTATCGCTGGGATGGACATACGCTGCGGATGCTCCATCCTGAATGGACAGAGTTACAGCCAGAATACGATGAGGTGGCGGCTAGTATGGAATGGGGTCAGGGAGAGTAACAGATGGGAGACATGCGGGAGACTGAAACAGAGAGGGCGTTACTTAAAGAAGCAATCCATTATTTCAAAGCAGAAACTAGCGGATATCACAAGCTGTTTCAAGCGCTGCGCAGCAAGTATGAAAGCTACGGTGAATTTGGTGACAAGATTCGTTTGACCAACCTCTCGAACGAAGAAGCAGACAGATTATCCGGACTACTCCGCAAGCGTTACGATCCTGGTAAATCGGCACAAATCAAGCTGGCTGATCTGGAGAATGGCTTGAAGGAGACCCGATTTGGAGAATTGTCACTGCTCCGGCTTGTGGAAGCATACTACCGTGAACCACTCCGAAGTAAAAAGGAGAAAAAGCAACAGGAACAACTCATCTGGCAACAGTTTTGGATTGAGGTGACAGCGGAGCTAAGAGGACTTTTCACACGTGAACCAGACGAAAAGTCGCCGTTCTTGCCTGTTTGCATGCGGAGCCAATTTTTTGACTGGTTGCAAGATCTGACCGAGCAACAGGCAACAGGCTCCGTAGCAGTGCGTCAATGGTACAGCTCTGCGCCTGAAGAACTGCGGAAGAGTCTGCGGATGGTCGCACAAGCATTCTGTATTCTGGATGCATTGGGCGAGTATGTTCGGCTTCCGGTATTGGCTGCGAAAACAACAGGAAACCCCCATGCGTTTGATAGCAATCAGGCGCTGGGGAAGCTTTTGCTTTACGCGCTTGCCCATGCCAAAAAGCAAGATGCGCCACAACATGCGGAGGAGATAGCCCAGTTACTTTACGAGCATCGTGTGCTTCGTGATGATCTTTCGTCGCATGTCATGATTTGTGGAATTACTTATGTAGATGCGGATGAACAGCATAGCGGGAATCATTGGCCAAAACATGAGGTGATTGGCCTACCTCTGCGAACGGTGGTCAACAAGCCTGTCTGGTATCCGGTTATGCGTCCGATACACACGGATGTACGTGTAGTCTGGGTCATGGAAAATCCCGCTGTTTTTTCGGCTATTGTGGATCGCTGGGAACAACAGATGTCCAATCATCCATATCCATCACTTGTATGTTCATCGGGACAGTTTACTCTGGCTGTATGGGCGCTATTGGATCGATTGGTTCAGGGGGGATGCCAGCTTTTTTACTCAGGCGATTTCGACCCCGAAGGCTTTCAAATGGCGGCTCGTGTCTGGCGGCGCTATGGGGGAGAAGCTGTGAAGCTATGGCGCTACACCACAAGCGACTATCAACAGGCAATGACGACTCAGTACGAGATTGATGAAGCAAGATGGGATTCGTTTTCCCAGAGTATATTGCAGAACAAATGGGCTGATACGCCTGATTGGTTTCAGGAGACGCTTCAAGCGGTCGTTACGAAGAGAAAACCCGGTTATCAGGAATCGATAATCGATGAGTTATTCGCCGATCTCATTGGTATGTATTGATCAAATTCAATGTTTACAGAAGCTCTTAGCGGACGTAATGAACGTTAGGGGCTTCTTAGTACACTTTTTCAGCTGGACGACAACGAATTAGAAATTATTTTGAATTGATCCAAAATACGCCCAAAAGAGAATTCGGGCGTGCAGGTGATAGATTGATGTAACAAACTACCTGATCTTTTATAACCAACGCCGGATACATGGCAGTTTGTACGACTTATCACCCATAGAATTTGGCGAGGCTTTTGCACGGCAACGTGTAAAACCATTTGTTGTGAAAGTTTAGCAGGGGCTATGGATGGCCCACCAATCCTTTCTTCAACCTAGCGGTCAAGCAGGAAGAGAAACGTCTGGGGTCAAGCGTACTGACGCAAGACGTTTCTCTTCCTACACTTCCCACACGTTGAAGAAATGGTAAACAATACGGCAACGCGAGAATAAGGGAGAAATACTCTAATTTTGAGGGTTAAACCGCTCTAATGGTGAATGAATTAGGGCCCCAAAAAGAGGATGCCCTAATTCATTTTAAGGTAATTTAATAATCTATTGCGCAGTACCTAAATTTAAAATTAATCCTATTCTCATTATTCATAACTGGTGTAAACAAAAAATAAACTTATTCTATTTCTTTCGGAATATTAACAGTATCAGAGAAGAATCTTGATATTGCAAGATCTGATACTTTGTAATATCTTTTGTCTCTCTCTTCGTATGTGACTAATTTCTGTTCACTTAGGGATCTAGTTGCATGTGTGATGCTTAAGTGATGTCTATCTATTTGGTTTCCTATTTCAAAGGCTGACATTGCGTTCTCACGATTATTATAAAGTGTTCTTAGTATATCTACATGAGAATTAGGTAATTTCTTCTCATTCCACTCTTCAAGTTTATCTTTTAACTTACTATAAAACTTATTTATTTTTAATACTGTATCATCTTGACCACATTTAAAACATTTTTTATGATTAACGTAAATTGAATACTCTAAATCAGTATATTCTTTATTGCAGTTTTGACATGAGATAACTTCAATACTACTTAGAATTGAAGTTATAAAGTTATTAAAGTTGAACTCTTCCTGACGCCAGTAGTCATAAGTCCTCCTAAATGCTGGACGCCCATAATCAATTTTTTTTGTTAAACAAAGACCATAGTTTAAACCATAGTGAGATATTTTCTTGCCTGGTTCACGACTGCTACCTTCATGGAACTTACTTACTATAAAGTATAGTTCCAGAGTATTCAGGATATCCTCAGTTTCCTTATTGACATAAAAGTGAGATGTAGGCAACCAATATATAGTTCCTTTCCTGTATTGTTCAATAGTGTCAGTATAAATAACTTTTTTAAGATTAGATTTTTGGTACGACTCAATAATTTCACGTTTAATATTAAATAGTTTTTCGGAGATTTTATCCATTAGGTTTTTTTGGGAAAGCTGATCTAACAGTTCTTTATCGTCATAAAATGATTGTTTGAATCTCGCATCATTAATAAAATCAGATAAAATATTCTCTTCATAATATTTAATTGATGCTGAGTCGATATTATCTAAAGTAATAGGCTTCCCACTATTAATTGAACTTAAATAACAATAAGTCAGAATGAAACCCAAAGCTCGAGGAATGCCAGAAGTACAATTAAAAAGTCTAGTCAAATAATCCCTTAGAGTTACGCTCTGAGATACATCAAAAATTTCAGATAAAGTAATTTGGTTGTCGGTATAAACTGCAAGTCTTTGAGTCAGTGTTCTTTCAATATATTGAATAGACAGATCTTCTACATCATTATAGTTAGAGGATGTGAGTTCAAATGCATCATAAAAATCTAATGAAAACGTAGGTAGCTTGGTTTTATCAATATTACCCGTGTAAACTCTTCCTGGATAACCAGCTAACTTGACCTTAAATTTATCATTGTATGAAGATATGATAGGCGCAATAAGAGAATCTATTACGACTTTCTGACTTTCTTTATTTAATTCACTGAAATCATCAAGGAATAGATATACCGTTTTAATTCCATATTTATTTAATATGTCTAGAATCCTTTTCAGTACTTCGTGTATAGAGAATATCCTTAGCTCATTAAGTTTAGTTGAAGCTGTTTGACCAGTAACATTTGAATCACTTAGATCTGCTTTTAAAGAAGCATCCTTGATAGAAAAGGCGGAGCTTATTACTGCTTTAGTCTCACGGTTTGATGAAGTTGACATTTCTATGCTTCTTTGAAAATCAGAGTCAATATACTTACCTGTTTCTATATCGCGAAACAACTCTACAAAATCATTATTCTTAGAAAAGTATGAATCACATCTTTTTTGAATATGTCTTAGAATCTCTGTAAGGAAATTCTTATAAGTTAAATACTTTGTCATTGCGTTATTTTCTGCATCAGAATTTGCCGTCCTAACCTCTTCATAACAAGTTTGGAGATTGATATATATGGCAAATTTTGACTTATCCTTTTGAATTTCATCTTCAGCTCTTAAAAAGACAGTTGACTTACCCGTGCCTCTTCTTCCTTTGAGTAAAATATGATTATCGTCTAATACTTGGTTTAATACATAGTTATTTTCAAACAAATCAACATAAAGTTTAGGTACTAAGTTTTTATTGTTTTCATCAGTTATATCAGGTCGCCCACTCTTAATTAACGATTTGAAGACCCTTTCAATTTCAGTAGAAAAAGCAGAAATGTTTAGATTCACCAAAGTATTTCCTCCCGAGTTCCTAGATCGACATCTGCTCCATTTATTCTACAAATATCCCCCAATTCCTCTATTAGGAAAAACTGGGGAGTATCACTATTACCTTGTCCCCTATGTTGATAATTAATAATTTCTCTCTATTTATGATACGGTTCCCCCCGACTAATCCGAAACGCCCGATAAACCTGCTCAAGTAGAACCAGCCTCACCAACTGATGCGGAAACGTCATCTTGGAAAACGACAACAACGCATCCGCCCGCTTCAAAACCTGCTCCGCTAGCCCCAGCGACCCGCCAATCACAAACGCGATCTGACTACGCCCATGCAATGCAAGCTTGTCCATCTCCGCCGACAGCTTTTCCGATGACCACATCTGCCCGTCGATCGCAAGCGCGATCACATACTGGTCCTGCTTGATCTGCGCCAGGATGCGTTCACCTTCCTTGCGCTTGACCTGCTCCATCTCCGCCGAGCTCATTTCTTCGGGTGCTTTTTCGTCGTTCACCTCTATGACCTGCAGCTTGCAGTAAGCTGACAAACGCTTGCTATATTCATCAATGCCCTCACGCAAATACTTTTCCTTAAGCTTCCCAACCGTAATTATCGTAATCTGCACGTTCTCCTACAGTCCTTTCTCTCGCAGTAGCGCGATCTGCCCCAGCTCTCCACAAGCCCGGCAACGCTTGTCTACCGTTTCATCCTCAACCACCTGTGCCGCATACGTATCCGGCGCTACCTCATAATCATTGACGTACTCATCCAGCTCCTGGTCAAAATGCTCCATGCAGGCAAAGCGTACCGGGAATTCCTCCTGTAGCTCAACCACTTTTCCTTCTATATAAATGCTTTTCATCATCTGTTCCATGTTGTCCAAACCTCTTTTCCGTTCATTCTCATATCGCTTCCTATTCTACCCCAGTACAAAAAGAAAACAAGCTCACTTCCGGCCCCACACAAAAAAAGAGAGCGCCGATTACAGCTCGACGCTCACAAGGGTGATCTATTTAAAATAGATAGAGGGGGGAACAAAAAATTTATGGAAACGGGACAAAGTCCCGGGGTTGGTACAGATCAACGCTTTACATCCAGTTGATTTATTGCTGTGGTGTTTTGGTCAGCTTGACTGTCGCGGTTTTCTTCACACCATCGCGATAGTACGTAATCTCCACAGAATCACCTGGCTTTTTGTTCAAGGTCAGGAATTTGCGCAGCTGTGCGCCATTCGCGATATCCTTGTTATCCAGCTTGGTGATGACATCGTATTGTCTGAGGCCCACTTCGCCTGCTGGAGAGAATTTGCCAACCTCGCCTTGAACGACTACCCCTGCTTGCACTTCGTCAGGCAGATTCAAGGTTTCTTTCCAGTTGTAGCGCGGTACATTGGTCAGGTCGAATGGTTGCACACCCAGATAAGCGCGCTCCAGTTTGCCTTTTTCCATCAGCTCGCTGACGATGCCTTTTACATCATTGATCGGGAGGGCGAAGCCCAAGCCTTCCACACCGGTTTTGGAAATCTTCAGTGTGTTAATCCCGATGACCTGTCCCTGGATATTGACCAGGGCACCACCGCTGTTACCTGGGTTAATCGCGGCATCGGTTTGCAGAACATCCAGCTCCCAGTCGTCTTGACCATCATCATTGAAGTCAATCGGCATGGAGCGCTCCAGTGAACTAATGATTCCTTGTGTCACGGTACGAGAGAATTTCATACCAAGCGGGTTACCGATTGCGATTGCTGGCTCACCTACTTGCAGTGTGGAGGAATCACCCAGCTCTGCTACTGTTGTTACCTTGGCGCCGTCAATCTCCAGTACGGCCAGATCGGCAAATGGATCGGCACCCAAGATTTTCGCTTCTACCTTTTCACCCGTTGGCAAAGCGATTTCCAGCTTTTGCGCTTGATCAATCACGTGGTAGTTCGTGATGATGTGGGCTTTGCCACCCTTTTTCTCAAAGATAACGCCAGAACCTTCGCCCTGCTCGACATCTTGCGTATTGTTAAACCAATTGTTTCTCGTCCGGCCAATATTGATGACCCCTACCACCGCATTCTCCACTTTTTTCACCGCATCCACAGTGCCCGTCTCTACCTTCACAGATACTGGCTGTGCAAACAGGTTCGCTGCAGGGTTGCTTATTACATTGGTAGTTCCTGGCTTGACCATATTGATATATCCGGCATTGGAGAGAGTCGGGAGCATGAGCAGAACGACCATTCCCCCAATTACCGCCGACGTAACTGACGTCATGATTAGACGACCAGCGCCTCCCGTACGTCGTTTTTTCCGTTCTACGTGAGTCAAATCATCATAAAAACCCATGATTCACACTCTCCTTCCTCTACTAATATTAGGTTTACAGGTTTTTGCTGCTCTTATACGCTTTATCATTGCCGTTCACTTCTTATGGATGATATCTTGCTGCTTCTTCCTTTTGACACCCTTAGTATACGCTCGGGTTTCGGCAAAATCGCGTGAGAAATATGGAAAGGTTGTGGAATGATAAAAAGCCCCCGGAATATTCTTTCGAGGGCCTGGATATGATAGATTAAAAGCTTTTCCCACTAGTAAAAGAAGAAAGGATTGATAGAAATGAAAGAGGTTCAGCTCATCGCCAAGCTGGCAGACCTGCAAGAAGTGGACTACCACAATACGCTTGTCCTGCATGCCCTCATCGAGCTTCTCGTCGAGAAAGGACTGCTGACGCACGAAGAACTGACTACCAAAATGCATGCACTTGATTCGCAATTATCCTTTCAGATCGATTTGGCTTCCAAGCTGTCTGAGACGATCCATAATCGTCAGGTCCAGATCAAACCAATCTTATAGCTCCTCCAGCTTTGTAGGGCGATCCGGGTAGGTGTCACGCAGATGCACATCGTCACCTACAGACAAGCCCCGCTCTTCCAGAATGTTTTTCACTGTCAGTCGAGCCAGATCAATCATGTTATTTTCTTTGCTCAAATGGGCCAGGTACACACGCTCAGCGCCACCATTCAAACAATCCAGCAAGGCATCGCCAGCTGCTTCATTGGACAAGTGACCGACATCACTCAAAATCCGCCGCTTGATGCTCCATGGATATTGCGACATGCGGAGCAGCTCAACATCGTGATTCGACTCAAACACATAAGCATCCGCCCCACGTATCGTCTCCTTGATCCGATCGCTGACATAGCCCAAATCCGTTGCCACACTCAGCTTTTTCTTCCCTTGGTAAAAGCAGAAGCCCATCGGCTCCGCCGCATCGTGCGAAATGCCAAATGACTCGATGCCCAAATCCTCCAGCTCCTGCTTTTCCCCTACTGCAAACAAACGACGCTGGTCTTCTTTGATCGTGCCGATTTGACCGTCCAGCTCGGACCATGTTTTTTGATTCGCATAAATCGGCAGGCCATACCGTCTTGCCATCACGCCGACGCCTTTGATATGGTCGACGTGCTCATGCGTGACGAGAATGGCGCTCAGGTCAGCGGGATTCACTCCGATCGTCTGGAGTGCCGCTTCGGCCTGTTTCCCTGTAATCCCCACATCAATCAGTACAGAGACGCGGTCAGTTGCCACGTAGATGGCATTGCCCGTGCTTCCGCTTGCCAACACACTAAATCTCACCCATCATCCCTCTTCCCGTATCGTTCCCTGTTGCTTCTCTATTTGACTCTCGTCTTGATTACCGTTGGGATACTACCTGTCTCTCCAGCCCACCCGTAAATGCATTGACATAATGCGACTTGCCATCGTGGATCACGCGCCAGACAGGAGCCAGCGTCTGAACGTCAGCGTCATACGAACCAAAATAACCGAGACTCACACTCTCGATTCGTTCACCTGGTTGGATCACCTGCTTCTCTACCAAAGACCGAAGCGCCGAATAACCTGAGAGAACCTGCCCCTGACGCCCACCTGGCTGCTCTCTAATGTAGAAATAGGTTTGTCTGTAACCGAGAATCGACCCATTATCCAAATACACTTCCAACGGCGCGACAAACACTGGCATTTTATTGTACATCTGCCAATACAACAGACGCGTTTGATTTGATCGATTCATGTCTGCCGAGTACTGATCTCCATACATCAGCCGTGGCCCAATTTGACGCAAGATTTCATTTGGCGTGATCTGCCCGCGAAATTGCAGCGGCGGGTCCAGCTTCGCCGCCAGCGCCATCTTTTCCACCGTCGCTTGAAGACCGGGCAGCTCCTGTAACGAAATCGGATTAATCCCCACATACTCAGCATTTAAGTTCATCATTTCCGGTGTATCCTGCGGGATCTCGGTCGCCAAGGTGATGTTCTGCTGAGTTAGGTATGACTCCATGCTCCATTTTTCCCCTTGGGCCACTTCCTTGTCACTCCAAAAGCTAATTCTCGCTTCATATACCTGATAGCCGAGAAACAAATCGAGAAGAAGAAAGGCCCAGATGAGGATCGTTTTGGTTCTACTCCAATCCATTCACCTTTCCCCCTCCCTGGTTCGTATTCGCAGGAATGTACATGGTAGGCTGGTTGGCCATTTCTACAACCCAAACGGGCATCAGGTCTACAAATTCATCCTCGACCTCTGTTTGATAGGCCAAATAGGCATTCGTTACTCGCTCGGTATCTCCCAGCTTCTTGTCCCTGATCATCTGGTACAGCTCGGGTCCGGACATCACGGTCCACTCTTTGTTCGAGATGTACCTGTCCAAATCTACGAGTGATCTGGTCATCGTCGAGACTTGCCCTGCCTCTGAAGTAATTTGAATCGTATCGATTTGTGTAGTGCCGCTCATGCTTACAAAAGGATACGCACCCATATACTGGCGGAACGTAATTAAGTCTTTATCATTGTAGCTCTTCTTGATCTTTTCAAAGTGATAATCATCGAGCCAGCCCAAATGCTTGTTTATAAAAGTGACGGCGCCTTGGACCTTCTCCTGATCAGACAGCTCCTGTGCTCGCACCTGGTAAGCCGGATCGGTAAAAGTAATCGCTTTTTGCTCGGATCGCAGTTGAATGGATCGGCTGCCATCTGTAAAAATAACGGTTTTATCCCGCTCCATGATTTGTCTGACCAACGACTGGTCGATAAAATATGCTTCCATTAGCCGTTCATTCGAAACAGGTACGTAGCTGTAGCGGAACTGCTGCATGCGTCCTTGGTATTTCGGCAAATAGTAAATGTTCCAAAACGGTGCCGCACCTTCCAAAGCGGAATAATTCCGATCTGGACGTACTATTTTCATAATTTGTTCCGGCATCGAGCTTCCTGCAGCCAAGTATGAGTCACGCAAATCCTTTGGAGAAATGGAAGTCCGCGAACGCATCATGCGTCCTTCCTCCGTGGAAAGAAACAGCGCATAGACGACGTCCTCGTCCTTTTCATAGTACAGCCACAATCGGTCAATCCCCTTCATCCGGTTGTCATACTCATCACGGAAGGTCACTAACCGCCCAATAATAGACAATGGTAACGTACTTCTGAACCGTACCTCCAGCCCCATCTTTTCCCGGGCAATTTCCCCCCATTTTTCATTCGAAATCATAAATGGCATGAAATCGAGAAAAATCCATTTGGGCATTTCCCTCACAATCATGCTGTATGGAGCATCCGTTGAGATCGCTTTTGTATGACGCTCTTCTCCATAGTGAAAAATGACTGATTCCGGAGTCACCAGCTGTTCTAGCTGTTTTTCTTGGACAGGCTTTGACTCGGTGTACTGCGCTGGCTGAATGAATTGAAACTTGGGCTGATTCGTCCACAGCATCGCGGTCAGGCAAAAGCTGGTGAGCACCAGCAGATTGAGTAACACGGTTTTGGCAGGCTCCAGCATCCGCTTCATCCCGTTTTACCTCCTTGGGCAAATGGCACCCAGAACGTTACGGTCGTCCCTACATTCCATTCGCTTGTAATCTCAATATCCGCACCGTGTGCCTGCACTAATTCCCGGGCAATAGCCAGTCCCAGCCCGGTACCGCCCTGTCCGCGTGAACGCGCTCTGTCTACTCGGTAAAAGCGTTCAAAAATTCGCTTCAAGTCACGACTTGGGATTCCAATTCCCGTATCTTTGATGGAAATGTACACGCGATTTTGATAGTGGTTTGCCTTGGCAGAGAGAACAACCTTACCGCCTTGAGCTGTATACTTGATTGCATTGGACAACAAATTATCCAACACTTGATTGATTGCATCCAAATCGATATAAGCAGCTGGCAGCTTGGTCGGTACATCGAGGCCCAGCTGTACCTCCTGCTGCTCACTAAACATCGAGAACCGATCGGCCGCATAGCGAAGCAAGCGAGTAAGATCAGCTTCCTTGCAGTGCAGCCGTATGCCTTGCGAATCAAATCGGGAGAGCTGCAGCAAGTCATTGACGAGCCTGATCATTCGTTCCGTCTCCGACATCGTGACGCGCAAAAACCGATTGGACAGCTCAGGTTCTTCTACCGCTCCATCGAGCAAGGCTTCCACGTAGCTTTTGATCGTCGTGAGCGGAGTACGCAGCTCATGGGATACGTTTGCTACAAACTCCCTGCGATGTTGCTCCAGGCGCTGCTGCTCCGTTACATCGGCTACAACCGCGATGATCCCACCTTTTTTTCCACTATCATGCTGCAAGGGGGTAAATGTCACACGAAAAATGACCTCATCCTTATTCGGAAGCATCATTTCGATAAACAACGGCTCCTCCTGCTTGTGCAGAGGCATCTCTTCCTCGGGCGGCAGACTTAACAGATCATGCAAGGTCCGCTTGTTACGCAGTACGTCCCTCGTTTTTATCTGCAGCATTTCTTCGGCTGCACGGTTAAACAAAATGATCTGCCCATTCCGGTCAGCAGCGATTACGCCATCGGTCATGTTGCTCAAGATCCCTGCCAGCTTTTCACGTTCCTCTTCCTGCTGCAAAATAGCTTCCTGGAGGCGCAGCGTCATATGGTTAAACGCCATGCCCAGCTGACCGATCTCATCCCCGCTATATACACGTACATTGCTGTTAAAGTCACCATCTGCCACAGCTCTGGCTTGGCGTGTCATTTCTTTGACTGGCTTCGTGATCGTTCGAGCCAGCACGACTCCCAGACCCGCCGTAATGATCAGAGCAAACATGGTGCCAGTCGCCAAAATCCCGTTCATCTTGCGGATGGTTGTATAGGTCCCTTCCATCGAAGCAACCATGTACACAGCCCCATATACAATCTGATCGCCTTTTACCGGCAGTACCAACACTTTTACGCGGGCACCTGTCCGTGGATCAATCCGCATCGACTCACTGCGTGTTCCCAGCAAAGCACTGGTCACTTCCGGCTGTGACGTCCGTTGACCAATCGTGCGCTTGTCTTCGGTTGTGCTAACTACTGTTCCTGTTTGGTCAATAACCTGCACATTGGCACCATTGATCTTTACGAGATTGTTAATCAGGTTGTCGATATCCTGTCGGTTCTGTTCGGTGCTTTGTTCTTTCCCGTCTCGTGGACGCAGGTCGCCCTCCAGCAAGGTTGCCAGCAGGCTCGCCTGCCCGTTTAACGCCTCAGAAAAGTTATTTATGTAATAACTCTCTACTTCCCGGGCAAAGTACGCTCCGATGAATTGCATCGCAAGCAAAATCAGCAACATGTAGATGACGACCATTTTCCATTGAATCGTTTTGAACAACTGCTGTATGATCCTGATGAACCGCCTCATCCAGGCTGGCCTCCCACGCCCGGGTTACGCAAGGTGTAGCCCAAGCCACGGCGTGTAATGATGTATTTGGGTTGACTCGGATCATCTTCGATCTTTTCGCGCAAACGGCGAATGGTTACATCCACAGTACGGACATCACCAAAATAGTCGAAGCCCCAAACGGATTGAAGCAGATGCTCACGAGTCAGTACCTGTCCCTGATGACGGGTCAAGTAAACCAAGAGCTCAAACTCACGATGAGTCAGCTCCAGCTGCTCTCCCACTTTTTCCACGGTATACGAATGCAGATCGATTTCCAGCTCATGGACTCGCAACAGATGCTGGCTATCCCGTTCTTCCAGCTTTGGCTGATTTCTGCGCAGATGCGCCTTTACCCGAGCAACAAGCTCACGTGTGCTAAACGGCTTGGTGACGTAATCATCCGCACCGAGCTCGAGCCCCAGTACCTTATCCAGCTCCGAATCCTTTGCCGTTAGCATAATGATTGGCACATCATAGGTTTGGCGAACCACACGGCATACTTCCATCCCGTCACGTCCTGGCAGCATCACATCAAGTAAAATCAAATCCGGCCTTTCGTCCTGCACGACGAGCAGTGCTTCCTCACCATCGTAGGCGCACACGACTTGGTAGCCTTCTTTTTCAAAGGTAAATTTCAAAATATCAGCGATCGGTTTTTCATCGTCTACGACGAGGAGTTTTGCCATCCCGCTCCCTCCTTTTCTCACTTAAGGGATTCCACCTGAGGAGCTTCTATTCCTCTACAATACACCATGTCCTGCCCGTAAAGAAGCCCCTTGGAAATGAGTACCTGTCAGGCCACGAAAAAAAGGGCACTCATGAGAGAGTGTCCCTTTTTGTCTTCCAAAAATTACTTGTCTATTTTAAGAAACGCATTGGGTTCTGCACTCGTCCATTCTGATGAACCTCAAAATGGAGATGGACACCTGTGGAGTCGCCAGTAGAACCCTTCACGCCAATTTTCTTTCCTTGTTCAACGACATCGCCGACCTTTACATTAATGGTGCTCAAATGACCATACAAGGTCTGCATGCCGTTTCCATGGTCGATGACGATTGCTTTTCCGTAATCGCCATCCCATCCAGCCAGTGTGACACGACCGTTGTCTGCTGCAAGAACGGAACCGGAACCAGCAATATCGATACCTTTATGCAATCTGCCCCAACGTGAACCAAAGCCACTGCTGATATAGCCTTTTGCTGGCCAGCTCAGACGGCCTGTTCCACGTGAAGGGATCACTTTTGTGCCGCGCTCCATAATTTTCGCTACAGGCTGTGTAATCACGTCCTGCTTGATGATTTTGCGGTCGACAACTTGTCCATTTTCTTTCACGATTTCATACTGGACCATTTTGCTGCCGTCGCGCCCCTCTTGAATCACTTTGGTTTCGCCTTTTGGCAGCTTTTCATTGTTATTGATTTGAGTATTAAAAGCAACAGTCTCTTGCTGCGACAGCTCTTCTTTCACCTGTACAGTTACGAGTGGACGAATCGCTGTAACATTTAGTTGTTGCCCCAATTGCAGCAACGTATTTTCCGAAACACCAGGGTTGTTGGCATAAATATCTTTCGAGGTAATTCCGTATTTTTTGGCGATGCAACCGATGCAATCGCCCTCAACTACCGTATGCTTCATATCCTGGAAAGTACCCTTTACGAGCAGCTCCTCCAGTTTTTCGGCAGGCAAAATTTGAGCTGCAGCAACTGATTCCGACTGCATCTCTACGTTTTCTTTGAAGGTTACTTCTTTGATCGGGTTAGCCTGAACAGCCGATGTGGATGCAGCAACTACTGCCTTTTTTGCATTTCCACCTGGAACTCCCGAGTATTTTTCTTTCACATGAGCGAGCACTTCGTCCGCAGTCGCCTGATCCGGCAAGTATCCGATTGCTTTGCCGTCAACCACTACCTTCACTGCCTGAACCTTGATGTCTGCAATATCGGAGAGTGCCTTAACAGCTGCGTCATTGTCAAATGGCGCCTTGTACTTTGTCTCTTCCTGGAACGTTATGTAATCTGCCAGCGTCAGAGTCAGTCCATTCTTTGCCTTTTCCTCTTCCAGCTTGCTGTTCGTCCAGTTGTGAATCACGTCTGGATTGTTTACTACGCCGATTTCTTTGCCGTTAACGATTACGTGGTATACAGATGTGATGTTGCTTGTGTAGTAATATTGTGCAGATGCCCCGGCTGCTACTGTTACGAGCAGTCCCGCTGCAACGGAAACGCATAGTTTTTTATGTTCTTGGATGTAAGAGCTTGTACGTTTCATAGTACGTTTCGCCAGATCACTGCAATCTCGAACGATTCGTTCTGACCGTTCCTGCAGCTTGGCCTTCCATTCAGACCATTGCATAACTTGTCCCTCCTGAAAACAGACACAGCTTTCTCGTTTCTATTTCCTGAAAATTTTTAATATACCGAATAGGTCCTATATCCCAAAATTTAGTTTCCAATTATCTGCCAAATTGCCCAAAGAAATCAACTATGTCGACTTTACCATAACTTTACCGACAACATCAAGTGTAAATTGCCGTCGAATAAAAAATGCGGGAAAGCGTCACGATATGTACATACAAATGGGTGGTTTTATCATAAATGGAGGCTGATTTCCTTGAAGGAACGAAACATTTTAGCTGGTTTTCATACAGAAGACGAAGCAGGGAAGGCAAAGGAGGCTCTTCAACAAGCTGGTTTTTCCATCATTTCAATCGACAGAGTTGGACAATTTCCTGGTAATGGAAACGAACGCATCATGAACCCGATTACCGGAGAAATTCCCTCGTTAGGAAATCTCACATTGGCTGGCGATTTTCCAAGCGGACGAGATGCAAGCGTGTTAGCAGCTGTAGATCCCGATGCCAGCGGAATGGCTGATCGTGGTGATGACAACATGAACCGCAGCGTATTACTTACGGCTGTCGTGCCTGAGGAGCGAGGAGACGAAGCGACTGAGATCATTCGTTCTTGCGGAGGAATGATATAACGGAGCTTTCCCCTTTCAACAAATAATAGCCATCTTCCCTACGAACAGGAAAGATGGCTTATTTCGTTGTGCTCATCTAGGGCTCACACCTCTTGCATGGAAGTAATGTCTCGTAGGGCAAGTCGGCGGATGGTCGTTTTTTCGGCATCGTTTTGCTGCTTATATGTGGTAATAAAGCAGAGGTATCCGTTATTAAAATGAGTCATGGTTCCCTTGATCACGACGCCATTAAACATTTTGACCTGTACGTTTTTCCCTAGCAGCTTCTTGGCCTTTTGGTCGAATCCCATCATCATGATCACCTCTTTGATTTCTGCCTATGACAAAGCATATGCCCAGAGGGTGTCGTTTTGTGTCTGTCCGCCCAAAAAAGGAAAAGCTGTCGACAATTCGACAGCTTTTTTTATAACCGATGACCTACTCTTATCCGTAAATGCCACGAACAATAACGGTTTGTTCACGATCTGGTCCTACAGAGAAGATCGACATAGGAATACCAGTCAATTGGGTAATACGTTCGATGTAGTGACGTGCGTTTTCAGGCAAATCATTGAGATTGCGTACGCCAGTGATGTCTTCGGTCCAGCCTGGAAGCTCTTCATATACTGGCTCGCATTTTGCCAGCAAATTGAGGTTTGCTGGGAAAGACTCGATAACCTCGCCATTGTATTTGTACGCTGTGCAAATACGCAGCGTTTCAATACCAGACAGAGTATCCAGCTTAGTGATAGCCAAACCAGTGATACCGCTGACACGACGAGCATGGCGAACAACTACGCTGTCAAACCAGCCTACACGACGTGCACGTCCAGTCGTTGTACCGTACTCAGCACCAACCTCACGAATGTGATCGCCAGTCGCATCAGAAAGCTCAGTCAGGAACGGACCATCGCCGACACGGGTTGTGTATGCTTTTGCTACACCAATTACTTGATTGATTTTCGTCGGTCCTACACCGGAACCGATCGTTACGCCACCAGCAATCGGGTTGGAAG
The DNA here is from genome assembly GCF_947502445.1 of uncultured Brevibacillus sp. Classification (GTDB taxonomy): domain Bacteria; phylum Bacillota; class Bacilli; order Brevibacillales; family Brevibacillaceae; genus Brevibacillus. Next base: position 36,563 of record NZ_CANMZW010000043.1, read on the forward strand.
ACGTTACATATGGATAAGTACCTTGATCGATATCGAGCAGCACGCCTTGCGCACCTTCAAACAGAACGCGGTTGCCACGGTCAATCGAGTCATTCAGTACTACAGATGTATCAGTTACATATGGACGGAGAATTTCGGCAAGAGCCAAGTATTCGTCGAGTACTTCCTGAAGTTCAAAACCGGTTGTGTTGTACAGCTTTTCGAGCAACAGGTTTTTCTCAGCCAGATTGCGCTCCAGCTTGCGAGCGAATTCTTCTTTGTCGAGCAAATCAGCAATGCGAATACCGATGCGTGCTGCTTTGTCCATGTATGCTGGACCGATCCCTTTGCGGGTAGTACCGATTTTATTCGCACCGCGGCTATCCTCTTCTACGCCATCCAATTTGATATGGTACGGCATAATCACATGCGCGCGATCGCTAATTTTCAAGTTGTTTGTTGTGAAGCCAAAGCTGTGAATGTACTCCAGCTCTTTCACTAGCGCTTTCGGGTCGATTACCATACCGTTACCGATTACGCAGATCTTGTCTGTATAAAAAATTCCGGATGGAATCAGATGAAGTTTGTATTTGTTGCCACCAAAAATAATGGTGTGACCTGCGTTGTTACCACCTTGGTAACGAGCTACTACTTCAGCACTTTCAGCCAAGTAATCTGTAATTTTACCTTTACCTTCATCGCCCCACTGGGTTCCGACGACAACGACTGTTGACATCGAAAAACACCTCCTGATATAATCATGTCCTTTTGGGCCTGAAACAATCTAAGTGTACTAAACGATTTCTCACATGTCAACGGAATATACGAACATTTGAATTGTGGAAAGATTATATGTTCGGTAATTTATCATTCTTTCAGAATCCTTTTCTACGCCGATATGTTCAACTTTAGTATATGCATTGCAAGCAATAGAAAAATAGCCACATGACACTTACCATCAGTGGATATCTTCATTAGAAAACAAAAAGCCGGATTTCTCCGGCCCTCTTTTTCCACTTATTGTCCCGCTGCATTACGGAAGCGATGATCCAGGCTCACAAACTTATTGAATTCCTTTAAAAACGCCAGCTCCACCGTTCCGGTAGGGCCGTTACGCTGTTTGGCGATGATGACTTCAATCACGTTTTTGTTTTCTGTTTCTTTGTCATAGTAGTCATCACGGTAAAGGAACGCTACGATATCCGCATCCTGCTCAATCGATCCGGATTCACGGATATCAGACATCATCGGCCGTTTGTCTTGACGCTGCTCTACACCACGACTGAGCTGTGACAAAGCAATAACGGGAACATTCAATTCACGGGCAATCCCTTTTAGCGTACGTGAGATCTCGGATACTTCCTGCTGACGGTTGTCTCCTTTGCCACGACCATGAATCAGCTGCAGATAATCGATCAATATCATTCCTAATCCGCGCTCGGCTTGTAGACGACGACATTTGGCCCGGATATCCTGCACTGTAACCCCTGGCGTATCATCGATATAAATCGGTGCCTTCGCCAGGGTTCCAATCGCCATCGTCAGCTTTTGCCAATCATCCTCTTCCAATGCCCCAGAACGCATCCGGGATGCATCGAGGTTCCCTTCCGCACAAATCATACGTTGTACCAGCTGAGTGGCACCCATCTCCAACGAAAAGATGGCTACTGTTTCACCCGCTCGTGCAGCTACGTTTTGCGCGACATTTAGTGCAAAAGCCGTTTTCCCTACAGAAGGACGGGCCGCCAAGATAATCAGGTCACTTCGCTGAAAGCCAGCTGTCATCTTGTCCAAATCGGTATATCCAGTGGGAATCCCCGTAATATCGCCCCGCCGCTGACTCAAAGTCTCAATCCGCTCGTATGTTTCAAGCAGTACGTCCCGAATCGCTTGGAACCCTCCGCTATTGCGGTTTTGACCGATTTCCATGATGTACTTCTCGGCATCAGCTACAATCTCGGTAACGTCATCCTCACGAGAGTATCCGTCATTGGCAATCTTCGTTGCTGTATGAATCAATCGCCGTAAAAGCGATTTTTCTTCTACGATCTTCGCGTAGTATTCGATATTCGCTGCTGTCGGAACAGAGCTGGCGATTTCCGTAATATACGTCACACCGCCCACTTCTTCGAGCAGCTTGTGGTCCGATAAATCAGCCGTCACTGTTACCAGGTCGACAGGCTCACCTTTTTCGTACAGGTCCACCATCGTTTGAAAGATGCGCTGGTGCGCTGTCTTATAAAAATCCTCCGGGCGGAGAATCTCAATGGCCGTGGTTAGAGCTTCCTTCGACAAGAACACAGCACCCAGTACCGATTGTTCTGCTTCCTTGTTCTGCGGCGGCACACGATCCAAAAACAGGTCGCTCACGTCACACCTCCCAGTAATCCGGCATTATTCTTCTACGACGTGTACTTTGAGAGTCGCGGTTACTTCATTGTGCAGCTTTGCTTTAATTTGCGTCACGCCGAGGGAACGAATCGCTTCCATCTCCAGCTTACGCTTGTCTACTTTAATCTGGAACTGCTCTTCCAGAGCTTGCGCTACCTGCTTGCTGGAAATCGCTCCAAACAGACGACCGCCTTCGCCTGCTTTTCCTTTGATTTTCACAGTCAGCTCGCCGAATTTAGCAGCCAGCTCCTGTGCTTCCTGTTTCTCTTGCTCTTTACGCTTCTCTTCGCTGCGCTTTTGTGCATCGAGCGTTTTTACATTACTCTCTGTAGCTTCCTTAACCAATTTTTTCGGCAACAGGAAGTTGCGTACATATCCTTCAGAAAGGTCTTTTACCTCACCTTTTTTACCTTGGCCTTTTACATCTTGAAGAAAAATGACTTTCATCATCGTTTCCCCCTTTTCATTTTGGCCTAAACGACCATATCAATAGCTTCTTTCAAGCGTTTTACTGCTTCCTTCAAGGAACTACCCTCTATTTGTGTCGCGGCTCCAGTCAAATGACCGCCTCCGCCCAAGAGTTCCATGATCGATTGTACGTTGATGTCACCCAAGGAGCGGCCGCTAATCAAGATGGTTCCATCGGATCGCTCTGCCACCACGAACGAGGCTTGAATACCTGACAAGGTAAGCAGCTGTTCCGCAGCCTGAGCGACTTGAACCTGCGTATAATCCTCGGAAGGATCGCCCACAGCAATCGCCATATTATCCCGATACGTTTCGGTATTCATGATGATGCGTGCGCGCTTTACATATTGATTCAGATCTTCTTTTAACAAACGTTGTACCGCGGCTGTATCTGCTCCGTTTCGTCTGAGGAACGAAGCGGCTTCAAACGTACGAGAGCCTGTGCGGAAAGCAAAGCTTTTCGTATCCACCACGATCCCCGCGAGCAAAGCAGTCGCAATCAGGTTGTCGATGTTCAGACGCTCGCTCTGATATTGCAGCAGCTCCGTTACCAGCTCGGACGTAGACGAAGCGTACGGCTCGAGATACAACAGGACAGGCTCAATAAATTCCTCTGAACGTCTGTGATGGTCAATGACCACAATTCGCCCGGTTTCCCCCAGCAGCTTTGGCTCAATCACGAGTGATGGACGATGTGTATCAACAACTACGAGCAAAGTACGTCCGGTGATCAGTCGTATCGCTTGCTCCGGTGTGATAAACGTGTCAGCCAATTCTTCATTGGCATAGATTTCTCTCATCAATCGTTCAACGGAATTATTGCCCTCGTCCATGACGATGTACGCTGCCTTGTTATGCAGCTGAACTGCCTTTAGTACCCCCAAGGAGGCACCGATGGAATCCATGTCAGGCTGTTTGTGCCCCATAACGATCACATGCTCAGCCTCGTGGATCAAATCACGGAGCGCATGGGCAATGACGCGTGCACGGACACGTGTCCGCTTCTCCACCGCATTGGATTTACCACCGTAAAACGTAAGCTTGTTCCCAATCTTGACCGCACTTTGGTCGCCACCACGGCCCAAAGCAATGTCCAGACTGGACTGCGCCATTTGTCCCAATTCGATATATGTGCTGGCAGCTGCCCCAACCCCAATACTGAGCGTAATCGGAATTTTGTTATCAGCTGTCATCTCCCGCACTACATCCAAAATGTCAAAGCGCGTTTCTTCCAATTTATCAAGCGCTTCCCGCTCCATCAGCGCCAAAAACTTGTCAGCCGTGATTCGGCGAAGATATATGCCATGTTTGTTGGCCCACTCAGTAATCACACCTGCAACACTTGTAGATAGAAGTGTGCGGCTCTGATCATCCATTACTTGTCCAATCTCGTCCAGGTTGTCGAGATGAATAATAGCTAGAGCGGCTTTTTCACGATGGTAACGCGTCGTCAGTTCTTTAAAATCCGTAATGTCCTTAAAATACAAAAGACGCTCATCGGATCGAACCAACACTTCGTATACCCGTTCGTTGTAAGTAAATTCCAGACGCTTTTGTTCTGGCTTCCAATTCAGTTGGGGAAATACGTCTTGAAGCGACTTCCCAATCAATAGTTCATCCCCGGACATGTGTGTCATGAATGGATTAACCCACTCAATTGCCTTTTCCTCATTGTATAGAAGAATTCCGATCGGCAGCTCCGAGATGACACCTTCTCCTGCCTTCTTCACACGATGTGTGACCGTAGCCAAGTACAGGCGCAAATCCCGTTGGAATCCCTTTTCGGCTTGAAGGGCATAAATTACAAGGCCAATCAAGCAGACAATGCCGATCGCCCCGTACATCCAATGGTGCAGGGTCAAAATTCCCAATAACAACAAGCTAAAGCTAAGTGCCAGGACCATGTGCATCCCGTACCAACGCTTTAACAGGAATTTGGGCATTTCCTCAGCCCCTCTTCACTCTTGTTTCCAATTTATCCCGCAAACGAATACCTAGGTCAAATATCCCTACTAGACACAGTATAGTGGCTAGAGGCTGAAAAATAAATAGACAGACGACAAGCACTGGAGTCAATCTCTTCCATCCATACAAATAAGCTGCAAACAAGCAGAAACTGAGACCTTGAAGGGTGAAAACAGCGTCCAACATAATTTTTACATTAAGGATCGCACTTTTCCAAAACGTCCCCTCTATACTACCACTAAACACGAGCAAACTGATCATCGCGATAAAATAGTAGTACAAAAGTGACCTAGGGAAAGTCCATTCGCGGATTGGTTTTAATGCAGGCACCGGCTTGCGTAGTCGTTTTCCGATGAGACGTGCCAATCCATGAACAACAAAACTAAACATAAAGCTTGCCATGACAAAGGATGATGGCAATCCCATCTTGGCAACCGCTACTGCCTCATCGTACTGCTCCTGAGACATAAAGGAAGGTTTGAATTGGGCAGCCTGCTTCATCAGCGCGCCAAAATCGATGTGCAAGCCGTACACCATAAAAGCAAGCATAAACACGATACTTAAAAATACGATACCTGCTCCTGAGGCAATTGCAGGAAGTGCCGTCCCCCGCTTCCTATAAGCCATCCCCATTACTGCACCCATAATCGCCAACAGAAGAGCGTAGATGGCGAAGAATGGATCTGTGACGATCCACCCAAGAAATCCAAAAGCGAGGCAGATCCACACCATGCTAGACGCAGTCATGCTCATGGCCAATAGTAAAAATGGCAGAGGGACCAAAAATACGGCTACTGCACCCAGCAATGTATATTTAGTCAGAAACAACAGCAAAAGTGCGGTTCCCAGCATAAGAGAGCTTTCAACCAGTTGCTTTGTTTTTGAAGGCATTTGAGCACCTCATTTTAAGTAACAAAAAATATGGAAAAAAGAGGGCCACGCAATTGTGTCCCCCTTTTTATAGCTTGTGTCAATTATTCAGTCGTGTAAGGCAGAAGCGCTACTTGACGGGAGCGCTTGATTGCGATTGTCAGTGCGCGTTGATACTTCGCGGAAGTACCAGTCACACGACGTGGCAAGATTTTACCACGCTCGCTGATGAATTTTTTGAGCAGATCAACATCTTTATAGTCGATGTGCTTGATTTTGTTGACTTTAAAGAAGCATACTTTACGACGCTTATTAGGACGTCCTTTGCGTGCCATGATAGTCCCTCCTTCTTAGGAATGTGAAAGTTTTACGCTTTTTAAAACGGCAAGTCATCATCCGAAATGTTGATCGGCTTGCCTGCACTCGCGAAGGGATCGCCAAACGGATCAAAGTCGTTGTTTCTCTGACCGGACGGCTTGTTACCGCCGCCAAAGCCTGGTCCTGGATCGTATCCGGAATTATCTCCGCCGCCCTCATTGCCTCGACCGCCCAAAAATTGAACGTTCTCCGCAACGACCTCCGTTACGTATACCCGTTTTCCTTCTTTATTATCATAGGAACGCGTTTGCATACGTCCTTCGATGGCTGCTTGTCTACCTTTACGCAAATAGCTCGCGCACAGATCGGCAAGTTTTTGCCAAGCGACAATATTAATGAAGTCAGTTTCTCTTTCACCCGCCTGATTGGTGCGGGGACGATTAACAGCAACGGTAAAAGTAGCAACGGCAACGCCATTTGGCGTGTAGCGAAGTTCTGGATCTTTCGTCAGGTTGCCGATGAGAATGACTTTATTCATCTTGGTTCCCCCTCTGATCGCGACAATGATTACTTCTCATCACGAACGAACATAAAGCGGATTACATCGTCATTGATTTTCATCAGACGCTCAGCTTCCGCTACTGCATCGGAATTCGCTTTGAAGTTCATCAAAACGTAATAACCTTCACGGAACTTGTTGATTTCGTACGCAAGACGGCGTTTACCCATTTCTTGAAGCTTGGTGATTTCGCCACCGTAGTTAGTCACAACATCGCTGTAACGAGCTACATTGGATTTCACTTTCTCTTCTTCAAGGTCTGGACGCAATACATACATTACTTCGTATTGACGCATACCTTTTCACCTCCTTATGGACTTTGCGGCCCTATTGGGCAAGGAGCGAGTGCTTAAAAACGAAACGCATAAAACATGCACTCCATAAATACTCGCATTATCGTATTATAGCAAAGTGACTCTCTCGAAGCAAGATTTTCGTTCTAGACCGTTCTAGACATTGAAACGGAAATGCATAACATCTCCATCAGCTACAACGTACTCTTTCCCTTCAAGACGGTACTTCCCGCGCTCACGAGCTGCTGCTACCGAACCAGCATCTACCAGATCGTTGTAGGCAATGACTTCAGCACGAATAAAGCCACGCTCAAAATCGGTGTGAATCACACCTGCTGCTCCAGGAGCCTTCGTGCCTTGGCGAATCGTCCATGCACGAACTTCCTGTACACCAGCTGTAAAGTACGTAACCAGACCAAGCAGCTCATAAGCTGCACGAATCAGGCGATCCAGTCCGGATTCGGAAAGACCCAGCTCTTCAAGGAACATCTCCTTGTCTTCTCCGTCCAGCTCAGCGATTTCAGCTTCTACTTTGGCACTGATGACAACGACTTGTGCGCCTTCTTTTGCTGCGTGCTCACGAACAGCGATCACGTGCGGATTTGTATCAGCATCGTGAATGCCGTTTTCCGCTACGTTGCATACGTACAGCATCGGTTTGATGGTCAAAAGGTGCAAATCGCGAATCCACTTGCGCTCATCGTCATCCAGCTCCACGCTGCGCGCTGCTTCGCCCTCTTCGAATGCTGCTTTCAGGCGCTCCAAAACATCCAGCTCCTGCTTGGATTCCTTGTCACCGGACTTCACTTTACGTGCGATCCGATCGATACGGCGCTCTACAGAATCGAGATCGGCAAAGATCAGCTCGAGATTGATGGTTTCCATATCGCTCAGTGGATCGACACGACCGGAAACATGTGTAATATTCTCATCCTCGAAGCAGCGAACTACGTGAGCAATCGCATCTACTTCACGGATGTGACCGAGGAACTGGTTTCCGAGTCCTTCGCCTCTGCTTGCCCCTTTTACCAGACCAGCAATGTCTACGAACTCAAATGCAGTCGGAACGACTTTGTTTGGAACAACAATTTCTGTCAGCTTTTCCAGACGTGGATCTGGTACTTCTACGATTCCCACGTTCGGGTCAATCGTACAGAACGGGTAGTTCGCGGATTCCGCACCCGCCTGTGTAATGGCATTAAACAATGTCGATTTTCCTACGTTAGGCAAACCGACAATCCCGCAAGATGCACCCATCTATATACACTCCCTTATCAACATCATGACATCCTATTAAGTATATAGATTTGGTTTTAATAATACAATTGTCTCCTTGTGGTAACCTTGCCTCTTCATTCAAGCACCTGCAGTCCATCTGACGTGTCTTCTCAAGCATAGTGCAAGCTGGTGGGACAAAAAAAGAAATGCTAGACTTAGAAGACGAGGTGAATAGGAATGAAGCTCTCCCTTTTTGGAGCTACCGGGCGCGTCGGCAGCCATATTCTCGCCAATGCTCTCAAAGATGGACATGAAGTAACCGCATTGATTCGATCTTTGGACAAGCTCACTGATCCGCCCGCAGGCCACTTGCGCATCCTAGCAGGAAATGTTCTGCAGGAAGCCGATGTAGCTCTCGCCATACGCGGAGCAGATGCTGTCGTCAGTGCTTTGGGGACGGACAAGTCGACTACCTTATCAGAAGGTATGCCGCTTATTATCAAGGCGATGAAGCAAGAAGGAGTTTCGCGGATCGTCACTGTCGGTACAGCTGGCATTTTGCAAAGCAGAGTCTCACCTGAGCTGCTGCGATATCAATCCAGCGAGTCGAGGCAAAAATTGACGCGTGCAGCTGAAGAGCATCACAAAGCCTATACGCTGCTTGAGCAATCTGGTCTCGATTGGACGATTGTTTGTCCTACCTATTTACCCGATGGCGTCTACACAGGCTCATACCGGGTAGAAGCGAACCACTTGCCTGTAGACGGTGCGCAAATTTCGGTTCCAGATACCGCCGAGTATACGTACAAGCAGCTATCCAATATGGAAAATGTACGGGCACGAGTCGGAATCGCTTATTAAGCTTCATCCATAGTCAGATACACGAAAAGGCCCCCTTCTAAAATGGAAAGGGAGCCTTCTTCATTTCACGCTCTACTTCTCGTTGACCAGCTTTTCCAGCTCGTTCAACGTTTCCTCAAAAATCTCCATCGCCTGCTCAATTGGCTTGGATGTAGACATATCTACTCCTGCTGCCTTCAGAACATCGATTGGCGGTGCAGAGTTACCTGCCTCCAGGAAATTCGTACGGATACGATCTACAGCTGGCTGGCCCTCATCCATGATTTGCTTCGCGAGTGCCTGTGACGCGGCAAAGCTCGTCGAGTATTGATACACATAGTACTGATAGTTGAAGAAGTGAGAAACACGCGCCCACTCCATTGCGATCTCGTCATCAGATACCATATCTTTGCCGTAGTACTTTTTGTTGATGTCGAGGTAAATCTTCTTGATCGCCTCTGCGTTGAGCGATTCTCCCGCTTGCTCCTTGTCGTGGATCGCTTTTTCAAACTCAGCAAACTGAGTCTGGCGGAACAAGGTCGAACGGAAGTTTTCCAGATAGTGATTCAAGAGATACATCTTCTCTTCTTTGGTCTTCGCCTTTGCATACATGCTCTTAAATAGCAGCGTCTCGTTCATTGTAGATGCAACCTCAGCTGTAAACGTCGGATAGTTCGACGAGATGTACGGCTGATTTTTATTCGTATAATACGATTGCATCGCATGTCCCATCTCATGAGCGATCGTATAGACATCATCGAGCGTTCCCTGGTGGTTCAGGAGAACGTACGGATGCGTGTCATACGCGCCCCACTGATATGCACCTGTCCGTTTGTCATCTGTCGAGTACACATCGACCCAGCCAGCATCCAGACCTTCAGCCAGTACCTTTACATATTCGTCGCCCATCGCTGCAAGACCATCGACAACTATTTTCTTCCCTTCATCAATGGAAATGTACTTGTCTTCAGACGGTACGATCGGAACATAAATGTCGTACATGTGCAGTTCGTTTACACCGAGCATTTTCTTTTTCAAGGAAATATAACGGTGTAAAAGCGGCAGATTGTCATTTACGGTATCAATCAGCTCATCGTATACCTTGGTTGGGATATTATTTGGAGTCAAGCTGGCTTCCAATGCCGATTTGTAGTTACGAGCATCGGCATAAAAATTATCTCCCTTGACCTTGGCAGCCAATGTTTGCGCGAATGTATCCTGGAAGCCGATCAATGAGCTGTAGTATGCTTTGAACGCATCTCTACGCACTCGCTGATCCTTGCTCTCCATGTAAGAAATGAAATTGGCGCGGGTCAGCTGTACTTCCTTGCCGCTCTCATCCTTGATTTTCGGGAACTTCACGTCCTTAGAAAGCATGCCGTAAATATTGTTTGGCGAACTCCCGAGTGGAGATGATTTCGCCAAAAGCTGCTCCATTTCTACAGACAGAGAATGTGGCTTGGTACGAAGCATGTCCTCTAAGAACAGCTTGTACGGCGCTACGCTTTTGTCAGCGAGCAGGCTCTTCATTTTGGCGTCAGGAATGGCTACAATCTCAGGCTGAATCCATGCTGTTTTTTCGGAAACCAGTGTGTACATTTTTTCAGCGCGGTCTGCCAAATTTTGCAGCTCTGAATTGGCTGAGTTCACATCTAGCGCCATTTTTGCGTATACATACGCTTTGTCATTCAGTCGCATCATGTCAATGTAGTCTTCGATCGCCTTTACCAGCGAAGCTGCGGAGCTTCCCAGCTTACCCTGATGCTTAGTAAAAGTATTTGCCATCGCTTCGACCTTGTTCACATCTTTTTCCCAGTCCTGTACGGACGCATAAATATGATTGAGTTTCCATTTGTATTGGTCAGGTATTTCTGATCGATCTTTGTAGTTTGGTGCTTTTTCCGCAGCAAAGGCTACTGCTGGTGAGCTGTACGGAATAAAGGGCACCGCTACGGTAGTCAATGCAATCGCTAAAGCCGTGAGAGAAGCAAACGCACGTTTTTTCAAGTCAAAATCGCCCCTTTTCGTCTTTATATATCTTTACCAATTTCTAGATAATGTAATTACGTGATATAGGTATGAAACTCCTTCTTATTAATAAAAATATTTTAAATATTTATTAAGAACAGTCAATTTATCCAGAGATAATTGAATTTTGTGGATAAAATTGTGGATAACTCCCTGTTTTTCCTCCACTCGTCCCCAATCGAACTATCCACAGCTAGTTTTTCGACGGAAAGTTGTCCACATTTTCTGTGGATAGCTTGTGTATAACTTATTTTCCCTTGAACCGGGGCATTCGCCCATACCTCTTTCCCCATTCCGACATAGCATGAGTATTGAAACTAGGGTAGGAGGTGTTAGCAAGTGGGTATCTTTAACGGCTTCGACGATTTCGCGTTGATCCTGGTTCTCTTCATCCTTCTCGTTATCGTAGGTTGTGACTGCGACTAAGCTCCCCGCTGCGATCCTGGCCTATCTCACCGAAGGTAAGCTTGCATGAGAATGCAGCCTTACCTTCACCACCAAACATAGATCATTTACAGATCGCTTAGTCGATAGGTAATGATCTGTCACGACATCTGTACAATCACCGGGAGATATATTTGATCGTACAAAAAAAGGATGCGCCAACTTAAAATGTACCCTTTGTAAAGGACACTTTTAAAAAAGTCTAACCAGCTCCAAGTAGATGATCTCTGTATTGAACAG
>NZ_CANMZW010000044.1 GCF_947502445.1 uncultured Brevibacillus sp.
TGTTCAATACAGAGATCATCTACTTGGAGCTGGTTAGACTTTTTTAAAAGTGTCCTTTACAAAGGGTACATTTTAATGCTTGAGTCCTTTTTATTTTTCTCACATTTCCAAAGAACTTCAACTATAGTTCCTTTTCATCAATCAAATATAATAGGATAATTAAGCCATCATCAATGCTTAATGTATCAACGTTTGCAGACGTTTTCCTGCTTTGATGTGATACAATGATATAACCGAGGGCTATTAAAAGCATGAGTAGGCCTGACCTTGTGTCAGGTTTTTTCCGTTCTATCATTTGATAAAATAAGGAGGGAAAGGGACATGATGCCTCAATCTGTTTACATCCACATTCCCTTTTGCACAAATAAATGCTATTACTGTGACTTTAACTCGTTCGTGACGAACAATCCCCAGCTGATCTGGGATTATCTCGAAGCGCTGAAGAGAGAGATGGAGTTGACCTTTAGCCAGCTGCCTGCCACGCAGATCAAAACGATCTTCGTTGGCGGAGGGACTCCAACATTTTTAGACCATGAACAGATGCGAGCTTTTCTCGCCAACGTCCAGGAACAGCTCGGCAAGTACTGGACGCCAGATATTGAATTTACGATGGAGGCTAACCCGGGTACAACCGATATGGAAAAGCTCAGAATCATGCGGGAGATGGGGGTCAACAGACTCAGCTTTGGGGTGCAATCGTTTGATAATGCGCTCTTGAAGCGTCTGGGGCGCATCCATGATCGCGATGATGTGTATCGTAGCATCGACAATGCCAAGAAAATAGGCTTCGACAATTTCAGCATCGATTTAATGTTCGGCTTGCCTGACCAGACAATAGAAATTTTCCGTGAGACGCTGGACAAGGCATTTGAACTTGGCACGACTCATTTTTCTGCCTATAGCCTAAAGGTGGAGGAAAACACGCTGTTCCATACCCTCTACCAAAAAGACCAGCTCCCTCTGCCTTCCGAAGATGCTGAGCTTCTTATGTATATGGTCTTAATCGAAGAAATGGAGAAGCACGGCTATCAGCAGTACGAAATCAGCAATTTTGCCAAACCAGGCTTTGAAAGCAAACATAATAAAACGTATTGGCTCAATGATGAATACTATGGCTTGGGGGCAGGTGCCCACGGCTACGTTGGTGGAGAACGACATGTGAATGCTGGTCCGCTCGCCATCTATTTACAAAAGTGCAAGGAAGGCTTGCCGCGTGTTGAGCAGTTCCCTGTTCCTCGTGAGGATGCGATGGAGGAGCAAATGATTTTAGGCTTGCGTCTACGCGAAGGGGTAGACCTTGAACGTTTTGCAAAACGCTTCGGTACAACCGTAGAGGATGTTTTTGGGCAGATTGTTAAAGAAGAGATTGCCAAAGGAATGCTGCAAGAGGAAGACAGCTTCCTGAAGCTGACAAAACAAGGGCTCCCTCTAGGAAATGAGGTATTTGCTCGTTTCTTACGCTAATGCTTGCATAAAACTGGCGAAAATTGTTCCATTTTGACCTTCTAACTTACTCAAGTCCGTTGACAAATCCTTCTACTATTGATACCTTAGTAAATAGATTTAGCACTCGCTAGCATGGAGTGCTAACAAAGTACTTTGATACACAAAGTGCCACACCACAGGGAGGCGAGCGACATCCATGTTATCAGACCGTCAACAATTAATTCTTAATGCGATCGTCGATAATTACATTCATTCCGCCGAACCTGTTGGCTCCCGCACCATCTCGAAACGGGAGGGCATCGGATTTTCTTCGGCAACGATACGCAATGAGATGTCCGATTTGGAAGAGCTGGGATACTTAGAGCAACCTCATACGTCGGCGGGACGAGTTCCTTCTACAAAAGGATATCGCTTTTACGTCGATAATCTGATTCAGCCGCATCTTTTGGATGATGGCGAATTGGGTAAACTGAAACAGCTGTTTGCCGAGCGTATTCTCCATTCTGAGCAAGTTGTAGAATACACCGCTCAGATTCTTTCTCAGTTAACCAATTACACAGCGGTTGTACTGGGGCCAGAAATCTTTGAGCATCGGTTAAAACATATACAAATCGTTCCTCTCAACGAACAGCAAGCAGTAGCGATTGTGGTGACACATACAGGACGCGTGGAAAACAAGCTGATAGATTTGCCAGAGGGAATTGGCTCTGGAGAAATCGAGCGTCTGGTCAACCTTTTGAACAGCAGACTTGCCGACGTGCCACTATGGCAGCTCAGGCAGCGTCTCTATCAGGAAATATCAGGGGAGATGCGACGCCACGCAGAACAGTATGAGGAAATGCTTCGTGTCCTCGATCAGTCGCTGACACAAGAAGAGGATCGAGTGTACCTTCGCGGTGCGACCAAAATCATGAACCAGCCTGAATTCCGGGATGTAGACAAGGTCAAGGACATTTTGGAGCTTTTGGAGCAAAACGATCAATTGCTTCATTTGTTCGGGATGCCAGCGGATGGGCTTAGAGTACGCATCGGTCAGGAAAACCAGCTAGACGCGATCAAGCAATGCAGTATTATCACGACATCCTATTCACTTGGCGGCAAGCCAGTAGGGATGGTGGGGATACTTGGGCCAACCCGGATGGAATACGGCAGAGTCATTACTGTGCTCAACTATCTGGCAGAAGGCTTATCGCGCATGCTGACTTCGCAGTTTGAGAAATAAATGGATGGAAAGGCTGCCGGCAAGAGGTGCCGGAGGTGAGCCGCAGGAGGTATCGACTTGAGCGACGAAAAATTGACGAAAGATTTGTCTGCCGATGAGGAGCAAGGGACTGCAGCAAGTGAGCAGCAGGAAACGGTCGACGTAAACTGGGAGCAAGAAGCAGCCCAGTGGAAGGCACAGGCAGAGGAGCACCAAAACCGGATGCTTCGTGCTTTGGCCGACATGGATAACCTCAGACGACGTGTGCGCAAGGAACAGGAAGATCTGGCTAAATACGCTTCCCAAAAAATCGTGGAAGAGCTTTTGCCAGTTCTCGATAACTTTGAGCGGGCGCTTGCAGCTGACAAGGAATCGATGACTGTAGAATCACTGTTGACAGGGGTTGACATGGTTTACCGTCAGATGGTGCAGGCTTTCCAAAAAGAAGGCTTGAATGCGATTGAAGCAAAAGGACAACCGTTTGATCCTCACTACCATCAAGCGGTCATGCAAACTCAAGATCCTGAATTCGACTCAGGTATTGTAGTGGGCGAGCTGCAAAAAGGGTACATTTTTAAAGACCGCGTCATTCGTCCGGCGATGGTCCAGGTAAACGAATAACCATTTTTTCATACTTATATTAGACAGTGAAGTGTTAGGAGGACATATTGTATGAGTCGCGTAATCGGAATTGACCTTGGAACAACCAACTCTTGTGTAGCCGTAATGGAAGGCGGAGAGCCTGTCGTTATTGCCAACGCAGAAGGTAACCGTACGACCCCATCCGTCGTTGCTTTTAAGAACGGTGAGCGAATTGTCGGGGAAGCAGCAAAGCGTCAAGCAATTACTAACCCGGATAATACCGTAATCTCCATCAAGCGCCACATGGGTTCTACTCATAAGGAAACGCTGGAAGGAAATCCATACACACCAGAGCAGCTTTCTGCAATGATTCTGCAAAAGCTGAAAGCTGACGCTGAGGCTTATTTGGGCCAACCAGTGACGCAGGCAGTGATTACGGTTCCGGCATACTTCAATGACAGCCAGCGCCAAGCAACCAAAGATGCTGGTAAAATCGCTGGTCTGGAAGTACTTCGTATCGTGAACGAACCAACCGCAGCAGCACTTGCATACGGTATGGAGAAAACAGAAGACCAAACCGTCCTCGTATTTGACTTGGGTGGTGGTACCTTCGACGTATCCATTCTTGAATTGTCCGAAGGCTTCTTCGAAGTAAAAGCAACCTCTGGTGACAACAAACTGGGTGGAGACGACTTTGACCAAGTTGTTATGGATTACCTCGTGAGCGAGTTCAAAAAAGAACATGGCATCGACTTGTCCAAAGATCGCATGGCGCAACAACGTCTGAAAGATGCAGCAGAAAAAGCGAAAAAAGACCTCTCCGGCGTATTGACTACCACGATCTCTCTGCCGTTCATTACAGCAGATGCGACTGGTCCAAAACACTTGGAGATGAACCTGACTCGCGCGAAATTCGAAGAGCTGACAGCTGAACTGGTTGAGCGTACAATGGGTCCAACTCGTCAAGCGCTGAAAGATGCTGGATTGACTCCAAGCGAGCTCAACCGCGTAATCCTGGTGGGTGGTTCCACTCGTATTCCAGCGGTACAAGAAGCAATCAAGAAATTCACAGGCAAAGAGCCACATAAAGGCGTTAACCCGGATGAAGTAGTAGCATTGGGTGCTGCTGTTCAAGCAGGTGTACTGACTGGTGATGTGAAGGACGTTGTTCTTCTCGACGTTACTCCACTCTCCCTCGGTATCGAAACATTGGGTGGCGTATTCACCAAGCTGATCGATCGCAACACGACGATCCCAACTAGTAAATCCCAAGTGTTCTCTACTGCCGCTGACAACCAAACATCCGTTGAAATTCACGTCCTGCAAGGTGAGCGTCAAATGGCGAATGACAACAAATCGCTCGGACGCTTCACATTGTCTGATATCCCACCAGCTCCACGCGGCATCCCGCAAATCGAAGTTTCCTTCGACCTTGATGCCAATGGTATCGTGAACGTGCGTGCAAAAGACCTGGGTACAGGTAAAGAGCAGCGCATCACGATCACATCCAACTCTGGTCTGTCCGACGATGAAATCGATCGTATGGTAAAAGAAGCAGAGCTGAATGCTGAAGCTGACAAACAGCGCAAAGAGCAAGTAGAAATTCGCAACGAAGCTGACCAGCTCGTGTTCACTACTGAGAAAACACTGAAAGAAGTGGAAGGCAAAATCGATCAAGCAGAGATCGATCGTGCGAATGAAGCAAAAGACAAAGTGAAAAAGGCGCTGGAAGGTGGCAATCTCGAGGAAATCAAGTCTGCGAAGGACGCATTATCCGAGATCATTCAGCAAATTTCTGTAAAGCTGTATGAGCAGGCTGCTCAAGCGCAGCAAAACGCGCAAGGCGGAGCAGAAGGCCAAGAGCCGAAGAAGGACAATGTAGTGGATGCTGACTATGAAGTGGTAGACGACAAAAAATAAATTCGTTGGAAACGGTGAGGGAGGGATCATCCCCTCCCTTGCTCTGTACGATGTGACCCATGGAAGTCAAAGTCACTTAACTGCTGACTTTGACTTTTTTTCAAGTCTGTCACATGCTATGATAACAGTTGACTGTCATGGGAGTGATATAGGAGATGAAACGCGATTTTTACGAGGTACTCGGAGTCTCCAAGGAAGCGGACGCTGAGGAAATTAAAAAAGCGTATCGCAAGCTTGCGCGCCAGTACCATCCGGATGTAAATAAAGCCGCTGATGCGGAAGAAAAGTTCAAAGAAGTAAAGGAAGCGTATGACGTCCTTTCCGAGCCACAAAAGCGTGCTCAGTACGACCGTTTTGGTCATCAAGACCCGAATCAGGGCTTTGGCGGCGGTGGTTTTGATGCCTCTGGAATGGGTGGCTTCGGTGACATTTTTGACATGTTCTTCGGTGGCGGTGGCAGAAGAGGGAATCCAAACGCGCCTCGCAAAGGTGCTGATTTGCAATTTGGTTTGAGCATAGATTTCACAGATGCTGTTTTTGGAAAAGAAACCGATGTGGAAATTCCGAAAGAAGCAGAGTGCGATACGTGCCTTGGTTCTGGTGCAAAACCGGGAACGAGTGTGGACACATGTAAGACATGTAATGGTACAGGTCAACAAGAGGTTGCAGCGAATACGCCATTTGGTCGTATCGTAAATCGCCGCGTTTGTACGGCTTGTGAAGGCAAAGGGAAGGTCTACAAGGAAAAATGCCCTACTTGCCGTGGAAACGGACGCGTCAAGGTACGCCGAAAAATTCACCTCAACATCCCAGCAGGTGTAGATGACGGTGCACAGCTGCGTGTGTCTGGCGAAGGCGAGCCGGGAGCAAACGGTGGACCTCCGGGTGATCTGTATGTTGTCTTGCGCGTGAAGAGCCATGAGTTTTTCGAGCGTGAAGGCAATGATATTTACTGTGAGGTTCCACTCACCTACGCGCAGGCCGCGCTTGGGGATGAGATCGAGGTGCCGACGGTCGATGGCCGTGTGAAGCTGAAGATCCCGGCTGGAACGCAGACAGAAACCTTCTTCCGCTTGCGTGGCAAAGGTGTACCTCATCTTCGTGGCAGTGGTCGCGGGGATCAGCACGTAAAAGTACGCTTGATTACACCAACCAAGCTCAGCGACAAACAGAAGGAGCTCCTGCGTGAGCTTGCTGAATTGTCCGGTGAAAAGCCAGGGCAGCATGGAGCAGAAGACGAAAGCTTTTTCGAGAAAATGAAACGGGCATTCCGCGGCGAATAAGTCGCGGATTTTGTCCGATTACTGATGAAAAGCCCAAATGGGAGCTTATGTGGGGAGTGGTAGATTCGTGAAATGGTCAGAAGTAAGTATCCATACAACAGCGGAGGCTACGGAGGCGGTGTCCAACCTCTTGTATGAAATGGGGGCCAATGGCGTCGTGATCGAAGACCCAGAGGTACTTTATCGCGAGTGGGATACGCCGTTTGGTGAAATCTACCAGCTATCCCCTGATGATTTTCCGGCCGAGGGCGTATTCGTCAAAGCTTACCTACCGGTAGACAGTAGTGAACTGCTTGATGTGGTAGAAGAGCTGAAGGAGCAATTGGCCCAGCTGACAGAGTACGGTCTGGATATTGGCAAAGCTGCCATTGCTGTCAACGATGTTCACGAAGACGAATGGGCCCACGCCTGGAAAAAGTATTACAAGCCGGTGCATGCTTCTGATCGCATGACGATCAAGCCGGTCTGGGAAGAGTATGAGCCGAAAACACCGGACGAAATTATTATCGAGATGGACCCGGGAATGGCTTTTGGTACCGGTACACATCCAACGACGATTCTGTGTCTGCGTGCATTGGAACAGTATTTGGCAAAAGGCGACCGTGTCTATGATGTAGGAACGGGAACAGCCATATTGAGTATTGCAGCAATCAAGCTGGGAGCAGAACACGTTTTGGCGATGGACTTGGATGAGGTTGCTGTTCGTTCTGCGCAGGCCAATACAGAATTAAACGGGGTGCACGAGCACATCGTCGTCAGACAAAACAACCTCCTCGATGACATCGAAGAGCAGGTGGAAGTAGTCATCGCCAACATTCTTGCAGAAGTAATCCTGCGCTTTACCAATGATGTTTTCCGGGTGCTGAAGCCGGGTGGTACCTTTATTGCTTCAGGGATCATTGAAGCGCGTGCGGCAGACGTAAAAGCAGCACTGACAGCTTCCGGTCTTGAGATCGTGGAAACCATTTTCATCGATGACTGGGTAGCAATTGTAGCAAAAAAACAGTAGAATAGTGAGGTTGGCGAGATGCAACGATATTTTGCCGAGCCACATCTCTTTACCGAACAGGAGATTACCATTATCGGAGACGATGTTCATCATATCGTAAACGTAATGCGAGCTCGCGTCGGCGAAGAAATTCTTGTTTCGGATGGAGCAGGTAAAACGGTAAGAGCCAAGCTTGTCTCCCTTTCTCCAAAAGAAGTAAAGGCGGACGTGGTAGAGGTGCTCGGAGATGAGAGCGAACTCCCGATTCGTGTAACGATTGGACAAGGGCTGCCAAAAGGCGAGAAGATGGAGTGGATCTTGCAAAAGGGGACGGAACTCGGGGCGTACTCTTTTTTTCCGTTTTCTTCTGAGCGTACCATTGTGAAGCTTGATGCAAAAAAAGAGGCGAAAAAGCTGGAGCGCTGGCGTAAAATCGTGAAGGAAGCAGCAGAACAGTCTCATCGAGCAGTTTTGCCAGAGCTATTGTCACCTGTTTCTTTTCGAGAAGCATTGCAAGCAGCTAGCAGTTATACCAAATGTGCCATTGCATATGAAAAAGAAGGCAGCACTACACTTCATCAAGTGCTGGAGGATATGTCTGTAGATGATTCATTGCTCGTCCTAGTTGGCCCCGAGGGTGGATTTTCTGCGGACGAGGTAGCCCAAGCGGAGAAAATGGGGTTTCTGACTGTGTCACTCGGTCCACGCATTTTGCGCACCGAAACAGCCAGCCAGTATATTCTGGCCTGTGCTTCCTACCAGTTTGAACGAAAAGGCACATTACTTCGCTAAGGCCCATGCAGGAACGAAAGGAGGAATCGCAATGTCTACCGTTGCTTTTCATACATTAGGTTGCAAAGTAAACAGCTATGAGACAGAAGCTATTTGGCAGCTGTTCAAAGCAGACGGCTATGAGAGAGTCGACTTTGAGCAGGATGAGGCAGATGTCTATGTCATTAACACTTGTACCGTTACCAATACAGGTGATAAAAAGAGTCGCCAAGTAATTCGTCGTGCCATTCGCCGAAATCCTGAGGCGATTGTCGCGGTTACAGGTTGCTACGCACAAACCTCCCCAAGTGAGATTGCGCAAATTCCGGGAGTTGATATCGTAGTAGGTACGCAAGGCCGCGAAAAGCTGATCGAATACGTGGATCAAATTCGGCAGGAGCGGACACCGATCAATGCCGTTGGAAACATCATGAAAGCTCGTGAGTTTGAGGAGCTGGATGTTCCTAACTTTATGGACCGTACGCGTGCTTCCCTGAAAATCCAGGAAGGCTGCAACAACTTCTGCACATTTTGCATTATTCCGTGGGCGCGTGGCTTGATGCGCTCCCGCAAGCCGGAAAGTGTAATTGAGCAAGCACAGAAGCTGGTAGAGGCAGGCTATTTGGAGATCGTTCTGACGGGAATTCACACTGGTGGATACGGCGAAGACCTGGAAGATTACAACCTCGCCAAGCTCTTGGTAGACCTGCATCAAGTAGAGGGACTAAAGCGCATTCGTATTAGTTCGATCGAAGCCAGTCAGATTACGGATGAAGTGATTGAGGTTATCAACAACTCTGACCGTGTCGTCCGCCATCTGCATGTACCGCTTCAAGCCGGTGATGACGAGGTTTTGAAACGCATGCGCCGCAAGTATACAACGGCTGAATTCTACGAAAAAATGGTCAAGGTTCGTGAAGCCTTGCCAGGTGCTGCTATTACAACTGACGTCATCGTGGGTTTCCCAGGTGAAACAGAAGAGCAGTTTATGAATGGCTACGAGTTTATCAAAAAAATCGGTTTTGCAGAGCTGCATGTATTCCCGTACTCCATGCGGACAGGAACACCAGCAGCACGCATGACGGATCAAATTCCAGAAGAAGAAAAGCATCGCCGCGTGACTGAGCTGCTGGAGCTGAATCAACAACTGACCATGACCTACTCCAAGCAATTTGTTGGTGAGGTACTGGAGGTTATTCCAGAGCGCCCGTTTAAAGAAGCACCAGAAAGTGGTCTCTTAATGGGCTATTCCGATAACTACCTCAACGTCATTTTCCAGGGCGATGAGAGCATGATCGGTAAAATTTGCAAGGTACGCCTTGACGAGCCAGGCTCCGAATACTGCAGGGGGACCTTCGTCCGTGTCGTCGAAAACGATATGCTACCTTATTTGAAGGAGCGGGCTATATGAGGGAACTTTCGGCTGGAGGCGTAGTGTACCGTGAGCAGGATTCAGAGTACATGCTTCTGTTGATCGAAGACCGCTATGGCAAGGTAACGCTCGCAAAAGGCAAGCAGGAGCTCGGAGAGACGATTGAAGAGACTGCACTACGAGAAGTACTGGAAGAGACCGGTGTAGCTGGTCGTCTGGATAAAAAGCTGGATATGATTACGTATGAGTACCATCATCCAGTAACAGGCGAAATCGTGAACAAGGAAGTCCATTATTATTTGGTTGAGGCTTATAACACAGAAATTACCGTGCAGCTCGAAGAAATCAATGATGTGCATTGGCACACGGCTGCCGAGGCGTGGGAGCTTCAGTGTAGGCGGGGATACCGAAACAATGATAATGTTTTCCGCCTTGCCTTCCAACAATTAGGGATTGAGGTGTAATTCATGAAAATGAATAAATATATCGATCACACGCTTTTGAAGCCTGAAGCGACACAAGCAATGATTGACAAGCTGTGCGCAGAAGCAAAAGAGCACGATTTCGCATCAGTTTGCGTGAACCCTTACTGGGTAAAGCGTTCCGCTGAGCTTTTGGCAGGGACAGATGTAAAAGTATGCACAGTTATCGGCTTCCCTCTGGGAGCATCTACAACAGAAGTAAAAGCAGCAGAAACACGTGATGCGATTAGAAGCGGAGCGACCGAGGTAGATATGGTACTCAACGTGGGTGCCTTGAAGTCCGGTGATTTGGAAACGGTGAAAACTGACGTTGCGGCTGTGAAGCAAGCAGCTGGGAATGTTCTGCTCAAAGTGATTTTGGAAACAGGTCTTTTGACAGACGAAGAAAAAGAAACAGCGTGCAAGCTCTGTGTGGAAGCAGGTGCTGACTACGTGAAAACGTCCACCGGTTTTGGTCCTGGTGGCGCAACAGTAGAAGATATTGCTCTCATGCGCAAGTCGGTTGGCGCTGATGTAGGCGTAAAGGCTTCTGGCGGCGTACGTGATGGCGAAGCAGCATTGGCGATGATCGAAGCAGGTGCGAGCCGGATCGGGACTAGCTCTGGTGTGTCTATTGTCACTGGTGCAAAAACGACAGGAAGCGGATACTAGTAGGGGAGAAAAGCCTGGCCAAGGATAGGCCGGGCTTTTTCCGTGATCAAGGCCCCAATCCGTTTGCTTCAAAAAATACAATAGCCTAAGAGAGAGATAGGAGTTTGGGAAAAGGGGGAACAGCAATGAAGATCATTAGAGGGATCGTGATCTTGCTGGCCTTTTATGGAGCGGGTATAGCTGCGAGCAAATGGCTTCACATCCCTTTGCCAGGGAACCTGACGGGGATGCTGCTATTGACACTAGGACTTTGTATGGGCTGGATACGCATGGATTGGGTCGAACAGGCAAGCTCCTTTCTTGTACGACACATGATGCTCTTTTTTGTGCCGATCATTGTTGGTGTTGCCTCATACATGAATTCGCTTTCCCAAGATCCATGGCCGATTCTGGTTGCACTTGTCGCAGGTCCGATGCTTGTCATGCTTGTTACTGGTCGAGTGGTTCAATGGTATCTAAAGCGACAAAGGCAAAAAGAGAAGCCGTCCGTGCAGCAAGAAGGGAGGGCTCTCGATGCTTAGTCAATTGTTTGCGATCTTAGTTACGCTCGCAGGCTACAAAGGCGCTACGTCAATCTCAGCACGCTTCCCCCGCTTGCAACCCCTGATTGTTGCGGTTGTCCTCGTATGGGTATTGTGGTGGGCGCTCAGCAGTGACTGGGAGGCGTTTTCTAGTGGAGGCCAATGGATCTCGTTTTGGCTCGGCCCTGCTACTGTAGCGTTGGCAGTGCCTTTAGCAAAACAAATCAGAGAGTTCGCACATATTTGGCGGGGCGTTGTTCTCGGTATTTGTGTTGGCTGCGCGGTAGCAATTTTAACGGTTTATGTGATTCATTGGTGTTTTGGATCAGATGAAGTCCTTCTTAAAAGCATGCTCAGCAAGTCAGTGACTACACCCATTGCGTTGGAGCTTGCGCGCTCGGTAGGTGGTGTCCCCGCATTGGCAGCCTTTTTCACAGCACTGACAGGGATGATCGGGGTTCTCATCGCCAGGCCAGTGCTCAAGTGGGGCGGAATTACGGACGATTGGGCCATTGGGATTGCAGTTGGCACAAGTGCACATGCGATCGGTACTGCCAGCTTGAACCGGATATCCCCAGTCCAGACGGCGGCCTCCAGTGTGGCAATGATTGTAGCAGGTGTAATCACTTCGCTCTATTTGATTCCATTTACACTGTAGCCCCGCTTATCTGCTGATTTTTCGTTTATCCGGGATGAGCCACTGGATAAAGCGAGCGATATGCGCAGCAAAAGGCAAGGCGACAAGGGAGCAGACCAAATTAAAAATCGTCTGGGAGTGGGCGATCTGCATCGAAGGATTGTCCGTTAAAAAAGCACTCACCAGGGCAAGCTGGGGAAGTATGGGTAAAAAGACGAGAGCACCTGCGACATTAAATAACGTATGGCACCAGGCTACTTGCTTGGAGGCAATATTGGTTCCGATGCTGGCGATGACTGCAGTAAAGCAAGTACCGATATTGGCGCCAAGTACGATCGCGAGAGCAGTTTCCATCGATAATACTTGATGTGTCAACAGCCCCATCGTAATCACGGTAGTTGCCGAACCACTATGAATCAGAGCGGTAAAGACAATCCCAGTGATGAGCCCGACCCAGATGGAATGATTACTTTCCATAAACAGGGAGCGAAATGTTTCAGATTGCTCCAAAGGCTTTGCCATGATCTTCATGGTGTCAATACCGAGGAAAATGAGTCCGAACCCGGCAATAACGAGCCCGATGCAACGGATGTTTCGGCGGGGCATCAACCATAGTGCGACACCTATGAGCAGCATAGGTATGGCAAAAGACTCCAGCTTGAGCGCGATCAGCTCGGTGGTAACGGTCGTACCTAGATTCGTACCGAGTATAATTCCGACGGTCTGCGTAAATTGGATCAATCCCGCATTGGTCAGCCCGATAGTCAAAACAGTTACGGCGCTGGAGCTCTGCAAAACAAAGGTGGTCAAAAGTCCAATCCAAAAGCTGTGGACTGGTGTTCGTGTGAAGCGTGACATCCATTCTTCCATTTTCTTGCCTGCGAGATTTTGAAAGCCAGTCCGCATGGCATACATACCGAACAGAAAAAAGCTAAGCCCGAACGTAAAAGGAGCGAGGATGGAAACGATCACTGCGATGGGTCCTCCTTCTTTACAGGGTCAAAAGAGATACTATAACGCTATGCCTGTACCAGGTCGGGCATGACAATTGCCTGACCAGGTCAGCGAGGAAACGCTTAGGAAAGCCAGATCAGAGGAGGAATAAAAGCATGGCAAAAGTATTGTTGAACCAACATCGTAAAAAGCGATTGGAAACAGGGCATCCATGGATTTTCAAATCAGAGGTGCTGGAAATTCAAGGTGACGTCGTACCAGGTGAAATTGTTGAGGTTGCCAATCATAAAGGGCATTTTCTTGCAAAAGGATATATCAACCCGGCTTCACAAATGATTGTACGCATCCTCAGCTACGACCAAAAAGAGACGATTGACTATGATTTCTTTCTGAATAAAATCAGACAAGCAGCCGAGTTTCGTACCCGTTTTGTGGACAACCCTAGAGCGTGTCGCGTCATTTACGGGGAAGCGGACTTTTTGCCAGGACTGATCGTCGATCGCTACGAAGATATTTTGGTGGTCCAGGTTCTTTCACTCGGAATGGAGCAGCGTATGACGTGGATTCGTGATGCTTTGGTTGAAGTGTTTTCGCCGACGGGGATTTATTTGCGTAATGATGTACCAGTGCGGGAGCTCGAAGGCTTGACGCAAAGCAAAGAGGTGCTCTACGGCGAATGTCCGCGTGAGGTCATGATTGAGGAAAACGGACTCAAATATTTCGTGGATATCGTTGAGGGACAAAAAACAGGCTTCTTCTACGATCAGCGGGAAAACCGTGCTTCGATCGCACCGCTTATGAAGGGCTGGGGCGAAAAACACGGTATCGCGCTCTCGAACGTAGAAGTAGAGGGAGAACAGAAGCTGCTTCCTGTCGACAAGCGTGGAAAAGTCGTCAAAAACCCGTTTTGGGACGGAGCAGAGGTACTGGAGTGCTTTACCCATACTGGTTCCTTCACGCTGAACGCGTGCAAGCACGGGGCTAAAAAAGTGACTGCATTGGACATATCTGAGCATGCAATTGAAACTGCGAAACGCAATATTACGCTCAACGGCTTTTTACATCGGGTCGATTTTGTGGTAGCGAATGCTTTTGATTACTTGCGTGAAAATGTAGAGGCAGGGAAAAACTGGGATGTTGTGATTCTGGACCCACCAGCCTTTGCAAAATCTCGCGGAGCAGTAAAAGGGGCGGTCCGTGGCTACAAGGATATTAACCTCCACGGCATGAAGCTGGTTCGACCAGGCGGGTTCCTCGTAACCGCATCTTGCTC
Source organism: uncultured Brevibacillus sp. (assembly GCF_947502445.1). Lineage (GTDB taxonomy): Bacteria > Bacillota > Bacilli > Brevibacillales > Brevibacillaceae > Brevibacillus. The sequence goes on from NZ_CANMZW010000044.1 coordinate 14,082, forward strand.
CTATCATATGTCCCCAGAGCTGTTCCTGGATACGATTCAGGAGGCCGCTATGGATGCGAAGAAAATTTTGCGTCTGATTGAATGGCGTGGGGCGGGCAAGGATCATCCTCAAATTAGCGGGGCTGATGAAGCGCATTATCTTAAGTTTGCCATTTTTGAAGTACGGGATCGTCGCTAGATGGATGATAAAAGAGCGCCTCATAACGGGGCGCTTTTTTGGTCATCTTGCTTTAGGTTTTTCAAAAATCAGTTCAAAATAATTGGCCATTCCGTCACCGCCAGTGCTTGGGGCAAAGATTTGCACAAGCCGCCAGCCTTCTTCTGCATGCTGATTCACGATGGCCTGATAATCTTCTTTTGGGCGTCTGCGAAACGACGACAGCTCCACCCGCACAAATTTGTATTCATACATAAACGTACCCTCCCGAGGAAAATAGTCTCGCTCTCTTATACGGGAATTGTGTCGGAAGGGTTGCAAATCCGTCACTCTGCAAATTGCCTATCGTTCATGACACGATGCACCAGATCTAGCGATTGCTTAATGCCAAGCTCTTTTCCGAGAATAACTTGTCCTTCTGCCGGGGTAGCAGCCCGTACATGACTCAAGGCCTGTAGCTCGTGCGAAATCAAATGCTCAATAAGATAAAGCTGTACCTGGCCAATTTCCCGCTCGCTTTTTCGATCTCGTTCGTTGTACTTTGCACGGTCTCGGCTTTCTTCCACGTATTTGTCGATATCGTTTTCCAAAAAACGGGAGGCAGTGCAAATGATTTCACGGTAGTCGTCCGTTTGCGAGGGAATGCTTCGGATCGTATGGCCAAGATGCGCAAGCAAGAACTTGTTCAGCACGATGCTGTTTCGTGTGTACTCGTTGTGCAAAAGGGAATACTCCCCCAAAAAAGACCCGCTTTCTTTGTCAAAGCCGTGCAAGAGTGTGTAGGAAGAGCAATACGAGCAAAACAGTAGATAATCTCTCATGGACATTCCCCCAACCCAAGTGCTCCATGACAGGAAGTTTATTAGCCATGATATGATAAAGGAAGTCGTTGGGTGATACTTGTGTCTCTTGTATTTGACGTTTGGTTTGTGTATGCTAAATGACGTACTTTAGCCTGATAAAAGAGCATCTGATGGGCTTTTGCATAGCATAGGAGAGGAACCGAAACGGGATAGACGCTTTTGTGTGTCCGTGGAGAGGAAAGGAGCATGGCACAGATGGGAAACGAAAAGATTCGCCTGGGCATCATTTATGGAGGAAAATCCTCGGAGCACGAGGTTTCATTGCGCACTGCCATGTCGATCATGAAGGCAGTGGATGCAAATAGATATGAAGTAACCCCAATATACGTTCAACTGGATGGCTCATGGGTAAAAGGAGAGGCAATTTCAGGTCAGTTGCCTGAAAAGATCGAAGCGTTGCGCTTGTCAGCAGGTGAGTCTGCTGAGAACGGTGAGGAGCGCGGACAGGAAGTGGTTGCGTCGAGCAGACCAGCTTCTCTTTTTGCCATCGGGCAGCAGGTAGATGTCATCTTTCCAGTCGTTCATGGACCCAATGGTGAAGATGGCACGATTCAGGGGATGCTAGAGCTTGCAAACCTGCCTTACGTGGGAACAGGTGTAATGGCCTCCGCTGTCGGTATGGACAAATGGATGATGAAAACCGTATTTGCCCAAGCCGGATTGCCACAAGTCAAATACGTGGGTTTGCTTCGCTCGCAATGGGAAAGAAATCAAGAGGAAGTAATGGACAAAATCGAGCGTGAACTCGGCTATCCGTGCTTCGTGAAGCCAGCCAATATGGGCTCTAGTGTAGGGATCAGCAAAGCAAAAAATCGTAGCGAGCTGGCACATGCACTTGAGGTTGCAGCCAAGTTTGACCGTCGATTGATTGTTGAGGAGTTCGTTGTTGCGCGAGAGCTCGAGATTGGTGTCCTCGGAAATGAAGACCTCGTTACCTCTGTCGTGGGTGAGGTCATTGCTGCAAAGGAATTTTATGACTATGAAGCCAAATACAAAGGCGCAGGAACAGAGCTGTCCATCCCTGCAATCATTCCAGACCATGTAGCTGACCAAATTGCGGAGGTTGCCAAGACGGCTTTTCACGCATTGGATGGCTCAGGGCTTTCTCGGGTTGACTTTTTCTGGGATGAGAAAAACGATCAGCTCTACATCAATGAAGTGAATACGATGCCTGGCTTTACACCGTTCAGCATGTATCCGATGCTCTTCCAGGCTGCTGGAGTGGGCTACAGTGAGCTGATTGACCGCTTGGTGCAGCTGGCGCTTGAGCGTCACGCCGATAAGCAACGCAACATCGTGGATGCAGAGGAATTGGAATAGTATATGAATCATGCAAAAGTAGGAAAGGATGCGCTGTACTGGCATCCTTTTTTTGGTATAGTGGTTAAAATGTTTCCCCAACAACCGAACAGGAGGGACGTAGATGATCACACATATTTACATGGTGCGCCATGCAGAATCGCCGTTTACACCAGACCAGGAGGAGGGCAGAGGATTATCTGAAAAAGGGTGGGCGGATGCGAGGAAAGTGGCAGATCGATTAAAGCCTGAGCAAATCGACGTGTTCATCTCCAGTAATTACGCACGGGCTCTGCAAACAATTGAAGAGGCAGCTCGCCAACAAAACCAAGCTATCATCACGGAACCCAGATTTCGCGAACGCGAGTTAGCCTCGTGGGACTACCCGTTTGCTGACTTTGAACAAGGGATTAAGCAAGTTTTTGACAATCCGAGCTTTGCCTATCCGGGTGGAGAATCCAATGAGGTGGCTCAGGAACGAGGTATAGCAGCACTAAAGGATGTGCTCGATCATCATCGCGGGAAAAAGATTGTCATCGGCACACACGGCAACATTATGACGATTATGATAAATCATTATGACAAGCAGTATGATTTCGCTTTCTGGAAAAAGACAACCAAGCCCGACATATACAAGCTGAGCTTTGACGAGGATACGCTCGTGAACGTCAAGCGCTTGTGGGAGTGATTATCCAGACTATAAAAAATGACGCCGTCTCCATAAATGAAGAGCGGCGTCTCGCGCTTATTACGCATGATCCTCTAAATCTGTCAGCATCGTCCATAGCTCCATGCCGCGCGAGGCCTTGAACAAAAAGGCGTGGCTGGCATCCCGGAGCGGAAGAAGTAAGGTCAAAGCGTCTGCTTTCGTAAGAAAGTGCTGCTTGGGTCCTTTGTAGGCATCATGGATGCAGCGACTTTCTTCACCGATGGTCACCAGCAGCTCGAAGCGATCAGCAAGATCATTGATGTTGGTTCCAACCTGTGCGTGCAAGGCTTTGCTATCTGGTCCCATTTCAAACATGTCACCGAGCACCAATACCTTTTTCCGCTCGGAGAACAGCTCTGCAAATGTACGAATCGCAGCTTCCATAGTGGTCGGACTGGCATTGTACGCGTCGCTTATGTAAATCGAGCCGTGGCGTGAGTCGACCTGTTCAAAGCGCATCGCCGATAGCTTGATGGTCGCCAGTGCATCCACGATTTGCTGAGTGCTCATGCCCAAGCGTTTGCCGATCGCTACAGCCGGCAACGAGTTGAGCACACTATGCTTTCCGTACAAAGGGATAAAAGCAGTGGTACGCTCACCAGTAGGGAAGCATATATCAAACTGAGTGCCGGCTTCCACGGTTGTAATATGCTCTGCCCATAAATCAGCCGTCTCCGTTACCGAGTAATACATGATCTCACCAGAATACAGATGAGCAACCATTGGTAAATATTCCGAGTCCTTATTTAAAAGAACGAGTCCATCAAGAGCGGTATGCGGGAGCAACTCTGCCTTTGCGAGAGCAATTTTTTCTCTAGTGCCAAAAAACTCGAGATGGGATTCACCAATGAAAGTGATAACACTGATATTCGGTTTTGTGAGAGAAGCGATGAGGTCGATTTCTCCCGCATGATTCATTCCCAGCTCCAGCACAGCTGCTTCATGCTGCTCCTCGATCTGTAAAAGGGACAAGGGGACCCCGAGATTGTTGTTAAAGTTTTTGTACGTCTTGTAGACAGGGGTCTGGCATTCCAGGACGTGAGCTACGATATCTTTAACAGTCGTTTTGCCGATGCTCCCTGTGATTGCAATAAAAGGGAACGAAAAATCTTTACGATAGGCAGCAGCCAGCTTCTGAAAAGCACGCTCTGTGTCGTTGACCAGAATCAGACCGAAATCCTTTGGTAGCTCGGCAGGAATCTTTTCCTGGTTGGAAACAATCGCAGCGGCTGCGCCTTGTTCAACGGCTTGCATAAGAAAATCATGTCCATCACGAACACCGCCCGTTAACGCCACAAACAAAGACCCCGTAGTCAGCTGTCTTGTATCAAAGTGAACGGACGACAAGACAAGATCCGGCGAACCAGTCAGTACCAGTCCCTCTGCTCGTTTCGCTGCCAAATCTAGTGCAATAGGTTTCATGTCCACGGACTCCTTTTTTCTTCGGTTTCAATCCAACCTCGAAGTCATGCTACCACGCACTTTGTACCGTCGCAAGACAAAAGTGGAGCAAGAATGATTGCTTTTCATCGAGATTGTCCGCTATTATTGTACTATCTTTGCATACATAACAGGTCAGATTCGATTTACATCAATGGAAGGAGCATATTCATGGAAAAAAGCATTTTCACCAGAATCATGGAGGGGGAAATCCCTGCAAAAGTAGAATATGAAGACGAGCAGGTCATCGTCATTCACGATATCGCACCGAAAGCTCGTGTTCACTTGTTGATTATTCCGCGTAAGCCGATTGCGACGCTAATGGATGTGAAGCCAGAAGATTTCCCTTTGATAGGCCATATTCATCAGGTAGCCCAAACTCTCGCGAAAAAGCTTGAATTGCCAGGATTTCGCCTGATTAACAACTGTGGCAAAGAAGGCGGACAAGAAGTTTTTCATATTCATTATCACTTTTTGGCAGGCTTTACCGAATAAAAATGAACTAAAGGTTGACCTTCGTTGGGTCTGTATCCTATAATGAAGTGTGACAGTCTGTTCGTACGATCGACTCAGGCGTCCCACGGTTTTAGCGGAGGGAGGGAAGACAAATGGCAGAAATTCGAGTCAAGAAAAACGAGTCTTTGGATAGCGCACTTCGCCGCTTCAAGCGTGAAAGCGCAAAATCCGGGGTGATGGCAGAACTGCGTAAACGTCGTCACTTTGAGAAGCCAAGCATTAAGCGCAAGAAGAAATCCGAAGCAGCTCGTAAACGTAAGTTTTAATTGACGGAGGGCTCATCATGAGTGTAATGGAGCGACTCGATCAAGATATGAAGCAAGCAATGAAGGACAGAGCTGTTCTAAAACTCTCTGTTATTCGCATGGTGAAAGCCGCGTTAAAGAATGAAGAGATTAACAAAGGCAGACTTTTGTCTGAAGACGAAGTGCTGACCATCTTGACTCGTGAGTTAAAACAACGCCGTGAATCCCTCCACGAATTTGAGAAGGCAGGCCGCGTGGAACTTGCCTCGAAATCGCGCGAAGAGATCGACGTGCTCTCCGCCTACTTACCCGCTCAGCTTAGCGAAGATGAAATTCGTGATATCGTTCGGGAAGGTATCGCAGCGACAAATGCCTCCTCCAAAAAGGAGATGGGCAAAGTAATGGGTGCGATCATGCCGAAAGTGAAAGGCAGAGCAGACGGAAACCTCGTGCAAAAGATTGTATCTGAGGAACTACCATCGTAGACGAGTAACACCTCATATAGATACGAACAGAGAAACTCAACCCGATGAAGGTTGGGTTTCTCTTTTTTTCTGGAATTCGCTTTCAGGACTCCTGCGTGATCAAAAGACAAATTTTTGAACAACCTCTAAAAAAAGTGAAACAATTTTCTTCCACCTTCGTATACCCTATTAGGCATTCGTTGAATCTGATAGGAGGAAAGGAGGGAATAGCGATGAGTTCAACATGGCCAACCGTCCGCCGAGTACGATTGCTGATCTCACTTCTGTGCCTGATGATGGGGTTGACGATGTTTGTAACTGCCCCAGCCACTACTGCCCAGTCTTACCAAAAGGCAGTCTGGATTCCGGTCGACAATACAATCGAGCGCGGCTTGGAGAGCTTTTTGCGTCGAGCCTTTACAGATGCAGAAAAGATGCAGGCAGATCTCGTCATCTTGCATATCAATACACCGGGTGGTGAAGTTGGAGCTGCCGAAAATATTGGGCAGTTGATTCGGCAATCTCCGATGCATACAGTCGCCTACATTGACAGTCAAGCATTTTCCGCTGGGACGTACATCGCGCTGAATGCAAATGAGATTGTCATGACCCCGGGCAGCAGCATGGGGGCAGCCACACCTATTGATCTGGCAGGAAATGCTGCAGATATCAAGTTTGTCTCAGGTTGGAGCAATCAGATGCAGGCAGCCGCCAAGCTGAATAATCGCAATCCGGATGTTGCAAGGGCGATGGTAGAGATTGAAAATGAATTCCCGGGGTTAAAACCAAAGGGAACGGTATTGTCTCTCGATGCTCATCGAGCAAAGGAATTAGGCTATGCTGATCAGGTTGTTACTGGTAAGGACCAGCTACTGACCCAATTAGGTGTAAACGCAGATACACTGGAAGCTATCGAACCGACAGGCGGGGAAAAGGTAGCGCGCTGGGTCACCAGTCCAGTAGTCATGAGCTTGCTCTTGGTCATTGGCTTGGTAGGGATCGTAGTGGAGCTGTTCGCGCCTGGATTTGGAGTTGCAGGGACGATTTCGCTAGTGTCATTTGGCCTGTATTTCTTCGGACATTATCTGGCTGGCTTCGCGAACTGGCTGCATATCGGATTGTTTGTTATTGGTATCTTACTAATGATTCTCGAAATTTTTCTCCCGGGTGGTATTGTCGGGGCAATCGGTTTTATCAGTATCGTTACCGGTTTGGTGATGGCAGCCTATGACACCAAGCAAGGGCTGGCTTCGCTTGGCGTAGCCGCACTGATTACAGCGATTGTGACGTTTCTGCTCATAAAGCGATACGGCATCAAGGGCTTGTTTAGCAAGTTTATCTTAGGTGACGCGCAGCGCAACGAGGAAGGATATGTCGCACCACGTGATCAGCGTGAGCTTTTAGGAAAAACGGGTATTACACTTACTCCACTGCGCCCTGCTGGTGTAGTAAAAGTGGAGGGAAGTCGCGTAGATGCTGTATCTGTTGGAGGTTTTATTGCGGCAGGAACAACGGTTGCCGTCGTGCAGGTAGAAGGCACACGCGTCGTCGTTGCGGAACAAGAACAAAAGGAGTGATTGATTCATGTTGGAAAGTGGCTTGATACCTCTCATATTTATGGTGGCAGTAGCTATTGTCGCCCTCTCGATTTTCTTCTCATTCGTTCCAGTGATGCTCTGGATTTCCGCGCTGGCATCAGGCGTGAATATCGGGATTATTACACTGGTTGCGATGCGTCTGCGTCGCGTCGTTCCATCCCGGATCGTCAACCCGCTGATTAAGGCTCGCAAAGCGGGACTTCAGCTTGATACGAACCAGCTTGAGAGTCACTACCTCGCTGGTGGTAACGTCGACCGCGTAGTAGATGCATTGGTTGCTGCTCAACGTGCAGACATTCCACTTGGCTTTGAACGTGCGGCAGCGATTGATCTCGCAGGTCGTGACGTGCTGCAAGCGGTTCAGATGAGTGTTAACCCAAAAGTAATTGAAACACCAGTCGTAGCTGCAATGGCGAAAGACGGAATTGAGCTGCGTACAAAGGCGAAAGTAACCGTGCGTGCAAACATCGACCGATTAGTCGGTGGTGCTGGTGAAGAAACGATCATCGCACGTGTAGGGGAAGGGATTGTCTCTACGATTGGTTCGTCCAATAGCCATAAAGATGTCTTGGAAAATCCGGACTCTATTTCGAAAACAGTATTGAACAAAGGGCTGGACGCAGGAACAGCGTTCGAAATTCTCTCCATTGATATTGCTGACGTGGATGTAGGAAAAAATATTGGTGCCCAGCTGCAAACCGACCAAGCGGAAGCGGACAAACGCATCGCTCAAGCGAAAGCGGAAGAGCGTCGCGCCATGGCGGTTGCAACCGAACAAGAAATGAAAGCACGCGTGCAAGAAATGAAAGCGAAAGTTGTGGAAGCCGAAGCACAAGTACCGTTGGCATTGGCAGAAGCATTGACAACTGGAAAAATGGGTGTAATGGATTACTACAACATGCAAAATATCGCGGCGGATACCCAAATGCGTCAAACCTTCGGGCATACAGGTGACAAACAAGAACCTGCAGCACCAGACGACAAGGAATAAGGGTAACCTTTATGGATGATCTCTTTGATCTCATCTTTGACCTGATTAGTTGGGTATTGCCGCTGATTGGCAAGTTCTGGTTTGTGATTTTAGCGTATTTGGGCTATAAGATTTTTGGTAAGACTGGCAAGAAAATGACACAGGGCAAGATGCCACGCACGCTCACGCCTGTGAATGATCCTACGAGCATAGAGGTGACTCGTCCGTCAGAGGATGCTGAAGAGCGTAAGCCTGTGCGTGCCTCCGCCAAATATGAGCCGATTGAACCCGAATCCATGGAAGGGGTAGGAGTCGAGCAGGAATGGGCATTTACAGAGCCTACTCGGGCTTTTACCGGGCCTTCTCTGCGAGTGGGAAGCGCTGCTTCTGAACAGATGGTTTCATCTGAAGCCAAACGGACAGAGTCTAGCCCGCTGAAAGTCGATCCTCGCGAAGGTATGAAGTGGGCGCTCATTTTTGGAGAGCCTCGTTCCAAAGCACCGTATGTTTCCCCAGCTTCACGTAAAAGAAATGCATAACGTAAGAGAAAAACAGGTGGACACTCGTTCATCTGTTTTTCTTTTGTCGAAACTTAGCGAATCTCTTGTCTTGTTTCTTGTACAAGTGTTTACTATCCTGATGATATAGAAAATTCTACCAACAATGGGTGAAGGGTAGTGGACGAATATTGAATCAGCAACTATATGAACAAATGGGTCGTTTCCGTCAAAAGGTGATTCGTCTTGTCGTCCTCGAAAATAAATCAATTTACGAGACGGCGATTGCTTGCGGTTGTTCAGCAGATAAAGTGAGACGGGTCATGAAAAAATGGAAGGCGCTTTCAAAATACAACAACTCAGCATCGGCTGAGGTCATAGAGAAATGAGGATAACCCTTGCCGCTTTTACCTAAGCGTCAGGGGCTTTTTTTGGAGTAATGCCTTTTTAATCCGTCGCATACGCATAGGTAAGAATGGTTTTGCCAGTGAAGACGAATGTAAAAGATACCAGGCGCCATGCGCCGATAGAAGGGGGGCTTATCCATGAAGCGTTGGAGCCGCCGTCTGCGCCAACTGGCTGGAGGGGTGCTGGATCTGCCGCAAGATGTGGTCCTGGAAGTCCCGCGCATTACCATGATTGGTCATTTGCAAATGTACATAGAGAACCACCGGGGAGTCCTCCACTTTAGTGAAAAAGAGCTCCGTTTGCTGCTCACGAATGGGCAAATGATTGTCTCCGGTGAACAGTTGGTCATCAGGGCGATCTTGCCGGAGGAAGTGCTCTTGGAAGGAAGAATTGGCGGAGTGAAATTTCTGGAAACCGGGCCTCAAGGCTCCTAAAACAGGGGAAGGTGGGAATCACAAAAATGCGAAATGGTCTGAGAGAATGGGTGGACGGACATATTACGATTACAGTGCGCGGAAAACGATTTGAACGCTTGCTGAATATGGCTGTGCGTGACGGCATCCGGATTTGGAACATTCGCAGGGTTGGCTTGGAGGTGAGCCGCTGCGACATTCTAATACGGGATTATTTCCGTTTACGTCCGCTATTAAAAGAGACAGGCTGTCGCAGCCATGTAGAGCGTCGGGATGGATTGCCTTTTTGGCTTCTTCGTTTGCGCAGACGTTCTGGACTGGCCATCGGTGCTGCTCTTTTTTTCATCGGGTTGTACATGCTCTCTACATTTGTGTGGAGTGTTGAAGTCAGTGGTACGAAAATGATCGACCCGCAAAGGGTTATTCGAGCTGCGGCACAGATCGGGATTAAAGAAGGGGCCTGGAAGGTCAAACTAAAGGAACCACTGCTTTTGCAAAAAGAGCTCATGAGCCTTCTGCCGGAAACGACCTGGATCGGAATTGAAATGAGTGGCACGAAGGTCAAGCTGCAGGTTGTGGAAAAAGATGAGCCAACCCTCCCCCTTCCTACGGGACCGCGTCATCTCGTAGCAAAAAAACGGGCGGTCATACACAAGATCCTGCCAGAGGTAGGGCGCAGTCAAGTGACGAACAATCAGGTGGTCGAAAAGGGGCAGGTGCTGATCTCTGGAATTATCGGGAATGAGACGCGTCAGCAGGCAGTGTCGGCGCGCGGGAAAGTACAGGGGGAAGTGTGGTATGTTAGCAATACTTCTGTTCCGCTGAACCAGACACACTACCAGCTCACGGGCGAGAAGCTGCAGCAGCAATATTTGCTGGTCGGCCCCTATGCCGTCCAACTTTGGCCCTTTAAAAAGCAGTTCTTTGCTCTTGCGGAAAGCTCTGAAGAACGTTTTGTCCCATCTTACGCCGGCTTTACCTCACCACTCGGATGGAAGACGGTTACGCAGCTTGAAACAGAGCCGATTTCCAAACAAATGACGGTAGAGGAAGCAACTGAGCTGGCGAAAAAATTCGCCAGAGAGGATATCTTGCAAAAGGCAGGGGCAGATGCGTTCATTCAGGACGAAAAAGTTTTGCACGTCACATCAGAGAATGGTAAAGTTTACGTAAGCATTCATTTTTCCGTCATTGAAGATATTGCCGTTGAACAACCTCTAGTGGGACTACCCCAAGCACCAGCGAATAACGGCAATCCATGACGAATTGCTGATAACCGTTGCAAGGAGATGGAAGCCTGTTGCACGTACAAGATGAGGTAAGAATCCCGTTTTCAGACGCATCTGAGGCCTTGCTGTTGTTTGGACCACATGACGCGTACTTGAAGCTGATTGAGGAAAAGTACTCCGCCAAAATCATGACCCGAGAAGGCGAACTGGTGATTAGTGGGGACAAACCAGAAGTAGACCTGCTCACCGAGCTCATTACGATCCTGCTCCAGTTGATTCGCAGAGGAATTGCTCTGTCTGAGCGTGATATTTCTTATGCGATCATGCTGATCGACAGGGGCGAAGCGGCAGCGCTTTTGGATGTTTATGACGAAGAGGTTGCCCGCACCCAGCGAGGCAAGCTGATTCGTGCAAAGACATTGGGGCAGCGCCATTACCTGTCTGCGATCAAAAAGCACGATATCGTTTTTGGAATCGGGCCTGCGGGAACAGGGAAAACGTATTTGGCGGTCGTTACGGCAGTAGTCGCTCTGAAAAGCGGACGAGTCAAGCGAATCGTTCTCACCAGACCGGCGGTAGAAGCAGGGGAGAGCCTCGGTTTTTTACCAGGGGATTTACAGGAAAAAGTAGATCCATACCTACGTCCACTCTACGATGCCTTGTACGATATGCTTGGCAATGAACAGGTGGCCAAAATGATGGAGCGTGGTCTGATTGAGGTGGCTCCGCTTGCCTATATGCGCGGTCGCACACTCGAGGATTCCTTTGTCATTTTGGACGAAGCGCAAAATACCACTCCGGAGCAAATGAAGATGTTTTTGACTCGTCTTGGATTCGGCTCAAAAATGGTCATTACCGGAGATGTCACCCAGGTCGATTTGCCCAAAGGCAAGAAGTCTGGTTTGCGAGAAGCTGAGCGCATCTTAAACAAGATTACCGATGTTGCCTTCATCCATTTCCAAGAAGGGGACGTTGTGCGCCACAGCCTAGTACAAAAAATCATTTCTGCATATGCCAAAGAAGAAGCCGACCACGGGTATTGATAAATTGCAATGGAAAAAGGAGATCGTTCATCTGTGTTAGCTGTTGAAATTCTTCATGAAGAAATCGAACCGATCGATGAGGGTTTGCAAAGCTTGCTAGTGCGTTGTCTCGAAGCGGCAGCGGTCCTGGAAGAGGTGAGCGGTGAAGTCGTGGTTACACTCGTTACGAACGAGCGTATTCACGAGCTGAATCGAGATTATCGTGGCGTAGATCGTCCGACTGACGTCTTGTCCTTTGCTATGAATGAGCCTGGGGAAGGCGAGATGGAGATTTTCTTCGACGAGAGCGAAGCGGAAGAGATCCCGAATATGCTGGGAGATATTATTATTTCCTTGCCAAAGGCACATGAGCAAGCAGAGGACTACGGTCATTCGTTCGAACGCGAGCTTGGTTTTCTCGTCGTACACGGATTTCTTCACCTTCTGGGTTACGACCATGGTACTCCGGAAGAAGAGAAAGAAATGTTTTCCCGTCAAGAAGCGGTTTTGGAGCAAATTGGCTTGACGAGGTAGGAGATTACAGTGAAAGAATGGCGTCGTCTTGTGCGTAGCTTCTCTTACGCGCTGCAAGGAATCGTCTATACCGTAAAGACACAGCGAAACATGCAAATCCACGTAGCCGCTGCCACACTTGTGCTGGCGGCGGCTTGGTGGCTGCAAATTCCCCGCAGCGATGTTTTGCTGGTCTTTTTTTCTATCGGGCTGGTTTTTTCGTTGGAGCTGATGAATACAGCAGTGGAGGCTGCCGTTGATCTCGCCTCCCCAGAGTGGCACGCGAAGGCCAAAATTGCCAAAGATGCCAGTGCCGGTGCTGTGTTAGTCGCTGCCATTTTGTCCGTTGGTATCGGGATCATGGTCTTCGGGCCACCCCTGCTGGAAAAAATGACGGGCTGGTGGTAGCTCCCACCGGTAAATCGCTTGCAAACGCTCGCTCTGATAGAGAATAACGATATGAGGAATGATGAGAATGGATAAACAATCATTGATGGCTCAGGCTATTGAAGCGAGAAAGCTGGCTTACGTGCCTTATTCCAACTTTCAGGTGGGAGCTGCCCTCTTGACCGATAGTGGTAAAGTATATTTGGGCGGCAATATTGAAAATGCTGCATATTCATTGTGTAATTGTGCAGAGCGTACCGCATTGTTCAAAGCATTTTCTGAAGGGGACAAGACCTACGCAGCGATCGCAGTTGCAGCAGATACGCCACAAGCCGTATCTCCATGCGGAGCGTGCAGACAAGTAATGGCTGAGCTATGTCCACCTGACATGCCGGTCATCTTAACGAACCTAAAGGGAGATGTGTGGGAAACGACAGTATCAGCCCTGCTCCCAGGGGCTTTCACCAAGGAGGATTTACGTGGATAATCGCAAGACCAAGAAAGCATTTAAATCGGGCTTTGTTTCTATTGTAGGCAGACCGAATGTTGGAAAATCAACGCTGTTAAACCATATCGTCGGACATAAGATCGCCATCATGTCCAACAAGCCACAAACGACTCGTAACAAAATTACGGCTGTTCACACGTCCGAGGAAGGACAAATCATTTTCATCGATACGCCAGGTATTCACAAGCCCCAATCGAAATTGGGTAACTACATGGTTTCCGTGGCAGAAAATACGTTGAACGAAGTGGATCTGGTGCTGTTTGTTGTAGATGCAACAGAGAAACGTGGCGCTGGTGACGAGTACATCATCGAGCGATTGAAGCAAGTAAAGACGCCGGTATTTTTAGTGATCAACAAGATTGACAAGGTTCATCCAGAGGCGCTGCTGCCGATTATTGACGATTACCGCAAATTGTATGATTTCAAGCAGATCGTGCCGATTTCCGCTTTGGAGGGTAACAACACGGGCTCCCTTACCGAAGCCATCATGGGTGAGATGGAAGAAGGGCCGATGTATTATCCGGCAGATCAGGTAACCGATCATCCGGAGCGTTTTGTCGTGGCAGAATTAGTCCGGGAAAAAGTACTGCATTTGACTCGTGAAGAAGTTCCTCACTCTATCGCTGTTGTTGTGGAAGAGATGAAACGCGGAGAAAACGGGAAGACACTCTACATTTACGCAGCGATCTACGTGGAGAGGGATTCGCAGCGCGGTATTTTGATCGGAGAAAAAGGCCAGATGCTCAAAGAGATCGGGCGCCGCGCGCGCAAAGACATTGAGCGTCTCATGGGTGACCAGGTCTTCCTGGAGCTGTGGATCAAAGTGAAAAAAGACTGGCGCAATCAAGAGCGAATGCTTCGTAACTTTGGTTTCTACAACGAAGAATAAGGATTTTATAACCGTTAAAATTTCCAAGGGATAGAATAACGGGCACAGGTGATTCTAAGAAGGAAGTGGATAGACCCGATGTAGGAAAGGATGATGCTCCATGCTTCGTGACTTTTCTTGGAGAGTTTTCGCTTCAACCGGTGACATCCATGCGTACCTTCTCTACCGGGATCACCCCCAAGCGGATGGGATCACTGAAGAGACCTCGCTTGAGTTTGCCCAGGAGGAATTGGGTGACACGCAGGCATGCTTGTAAAGTGGGAAGGAATTGTCATCCGCAGTGTGGACTACGGTGAGTCCAGCAAAGTGGTGACATTGTTTACCCGGGAGAACGGCAAACTAGGCTTGATGGCCCGCGGTGCTAAAAAGACAAAGAGCCGTCTTGCTGCCGTCTCCCAGTTGTTTTCACATGGCTACTACTTATGCAAGGCGGGACCCGGTACGGGGATGCCAGATCTCTCTCAGGGAGATATCGTGAACTCGTTCCGGGAATTGCGGCAAAGCTTGAATACAACAGCTTATGCCGCATACATAGCAGAACTACTGGATCGCTTGACGCATGAGCGTGAGCCCAATCCTTTTTTATTTCAGCTGTTGCTGCAAACCTTTCGACATCTAGACGAAGGGCGGGACCCGGAGATTCTTTGCCGAATTTTCGAGACCAAGATGCTGATGGTAGCCGGGATTTCCCCGCAGCTATCTGCATGTGTAAACTGTGGTGCGCAGCGCGAGCCCTATGCGATCAGTGTGACGCAGGGCGGATTGCTGTGCCCTGTTTGTTTGCCTTCTGATCCGTATGCGCGCGCGGTTACCCCTTCGACCTGGAAGCTGCTCAGGCTATTCCAGGTATTTGATTTGGAGCGTCTCGGTGATATTGAGGTGAAGCCAGCCACGCGCAATCAGCTCAAGCATGTGATACGAAGCTTCATGGATGAGCATCTGGACATCCGGCTGAAAAGTCGCGCATTTTTGGAGCAGCTGGAGAGAATGGAAAAAATGGCGCAGCCCGATCAAAGTGAATAATTGACATCCGAATTTGTTTTCGATATGATAAATACCAACTTGATATGAAAAGCATGCTATGAAGGAAAAGAGTAGTCAGTCGATGGCTGTAAGAAGCGAACCAGGGACAGTGAAAGCCTGGTCACCAAGCTGATGAAGGGCATTCTGGAGCAATTGGAATGGTTTGAAGGTGGGCGAACATCTGATTCGCCAAGTAGGGTGGAACCGCGAGAATCCTCTCGTCCCTACACTGTCGCTACGAGGCAGTGTAGAGGCGGGGGGGTTTTTTTATTTTGTGAGGAGGAAAAAAGCATGAAAATGACATTTCAAGACATCATTTTGACGCTGCAAAACTTTTGGGCAAAGCAAAATTGCCTGATTGTCCAGCCGTACGACGTAGAAAAAGGAGCGGGTACATTAAACCCGATGACATTCCTTCGCTCCATTGGACCTGAGCCTTGGAATGTGGCTTACGTAGAGCCTTCCCGTCGCCCGGCAGATGGCCGTTACGGGGAGAACCCAAACCGCTTGTATCAGCATCACCAATTCCAGGTCATCATGAAGCCGTCGCCTGACAATATTCAAGAGCTCTATCTCGAAAGCTTGCGCCAGCTGGGTATCGAGCCATTGGAGCACGATATTCGCTTCGTCGAGGACAACTGGGAGCATCCAGGACTTGGTGCATGGGGTCTTGGTTGGGAAGTGTGGCTGGACGGTATGGAAATTACGCAGTTCACTTACTTCCAGCAAGTCGGCGGACTGGAGTGCAAGCCGGTAGCAGTAGAGCTGACCTACGGCTTGGAGCGTTTGGCTTCGTACATTCAGGAAAAAGAAAATGTGTTCGATCTGGAATGGGTCAATGGCTTTACCTACGGGGACGTGTTCCGGCAGCCAGAATACGAGCACTCCAAATACACATTTGAACTGTCTGATGTAGACATGTTGTTTTCGCTCTACAACACATATGAGGCGGAAGCGAAGCGCCTGATGAAAGAGCGCCTCGTGTACCCGGCCTATGACTATGTACTGAAATGCTCCCATACCTTCAACCTGCTCGATGCGCGTGGTGCAATCAGCGTGACGGAGCGTACCGGATACATTGCCCGTGTTCGCAACCTGTCCCGTGAAGTGGCGCAAACCTATTACGCAGAACGAGAGCGTCTAGGCTTCCCGCTTTTGCAAAAGGAAAACGTACAAGCGGATGGTCAAGTGGTGAGTACGAAGGGAGCGGATACGAATGAGTAAGCGCGATTTACTTATCGAGGTTGGATTGGAAGAAATGCCTGCGCGCTTTGTAGCGCAGACTGCTGCTCAATTCAAAGAAAAAGTGGAAAAATGGCTAGCTACTGAACGCATCCCATTTGATCAGATTACTGCATTGGAAACACCTCGCCGTTTCGCTGTTCTCATTAATGGCTTGGCTGAAAAGCAGCCTGACCGAAACGAAGAAGCAAAAGGCCCTGCTCGCAAAATTGCTCAGGATGAAGCAGGAAACTGGTCGAAAGCTGCCCTGGGCTTTGCCCGTAGCAACAATGTAGAGGCAGATCAGCTCTACTATAAAGAAGTAAATGGAATTGAATATGTACATGCGCGCAAATCTGAAGCGGGCAAGGCGACAACCGATTTGCTTCCACAACTTGGCGATGTCATCACCAGCATGAACTTTCCTAAAAACATGCGTTGGGGAGCAAGAGACTTAAAGTACGTGCGCCCGATTCGTTGGCTGGTAGCGCTGTTTGGCGAAGAGCTGGTTTCACTCGAGGTGGCAGGAGTAAAAAGCGGTCGCGTCTCCCGTGGACACCGTTTCTTGGGGACCGAAGTGGAAATTAGCCAGCCAGGTGAATATGTAAGCAAGCTTGCTGAGCAGCATGTATTGGTGAATCCAGAGGAGCGCTGTGCGATCATCGTGGAACAGATCAAGCGGATGGAGCAAGAAAAGGGCTGGAACATTCCGATGGACGAAGGTCTGCTTGATGAAGTCGTGCATCTCGTCGAGTATCCAACTGCACTCTACGGTACATTTGAAGAGGAGTTCCTTACCATTCCGCGTGAAGTATTGGTAACCTCCATGCGTGAGCATCAGCGCTACTTCCCGGTGGAAGATGCAAATGGTCAGCTCTTGAATCACTTTGTCACTGTGCGAAATGGTGACAGCCGAGCGTTGGAAAATGTAGCAAAAGGGAACGAGAAAGTACTGCGTGCCCGCCTCTCAGACGCTCGCTTCTTCTATGTTGAAGATCAGAAGCTGACAATTGAAAGCTGCCTCAAGCGTTTGGAAACGATTGTTTTCCACGAGGAACTGGGAACGATTGGAGATAAAGTGCGTCGCGTCCGCAAAACGGCAGAACAAATTGGCGCCATGCTGGGAGTAAGCCAGGAGGAAGCGAAGCAGGTAGACCGGATCGCGGAAATCTCCAAATTTGACCTGGTGACAAATATGGTTGGCGAATTCCCTGAGCTGCAAGGAATTATGGGTGAGGATTACGCGCGTAAAGCGGGCGAGAGCGATCTGGTTGCAAGTGGCGTATTTGAGCATTACTTGCCGCGCTTTGCCGGAGACAAGATGCCAGTTTCAGCACAAGGTGCGATCGTCAGCATGGCTGATAAGCTGGACACGATTGTCGGCTGCTTCTCGATCGGTATCGTGCCGACAGGCTCCCAGGACCCATATGGACTTCGTCGTATGGCAGCAGCGATTGTATCCATTCTGGTGGAGCGGGATTGGCAGCTCTCTCTGGATCAGCTGTGGGACGCAGCTTTAGAGACATACGCGGCTCAAGGCGTCACGAAGCGCTCTGTAGAAGAAGTGAAAAAAGATCTGGTTGATTTCTTCGCGTTGCGTCTGAAAAACGTTTTGCAAGAAAATGGAGTCCGCTACGACGTCATCGATGCAGTGCTGTCTGCTGATCTGACGCAGGTTCCAGATCTCTTGGCAAAAGCGAAAGCATTGATGGCAGCAGTCGAGGACGAGGAATTCAAGCTGATCGTCGAACAATTCAATCGCGTGAACAATTTGGCGCAAAAAGCCGAAGCGGATCAAGTCGATGAAGCGCTGTTTGCAGAAGAAGTAGAGCGCGCCCTGTATCAGTCGTACTTGTCCGTATCACAGGAAGTGAGTGCCTTAGCCGATCAGGAGAAGGTACTGGGGACCCTGTCTACCTTGCGTGAGGCGATCAAGGCGTTCTTCGATCAAGTAATGGTCATGGCTGAGGATCAAGCTGTCCGTGCCAACAGATTGGGACTTTTGCTCCGTCTATCCCGTCTCATTTTTGGATACGCTGATTTTGCGAAGATTGTTTTTGCGTAACCAAATAGGAGGTGCCTCCGTCAAAAAAAAGGGCGGAGGCACCTTTTTTCCACGCGAAAGAAGGAATATCAAGTCGAATAGAGTAATACTAGGAAGAGGTAAAGATAGAACCGGGGTGATTGGTCATCGAGCTTACCAAACGACAAGAGCAGATCTTACAGATAGTGAAGGATGACGGACCGATAACCGGGGAGCATATCGCAGAAAGGCTGCATTTGACTCGCGCCACACTGCGCCCCGATCTCTCCATCCTCACCATGTCAGGATATTTAGAAGCCAGACCTCGGGTCGGGTATTTTTATGCCGGGAGACCAGCGAGTTCGGTTATTAGTGAACGGCTTCACAAGCTTATCGTCAACGACTACAAAGCAGTACCGATTGTAGTCGCCGAATCCGCTTCTGCCTATGACGCGATCGTTACTCTCTTCTTGGAGGATGTCGGTACGTTGTTCGTCGTTAATCAAAAAGGCTACTTGGCTGGCGTGATATCACGAAAGGACCTTTTGCGTGCCTCATTAGGCAACAAAACGCTTGAGGACGTGCCGGTTGGTATCATCATGTCTCGGATGCCGAATATCATTACTTGCTCTCCCGAAGAAACCTTGTATGCGGCAGCAAAAAAGCTGATTGATTTTCAGATTGATTCTTTGCCTGTAGTTCGGCCAAGCGAAGAAGATCCCAAGTTGATGGAGCTGACTGGGAGAGTCACCAAGACGACGATAGCCAAAGCGTTTGTAGAATTGGGCAGCGAACCGAAAGTGTAGGAGGAGAAGCGATGCAAGTAAATCAACAAGGACAGCTCATCTACGTAGTCTCAGACTCCATCGGCGAAACGGCCGAGCTTGTCGTTCGCGCAGGAGCTAGTCAATTCGATCGATTCATGATCGACGTTCAAAAATATCCCTACATAGAAGACAAGGATTCCATTGACGAAATTATTGCCTCTGCTAAGGAATCGAAGGCAATGATCGTCTTTACTCTGGTCATTCCAGAGCTGAATGCTTATATCACCAAGCAGGCAGCGCTTCATGGCATCCCGGCAATTGATGTGATGGGGCCGCTCATGCAAACGCTTCAAGGCATGCTGAAGGAGCCGCCGACAGGAAAACCGGGCCTCGTTCGCCGTCTGGATGAAGAGTATTTCCGCAAAGTAGATGCGATCGAGTTTGCAGTTAAATACGACGACGGAAGAGATCCGCGCGGTCTTTTGCGGGCAGATGTCGTTTTGATCGGGGTCTCTCGTACATCAAAGACACCGCTGTCTATGTATTTGGCAAACAAGCGTCTGAAGGTAGCAAACGTACCTCTTGTTCCAGAGGTAGAGCCACCCGAGGAATTGTTTCAGCTTCCAGTGGAGCGATGTATCGGTCTGACGATTAATCCTGAGCAATTGAACGGAATCCGCACCGAGCGGTTAAAAGCGCTTGGTTTGACTGCTCAAGCCAACTACGCCAATCTCGATCGGATTGCAGAGGAGCTGGCGTATTCGAAAAAAATTATCGACCGTCTTGGGTGCACCGTAATTGATGTTTCCAACAAGGCTGTAGAAGAAACAGCGAATATCATTCTGGAGATGATTCGCAAAAACAATCTTCGCAGCGAAAGGAAATAGGCCAAAAGAAGGGATTTGCCGTTTTTTGTAGAAAACGTGTAGCAAGGATCAACGATCATGCGGTTCCACCTGCGTTTATTGCTCGCGGAAATGTGGAAAAGTAGAAAAGAAGAAAAGAAGTTTGATCTAAAGAAGGAAATTGACGAATTTTGACGAACTAAATAATCTCATCGTGCGATTCTCCTTAAAAAGGTGGATAGACATGTCTGGTCCCACTTCAGATGAATTTGTAAATCAAGTGCGTGCCGCTGTCGACATCATAGACGTTGTAGGAGAGTACGTTCAACTGAGAAAAAGCGGTCGTGCCTTTGTTGGGCTTTGTCCGTTTCACTCTGAAAAGAGCCCTTCCTTCAACGTAAATGCAGAGCGACAGTTTTTTCATTGCTTTGGCTGTGGGGCAGGTGGGGATATCTTTTCCTTTTTAATGAAGCTGGAGCAGCTGTCTTTTCCCGAAGCACTTCATAAATTGGCGGATCGTGCCGGGATTGCAGTGCCCCAGACACAGCAAGAAGAAGATACTCCGGAAAAGCGTACGAAGCAAGCCATGCATGAAGCACATCAGCTTGTTTCCAAGCTATACCACTACGTACTGACAAAAACCCCCTACGGTGTAGAAGCAGTGAAGTATCTCACCAAGCGCGGGATGTCAGAGCAGACCCTCGTGGAGTATCAAATTGGGTTCGCCCCAGATTCTTGGGATTTCGTTACGCAGTTTTTGAAAAAACGGCGGTTTTCCCAGGAACTGATGGTGGAGGCAGGACTCTTGGCCAAAAGCGATGCGGGAAAAGTATTTGACCGTTTTCGTGGCCGTGTCATGTTTCCTATTCATGATTCGCAAGGGAATGTCATCGGATTTGGTGGACGATTATTAGGATCTTCCCAGCCCAAATCACAACCGAAGTATCTCAACAGCCCGGAAAGCCTCCTGTTTAACAAAAGCGCAACTCTTTTCAATTTGCATCGTGCCCGCCCATATATAAGAAAAAGAAAGCAGGCATTGCTGTTTGAAGGGTATGTCGATGTGATTTCGGCATGGCAGGCAGGCTTCACACAAGGGATTGCAACTTTGGGAACGGCTTTGACTGAGCAGCAGGCGCGAATGATACGACGAAACGTCGATTCGGTTGTTCTCTGCTACGACGGAGACGCTGCCGGTCAAGAAGCAACGAGTAAGGCTATACATGTTTTGCAGCAAGCGGGTTTGATTGTACGGGTCGCTCCATTGCCACAAGGCTCTGACCCGGATGATTACATTCGCCAGCATGGGGCTGAAGCGTTTTCGCAGCAAGTATTGTTGCAAGCGATGCCGGTTACAGCATTTCGTTTGAAACAATTGCGAAGCCAGTACGTAATAAAAGATGAGACAGATAAAACGCGCTTGATCGCAAAAGCGGTAGAAATCATCAACGAACTGGACAGCCCGGTGGAACGGGATTTGTATCAAAGGCAATTGGCAGAAGAATATTCCCTGACTCTCGGCGATCTCAAATGGGAGTCAAAGCGTGTATACAATCAGCAAAAAAGTGAACGCCAAAGGGATAAAGTAGCGTCAACATGGAATAATAGTATAAATAATGGCAAAGTTACGCTCGCAAAATCACTGCCGCCCGCTTACCATACGGCTGAGCGCATGCTGCTTTACTACATGATGCGTGATGAAGAAATTGCTCTGCGCGTCCAAAAAGAATGCAGCGCCCACTTCCAAGTGGACGAACATGATGCGTTGGCTGCCTACCTGTACGCCTACTACGCAGAGGGAAACCCGGAAGACCCTGGAAAGTTTATACATTTTGTGCAAGACGATTCGTTAAAGCAATTAGCCTCGGGATTGGCCATGATGGAGTGCAAGGAAGACGTATCTGAGTTAGAGATCGGTGACTACATCAAACAAGTGAATAACTACCCGAAGCGTGCCGAGTTGGAACGATTGCGCGAAGAGCAGCGGAGCTTACACCTCCAAGCGGCCGCAGCGGACAGCGAGGATGCGCGCAAACAACTGGAAATTCAAGCAGCCGTCACAGGGATGAAGATTCTTGAATTGGAAAATGCTTTAAAAGAAGGGTAGCTTCAGATCATTCCCGGGGAAGGAGGGATAGTAGATGAACAAGCAAAATATCACTTCTGACATGGAAGCAATGTCCATCGAACAAGTGAAGGAACAGTTGGTCGAATTAGGCAAAAAACGCGGCGTATTGTCGTATAAGGAAATTACTGATCGCCTCGCAGGCTTCGAGCAGGACTCTGATCAAATGGATGAGTTTTTTGAATACCTGGGTGATCAAGGCATTGAGATAAACAACAACGAAAACGATGACGACGATGATGAGGTCGATCAAATGGTCATCAAGGACGACGACAACGAGGAATTCGACTTTGACGATCTCTCCGTTCCGCCTGGAATTAAGATCAATGACCCTGTAAGAATGTATTTAAAGGAAATCGGACGTGTTCCTCTGCTCTCCGCTGAAGAGGAGATTAAACTTGCCCAGCGCATTGAACAGGGCGACGAAGAAGCAAAACGACGTCTTGCAGAAGCAAACCTCCGATTGGTGGTATCGATTGCCAAGCGTTATGTCGGTCGCGGCATGCTGTTCCTTGACTTGATCCAAGAAGGAAATATGGGTCTGATTAAAGCGGTAGAAAAATTTGACTACCGCAAAGGCTACAAGTTCAGTACGTATGCTACATGGTGGATTCGCCAGGCAATTACTCGTGCGATTGCTGACCAGGCACGTACGATCCGGATTCCGGTGCATATGGTAGAAACCATCAACAAACTGATACGCGTTTCACGTCAGCTGCTCCAAGAGCTCGGTCGTGAGCCGATGCCGGAAGAAATTGCTGAAAAAATGGATTTGACTCCGGAAAAAGTACGCGAAATCATGAAAATCGCTCAAGAGCCAGTGTCGTTGGAGACACCAATCGGGGAAGAAGACGATTCCCACTTGGGGGACTTTATCGAGGACCAGGATGCTCTGGAACCATCAGATGCAGCGGCTTATGAGCTGTTAAAAGAACAATTGGAAGACGTTCTGGATACGTTGACAGATCGTGAAGAAAACGTACTGCGTTTACGTTTTGGTCTTGATGACGGGCGCACGCGCACGTTGGAAGAAGTGGGGAAAGTATTTGGCGTGACCCGTGAACGGATTCGTCAAATCGAGGCAAAAGCCCTTCGTAAGCTTCGTCATCCAAGCAGAAGCAAGCGCTTAAAAGATTTCTTGGAATAACCGATATAAGTAGTATGTGGCCTACGTTAGCCGACGTAGGCTTTTCTTTTTGAGATCCGACGATCATAGTCGATAGTAAGGAGGGGCCGCGTTGGACGACCAGCGCAAACGAACCATCATAGCCGAAATTGAAAACTGGCGACGAAATCACTTGCTGCCTGAACATTACTGCATTTTCCTGTTAAATCTGTATACAGAAGGTGATCGTCCGCAAACCCCAGCAACCGCAGGCAAGGGAGAAAGAAGAGGAGCAAGAACAGATGCTGCAGTAGGAACAGGTACTGGCACAGGTAAGGGCGGAGCATCGTCAGCCGCTTACGCCTACGAAACGAGACCTATTTCTCCTGTCACAGGGAAAATGGTGTTAGCATGGCTCCTCGGTGCATTTGTGATTGCCGGATTGATCTTGCTTGCTTTTCATTTTAACCGTTTTCAAACCCCAATGCAAATTACCATCTTTGCCTGCTTTGCTCTTGTTTTCTATATTCTGGGATTTGCTGTTCGCAGGTCAGCACCACCTTTGACTCATTTGTTTCTGGGTCTTTCGTTCCTGATATTGATTGCAGGCGGTATTTATTGTATGAAGCAGCTTAATGGTTCGCTGCCCTTGATTCTCGTTTATCTAGGGGTCATTTGTATTTTGCTGAGTGTGAGTGCCTTTTTGTTTGGATTTACGTACTTGCTGTATTGCGGCATGTTTGGATTAGCTATTTTGTATGGAGTAGCGACCGTTCACCGCGTAGGCGATGATTATTCCTGGTGGAAGTCTGAGCTGTATTGGGTTCCGCTGGCGTGCCTTTTGACCGGGATGGGGTTCTTGATGAACAGTGCAAATCCAAAATGGGCAGGTGTTTTTGCTGTTTGTGGCTTGGCGGCATTTTTTGGTGCAGAGATTCAGTCTCTCTACATCCCGGAAGCCAAACGCGACATCATCCAGCTATTACTGTTTATCAAAGTCTTCATCGCATCTGCTTTCTTTTTCTTCACGCGAGGCTATTGGTACAAATGGCTGCGCCTATAAACGGGACGGTTCGTGGATTCGTTCGTTTTCCTTGCCCCTGTAGTTTGGTACAATGATAACAGAGAGAAATGTGGGGGGATTGGATGAATAGTAATAGTAAGGTTTTGATCGGAATTTTGTTCGCGGCAGTTTTTCTTGGCGGAGAAACAGCCATGCAGCTTATGGGTATAAACACGTTTTATATCGGATACATATTGGGAGCCGTGTCCTTTTTGGGAGCGATTCTACTGGGAGCACGCCGACGTTAGGCGTGTTTTTTTCTGCTTATCGCCATCGAATGCTGGCGATAAATGAAGTTTTTCTAAAAGAAAACAGACAGAAGAGCAAAGGTGGTGTATAATGGTAAGAGAATTCTGAACAAACGCTCAGTCATAATCGTGCGAATCTTGGTAATTCTATACTAAAGCGTTTTCAAGGGGGCTTTAATTATGAACTTTGATTTGACTTCAGAACAACTAATGTTAAAAAAAATGATGACGGAATTTGCCGATGAAGTAGTCGCTCCAGGAGCAGATGAACGTGATCGTACGAAACAATTTCCTGTCGAAATATTCAAGCAGATGGCGGAATTGAACTTGATGGGGCTTCCTTTTTCAGAGGAGTACGGAGGAGCGGGCGCAGATTCGACCAGCTTTGCGATCGTGGTAGAAGAACTGAGTCGTGCATGTGGTTCAACAGGGATTACTTACTCCGCACATATTTCCTTGGGAGGCGCGCCTTTATCTTTGTTTGGCACAGAAGAGCAGAAGCATAAATATTTGAGCAAAATTTGTTCGGGTGAAAGCTTCGGAGCATTCGGATTAACGGAACCAAACGCAGGCTCTGATGCTGGAGGAACGAGAACAAATGCTGTCTTGAAAGATCGGGAATGGGTAATCAATGGCTCCAAATGTTTTATTACGAATGCCTCACATGCGTCGTTTTTGGCATTGACTGCTGTTACGGATAAGGAAAAAGGCTCTCGCGGTATAACTGCTTTTATCGTACCGACAGATGCACCTGGCTTTACCGTTGTGGATAATTATGAAAAGCTGGGTCTGCACAGCTCTAACACGACCGAGCTTATTTTGGAAAATGTACAGGTTCCCGAAGAAAATATGCTTGGGAAAGAAGGGGAAGGCTTCAAGCAATTCCTGATTACGCTCGATGGTGGACGAATTGGGATTGGTGCGATGGCAGTAGGAATTGCTCAGGCTGCTCACGATAAAGCACTGCAGTATGCCAAACAACGTACAGCTTTCGGCAATTCATTGAGCCATTTCCAGGCGATTCAGCACAAGCTGGCCGATATGGCGATGCAAATTGAGCTAGCGCGAAACATGGTATACAAAGCAGCGTGGTTAAAAGACAAGGGTAGAAAGTTTACTAAGGAAGCTGCGATGGCAAAGCTGTATGCTTCTGAGGTAGCGATGTCCGCTACGCATCAAGCGATCCAAATTCATGGAGGCTACGGCTACATGCGCGAATATCAAGTGGAGCGCTTCTTCCGGGATGCACGCCTCTTGGAAATCGGAGAAGGTACATCAGAAATTTTGCGTAATGTAATAGCTCGTGAGATAGGTTGCTAATCAAAGATTGTAAGAGTCCCCGCAGGTGAAAACGGCGGGGATTTTTGTCGTTCTTTGCTGCTAGGCTGTCATGTATTTAGCATTTCGCAATTGCTGGATAATAGGGTAAAATAGAGGAACGGAAGGTGAAGATACAGATGACATCAGTAACAATCTCGAAGCGGCTGCAAACAATTGCCCGCTATTGCCCAGAAGGAGCACGTGTCGCCGACATTGGGTCGGATCACGCATTACTCGCTTCTTATTTACTTGTAAAAGGGATTGCCTCCCACGTTATTGCCGGGGAGCTGAACGAGGGTCCCTATCAAGCGGCTCTCAAACAAATACATACGCTACAGGAAAAACACCGTGCTTCTGTTCGAAAGGGAAACGGTCTCGCAGTGCTTCAACCGGGAGAAGTCGATGTGATTTGCATCGCTGGTATGGGTGGAGGGCTCATCTCCTCTATATTGGAGGCGGGTGCAGACAAGCTGACAGGCGTAAAACGGCTCATTTTGCAACCAAACGTAGGCGAAGAGCTCGTTCGTCGCTGGTTTATGGAGAATGGCTGGCAGCTACTCGCAGAGACGATTTTGGAGGAAGACGGAATTATTTATGAAATCCTCGTGGCTGAGCGAGGTGAAGTAACACTTCCTTATGAACAGAAAGACCGTTCGCTGGAGGAGCTTTTGCGGATTGGTCCGTTTCTTTGGGAGGATAAATCCACGGTTCTACAGCAAAAATGGCTGAACGAACGGGAAAAGTGGGACAAGGTGCTTCTCCAGCTACAGAAGTCTGACAAGCCGGAAGCTGCTGAGAGAATCAGGCAGATTCAGGAGGAAGTAAAATGGATTGATGAGGTGATCGCATGCTTGCACACGGACAAACAGTAATTCAATATGTAGAGCGTCTTGCCCCTAAATCCTTGGCGATGGAAGGGGACAAGATCGGTCTTCATGTAGGGACCCTGCAAAAAAAGATAAAAAAAGTCATGGTGGCGCTTGATGTGCTTGAATCTGTAGTCGATGAAGCGATTGCAGAAGGCGTGGATCTGATTGTTGCCCATCATGCTGTTATCTTTCGTCCGCTCAAGCATATTCGCACTGATATGGCAGCAGGACGCGTATATGAAAAGCTGATCAAGCATGATATGGCTGTCTATACGTCACATACCAATCTGGACATTGCCGTGGGCGGGATGAATGATTGGCTGGCAGAAGCGATCGGTTTGATGCAGGTGGATGTATTGGATGTTTTGCAGCGAGAAGCTTGGAAAAAGCTTGTTGTCTTCGTTCCAGCTACACATCGAGAAGCGGTTTTTTCAGCGATGAGTGATTCAGGAGCGGGCCATGTGGGTAATTATAGTCATTGCTCGTTTCAAATAGAGGGAACAGGAACCTTTGTGCCAGGGGACGGAACCAATCCATACATAGGTGCTCAGGGGAAATTGGAAAAAGTAGAAGAGGTTCGCATAGAAATGGTCGTACCTGCTTCCAGGCAGTCTGCGGTAATCAAGGCGATGCTGGCTGCTCACCCGTATGAAGAAGTGGCCTATGACATCATTCCACTGGAGCAGTCAGGAGCTGCGTATGGGCTTGGACGAATCGGTATCTTGCCTGAACCGATGACTCTTCGGCAAATGGCTGAGATGGTAAAGGAGCGCTTTTCGTTAAAAGGCGTGCGTGTCGTCGGTGACCTCGATGCTACGGTGAAAAAGGTAGCTGTGGTTGGTGGGGATGGCAGCTCCTATGCATCCAAAGCGATTTTTAAAGGGGCAGACGTATTTTTAACAGGCGATATTGGCTACCATGTCGCTCATGATGCTCAAGCTGAGGGCTTATCCATCATTGACGCCGGTCACAACATAGAGAAGATCATGAAAGAAAAGCTGGCATCCTATTTACAGCAACAATTAAAAGAAAATGGTTATGAAACGGAAGTTATCGCATCGCGGCTGCACACTGATCCGTTCCAATTTGTGTAAAAGGCAGAAGAGACCAGCTGCCAGTTGAAGTGTAGGAGGATTTCAATGTGCAAAAACTAATTCGAACGCTTACCTGTGGTCTACTCGTTGCCACCTTGGTGACCCCCGGCTTTGCCTCAGCAGCTGGGGGCTTTATGCCTTACGGAGATATTAGCAAGCACCATGCGAGAGATTCGATTATCCGTAGTGTGCAGGCTGGCCTGTTTGCTGCCGGTCCAGGTGTCCCATTGTTCTACCCAAAACGTGATATGACGAGAGCGGAGTTCTTGGCTTTGATTGATCGTCTTTATTACGGTGGTCAGTATCAGCTTTACCCGCTTACTTTTTTATCCGAGCATGCGGAATGGACGAGCGGTGAAGGTTTTGATAAACCGTATCTTCCCTATAAAGACGTCGATCGCCTGACTTGGATGTACAATCCGACTCTACGGATTTCTTATGTTTTGGATAGATTGTATGGACCAAATGCGATCCAGCAGGTGTTTCCAGGGGAGCAAATGCACCCGAACCAGCCTATCACGCAAGAAGAAGCTGCAAAAATCTTACAAATGTTCGTGATGTCTAGTGACGGAAAGCATGCGTGGGAGGATATACGCGAATGGGGCTGGCTGGAAGGGGAAAAAACCGACCGCTTGAAACGTGGCGAAGCTGCCGTGGCCGCTGATCGCTTGATGACCTATCTGGTTCAGGATACCATCATGCCTTTGCTTGATTATGATGGTCAAAAGTTTCCGATGGTTCCCGAGATTCTGGACGTATTCCCTCTTTTCTCAACCTATACAAATCCCAAATCGGTAGATGAGGAGAAGTATGTCAATGCGGTAGAGGCGATACGAAATCATGAGGACACGGATGCTACCTTTGAAGATCTGCGAAAACTCGCGAGCAATTCATTTGGGAATAAGATTGGTACTCATTTTTATTTGAGCTGGGACCCTAGCACAACATTAGATTTAAATTTGGAAGAAGCGTATAAAGCAATCGATGCCTACTTTGAGAACAAGATCATTTTGCCTGACACACTTCAGCTCCTGAGCGCCAATGTTTATGATATTGCGCTGCAACTCGGAGGCAAGGATCAGCGTCAGTATCAGAAAGTGCTCGAACATTTGCGCGGATACGAAAAGAAGGTAAAACAGGATTCAAAAGAATGGGAGGCACTGGGGATTTATATTGCTGCGCTGGAAGTAAAGGCGGGACAAATCGATGCTGCGCTTGACCAGTACCGTTTGTTCAACTCTTCTCACGCCGAGGCTTTAATCAATACTACGTACTATTTGATTCAGCAGGGACGGCTGCAAGAGGCTGAACAACTGGTGGCAAACCAAAAGCCAAAAGCGTCTGATAGCAGAATGACCCAGCTTACCCGCTTGCTAAAGCAGGATATTGCCTCATTGAAGCAGCAATCCGAAATTGCAACAGATTTAGCTTTTACCTTGAGACGTCTGGATAATTCCGATTCGTATCAGGTAAAGGGAGAAGCCGTGCTGAGTGGCTTTACTTTCAAATACACGCAGGATATCGATCAGCGAAATAACACCAGCAGAGTTTCTGGCTTTTATCAGTCGCCACAGAAGCTCGTTTCTGACAAGCTGGAGACTTATACGGATGGAAAAGAACAAATCCAATATTCGTATGATTCCGATCGTGATAAGTGGGACAAGTATAAAACGAATTCCCTGGATTTTCTGCACGAGTGGATTGCCAAGCAAAGTGCAAAGGATCGTTTGAATAACCTGCAGGCGCGCTATTACAAGCAAACCTTCGGGAACTACGACATTATTACGGAGTGGATTCCAGGTCCCGTGCTGGAGGAAAAAGCGAAGCAAGTCTCGACTGGACGTGGAAAAATCAAGAGCGTTCCGCTGTACATGAACAAATATTATATTGATCGCGATACCGATCAGCTTCTCCAGCATGTGTGGCGTTACGAGGAAATTTACGACAGCGACGAATACGTGGCTTACTCAGGTACAGACAAGTTTGACTACCAGCATGCTGGAAAAGTTTCCATTCCAGAAGAGGTTCGGAAAGGAGTGACTCCATGAAGCGCATAACTCATTGGTTACTCGCCGCATTTTTATTGTTAACTGCTGTACCTGTACAGGCAGCAAGTAATCCATATGCAGAAACGGAAGAAGTTTTTTGGCATATCATGGAGAGTCATTTGAGCAAGCCGTCAGCGAATCAGCTGGTAAAAGGTGCTCTGGAGGCTGTCAGCAAGCAGGCTGAACAAGAGAAGAAGCTAAACCTGACTGTATCGCCAGAGGATGATACGTTGCCGGAATTGGAACAGCGACTCCTCGAGTGGCAGAAAAAAGGTGGCTGGGATGCAACTATTGTTCGGACATGGGCGATCGATGGCATGCTATCGACGCTAGATGATCCGCATAGCATCTTTTTTACCACTGATGAGCTTCGCTTGTTTCAATCTGATGTTGAGAATCAATTCGTCGGGTTTGGATTTCGCCTCCGTCTCCAAAACGACGCCTTGATCATTCGAGAAATCGTACCGAATTCTCCAGCAGCTGCATCTGTTTTGAAGCGGGGCGACCAGTTGCTCAAAGTTGATCAGTACTCACTCGTCGGAAAAAGCTTTGAGGAAGCTTACGCCTATTTAAAGGGCAACGAAGGAAGCGAAGCCGCGATTACTGTGTATCGTCCATCCGAGTCGCGCGAATTCGTGGTGAAGCTCAAGCGGGCAATGATGACCCTACCTGAGGCAGAAGGTCAGCTCTTTGCAAAAGGGGGAGTCGGGTATATCAAGCTCGAAACCTTTGGTTCAGAAGGGGCGCTCCAATTTAGAGACAAGCTGGAGGAGTTTAAGCGCTCTGGCAAGCTGATGAATGGTTTGATCGTAGACCTGCGCGATAACGGTGGGGGCTATTTGTCCTCAGCACGTGACATCGCCAGTCTGTTCATGGAGGATGGACTCTTGATGTATACCACCAATCGTAACGGCGTCGAGGTAGAGACGTGGGTGCGAAACGGACGGGATATTGGGATTCCGGTCCTCATCCTGGTAAATGGCGGCACGGCATCTGCTTCTGAGCTGTTGTCAGGTGCCTTGCGTGATCATGGTATCGCGAAGCTGGTTGGGACCAAGACGTACGGAAAAGGCAGTGCGCAGCAAGTGATTCCGCTGTCGGAAGGGGATGCCCTCAAGCTAACACTGAATGAGTATTTTACTCCGAAGCACACTGTAGTAAATCATATTGGCCTTACGCCAGACATGATCGTGGAGGATTATGCGGCTCAGGTTGTCGAAGCGCTGCATGCTCTTCAGATACCTACGTGGGAATTAAGTGACGAAGACGGGGACACGGTGATTAATGGCATTCCATTCCCGACCGTCGATCCGTTGTTTAAGCAGACCGAGGGTGGCTTGCAAATACGTGCACAAGTATTGGCTCACCTTTTAGGTGACACGACGATAACAGAGAAGGGTTATATTTCGCTGGCACCTTATTTGGAAAAGCATAGAACGTTAAAGCTCATGAGTACAAATGGCGTTCGTACACTGAGCTACAGCAAGCCGTAGTAGGAGATAGCCCCTTTTGCAAGTTGTTTGCAGGAGGGGCTTTTCTATTTGGGTGCATATCTGTCCTGCAACAATCGAATACTAACAGGTACTATTACCATGACGGACGAAGGATGGCAGACGGATGAAAAAGGTAATTCTTTTCCTGATCGACTCTATGATGCCAGACGTGCTGGAGCGATGCATCGCTGCGAAGAAAGCCCCCGGCTTGCAGTTTTTGATGGAACGAAGTCAATACATCCCTGATTGTGTAACTGTTTTTCCGACGATGACCGCGTCGATTGACTGTTCATTGATTACCGGTGTATATCCTGACGTGCACAAGATTCCAGGTCTTGTTTGGTATGACACGGAGACAAAGCAAATGATTAACTATATTAATGGAGCGATCCCAGTCCAGAAAATGGGGATTACGAGCTGTGCGAGCAATGTGCTTTTTGATTTGAATGAACGACATTTGAGCAAAAATGTAAAAACGATCCACGAGGTGCTGGAAGAAAATGACCTCGTCTCTGGTTCCATTAACGTAATTGCTCACCGCGGACATAAAAAGCATAAGGTACATATGCCCCCTATGCTTGATGCAATCACCTCTTTTCAATTGCGGGAAAAAGTCAGTGGTCCCACGCTAATGAGCTTGGGGACTTTGGTTCACCCACAGCTGTTTCGCTCTGTCACATGGGATATGTCACAAACCGTACTGAAAGGATATGGGATCAATGATGCTTATGCCATTGATCTGTTGATAGAGGTGATTCGCAGCGGCAAGCAGCCTCATTTTACGCTGGTGTACTTGCCTGAAAATGACCATAAGCTACATAAATCACCGCGGGATGCCGTTTCGCATTTAGCGGATGTAGACAGGGAGCTGGTCCGTTTTTTAGACAGCTTCTCGTCTTGGGAACAAATGCTGGAGAGAAATGTGTGCATCCTGATCAGTGACCATGGGCAAACCGTCATTGGTGAAGGAGAAGAGCATAATATCTCCTTGAATCATTTGCTTTCCGGATTTTCGATTCACGCTCTTGGCAAAGCGGTTACGCCAGATGTGGATGTGGTCATTTGCAATAATGAGCGAATGTCGTACTTGTACGCAAAAGATGCAAATACGCTGCACAAGATTGTAGAAGCGGTGACTGTGGATGAACGGATTGACTTGATTGCGTGGAGAGAAAACGAAAAAGTCATCGTGCGCCGGGGTGGATCGACAGAGTCGCTGCACTTTTGGCGCGATGGAATATACCCAGATGCATATGGTTCGACATGGGGAATAGAGGGAGACGTATCTGTGCTAGATGTGCATTTCGACGGGGAGCAGCTTCATTTCGATACGTACCCAGATGCGTTTTCCCGCTTATATGGAGCTTTGTTTTCGCAAAGTGGCGACGTAGTCGTGATTACTGCAGCAAAAGGCTACGAAATTTTATCGGAGAGTGCTCCCACTCATCTAGGCGGAGGCAGTCATGGATCTTTGCACAAACAGGATTCCCTTATCCCGTTGCTGATTGCAGGAGCAGCACACCAGTTTAAACTGCCGGCAAGGCTTATTGATGTCAAAGACTTTATTCTCCGTGAGCTGGGGATTGCAGCAGTTCCAGGTCAGCGATAACGGGTACGTGATCAGACCAAGGGGCATTGGATAGAGAGTAGCTGCGGACATGCCAATGGGAAGACGCAAAAATATAATCGAGCCGGCGGCGAAAGGCGGGAAGGGTAGACCTTCGCTCTTTGCCTTTTATTTTGGCACAATCGGCAAGGAGAGGCGCGAATGATACAAAGGGCGCATTGAAGTCTCCCAGGAGCAAGAGGGGAATGGAGGAGTGCCCCTGAGCCAGTGCAGTCAAAAGATTCAACTGCGCCGTACGGCTCGTCTGGTTGAGACTGCAATGTGTAACCCAAACAGCAATCTCTTTTTCCTGCCAAGTAAGCATGCTTTGAAGCAAGGTTCGTTTCTCTTTTTTTGCTGGAAGGTACAGGCTTGATGTGTTTATACAAGGGAGTCTGGTTAACAGTGCATTCCCGTATTGTCCGTCACTTATCGGGATTGAGGGGGAAAAGGCTAGTTGATAGCCTAATTGATCTGCTAAAAAACTCGCTTGGTACCCGTATTTGCTGTTTTGATGGACTTCCTGCAAGCCGATTACGTCCGGCGCCAGGTCTTTTAATGTATCTGCCATCTGCTGCAATCTCTTTCTCCACCATAAATCTCGTCCACTATGGATGTTGTAGGTTACGATTCTTATCATCGCTTTGTATTTTCCTTTTTATCTGGCATCATTGCTTCTTTGTTAGTATGGTCTGTTTTTCCAGTTGCTCAATCACTTTTGGTTGTGGTATATTCCTAAGTCCCAGTGCATGCACTGTGGTACATGAAAAAAGATTTATGCGTAACTTATTTATAATTTCCTGTTGCAATTATTTTTAGCCTATGCTATATTAAAAAACGTCGCCTCTAGTTGAAGCGACTGCAAATTGAAAGATATGTTCTTTGAAAACCGGATAGAAACAATCTGTGAAAATAAGCTTGTGTTTAACTTGAAGTCAGATTCATTTTCCACTTTATTGGAGAGTTTGATCCTGGCTCAGGACGAACGCTGGCGGCGTGCCTAATACATGCAAGTCGAGCGAGTCTC
>NZ_CANMZW010000045.1 GCF_947502445.1 uncultured Brevibacillus sp.
GCATTCATCGTCATCTACGAATCATCTGAAAACACAAAAAGAGTGTAAAGAAACTGAGGGTTTCTCTACACTCTGAGTGGCTCTAATCAGCCACTACTTTTTTACTATATCAGAGTGTATAGATTGCACGAAGAGGTTTTTCTTATACGAGATCACCACAAGCGATGATCATCAAAGCAAGATTTTCAGATAGATTACATTCGTATGGCTGTGTCAATTCCTGGCCCTCGGCATCTACCAGGACACGAATGATCGGGCGGCTTGGCATTCCTTTGTTGGAATCAACAACAACACCCGACACCCCAGAGCTTAATGTGACACTGAGCCCAAGTGGATAGAGTGCAATCGTATCGCGCAGTGATTCCACATACTTTTGATCAAACAGCGTGTCCGAACCAGAATAGAGAACCTCCATGGCTTCATGCGGGAGCATTCCTCTCCGGTATACGCGATGGGAAGTCAACGCATCGAATACATCCGTAACCGCCATTAACCGGCCATAGGGATGGATCTCATCCTGTTTGAGTTTCCGAGGATACCCTGAACCGTCCCAGCGCTCATGATGCTGAAAGGCACAATGTGCTGCCATCAGAGGAATTTCAGCCTGCCGACGCAGCATTTCAAATCCGTATTCTGTATGCTTTTTCATGATTTCAAACTCTTCCGCAGTCAGGCGACCTGGCTTTTGCAAAATCGTATCTGGAATTTGCATCTTGCCTACATCATGCAGCATTCCGCCGATGCTGATTTCTAGCACTTCCTTTTCCGTATACCCTGTTTTAATAGCGAGAGCGGTACTGTAGAGGGCAACATTAAAGCTGTGGGCGAATATGTAGTTATCGAAAGCACAGGCGTCTGCCAAAAGGTTCATTGCTGCACGGCATCCACTCAGCTCGTCGACTACCGTCGTCATAACATGACGAATATTTCGCCCGAAGGACTTGTCCGAAAAAAGCTGCTGCCACCTTTGCGGTACCTCATGTACAGCCCGGAATGTTTCGTGAATAATAGACATAGCCTCTCTGCGAGTTTGATCAGAAATGACTGTCTCCACTATGATGTCATTGGTGCGATCATCCTGAATATAGAGACTTGCTATATTTTTGCTCTTGAGTCTCATAAGCATTCGTTGTGTCAGTTCAACACCTGCGCCAACGAGTATGGTTCCATTTTCTGTATAAATTGACCGAGCCAATTTGTCGCCCGGCTGGCATTTTTGAATAGATGTCAGTCTCATGCGAAACCTTCGCCTTTCCTCAGGGTACCCCTATTATAGCGTGACTCGACGAGATTCTACATGAAAAATTTTCTAAAATGATGTTCACCAAAAAACGCCTTTGTCACAAAAATAGACAAAGGCGCTTAATTTCGTTCCTATGTTTCACATACACTACAACATTTTAACTACAGCATCTCTACCGATCATTCCCGCATGAATTCCTCGCTGCTGAGCGGTAGTAGTCACTGATTCCAATGGCGCATCTAAAAGCTCCTGAATCGTTTTGACCCCGACAGCCCGACCAGCCAAGATTTCTCTTGCCGCCAGACGCTCATTCAAGAGTCCCACATCAAGTGCCCCGCACATGATATAGCCATGATCTGTCGTCACGGCGAGCAAGGTCGTTTTCGGCAGACGCACCGTAACTGCAATCGCGGTTCCCTCTGGAAAGTGGATCGGCACTACTTCGACCATCACGATTCCTCCCTTTTCTTTCCTGTCATGTGGCGTTACCATCCTATGACATCGAAAAGAAAAGTGTGTGAAAAATAGCAGGTTAGTGCATCATTGTGGCGGGGAACTGTTCGTCCTCCATAGCTACCTTGCGCTTCATGACCTCAATCATGTAGGTAGCCATCATTTGAAACAGCTCTTCCTCCTCCATATCGTCCACCAAGTCGATCAGGTCTTCGCGTGACTGATCTGCCAATATCCCGACAACCACCGCGGTGATATCTTCTTCATCTCCGTTTAAATGCCCTCGGTACAGCTCATACAGCTCATCAATAAAGCGCATCGTCTGCCGCCTCCCTTTTTCCATAGCATGCCCTGTTTGGAGAGGGACCGTGCCTTTCAGCAAAAAGAGGATATGACACTTGTTATGGAGAGGAAACCTGTTCCCAGCGCGGGAGAAAGGCATTTTGCAAAAGCGCTTGGTCCGTAACTGTCTTGGCGATGACCTCCCGCAGCGTTTCAGGTAAAAAGAATTGGATATGTGTTCCTTGGAGCAGATCAGGGAACAGCCTGTTATACATAAACATGTCGACCGTTCCTACCCGATATTCTTGGTCTGCAACGAGCGGCTTGCCATTTACCTCAATTTCCAAAATATGCGGATGCTCGCCAGCTATGTACCGAATGTGCAACCCATCAACAGCCATCCAGCCTTCTACTTTGCCGCGAAAACCATATCCCCGAAGCTCCCGGTGCACCATTTCTGGCTGGATCGACTGCTCGAGCATACTCATGAGCTGCTCACCGGTAAGCGTGACTGCACAGGCACTGATTGGATGAGGTATGGATGTAAGCAGATCTCCAAAGGACAAGCTTCCTCGATGCAGATCCGCGAGCAGCAGTCCCCCGTTTGCCAGTCCAATCTCTGCGCCTGTCCACTTGCGGATGCTGGCAGCCAAAAAAGAGCCAAATGGCGTCTCATCACTCCAGCCTACCTGCAGATCATGCTTCAGACTTGTGAACGGATGGAACAGTTTTTTCTTTGCAGCCTCTTGTTCCTCCTCGATAAACGAGCGCAATTGCTCATCTTCAGGATAATTCTCGGTGGCAAACAGCTCCGCCGATACAGAAGTCGAACGCTTCGCATCACGATCCCAGCCTAGCTGCACATGTCCCACATATTCTCCAAAGCGTCCAGTCTGAGCGACCAGCGTCCCCGCGATATGCTCTCCATGTGGAAGAGTATGATGGGTATGCGCCCCCAAGATCACGTCTAGTCCTTCCACCTCTTGAGCCACTCGGCAGTCCGCCTGGTAGCCCAAATGAGACAAGAGAACGATCACATCGACCTGTGATCGCAAAGCGACTACCTGCGCCTGAATCAATGGCAATGGCTCTGTTATCTCCCAGCCCATGCTCCGATAAGAAGGGACAAAAGGAATCGTCACGCCAAGCAGTGCAACCCGCAAATCAGCAAACTCATGAATAGTGTAGGGAACAGCCCAATGTGGCTGCGTACCGCTGGCGGCGTCTTGCAGGTTGGTAGCTATGACAGTAAACTTTGCTTCCTCATACAACTGATCCAATTTTTCCTTAGGGAGGGTGATTCCTTCGTTGTTGCCAATCGTCGCGTACTGATAACCACTGCGGTTCATCACGTCGACATTCGTTTTTCCAAAGGTCGCCTCAGACCTCATATCCATCCGGTCCATATGATCGCCGATATCGACAGTAAGCACATATTCCCCGCGGCTCTCCCATTCCTCCCGACATATCCGTAGGCAGGTCGCGATCCGCGGCATCGTCGTAAAATGGCTGTGCAAATCGTTGGTGTGCAACAAGTGCAAGGTACAGGTGTCAGCCACGACTTTCCCTCCCTTTTTGCTTACTTATCTAACTATAGACTCAACAATCATCTGAATCCCAATGCCTAAAATTAAGACACGCAGGACGAGGACGATTGTACGTCCTTTCATTTTGCTGGCAGCAATCGCTCCGAGCTTTCCTCCAGCCCAAGCTCCAGGCGCCAGCATAGCAGCGTACAACCAGTTTACGTTATCATGGAGAATGTTAGTAGCAGAGCCGATGACTGCAGAGAAAAAGATGACCAGCATCGAAGTCGCTGTCGCGATGTGCGGAGGAAAACGAAACAGAATCATTATCGCAGGTACCATCAGCACGCCACCGCCTACACCGAACAACGACGAGGTGATTCCCACAAAAAATGCGATGAGGATCGCACTCCATCTGCTATATCCGTACACAAATTCATTGCCCTCGTTATCCACAAATTGACGTTTGATTTGCCAATCGATATTGCGCGGCTTGATTTTGTCCTTGAACATCAAGAGTGCAAACATGCATAGCTGGAAAACGCCAAACAACAGTGAAAAGCTTTTGATTGGTAATAGTGTATTAACATAGACACCTACGATAGCACCAGGGGCACTACCAATAAAAAAGAGCAGTGCGCTTTGAATGTCCACTTTTTTCTGTTTGAGGTAGGAAATCGACGACGAAAGCGCCGTTACTGCAATCACCAATAACGACGTTGCCGTAGCGACCTGTGGAGACATGGAGCCAGGCATGTACATGTTGGCTAGAAATAAGAGCGCGGGGACAAAAAAGATGCCTCCACCAAGCCCTGCAATACTGCCAATGCCCCCTGCGATCACACCGATAAATAAAAACACGATAGCAATCGTTACAAGCATAAAGACCCTTCTTTCTCCCGTTAGAACAACTCCATCTGCCTGGGGTTTAATCCACTCGGGCGAAGGCCCAGCATATCCGAAAACTGCTTTGCATTTGCTGACGCATCTCCCCCAGAGTTATTGTTGAACAAAATACAGACTTCATCCGCCTCTTTCGCCACCTGCTCAATCCGTGGCACCCACTCAGCGAGCTCCTCCTCGCTGTAGCGATACAGATAGCGAACATCCCGCCAATTTTGCCCTTCACCAGGATCTCTCCAGCCCGAATGATTACGCCCGTGGAAGCGGACCAACGACAATCCAGGATGCGCTACTGCGGTTACAATCGGTACAGAGCCTGCTCCCGCCTGTGGCTCATCACACAAGACATGAGTAGCTTCGATTTTGCGTAAAAAATCGAGCGTCCGCTCGCAAAAACGCTTATCAAACCAGCTGCGATGCCGAAACTCGACCGCAAATGGATAGCTTGCCATCGCCTGCCTGCACGCTTGCACGTACTGTACATTTTCCCGCGTGCAATCAAACCAGGGCGGGAATTGAAAAAGCAATGTCTTTAGCTTTTTTGCCTCCACCAGCGGTTGAATGCTCTCTTCGAACTGCCGAAACAGCTCCCTGCGATGGGCAGGTGCGTCCCCGCGCTGGTGTCCAGTCATCGCCTGATGTGGTTTGACGATAAAGCCAAAACAGTCCGGAGTATCCCGGACCCATGATTCGTAATTGCGCTGTGGTAAAATAGCATAAAACGAGCTGTCCACTTCCACGATTGGAAAATGGCTCGCGTAGACAGAAAGCTTGTCGCGGTTTCGGACTCCTTGGGTGTACAGATCATAATGATCTCCCCAGCCGCAGACACCCACCTGAATCGTACTCATTGCTTATGAACCTCCACAATACTGAAATAATTAAACCATGGAAAGGATGGAGGCGTCCCATGCTACCTGATTGGTTGGGCGAACCCTTTGCGTCTAAGGATAACAAATTATTACTGACCCGAAAAGTAGCGAAACGCCTCCTGAGTGAAGCTCAAGAGACGTTTCCTTATGAATATTCGGCTTTGCTCAGCGGTAGAGGAAATACCATTACTGGTTATGTACCCATGCCCCACAGCTTTGATGAGCACGCTTTTGCTTGGGATGGTGCTACTTTTTTGCATGCCTTGGGCACCATCAGGAAGTCCAACGAACAATGGCTCGGTGTCCTTCACTCTCACCCGAACTCTCCACCTCTACCATCGACCAGCGACCACAATGGCTGGCATTATCCGATGCTCAGCTACTGGATTGTCGGCCTCTCATCCGATGAGCCCATTCTCATGCTCTATCAGTGGGGAGATGGCGGTTTTGAAAAGCGTGATTATACCATAATTGATGACTTCTGCTCGGATGGCTCTGATGCATGCTCATCGTCACCAAAGAACTCTTGATACAGGGCAATGACGGCCAAATCCGCTTCCTCTGCTTTCACCCCGAACATCATGCTTACCTCGGAGGAGCCTTGGTTGATCATCTCCAGATTGATCTTCGCTGCTGCGAGGGCAGTGGTAGCGCGAGCCGTCGTTCCAACCGAGCGCCTCATCCCTTCCCCGACGATCATAACTAGTGCAAGATCGTGCTGAACCGCGATGTCCTCAGCATCCAGCTCTGTTTTAATCCGTTCTACAATCCGCTGCTCCACTTCAGCCGACATATCCCGTTCCCGTAAAATGACAGAGATATTGTCTATCCCAGACGGAGTATGCTCATAGGAGAGACCTTCTTCCTCCAGGATCTGCAACAGCTTCCGGCCAAAACCGATCTCTTTGTTCATCAAATATTTGCTGACATAAATACTGCAAAATCCACTATCACTAGAAATACCTGATACTCGATTCGTCGCATACGGACGCTCAGCTACGACCAACGTTCCCGGTGCTGCCGGGTTATTCGTATTTTTGATGCAAACAGGAATGTCTGCCTGATAGGCGGGAATTAAAGCCTCCTCGTGAAAAACACTAAATCCGGAATAGGAAAGTTCCCGCATCTCCCTGTACGTAATTTCCTTTACCTGCCTTGGTTCTGGAATCAGGTTTGGATTAACGACGTAGACCGAATCCACATCAGTAAAGTTTTCATACACTTCCGCCTTGACCGCTGCTGCAAGAATGGAGCCTGTAATATCTGATCCACCACGCGAAAAGGTAACAAGCTCCCCTCCAGTCGAATAGCCGAAGAATCCGGGAAACACCGAAATCCCTTTGCGCTCACGCAGTGCTGCAAGCTTCTCGTAAGCGA
The DNA here is from genome assembly GCF_947502445.1 of uncultured Brevibacillus sp. Lineage (GTDB taxonomy): Bacteria > Bacillota > Bacilli > Brevibacillales > Brevibacillaceae > Brevibacillus. Next base: position 6,657 of record NZ_CANMZW010000045.1, read on the forward strand.
TTGGCAGCACGTGAGCATTGCTCGCTTCGTCAGTCACGAGCATCCCGGCATCTTTCGGGTTAATGTACGCCGCTTCCTCTCCCAGACTGGTCAAGTAATGAGCAACAACCTTTGCGCACGTATCCTCTCCTGCCGCCTTGACTGCATCGATGAATCTCTCTGTTGAAAGCCCTTGCTTGTTTGCAAGCACTCCCTCCAGTTCACCCTCCACAAGGTTCCACACTTCTCTTGACAGCCCAAGCTCCTCAACAATTTCCTGGTACCTCTTGTATATGGCCTGTTTCTCCGCTTCCGCCACGCCTTCTTGCAAAAAGCGTTCAGCATAGGCAATCAACAGGTCGGTTACTTTCGTATCATCCTTATGTCTTTTTCCTGGGGCGGAGACGACAATCAATCGTCTGCTTTGATCCGCACGAATAATCCCGCATACTTTTTTAATTTGTTCTGCACTCGCCAGCGAAGTTCCGCCAAATTTTGCAACCTTCATCTCTACTCCTCCATCTGCCTATCTCTTATCCGTTCCATTTTCTATACAAATCTGATATTAGATTAAAGTATCCGCCCAAAAAGTACAAGTGTCTTTTCCTGAAGGACACATCGGAATATTCAAGAGCAGTTTGTACATAGTAACGTTTAAGTGCAATTTCGTTGTTGATTTCATTTACGCATGGCTAGCAGCGAGGTGATCCAAATGAAAAAACGTGTTGGGCTTATTCTTCTCCTCTTTTCCGTTTTTCTAGTGCCTGCTAATCCAAACCCTGTTGTCGCCCAGGACGGGAAGGATCGGGAGTACTACGAGACACGCGGGGATATCGTCTGGGAGGTTCCGACGGATAAAAAAGTGATTGCTCTTACTTTTGACGACGGCCCGGACCCCACTTACACTCCCCAAATTGCTGAGCTCTTGAAACAATACCATGCAAGAGCAACCTTTTTCGTAGTGGGCTCGAGGGTAAACTCGTTTCCAGAAGTGGCACGTTTGCTCGCGAATGAACAGCATGAGCTCGCGAACCATACGTATACACACCCGGATATGCGGCGAATATCGCCTGGGAAGCTCGCTCAGGAAGTCGCGAAAACGCAGGAGACGATTTATGAGGTTACTGGAGCCAAGCCACAGCTTTTTCGTCCTCCCGGGGGATACTACAGCGAATCCATCGTGAATATCGCGAAACGGGCTGGCGCATTGGTGATCATGTGGTCCTGGCATCAGGATACCCGCGATTGGAGCGATCCTGGCGTTAAAAAAATCGTCAACAAAGTACTGAAAAATGCCCGAAATGGTGACATTGTCCTGTTCCATGACTATGGCGGCAATCGTAAGCAAACGGTTCAAGCATTGAAGGAAATATTGCCAGAACTGCAAAGTCGCGGATATCAGTTTGTGACAGTCTCTGAATTAATGAATCACTATGGGACAAAAAAAGTTGGACAAGGCAACTGATAACAGACAAGCCCCCTTCACTTGTTAGGAAGGGGGCCATTTCTATTTCATTTCTTTAGTTTGTTTTATCCGACGCATCTGCTGCCTTCTGTGGCGCTGCTTTGTCAGCATTGCCTGGCAATGCCGCTGACGCAGAAATCTGATTGGCCGTCAGGGCTGGTTGCGGCTGATTTACAGGACCTTTTTGCATAAAATCGGTAATCATTTTGTTCATATCCAGCCCAGAAACGTCTTTTAGCATTTCTGGCAGCTGTGCCATCAGCTTGGTGACGTTTCCGCTCAAGCGATTAACCCCGTCTCCACTGCCTCCACCAGCATCGACGATCGTGACTTTGTCGATAGCCTTGATTGGCTCAGCGATCTTCTCAGCCAGCTCTGGGAGCATTTTTGCAATAATATCGAGAACTGCTGCCTGACCGAATTTTTCGAACGCCTCTGCCAGCTTCTCCTTACCTTCCGCTTCTGCTTCCAGCTTGAGACGGGTGACCTCAGCCTCTGCCGTACCTTTTGCCCTTTCTGCCTCTGCAATCGCCAAACCGTCAAGACGCTTTTGTTCAGCCATCGCTTTTGCTTCTGCTTCAATGCGATATTTCAGGGCATCCGCCTCACGCAGCTTTTTGGCTTTTTCCGCCTCTGCCGCTTGCTCGACGGAGTAGCGATCCGCATCTGCTTTTTTCTTTACTTCTGCATCGTATTGTTTCTCGCGACGCAAAATTTCTTTTTCCTCCAGCTCGATCTCCTTTTGTTTGCGAACCAGATCGATCTTCATCTCTTCTTCCGTTACCTGCTGCTTCGCAACTGCCTCTTGCAGCTTGTAGGCTTGGTCAGCGCTTGCCTTTGCTTTATCCTGCTCCTGTTTAAACGCAGCGACCTTCAGTTCTTTTTCTTTTTCCGCCTCGGCGATGTTTGTTTCTTTTAACAGCTCTGCCTTGCGAGCCGATTCCTCTGCTTGTGCCTGCTTGATCCGTGCTTCCTTGTCTGCGTCTGCTTGTGAGATCGTCGCATCACGCTTAACTGCTGCAATCTGCGGAATCCCCAAGGCTGCGAGGTAACCGTTTTTGTCACGCACGTCCTTGATGGTGAAGCTGACAACGGAAAGACCCATTTTTTTCAAGTCCTTGGTCGCCACCGCTTGCACTTCTTGGGCGAAGCGCTCCCGGTTTTTATAGATCTCTTCAACTGTCATACTGCCGAGAATCGCTCTGAGATAGCCTTCCAATACTTCCTGCGCTTCACTTTTGAGCGCCTCGTCTTTTTTGCCCATGAATTGCTCTGCAGCAGTAGCGATATCCTCGATGGAACCGCCAATTTTGATGATGGCTACTCCATCCGCCATCACAGGAACACCCTGCTCTGTATATACCTCTGGTGTCGACACGTCCAGCTTATGGGACAGAAGACTCAGAAAATTTGCTTGTTGAAAAATCGGGAGAATAAATGCGCCGCCGCCGCGGACAATCTTCATTTTGCGACCAGACTCGTCGCTGAGTACGTTTTTACTGCCCAAATAGCTACCTGTAACGATCATCGCCTCATCTGCACCAACCGTCTTGTAACGCGCCCAAAAGGCGATACCCAAGACGAGAAAAACCGCTACGACGACTCCTACTGTCGTGAGGATACCTGGTTCAAAATCAAACATGCTCCTTCATCTCCTTTTCCCATTCATTGTGGAAAGGCGTTACATACAATACGTGGTCCCGCACTTCTACCACCACTACACGGGTTCCTTGCTGGATTGTCCGCTGTTCCAGACTCGCTGCCATATGATAAGTCGTACCGCTAATCATGGGGAGCAATACCTCTCCCAAGCCATCCGCCGGAATCGTCGTGTTCACTTCACCAAGCTTGCCTCCCAGCTGATCCATGGAGTATCCGGTGGAGTTTTCTGCCTTGCTCATGGGCTTCACCCAGACAAAAAACGCTGCTACTGCCAATCCTCCCCCGATGGCGATGGCCAAAACCAGAACGACCAGCCAGGATAGCGAGGTAAAACGAGAGAGCAGATAGCCGGCTCCACCAAACGCGGTAAGGCCGCTTACAAGCACAATCGGTTCTACGACAGGCAGTTGAAGCTGACCCAGCCAATCCGAGATCGTATCACCAAAAATAAGCGAGATCAGCGTATAGATGAGGCCACCAACGAGGCAAACCATGTAGACGGTTTCAAGTACGCCCACGATAATCCACTCCTTTCCAAAAATGCCTCTACTTCTCATACGATCCAGAACGAAAAAGGTTTCATAATTAAGGAAAATGCTCCCTTAAAAAGGGAGGATTAGGCTTATTATTTATCCGAAAAAAGTTTGGTAGAGCAAATAAAGGTTCAATCCCATGATAACCGTAGCGACAAACCAGGCGAGCCATTTTAGCCAAGGTGCGTTTACAAACTCACCCATTTTCGTTTTATCGCTTGTGAATTTGACTAATGGAACGACCGCAAAGGACAGCTGCAACGAAAGGATGACCTGACTGAGGATCAGCAAATCTGTCGCTCCACTCTCACCATACATGGCAGTGACAATGACGGCTGGCACGATGGCAATCATCCGCGTGATCAGACGTCGCAGCCAAGGCGTAATACGGAGATTTAAAAAGCCCTCCATCACAATCTGCCCTGCCAAAGTCCCCGTCAATGTGGAGTTCATCCCCGCCGCCAGCAAGGCTACTCCAAAAAGAATGCTTCCGAGCGTCGTTCCAAGCAAAGGAGCGAGCAAATGATATGCATCGGCAATGTCTGCTACATCTGTCATTCCTGCGCGGTGAAAAGTCGCCGACGACAGGATCAGAATAGCAGCGTTAATTCCCATCGCGAAAACCAGTGCAATCGTCGAATCTACAGTCGCAAATTTGATCGCTTCCCGTTTTCCCAAGGTCGTCTGCTCATAGTCACGCGTCTGTACGATAGAAGAATGGAGGTACAGGTTGTGCGGCATGACCGTAGCGCCTAAAATCCCGATCGCGATATAAAGCATTTCTGGATTTTTGATAATCTCGGTAGTCGGGATAAAACCGCCGAGAATTCCGGCTACGTCCGGCTGCGACCAGAACATTTCAAATGCGAAGCACGCCCCAATCGTCACAATTAACGCGATAACGAGCGACTCGACATAACGAAAGCCCTTGTTTTGCAAAAACAGAACAACCATAACGTCCAGTGCGGTAATCAAGACCCCGTAAACAAGCGGGATACCAAACAGCAAATTAAGTGCAATTGCTGCCCCAATCACTTCTGCAAGATCACATGCTGCGATGGCAAGCTCACACAACACCCAAAGCCCCATGGCGACTGGCTTACTGTAGTGATCCCGACACGCTTGGGCCAAATCTCGACCAGTAGCAATCCCTAGCTTTCCAGCAAGCGCTTGTAAGAGGATCGCCATCAGATTAGATAGCATAATGACCGATAACAGTGAGTAACCAAACAAGGAGCCACCCGCAATATCTGTCGCCCAGTTTCCCGGGTCCATGTACCCTACAGCGACGAGATAGCCGGGACCAGCAAAAGCTAGAAACTTGCGAAGCCACGAGCCTTTTTGGGGAACTTTCATGGATCGGTGTACCTCTGGCAAGGACGGCTGATCAACTGCCTTTCTCCAGCCTTGCTCTTGAACAGCTTCATTCGATTTTGATTTCGTCAGCATGATGTATTCATCCCATTTTGTGGCTCAGGTCATTTTTTTTGCACAAGTGCAACTTTTACTCAAAAAAATATAGGAATTAGCCAAAAGCAAAAATGTTTACCTAGCGAAATATATTTCATATTATACTCCGATTCGGCACATTTGCAACGATGGATTGTTGGAATTTTTTCTCTTTCTAATTATTTTATTTCTGATGGTCATTTTCCTAATATCGACCAAGGTTTCTAGCGTTATAGCTCTATATTGTTCGCAGCACCTTGCCTAATCGCCGAATTCCTTCTTCAATTGCCGTACCCTGTTCCCATGAATAGGTAAGGCGCAGCCAGCCCTGCTCCGCACCATAAACGCCTCCGGGGGTAAATACGACTCCTTCTCGTATCGCGGCATCCAGTAGCTCACGCTCGTCCCGTGGCTGCAGTAATCGGCACCAGAAATGAAAGCTGCCCAGAGGAACATTCCAGACGGCAAAATCCTTCAGCTCTTTTTGCAACGCATCCAGCATAGCCGCTCGCTGTGTATACAAATAATCCGCTAATCGTTCCATCTGATTTCTCCACTGTGTACTCTCCAAAAAATGGCGAGCGAGCTGCTGGGAGACACTACTCGTTCCGAAATCCATTTGCTGCTTGGCATCAGCGAGACGCTCGATGACTGCACGTGGCCCAACCAGCCATCCGATGCGCAGTCCAGGCGCCACTGTTTTGGATGTACTGTTTAGATACAAAACGGTTCCGCTTGTATCTATCGCTTTTACAGGAAGAGGCGGCTTTTTGCCTCCTTTTATCGTAAGCGCGCCATAAGCATCATCTTCGACCAGTGGAATCCGCAGCTCCCGACATACCTCAAGCAGTTGCCTTCGTCTCGCCTGACTCATCACGTTGCTCGTTGGATTGTGGTAGGTAGGATTGGCGAATACCATACGAATCCTGTGCTCCTGATGCAGCAATTTGATTGCCTCTGGTATAATTCCTTCTTCGTCCAAGGGCAATCTGTATAGCCGCAGCCCTGCCGAACTAAATAACGGCAAGGAATAAGAATAAGACGGCCCCTCCATGGCGATAGCGTCACCAGGACTGAGCAGGCACAGGGAAATCAGGTGGAGGGCTTGTTGTGCTCCCGAGGTGACGAGAATTTCTTCGGGCGATGCAGTAATCCCGTATAGCTCCTGTAAATGGGCAGCGAGAACCTCTCGCAGTCTTGGATCACCTTTAGGATGCGCATAGCCGAGTTCAAAACGCATCTCGCCCTGATCCGCTATGCTTTGCAGGGTCAAGGGAGGAATCATGGAGGGCGTTAATTCTGCTTTTGCCAAATTGATAATCGACGGATCGAAGCAGGCATCCTGAATCCGCTTCGCTAACGGGTATGCGGGTAAAAAGGCGCCCCCGTTTGTATATTTGTACCAATTGGGCATTTGCCGTACTCCCCACAAATGCTGGCTGACCCACGTGCCGCTTCCTTGCCACGATTGCAACAGCCCCATCGCACGCAATTCCTCGTACGCCGCAGATACTGTCCCCCTGTTTACACCGTACCTCCTGGCCAAGACTCTCTCTGCCGGCAAGGAGCTTCCAGGCTGCAGTTCACCCTCGATGATTTGCTGCTCCAGTCTTTTGGCGATCTGCTGATAAACGGGCTGTTCTTTACTTTTGTCCGGCTTCCACTCCATACTCCCGTCTCCTCCGTCATGAATCTTGTTATTTATGACTGATGTTCGACAAATTGGCCTACTCATCCTGCTGCCAATTGGATCTACCCTTTGATCGTCGACGCTTTTAAGATGAGAAATCATAGACGGTCGCAAAAAAGGATGGGATTTATATGAGAACAGAGGTCGCCGTGAAAAAAAAGGCGCTGCAGGAAAACCCGCTTGTGCAAAGCAGCGGCCGCAACGAAAAAATAGGGTTACTGTATGGCTTCATCGGAGTTTGCAGCTTCAGTCTGACATTGCCCGTTACAAAAGCCGTGATTTCGGATCTCTCCCCTTTGACTGCAGGCTTGGGGCGTGCCTTGATTGCAGCCATTTTGGCTTGCTTGGTGCTATTAATCAAGCGAGTGCCTTTCCCTACCTGGCAACAAACCAAAAAGCTGTTTCTGGTAGCAGGTGGTGTCGTAGTAGGGTTTCCCTTTTTCTCGTCTGTAGCGCTGGAGCATGTCCCGGCAAACCACGGTGCCGTGATTATCGCCCTTCTCCCGTTGGCGACAGCTGGTGCAGGAGCGTTTTTTGCTGGTGAACGTCCGACACGCACGTATTGGATCTCCAGTATCATCGCTTGTCTAACCATCATCGCCTACGCCATCAGCTCAGGACTTGGTGCCCTGCAATGGGCTGATCTTTCCCTGCTTGGAGCAGTCATCTCGGCTGCGATTGGCTATGCTGTTGGCGGTCAGCTTTCGAAAACAATGGGAGGCTGGCAAGTGATTAGTTGGTCGCTTGTCTTTGCCTTTCCTTTTCTGGTCGTTCCCATCGCTGGTCCGCTGATTGCCGAACTAAAGCAAGCGACGTGGACTACTTGGCTCGGATTTGGTTACATCTGTGTCGTCAGTCAGTTTCTCGGTTTCTTTGCCTGGTATCATGGGCTGGCACTTGGTGGTGTTGCCCGGGTAAGCCAGACGCAATACTTGCAGCCATTTCTCTCGATTCTCGCTGCATGGCTGCTGCTCTCTGAAGCAGTTCCACTCGGAGCAATTGCTGCCGCCGTCATTGTCGTTATTGCGGTAGCAAAAGGCAAATCAGCCCCTGTAAAGGTAAGGGCTTAAACAAGCAGGTGGGTTTGACGAGATAGACAAAAAGAAGTGTAGCCTTTGCATAAAAGGCATACACTTCTTTTTTACCCTTTGGAATCTTCTGCATGAATTACTTCTTTTTCCCATCCAGCATGTTTCCTAAATACTCAGCCTTGTAACCCGGATTAGCCAGTGCAGAAATGACCAGCTCTCGCCAAGCATCGTGGTACAAAGGCAATGTCCTCCAGTCGTCCAATGAAACCCAGCCCGCCCACTCAATTTCTTCATCATCGAGACCACCGGGGATCGGCTCAGTTTCCTCTCCCATCAGTTTGGCCAGGACAGCAACCGCAATCGTATGCTTTCCTTCGCCCGAATGACTGATTCGGTCATCCACCCAAAGCAAACGCTCCATACTGACGAGCAGCCCGGTTTCCTCCCAAACCTCTCTTCTTGTCGCTTCCGGAATCGTCTCCACGTATTCTACATTGCCACCAGGCAAGCTGTAGCAAGGCTCTCCTCCTGTCTTTTCCCGTATAAGAAGAATCCTGCCCTGATGCTCTACCACCACGGTTACCCTGATGCTTATCGTTTTCATCCTGTTCGCTCCCTTCTCATATGGCAGGAGTACGCATGACATTCAGGGAATCGACACAAGTTCTCGCAAACAATTCCTCAAGCGCGTCCAGTCCATAGCGTTGTGCGAATACGGCCTCCGATTTGGCAATTGCATGCAGCATCATGAATCGGATTACGTCTTTGCCGTTTGTATAATATTCGAATCCTACTTCTTCGTAATAGACTGGTGTAACCAGTGCGCAATCAAGCACAGAAGTTTCTTGAATAGCTCCTTCTAGCAAGAAAACGCTTCCCTTTTGCAGCAGGGTGTTATGCTCCTCCCATCGTCGCATGACCTGATGAGCGATATTCGCCAAATGCGTGATCATCGCCCTGTCAAACTGGTAGGAATAGAGTACACATTCACTAGCCCCTGACTTGTGCAGTTCAAGCGTGACATAAGTCCACCAGCCTCGCTTGTGTGTAGCCGGATAGACAGCTATCAGCACATCTGCTGCTTCGCATTGATACAAATCTCCCTTGTACCCAAAAAAGCTGCTGCAGTGATCCATTACCTGCTTTACCACTATCATATGTACGTTTCCGCTCCGTAAGAAAACCTTTATTCCAACCGGTTGAAGCAATCGGTTTACTTGGCATTTCCTCCACACTGATTTTAGCACACTTGGAGGCGCTATCAAATGAGCGAATCTGAGTCGTTTCTAGTTATTTGTAGCGCATGTCAATTTGTCATTGATTGATAAGTGTCAGGGGATGACAGTGGATTCTATGCAAAAAGGGTACAAGTTTAGTTCAAAGTAGATTCACATTACGTATGAATACATTACAGACTGATTTTTTGGACAAGTGAAAGGAATGTTCACACAACGATGACAACTAGACAACATCGGATAGAAGCAGATGACTACTATGACTGAATTGATGGTACCACTGACGATCCTCTCTTTTATCTGCACCATCATCTTTATTTTTTGCCGACCTCACGTAAACGAAGCCATCCCTGCAACCTGTGGCGCTCTTTTCGTTCTCCTGAGCGGTAGTGTGTCGCTCGCCGATTTAGGTACGATCACAGAAACAATCGGGGGTGCTGCAATCACCATCATGGCAACCATTGTCATGGCGATTGTACTCGAGAGCTTTGGCTTCTTTCACTGGGCAGCTGAAAATTTGGCGGCAAAATCCAAAGGATCGGGGATTCGCCTCTTTTGGTATACGAATCTTCTCTGCTTTCTCATGACTCTCTTCGTCAACAACGATGGCAGCATCCTGATTACCACCCCAATCTTGCTATTGTTACTCCACAAGCTGGGTCTGAAAAATCACGAGAAAATCCCGTATCTGCTGAGCGGAGCCTTGATTGCCACCGCCTCTAGCGCACCCATCGGGGTCAGTAATATTGTGAATCTCATTGCGTTAAAAATTGTGAACATGGATCTGTATATGCATACGGCGATGATGTTTGTTCCTGCTACGCTAGGGCTGATTCTTCTTACGCTTCTCCTATATGCGTATTTCTATCGCACACTCCCGCGCAAGCTTCGATCCATCAATCTCAGTCTTTCTGCGAAACGCAGTCACCCACTAAAAGGAGATTCATCACCGATCCCCCTCGAAAAGCGGAGCAAATTCATGGGGTATCTCCTGCTATTTGTCTTGGGGGTACGAGCCAGCCTATTCGTCGCATCCTACTTCCACTTTCCTGTACCGCTCATGGCGGTAATTGGTTCCCTCGTCCTGCTGGCTTGGCGTTGGTATTACCTCAAAATATCACCCAAAGATATGCTGAAGAAAACGCCATGGCATATTTTTGTCTTTGCCTTTAGCATGTACGTGATCATTTACGGGCTGCACAACATTGGACTGACGAATTGGCTGATCGGCTTCTTTCAACCACTGGTGTCAGGAAGCTTGCTCCAAGCCAGCATCATGATGGGAGGACTTGTATCGCTCCTCTCCAATTTGTTCAACAACCACCCTGCGTTGATGGTTGGCACACTTACCTTGACCAACATGGGGCTAGACCCGCTCACTTTAAAAATATCGTATCTGGCTAGCGTGATTGGTAGTGACATCGGGTCCTTGCTTTTGCCTATGGGTACACTGGCTACCTTGCTATGGATGCACATTTTGAAAAAAGGAAATGTGAAAATCACGTGGGGGGATTACTTGAAAGTCACCTCGATTGTCATCCCTATCACAGTTGTTTTCACATTGGTGGTTCTCGCCTATTGGGTTTCATGGATATTTTAGTTTTGCCGTGGAGGGTAAAAAATGGATTTTATTCAGTCGTTGATTGGAAAAAGCATCGATATAGAAATATCGGGAAAAAGCGTTTTTCAGGGGATTTTAATAGATGCAGGGCTAGATTTGATCGTGATTGATAATGGACTGAAGTTTGTATACATTCCGTTGGTTCACATCCAGAATCTGAAGAAAAGCACTGTACAAAGTCCACATCTGGAGCATGTATTTACGGTTCACGATAGTGACCAAGCGGATAACATCTCTTATCGAAAGGTACTAGAGAATGCAAAAGGGCGCTTTATCGAGATTTTTATAACGGGAAATCAATCGTTTTGCGGATACCTCACCAGTATCATGAATGATTACTTCGTTTTCCACTCGCCCGTTTTCAAAACGATTTTTGTCTCTATCGACCATGTGAAATGGATCATTCCCTATCCAGATAACATCACCCCCTACGCCATGGATAAAGACCGCTTTTTGTTTGTACCTAACAGCCTCCCATTGTCGCGTACATTCAAGCAGCAATGCAAAAAATTAGAAGGGGTTTTCGCAGTCTTTGACCTAGGTTTTGATTCTGACAAGGTTGGACTGATTGAAAAGGTGGATGGAAACAAAATCGAGCTTCGAATCGCCAATGGCGACAAGCTGCTATGGAACCTGCAGCATCTGAAAACCTTTCACGTTCCATAGACGATCATGTCGTATATACAGCCCTTCTCCGACAACAGGTAGCCGGGTTAAACGGTTGTCAGCCAAAAAATACGCGCCCAAAGCGAAACCGCACAAACGTGGAAGTCGCCTCAGACGCGTATTTTTTCATTGCTTTTGGGAAAACATCGCTTGCTTAGATACCTATTATTTCCCAGATTCCTGGGCAGGTGCTGGAGCTGGGCCAGGTCCTTCTGTCGGAGCCGTGTTTTGCAGCTTTTCTTTTGCTTTATCGATTTCTGCTTGTGTGAGCGGCGCCCCTCCTGCGAAGCCGTCTATGATTTTGCCCAATGTCGCGGTATCAAAGTCCTCCTGGGCGTACAGCTCGATCGTAAATCCGTTATCCTCCCAGATCACAATCCCATTTGCAAAGTAAACCTTGGTTCCTTGAATCACTTCTGTTTTAACTTCCCCTGTAGTACCGATGCCATTTTCTCCACCCTTGGAAATCAGGAAGTTGACCGTTTTTTCACCTTGTGCAAATTGTACTTCTGCCATGCTCTTGCCATGAATGACAGTGTTGACGTATTTATAATCTGCGAGCCATGTTGGAGCCGGGAAGTTGATGCCCAGTGCAGAGCGCGCTTCCTGTACAGTCAGATCAGGGCGTGCCTGCAATTCAACTGCACGGTTAGTATCTCCATTCGCTTGTTCAGACGCAGCATCCTTTGCCGGAACGGACGGCTCCTTGTCGTATTGAACGATTTGTAAATTACCTACTTGAAAACGTGCCAAAATGGATTCGAGTATCCCTTGGGCAAACGAGGTCGTCGAGAATGCACCTGTTAAGCAAATGACAGCGACAGCACTAACCGTAATCGATTTCCATCTATTCTTTTTCATTATGATCTCATCCTTTTTCGTATAGTCAGGCCTTATCGTTCCTGCTTCTATTTTGAACTTCAGACGATTATAGATTTTGTCCCTAGAGGCTTTGTCGTCCAGCTCTACCTTTTCAAGCAAGCGTGTCAGGTCACGAAACTCGCTTCGCTCTTGCTCATCCTTCATAGTGGAAGCCTCCCTTCTCCAATTCCTTTTGCAGCTTCTTCAAGCATCTGTAAAGAACAACCCCGATATTCGAGCCGCTCACACCTAACAATTCAGCGATTTCCGCGTTTTTTAGACCTGCCGCGTACTTCATCGCAATGATATGGCGTTCTTTGTCACTCAGCTTTGCCAGTGCCTTGAACAGCTCTTCATGACTATCATCTCGAATCACGATTTCTTCGGGAGACGATTTTGGTTGGAACAGATCCAAGATGGAATCTAGTGAAAAGGTCATGCTTTTTTTCTGTGAGCGGAAGTAATCAGTCACAGCGTTTCTCGCAATCGCGAACAGCCATACCTCAAAGTTGGACCTCTGTGGCGAGAAGCTATTGTATTTGGAAATCACTACTTCAAATACGTGACTGCAAATCTCTTCCGCTGCATAATGATTGTTGATTCGATAGCAAATATACTTGTAGACGCGCTTATAGTACGCATCGTATATCTCTGTGAATCTTTGTGTCGACATGATCCCATCTTGGATATCGCTTCTTTCGTTGTGGCAGATGCCTGTGCTTACTTGGGCAATCTCCAACTACTTCCCCTCCTTTCTTCCTCTATTGAAAAATGCGGTGAGCTAACAAATTGCGCAATTTGTTGGGGTTCTGTGAGTCTCACGCTAGTTAATACGGGGAATTCGGGATTGTATTAACAAAATGGTTGTAAATTATTTTTTGGGGTTGGGCAACTGGGAAAAATGTGGGAATTTGGTTGTTTTGGGGTATGGGGTTATGTACTGCTTATGTGGAGAGCAAGAAAAAAAGGATTACAGGCTTTGATATACTTTTGGATAAAATAATAACGCCCCCTGGGATTCTGAAGAGGAATTAATTAGACTACACGCGGAAAATCAATAAAAAGAACTTTGGGCGCTTCAAAGAGGGGGAAGAAAACCGTAAGTAAAATCGCCCAATATGCTGTTGTAGAGCAACTCTCAGTCAATGGAAATATTATCTCAATGCTTTGTGAATCGCTCATGTATCTAGAATTGGATTTTACAAGTGGCAGCGAAGACGTGTATCACCTTCGTCTAAACAACTGGAGGATCAATTCTTAAAAGAATTAGAAGGGCATCAACGCTTACTTGGCGTCTTAGGATATCCACGAATGCAAATTTGGTTGAAGAAGATGTATGGTAAACACGCAAACCATAAAAGGGTTTATCGTTTAATGAAACAAATGGGGATACAAGCTCAGATCCGAAAGAAGAAAAGGTTTTATGGCCAAAAGGAAGTTCGTGTAGTTTCTGATAATGTTTAAAACAGAGAGCTCCATACAACCCGCCAAATGAAAAATGGGTTACCGATATTACATGTATTCCGTATAAACAGAAAAACCTATACTTATCCGCTTTATGTGATCTATTCAACAATGAAATCATTGCTTTCCACCTTAGTGCCAGGAATGACTTGCAACTAGTGATTGATACATTGGAAAAAGCTCGAAATGTACGCAAAACAAAAGGTGTCCTCCTCCACAGTGACCAAGGGTATCAGTATACTTCTAAGCATTTCAGCAAACTCCTGAATCACTACAAGATGAGAGCAAGTATGTCTCGAAAGGACAACTGTTTGGATAACGACTGTATAGCGAGTTTTCTGGGACATTTCAAATCAGAGTGTCATTACATACAGTCTTTTGAATCTGAAGAGGCGCTCATAACCGCTATAGATGAGTACATACGGTTTTATAATTACGACAGGTTTCAGGCAAAACTAAACAACCTTAGTCCGGTGGAATACCATACCAAGGTTGCTTAGGACCTACAGTTTTAATGCTGTCTACTTAACGGGGGTAAGATCAGAATTCAGGACCCATTTTAACTACCTAACGAGAGGAACTTTTTTCAAACTGTCGTCACTTAAGGTCTTAGTTCACATAAGGTCCTCCGTTTTTTCTAGTTGGGCAATTCCATGTTCTTCTGGTATAGGTATATCAACATACTCATAAAACAACTCGTTCACTTGGGTATTGTAAAACAGCATTGCTTGCTTACCTGGACGAAATTCTTTTTTCGGCTCCGATTCTACTAGTGCACCCTTTTCTAATAACTCTTGCGCCGTTTTACCCAGCCCATGTACCTGATCAAATGGCATGTAGTGTATAAATTCAATGTGTGCTTTATTATCCGACTCTTTCGTGAACTGAACATATATCATTCACAAAACTCCTTTCTATAGTGAGTAGATGGTCATCAAATTTTGATTATTGGTGGCGGAGTTTATTTCTTCTTGCCACGCCACTACATTATCGTTGTTAGGATTAGCAGCAAGCCGGACTGCATTACATGCAATTTTGTCAATAAATGAGAATCCTGACCGACTGAATACCAAAATATCCCCTCTGTTAGTAGCAACAAAGATACGTGTTTTTCCAAGGGCGATATGTAGGGGATTGAAGCTGTTATTACGATAATCCCCCAATTCGTAGGACGAAGCTATTAGTTCAGTCGGCCCCGTTCCTGAAAATGTCCAACGCCCTAGACTATTGGTGGTTGACATCCAGATATTGCTATCCCCAGGGAAAATCCGGAAGAACGGCTGCGAACGGCTACTTATAACCGTTGAAAGGGCAGACCCTGTTGCAGTTATCTTATACATCCCTGCGTTTCCACTGGCAAACACTTCTCCAGTATCATTAACTTGGATACTTGAACATTTCTCTGGTAACAACGGTGAAGTCCAAATTAATGCCCCATCTACATGGGAATGTTTTTTCACTGTTTTAGCTATGGGATCTAACAAGTAAACGCCAGTGGAGTTAGCACAAACATACATGTCATTAACTGAGACTGCTTTTGCCCATATTGTTCCTCCGTCATTGACTCTTCTTTTACCCAGTGACCCGGCCACAGCACTTATTGTATAGACAGCATCCTCTGGTCGATGTAACCAAGCGCTCGTCGCTCCAGATGTTCCTACATTTACGTTGTAAATCATGCTTATATTTTTTGTGAATCTATATAAATTTTGTCTAAATAAGACTAACACGCCACCGTCATCTAGGAGTTCTAAGAAGTGATATTCTGTTCCGTATTCCCCAAAAGTTAAAAAGAGGTTCATTCTGGCGGTAATCCCATAATACTTCCTTGATTTATTCAAGCCGATACCATGGTCTCTTAGTACATCTCCCCAGTAGTTCATCGCAGCACCTCATTTACCGTGTTTCCATCGCTGTCATACGTGATATCGTAAATTTCTGTAACCCTCACCGTTGTTCCGTTCGTATCGTAAAACGTTCGTGTATCGACCGTATAGTTATTTCCGACCTTTGAGGATAGCACCGACCGCATAAATAAAGTCCCATCTTTTCTTTTGTACTCGACAGTTGTGTATATTTGAGTTATGGAGTCATAGCCTGAACGGTATTTCCGTAACGATTGCAAATTATCCTTATCAACAGAGTCCATAAATCCAGCAGCTGAAGTGGTAGCAAGCGCATGAGCAGTCCCACCAGCCCCAACGTGATTATCTAGAATTTTCTTGTCAGGCCCACTCATAAACCCTGCTGTAGTTGACGTCGCCAAAACGTGAGCAGCACCGCCAGCACCTATGTGATCATCCAGCCTTTTCTTATCTGGCCCACTCATAAACCCCGCTGTTGTGGTTGTCGCGAGCGCATGGGCATTTCCTCCAGAGCCAGCATGTGACGCCGGAGTTGCGCCAACATCAGCTGCCCCCAAGGTTACATTGCCGCTTTTGCCATTAACAGATATAACAGGCGTTTTCGCACCCAAATTACTTAGCCAATCACGCCACTCTTGTTCAAATCGTGTTACGGCTGTCGCAAACCAATCCCCCCACTCTTTCTGATAAGCAGTTGTTCGGCTGTTATACCAATGCTGAAACTGATTGAAAATAGTAGTCGTATCTGCCTGAATCAAAGAGTTTACTAATCCGCAAACATTATCATTCAGGCGCTCATCTATAATCTGCGGGCCCTCAATGTACGATTTTCCTTTAATAATTCGTACTTGCGCCAAAGACAGTTCAAAAATATTCTCATCCCGCGTCAACAAAGGCGGGACTGGCGAAACAGCTGGTGTTCCTTTCAAGATGAATGCGCGAACATACCGATGCTCCAAGCGCTTGTCCAACCGAATCACAACCCTGTCAATCCGATCAAGATTTGGATCAGGATATTCATGCTGCAAATAAAGTGGCTCCGTATCGATCTTGTACATATACCCCTGCACCCAAGCGTAACCCGGCTGAATGTACGTGCGAATGTCAGTCCCATTCGTCTCCACTTTCAAATTCGTCCCACCATTAAAAATCCCATCTGTCAGTACTCGCCGAAAGTACTCCGCAAACTCATCTGCGGTATATACCCGCTCATCATCTGCTGTTGAATCGAAAAAACGATAATGCTCTGCCACGATATCACCTTCTTATTGTTTGTTTGATTTTATCTATAAGACTCGGAAGCGAGTTGCCAAAGGTCGCGTCCAAACGAAAACCGCCGGGTTCAAAGACTTCCACCATTTCTGTGATTCTCGCATCCATCGTGATCGCCCAGCTTTTATTCAAAACGGTTACCACGTCTCCCAGGTCGTAATCCACTCGATAAACCAGATTGGAATTGGCGAGGAGTTTTGATTCAAATGACTCAGCTCGCCCTAGCTCCGCTAGCCGTTCTATCCCGCGTGACCGAAGCATCCGCTCCAGCTCGACTTCCGTCAATGGCTCTGCCTCTTCCCCTTTCGAGCCAACATCCTTTGCATCAACGAATGTTTCCTGTCGCTGGAAGCCTGACTGCTCTCCAACCATGACAAGCTTAGGCATTTCGTTTGCTCCCTGCCCGACAACAACGGCAACGTTTTTAGAGCCAATCGCTGATGAAATGTACGACTGACTCTCGACGTTATCATAGTCAGTAGAAAAAATGGCTGGTGGATTACTATTTTGACTGGCAGTCAGGTCACGTCCATGGATTACATCGAAGACATAGCGCTGTTTCTCGATATCAAGCCAGACGTGCCATCCCAAACCGGACATAACACTTAATTTTTCCAGCTCTTCGTCGAGCTGCTTGTATCTGGTCTGAAACTGTTTCTTTTCTCCTCTGGCTTGATCCAGAGTATTGATTAGTCCCGGTAGACGACGAGATGAATCAGAAGGAGCAATCATATTCGTATGGACAAAATGCTTCATAATTGTTTCGATATGGGCATCCATGTAGGCGTGATCTTTTCCCGGCGGCGGGTAAGTGATGCGACTGCCGATCAGGCCAGCAAGAAGAGGCCCTTTTACAATCAGCTCTTCATTGCCAGCGTCGTTGAAGCCTATTTCCCGGTGCTTGATAATCGCTGCTTCAGTGGGGGCATTTGCCTTGAACAGTATGCTGTCTTCCCGCAGGCAATCCGCATTTTGCATCGAAGGATGGATACGAAGCTCGAATTCTCCCGGCTTGTGCCAGCGGCGAACCCATCTCAGGGAAGTGTAGGTGTCGATTTCCCCTAAAAGGGTAAAGTCAGCATCGATCATACGAATTGGCTGCACATCTACACCCCCACATACCTGTTTTTGTATTTGATCGTTACCTTCGTCTTGGTACTGTCATTGTTGCTGTTGTACTCCAACTCATTTTCACCTGTCTGCAATTGAAAAAAGGTGCTGGCCAAATCGAGGTAATGAAAAGCATTTTCTTTGGTGCCATCTGCGCGTACAACCTCTACTCGCTTATTGCCAAATGCCGTAAGAATGTGCAGAACGTCGTTTTCTCCCAGATTGCACTTTACTTTGACAAATTCGCCAGTCGTATTATTCATAATCGTTGGATTCTGCGCAGGTCCTCTGAATTCGATTTTCACAGGTGTTTCCACATCGCCTTCATTGATGAAAGTACGACGAAACGATCGTCTGGAAAAGGTCGCTGGAAGCCGCAATGAGAACCCAAAACCGCCCATGATATATGACATTTCGCGACTGGTTGTCAACGTATCTGTCCAGAAAGGTGATGGGCACAGCAGAGAAATCAGAAATACTTGGAACGTCTCGCCATAACGGTTTGGAAAAATAGGTGCCCCCTCTGGGACTGCCTGAATCTCTTTCACCCCGCCATCGAATTCATAGCGCAAAGTGCTAGGACCAAGCTTTGGATTGAGGACCCGTGAAAGCATCTGACGGAGTGCGAAAATATCTTTTTTGGATTTCGCCATCACCGCACCCTCTACGCTTAAACTGCGCGGTTGTAAAAAAGTATCCAGATACGTGGCCCCATCCTGATACGGCGCTCGCTGGGTTTGAATGTCTACAGAAGGGGCACCCGTTCCTTCCAGCTTTGTCATAAGAAAAGGAGCAGAATCGTTGAATACAACGCTCTCGCCCCTTGCATTAATAAAGGTCAGTTTTCTCATGTTACAGCCCCCATTCTAAAGCGAGTTGACGAGAAACCTGCCAATTCTTTCTTGCCGTTTCGCTTGGTGTTAATGGCAGCAGACTTTGGAACGTATTATTTTGCGTAATGCTTGGTTTCAGATGGGCAGCCATTGCTCTGGCAAGGGCATCATAATCAATTACCTGCGCGCCAATTTTCGGGATATCGTAATTCGGAATAACCTGCGATCCCTGTGGCAAGCTGAGCAGTTCAGGTCCGTTTTCTCCGACCCATGTCCATCCGGATTTCGTAACAGTACCTCCATCGGCTAAGCCTGGAAAAGCCGCAGATTTGGCTACTCCTCCTCCCGCTCCAGTCATGTTTGAATCACCGGTTCTATTCCCTGGATAGCCACCTCCGCCTCCGCCGGGGATAGCACCACTGATAGAACTGACAATATTACTGACAAAGCCCTTGACCTGATTGTACAACCAGCCTGCTTTGTTCCTAATTCCGTCCCAGATTCCCGTAACAAACTCTCCTCCAGCATCAATAAAATCTTCTGTGAAGTCCTTTATGCCATCAACAACATCGCCCATGTAGGCAAGAAAGTCGTCTTTGATTTTGATCATGCCTTCCATGACTGTCTTCTTTGCTTGGTCGAAGCCGTTCGTGAACAACCCTTGAATTTTTGCCCAGGTATTTGTGAAAAATGTCACGATTTCATTCCACTTCGTCTGAATGGCTAAAACAATTGCAGAAACGGCTGTAGTGATCAGTGTTTGCAGCGTGTTCCAGGTCGTTGTAAAGAATGCTACGATTCCATTCCATACGGTGCTTGTAGTTGTTTGAATCGTATTCCAGGTAGTAGAAAAAAACGCTACGATCCCATTCCATACCGTGTTCGCAATCGTTTGGATTGTATTCCAGGTCGTGGTTAAAAACGCAACAATCCCGTTCCATACCGTGTTCGTAATCGTTTGAATCGTATTCCAGGTCGTAGTAAAAAACGCTACGATCTGATTCCATACGTTCTCGGTAGTCGTTTTGACCGTATCCCAAGCGAGATTCAGGTAGCTGATGAGCGCATCCAAAGCACCTGTAAATACTAGTTTGATCCCATCCCAAATCATGAAGAATGCATCTTTCAAAGCATTCCAAATAAGCTGTGCATCTGCTGAAAGCTGTGTCAAAATACCCGTCACCAGATCATAAATGAATTGAATGGCATCGAGGAAGATAGTCCTGATCATCTCCCAAAGCCCCTCAAAATACAGTTTGACCCCGTCCCAAATCTGGATCAAGCCATCACTCATGATGGTGAATGTACCCATAAATAATTCAACAAATGGCGCTACAATTTCCATAATCGCCGATACGATCAGATTCCAAGACTCGGTGGCAACTTGACTAATACTCTCCCAGAGAGCAGCAAGATACGTTTTAATCTCATCCCAATGCTCCTGAATCAATAGAGGAATCCCGATAAACGGGGCAATGACCGCTAAAATAACCGTTCCCCATTCAGCGAAAAAGGCTTGAATCCATGTCCATGTATCTAAAAAGAACTGCTTGATTCCTTCCCATGCAGCTGTGGTAACACTCGTAATTCCATTCCAGAGATCGATAAAAAATGTACTGATTGGCTCCCAATTTTCATAGATGAGATAGGCTGCCACAGCGAGAGCTGCAATCGCTGCGATGGCAATACCTACAGGTCCGCTAAAGAGCGACATTACAGTTCCTACTTTCGAAAACACACCCGAGATTGTATCGAAGGCTTGGACAATCGAGCCAACCGTAGTAATCAAAGAGCCAAGCCCAATTAACACGGGTCCGATTGCGGCGGCAAAAACCCCAATCCCTACAATGATTTTCTGTGTTTTTTCATCGAAGCTGGCAAACCACTCTACTACGTTCGTCACGAGTTCCACGATATCGCGGAAAACAGGGAGAAGAATCTCAGCCACTTGTAAGGAAACACTCTCGATCGCACTATTAAGCTCGGTCAGACCGCCTTTCGCATTGTCCTGCATAGTGTCTGCCATCTGCTTGGCTTCGCCAGTAGAGTTGTTGATTGCAAGAGAGAGATTGTTGTAATCTTCCTCTGATGCTTGAATAATCCCCAACATACCCGCCATAGCATCTTTACCGAACAATGTCGAGGCATATGCTGCCTGTTGATCTGCGTCCAAACCGCCAAAAGCGCTACGCAAGTCTTGCATGACGGTATCGAGGCCCTTCATATTCCCCTGGTTATCAGTCATGCTAATCCCTAGCTTGTCCATGACAGCAGACATCTCTTTCGTCGGACTCGTCATGTTGTTCAACGCAGTTTGTAAGGATTTTCCGGCTTCGCCTGCTTTAATTCCGGCATTGGACATCAAGCCTAAAGCGATCGCTGTATCTTCCGCACTGTATCCTAGGGCACCCGCTACAGGCGCAACTGTTTTGAATGATTCACCAAGCATAGCCACACTTGTGTGTGTCTGCGACGATGCGGCAGCCAAAACATCCACAAATTGTCCTGATTGATTGGCTGACAGCCCGAATTCTTTCATAGAAGTTGTGACGACTTCTGAAGCTTTTGCGAGGCTCTCACCTGATGCAGTAGCCAACGTCATAACGCCGTCGATACCACTCAGCATTTCTTGAGAGCTCCAACCGGCATCCGCCAAACCCTTTAATCCTGCGGCCGCTTCTGTAGCTGAGAATTTTGTGTTTTTTCCCATTTCCTTGGCTTTTGCTTCGAGTGCCTCAAGATCGCTCCCGGTCGCTCCAGTAATCGCTTTAACTTCACTCATGCTCGCTTCAAATTCCATACCTGCTTTGAGTGCCGAGGTACCAAAATCAACAATCGGCTGGGTTACTTTTTTAAACGAACCCCCGGTGTCCTGAATAGACTTCCCGATCGTTTCAAAATCTACTTTCGTTTTAGCGACACTTGCTTGCAATGTATTCAACTGTTGTTCTGTCGCCAGCAATTCGCGCTGGAATGCACGGTACTGCCCTTCGTTGATCGTCCCATTAGCAAATTGCTCGTTTACCTGTTGCTGAACTGATTGAAGGCGCTGGAGTCTCTCACTTGTAATCCCGATAGCGTCCGCAAGCAACTGGCTTTTTTGAGCAAGCAGCTCTGTATTTTTCGGGTCCAGCTTCAACAAATCATCGACTTGCTTTAGCTCGGACTGTGTATCCTTCAGTTTTTTATTAACATCGGACAGAGCTTGCAACAGACGAGTTGTCGACGCACCAATCACGACGGTAATACCGTTAATCGTCTCGGCCAATCTTCCTCACCTCCTTATCTGCCGAAAAACGCATCAATATCCGGTTGGGTTGCATTTCTCGGCTCGTCATCCCTTCCTCCTGCATAGCTTTTGACCAGATCAAACAAGTCGCGGATACGCAGGTCATTCATCTCCATAAAGCTAAGGCCAATCCGTTTGCCAACGGAAAGGATGTCAATTTCTGGCCTTTCACTGGCCTTACTTGCCTCTCTGCTGGAATGCTTGCTTGGACTTGGAACGAAAAAATCCGTCCGCTGCTTCCTCCAGCACAGTCATGAGAAATGATTGGTCGGAGAAGTCAATCGACTCAAGCGAACCGACCCATTCCATAAAGGATGGAAACGGCTTTCCGTATGCGTCTGCTTTGGCCATTGCCCAAATAAGCTGGAGAATAGCAACCGAATCAATTTGGCTAGGGTCTTCCACTAGATGCTGCATCTTCACCAGATCGCCAAACAGATCAGCCTTGAACTCCTGACGGTAAAAGAGAAGAGCCAGGGGCGTTGCCCTGACTCTTACTTGTTGGTCTCCAATCGTTAACTCACGCATTATGCTCCACCTCCAGCAGGTGTAAAGGTTGGTGTATAAACCGTAGTGAAGAAGCTATTATAAGCCTCTGCATTCGTCTCGTTTAATTCGAGATCACCTTTAACGAGCATCTTTCCTCCAATCTCAACAGGAGAAACGGCAAGGCTCAACAAGTCCGTTGCAACTTCAACCGCTTCTGCTTTTGTTTTCCGTTCCTTCGCCGGACGCGCAGCTTGGCAATCGTAGTAAACAAAGCGACGATTTTTTACATCGCCCTGTACTTGTCCAAGCAAGGCAAATTTTTTCGGCACGGCGTTAGAGATTTCCACCAGCATCCCGTTCGTATCAATTTCCCACCCAAGCATTTCTGCCAGTACAGCATCCGGGACGAGTGCCATCTCCAGTTCACCGTTATACCCGTTGTTGCTGGTCATCACGAAATAAGCTGTGTTATCCGCATAAAAGGTAGATGCTTCCCCTTGTGCTTCCGGTGTCCAACGCACCGCTCCGGGGATTGCAATCGGTGTTTTCCAAGCCAGTTTGTCCTTTACTGTTTCATCCACAAATGCAATATGAACCTTTTCCAGTCCGAAAGTAACTTTGTTAGTAGCCATCATAATCCTCCTAGTAATGAAATGTAATGTAATGAATGATTTGGTATTTTCCTTTGATCCCACTCGTTGTTTAACTGCTCATCTCCTGGATTACATTCAATTTTGTCGCTCCCTTCCTAAATGGTGATTTGAAAAAAGATTTCCATAGCCATTTACGTTGTCCATTCCTTTACAGTAGGAATCGGGACACATAAAAAAGCCACTCGGTGGTTACCCGAATGGCTTTGTTTATATTAGCTTGTCTTCATTCTATCAGATCGCCCTGTTAGCCCGCTGAAATCGCTTGAAGTGTAAACTTGTGTACATAACTGTAATGTAATTCCTCTACCTCTACTATCTTACACAATCCTTTCCGATTGCCCCATAATCGTGATGAAAAAAGAGGAGCCGTATTTGAACAGCTCCATAGCTATAAAGACTGGCAATCGGGAAACCAACCCTCTGTACTTGCTGTTACTGTGATGATCGCTCCACTATGCGTAGCATCTACAAAAGAACCTCCGTTTATTAATGCTAGCGTAAGCAAGCTAGCCTCCGACAACACAGGAAATATTACCCTTTTTGTGCTTTCCGCCAGTATTGACGTGTTTCTTCGTCACGTACGATATACCCGAGCTTGATAATCTCGTTTCGAAGTTCCTTTATATCTTTAGCGTCTTTTTTTTGCAACGCAATTTCTCTCCCCTTCATTAAAGCATTTGCAGTTGGTGATAGATCAGGTGTATCCAACACCCAGCGTCTATACTCCTGTTTAAATGGGTCCCCCTCTAATGACCAGGAATAACCATGTCTTTTGAAGGCATCAATCACCGTACTGGGGGATTCATCAATTTTGTCCCGTGCGAGCTCATGTCCTGATTTCCCAAGGATCACCAGCTGTTTCCCATCTAAGAAAACCGTATCAATCTCTTTTCGCTCGATTGTTTGCTTGTGCCCATCTTTATCAAGTTGAACTGCTTCATCCGTAATGGTTACAACAAGCGTCTCCTTCACCGCGACAGCGGCAACGACTAGACCTATGATTAAACCCAGAAACGCTAGAAGCAGATTCACCCACATGCCACTAAAGTAGTTGACCAGTTTCAATGGCCCCTCAAATGGCACCCACGGGAGCTTTAAAGCCCAGGCTGCGATTTGCGGCAGGAAGTAGCCCAGGACAAGTCCTGCTGCCCCAAACCCACCATACAGAATAATTCCTGTTGTCGCAGAAAAGCCTACCACCGTTTTTTTATCGTGTAATGAAATAGATCCTGTCATTTCGATCACCTACCATCCTGTTTAGAATTCTCTTCCTTCGAATTGAGGACCGTTTTTTCAATAATCTTTGTGAGTTCGCGACTATATGTTTCAAGATCAACCTTCTTTGTTATCGAATTGTTAAGCATATATTCACCAATTGCACCTTGAATCAAATTGCACATAACATCTACATTAAATTCTCCAAAAACTCCTTGTTCTTGGCCATCATACAGGATTTGTCGAAGCTCAATCATGATCAGATCTTCTTGGTCATCAATTAGCTTATAGTAGGGGACATTGTCGGGTGTTCTCGCATTAAAAATAATTTCTAACAAGGCTATATTCCGTTCACGATGGGTACCTTGATAAGCCAGACTTGCTAATATAAATGCATTCAGTTTTTTCTGGGGAGTAACTTCTTTACCTACTCTCTCCAATATATAGGTAGTCGATCTTTCTAAAAGATTCGTAAGCAAATGATTCATCAAATCACTTTTATCCGAAAAATGGTAAGAAATTAGTCCTGTGCTAATATCCGCATTTTTGGCAATCTGAGCAAGACTTGCTTTTACATAGCCAATATCGTCAAGTGTTTTGATCGCAGCTTCTATAATTTGTTCACGCCTTGCTTCAGCGATAAATGAATGTTTTCCTTTTTCTCTATTAGCTTCCTTCATTATCCTCACACCCTTATTTGATTGATCATTCATTTTTTTATTTGATCAGTTAATCAAATAATACCATAAAAATACATATGATCAATACTTTTCACTTTTATTCATTTACACATTTTGGAACCATCAGTATTTCTATACGTATTAGTTATAAAGATCAAAAGGGGGCTTTTTTCATGCAATATCAAGCTGGAGGTACTTCCATTACTTGCCCATGCTGTAACCATACCCACTTTGACAAAGACTATCGTCAGCTAAATACTAGGGGAGCTACCTTCTTTGGACTAGACTGGGCAAACAAAGAAGCGACTATTCTCATTTGCAACAAATGCTCATATATCCTCTGGTTTATGCAGGAACCCACAAGCTGATAAACGGTTATCTCACGGGGGCTTTGAAGCCTCTTTTTTCTTCATGACTTGATGTCTCCTATTGATATTGAATAGCAAAAGAAAAGCACCTCAATCGGTGCTTTTGAGCTTCTCCTTTTAGGAAGAATCTAGTAATGAAAAGAACCATTAGACGCGCTCTTTCTATCTCTGGACTTATTTTCATTTTTGCCGGTATTGGGGTCCCGCTAGGCTACCTCCCGAATCATGCCTACTTTTACACACAATGCCCAGGATTACTTTTACTTCTCATTAGCTCATTTTTGAGGGAGTAACTCACAAAATATTATGCTAAATCTCTGTACAACGAACATAAATATAATTTGCATTTTATAAGCTTCCTGGTGGTAATCCTCCACCTCCACCTCCGCCTGCCTATTGCCCTACTCCAAAGTACTGCATCGTGCGGCATACGGTACTCCATCAACTTTTACAGTGATGTTTCCAGTTCCAGTTGCTCGTGTTTGCACTGTGTAGGTTGTTGATTCTGTTTGTCCATCGCTTCCGCCTGAAACAAATACTCCCGTTAACACAGCGATCTGAACGGGATTGGAACTCGTAACCATAAAAATAGGCGTTTTTCACATGAAACAACATGTAAAAAATTTCTATACAGTTGTTCATCTCTTGTTCATGTACAAGGCTTACACTTACAAGCGTAGTCAAGACATGGTACAGGAGATGATCTTTCATGTTAGCAGCAGCGGTGATTTTTATTAATCTGGCTCTCCTTGCATATACGATTGGTGTATGGAGCGAAAAACGTTCTGGAGAGCTAAAGTTGAAACACCTTATCTTTTTCGGTTTCGGGTTAGTATTCGATACGATCGGAACGACGTTTATGAAATTGCTCGCAGACAGCCCCAGTTTAAATTTGCATGGAATTACCGGGTTGATAGCTCTGATCTTAATGTTTTTCCATACCCTGTGGGCATGTGTCGTTCTGTGGAAAAAAGAGGAAATTCAGATCAAGCAATTTCATAAATTCAGCCTAATTGTTTGGTTTTTATGGCTTGTACCTTATTCCATAGGTGTGGTTTTAAGCTTTATTAAATAGGTGCTGCATTACGTTGGTTCGCAGCCCTCGGGAAGTTCCCGGGGGTATTTTTTTCTGTTTGGTTAATCGAAAGCATGTTTCTGCCCAAAAACCTGCTACGCTCCCTCATGCACACAGACAATCCCACGTAGTTCACCTTTTAGAAGCGGATGCAAAAAAATACGTGTCTGAGTGACTCGGACAAGCAAGCGTCAAAGTCGCAGCAGACACGTATTTACACGTTATATAGAAGACTGAGGAGTAAAGGTTTAACCAATCGAACCTTCCATTTCAAACTTGAATACTGATGGATCGCACAGGCCTGTATCGCAATATGAATAACTTTGATTTGCGCCATTCTATATAGATTGACCCCTCATGCCGATTCATTGTTTTTCATCTTGAATCGGCATGAAATCGGCACGTTAATTTCCCAACCAGAACAAAATTCGAGGAATCTTCCAATTGTATCACCTGGACAGATACCTTTAATGAAGAAACCCGCCTATTCGAGATAAAAGGAGGGTTCTTTGCTTATGGTTTTGCTGACGATTCATACGGGAACTTTTGATTACTATCGTACCCTTGAAAGAATACGGGTACCTTCTCATGTGGACATTTACGATAAGAAGTAAGTTTGGATCTTAGACCTAGTGAACATCTATTGTGATATATTGGAAGAAGAGTATAAATTTTTTACTATTTCGAGGGAGCAAATGAAAAGACTGAGCTTTGTTTTGGTATGGGTGTTAATATTCTCTAGCACTACTCAAATTGTTTCTGCTTCCTCATTCAAGGATATTGCAAAACATTGGGGAAAAGCATCTATTGAATGGGCCGTAGAAAACAGCATTACGTCAGGTTACCCAGATGGTACTTTCAAACCTGATAGACCTGTAACGGAAGCGGAATTTCTGGCGATGGTTAAAGTGTTAGATATTATTTGTTTGGGTTATTTTCATACCGGATGGATTGGGCAGCCCCCTGTTTCTGAATACTAACATTATAGGAGCCATATTTCTTTGAAACGGGTCCTTTTCCACTAATAGAAGCTTGTAAATCAGATAAAAGTGAGTCTGTAGGAAGTCCGTACATTTTCGCAATTTCAACAACAGCCGAGAATCCAGCTTCTCCACCTAGTCTATTTACAATACTAATATAATTAGAGTTATTAGAAACATTTAAGGAGATAGCTTCGCGGTTGTTTTTATATAAAGTTAAGCCTGCCGCTCACACAAGCCGCTTTCACTTTTGCCATTAGAAA
The DNA here is from genome assembly GCF_947502445.1 of uncultured Brevibacillus sp. Lineage (GTDB taxonomy): Bacteria > Bacillota > Bacilli > Brevibacillales > Brevibacillaceae > Brevibacillus. Next base: position 34,405 of record NZ_CANMZW010000045.1, read on the forward strand.
GAAGTTGGGGACTTAAAGTTAGAGTAATTCAAACAACGCCAATAATTAAACAAGAATCAATAACTGAGCATAATCTTAGATGCAGTTATTAAATTTCTTATCTGACCTCAACAATTGCGTCCATTGGAACCCATTGGACATCCTCATCGCTAACCAGTTTTATTCTCCTGCCATTTTGATCGATCCATTTTACCACGCCCCACATTTCACAGGTACTACCCAACTCGGTTTTTGCACCCGGAAGGGAGAAAAGGGACTTCCTTTTCCCATGTATGCATGCCATAAAAAACCACTCAGTTAATCCTGAGTGGTTTTAATTACCTGCTACATTACCATTCTGCTCATTTTATCCGCTCTCTTCCATCATCAGTCATCAATCATTCAAAGAGCGTAAAAATATTCCCTCTGTGGTACAAATCTTTTGGAGTAACTGCGTGTATTTTTCATCTTTGGAATACAAGGGTAAAGAAAAATCAAAATTTGACCATACACAAATCTTCATATCTTCAAAGATAAACACAGTTGAAACTTTCTCCCTGAGCCCCAGCTCGACAAATATTTCAAAATCATGCAGGTTCGCTAATTTCATACTCTTGCTTCCAGATGCTTTTAACTGTGAATGAATTTCTTTCAGCCTTATTTTTTGGCTATCACTATTTAGCGTATCTACTACTATCTCCTCGTTTACGCTAGGCAATGATGTTTCGATCCAAACAGAATTGTACACCCAAAGCTTACGGAGTACTTGTTTAAATTTCTCTTCTTCTCTTAAGTATAAAGGGAGTAGATCTGGAAAATCATCCGTCTTGTCAAAAAAAATGTTCACTTTTTCAAAAGCCGATTGATCTTTTATTTGCAATGGGAATCTATCCAGATAAAAGCTATTTTCAGGGAAGCGATCAGCTACAAGGTGGCTATGTTCCAGGAGAGAAGTTGCACACATATTATCTGGTTCCAGATCCACAGAAGGAGACCATTTGCTTCCCCATAACCCCTCAACTATCTTAGTAATTTCCACCAAACACCCTCCTCTTTCTTAATCACGAAGGATTTTACCTGTATCATCTAGTGTTGCCTTGCGTTTCCCTTTACTATCTCGAAGTTTCCATGCACTTCCACCATGCGGTTTATTGCCCCTATCTTTTTGAATACTCCAACCGGTTTTTTCATTCTCTCTCGTATTTCCATCAACTCTCTTATCAAACTGGCCTAAATCAACACCGTCCCCATCATCATTTAACAGCCTTTTAGGGATATCATAATAGTAGATTATTCCTTTTGCATACAAATAGTTAAAAGCTTCTACAATTTCGTCAGCCATCGCACTAAATGAAGCTTCAAATGCTGCAACTATTCTATCAAACTTTGGTTCAATATCATCCCAATAATATCCGACAACTGCTCCAGCACCAACTGCAATCAATACTCCAATGATATCTCCGATAGGCAGTGGACCATCTGCTGCAGCAGCTACAATCCCTCCACCTACTGCCATAAATGAATAGTAAACTGGTCGAGGCAAGTTCAATCTATCAAGTTTAGTAGACAAGATATCCAATGGATTAGCAGCCTTCACCGCGGCTACTCTCTTGGTTACATTTTTACCTTTTTTATTGTTGGCTATCTCAACTTTACCAATCATTTGCTCGTGATAATCCATTAAACGTGTATCTCCAGCTTTACTTTGTTCTACCATAAAATCCAAAAATTCTTGCTGAGCTTCAGGAGAAAGACTGTTGAACACTTTTTTTGCTAGTTCTGCCTCATCAGCAGCATCAATACTCTTTTCCAATTTGTATAAAGATTCATTCAGAGGTCCCCTATCTATCGAAGGGTTTACACCACTTGCCATGACAGGTGTCAATACATTGAATAGTAAAGCAGTGGTCAAAGAAGATACTACTAAAATATGTTTTTTCTTTTGCATAAAGTTCTCTCCTTTTCGTACTTTGGATAACAAGATCTACAGGGAATTAATTTGTTCTACCTTATTCCAAGTACATTTTTAACTTCCTAAAAAATGGTAACATATAAATTGGTAATATTTTGTCGATTTGTGCTGATTAAAAAATATATTTTATAGATGACATTTTTTCTTTGCATCTTAATGCAATTTATGTTGTATATCACTCGAAACGTACATTCTTCGCGTTTTATGAAAATAAAATAACGTGCCAGGTATCACTGACACTCCATGAATTATTTTTTCTGTCGCACGATCAAGCAGCGTAAAAAAAGCCCTCCCTCGGAAGTAATCGAAGGAAGACATAGCCATTTACACCTTATTTTCTGTTTGTTTCGCTTTTCATGCCTGCTCCCGCAAATATCTGTACATTCTTATTACTAGCCACGCCCACGCTTGTTTTCCTCCGATCATAGCAAATCCATTCCGAATCCGAGCTGTAAAAACTCATAGCGATCGATCAATTCCTTCTCTTTTGAGAACAGAAGCTCTTCAAATCGCGGATACTTACTCTCAATGTGAGCGATGAAAGAGTGGACACGCGGGAAGAAGTCAGCCGCCATTGTCGTTGGCGATAATACTAATCGTGGCTTTTTGTTTAAAAAATAATACACTCAAGGTCTATTGAGCTTTCCTTTATCCTGGTTCCTAATATTTCGTTGGGATAAAACACTATGAATACTGTGCCTTTTAATTACTTGGAACTTGCTTGAACTTTTTGCCCTTGAGTGGGTCAGAGTTTGCAACTTCTGAATTGATCTAAGTAATGAATAAGACGTGCTAGCCAAATTTTTTACATCGTTTTCATCCACCATTCAAGAACGAGTCGAGGTTGCAAATATTAATTTACAAGAATACAAAAGCAAAAATCCTCCTGTAGTTCCCAATACGTTTAACACAATGTCATTGATATCAAAAATCCCATAGTACGTGAACAATTGAATAAGCTCTATCACTAGAGACAAAAGAGCTCCAATAAACGTCGTTATCCAGATTTTGCTTATTTTAATACTATGTACACTTTTGTTAATTAATATTGGCACAAGAAACCCAAGAGGAATGAACATCACAAAATTACCACCAATATTTTTTAATTTAAATGTGAGTGATTCAAATTGATTGTGAATAAGAAACTCGATAAAATTTAAATTCAGGTTGTATCTGTATTCTCCTGATTCACTAATATAAGGGTGTTTTGAAAAAATAGTAACATAAAAAACAGCTGCCAAATAAATAAAAAAAATAACAAATGTAAATATATATTGTTGTTTTTTCATTTTACCACTCCCTCCCCTGCGTTGTAGAATAACCGGGACAAGCTCATAATAAAGCTTGTCCCAAAAAGTTAGATTTCTATTTGTACACTTTTCCAGATCCGCTAATATCGCCGTCTATCTTATCATCAGACCAGGTAATTTGTGGTTTTGACATATAAAAATAAAAGTCTCCTTTTGGAACATTAGTGAATGTTCCTATTTGCTCTTCACCAATTTCATACTTTATTTTCTTGGAGTATGAGCCAGAATAAAGTGTGATGTAGTAATAGTTATATTCAGCTGTATATGCCTGTTCAGCTTTCAGTGTATCCCAAAAAGCTTCTGATTTAATTTTAATTGTAGCACCTGCTGTCGGATTGTAAATTGTCTGAGATTCCAAATTAGCATTTTCGTTTATTATCACTATATACTAAAATATGTAATATTAATATGATTTTATATTATTATTAATTTACATAAAGTAAAGAAGAAACTATTAATTTCAAATTTTGTTCACAAATGATTGAAGGCCGAAGAAATCCATTGAACCTAGTGAATAAGTATTTACAAACAAAAAATGCCCTCCCCGGACTCAGAATCCATAGGAGGGCATTAGTCTAAGAACACAGGCACGCCGTCCTTTTGCTCGAGTCTGGTGCCAGTCTAGTATATGTATCCAAGCGACTTACCGACATAAGACAATCAAAACTGCCACCGACACATATCTGTCCATCACCGAAGAAATTGAAGAAGACGAACTTAAAAAGTTCGCCTCCTACACCAAAAGAAAAATTTGAATCGGCACGAAACCGGCACGATTATTTTTTCTTACCTCGTATTCCACTTATAAAACGTTGATGCAACAACGTTTTATAGCTTCCTACCCGATGCTTCCCTCCATCTCAAACTTGATTATTTTTTCATTATCTTGGATTTCAACACATTTTCATAAAATCCCATTTTCCCTTTATTTATGCGGTTTAAGAGCGATTCGATTAATATGGTTTACTCTATTTTCTCGCTAATTTTTTCATTTTACATGGGCAAAAAATGGGCAACAAGAAGCGAATGCTCTTGACGTTTGAACACTACGGCGGGAGCGGAAAGACATACGAAGGACCGGGCGACTTCTCCCGATCCCTAGCTGACTAGTTTCCTCTGTTCGTCTCCCAGTAATCTATAAGGATTTGCTGGAACTCATGAGCGTATAGGGAAACTAATTCGCTTTTTTAATAGCAATTTCAGTGTTCGCATATTGTTCTGTACAGGTGTTTTTTTAGGGTTGTTGACGGTTTTTGTCCCCATTCCCAACACATTATTGTCCCTTTAACCACTTCAGTAAAACTCGTTTCGATATCCGCATTGACCGTCCAGGCTTTTGAGCAATCTAAACTTCTTCCATACCTGAACGCATCCAAAAAAGTGCCCCCGCAAAAGCGAGGGCGTGACGTTGAGTTAGGGGTTCTTGGTGTATTTTTATTATGTGCTAACGCTGATAATTGTATCCATCGTAACCAATTTTAATATAGGGACGGGTCTGCTAAAATACAAAACTGAAAACAAGACATCCAATATATTCATATTTTTGTATTATATACCTTTATCTGTTTTGCAAGTTTGAGATAATTGTATTATATTTCAAGTGGAAATAGGTCGAATATCCAGTTTTTACAGTTTGAGGAGGAAATCATGAACTTCAAAAATACTTTAATTAAGTCAGTACTAGGTCTAGCATTAGCAGTTTGTTTTATACATTCTGGTCAAGTGATTTCTCATGCAAATGAACTCTATTCTGAGGATCTTGTCCCAACAATGATTGACTACACTAATCCAAGTGGCATTGTAAGTGCTGATTCCGAATACTCTACTGACTATCCAGCTTACAAAGCTTTTAATGATGCTTCAAGCGAAGTAATTGGTTGGGCTGCAGCACCGACAAGTTTACCTCACTGGCTTTCCCATGAATTTGGCACTCCTAAAGTCATTTCTAAATATACATTAAAAGCTGAAAAACAAGGGACTATACTCAAGTTCCCTTACATGCCTAGAAGCTGGGAGCTTCAAGGTTACGACACGACAAGTTCTACTTGGGTAACGTTGGATTCTCGATCAAATGTTTCTGATTGGCCTCCTGGGGACAAAAGAGAATTTTTCTTTGAAAACTCAATTCCGTATCATAAGTACCGCATATACATTACTGATATCCCTGGGGATGGCAAAGGTGTAGCTGTAATTGGTGAAATGGAACTCATGGAAAAGGTAAAAGCACCAGAACCTGAACCTGAGCCATCTAACAACAATGCTCTCCTCGTTATCAAGATGATCAGTGGCCTCGAAAAAGAGTTTGAGTTAACTTCATCAGAAGTAGATAGCTTCATTGAATGGTACAACAACCGAGCTGATGGTCGAGGAAAAGAAACGTACATGTTTGAAAAAGACTTTAACAAAGGCCCTTTTACAGCTCGAAAGGATTATTTAGCATTCAGCAAGATTCAATCCTTTGAAGCTATGGAATATACCAAATAACAGAATGAGGCACCCCCTATAAAAGAGGGTGCCACATCTATTTTATGACTCTACTCTATGTTGAAAGAATAAAATAAACGAATACTTGCGAACGAAGCACGCCGCTTTTTGTCCAGTTCCACATTTTAACCTTGACTTTTATCTGCTCTATAGTATCTTTCTTTAAATGAGGGATGATTTTTCTCAAACATAATCTTTTCTTTTTGTAAAAATTCCCTAATAAAATGGTTTTCCGTTCTATTTATTCCACCCATGTGGGATGGAATTTTCAAGTCATTAGCATATTTGGAGATTTTAATCCATGAAAAGTTTACTCTCTTAGATATTTTATTTTGACTAAAATGAATGAGTTTTCCATCTGAGTCAACCGACTTGAAGGAAGAAATTTCTCGTTCTAATTCTTTAATCTTTGGTGTTCGACTATTCCTAAAATGAATTCCTTCAATATATTCTTTTTTAGTTTTTTGGTTAAAAAACACATTATTATATGCGTTAAAATAAAAAAATTCATTTAATTGATCGACATCTCTTGCTTTTCGTAAAGTTAATACTCCATCTTTTGCTTCTGGAATTTCATAGGCTAAACTGTCATAAAGCAATATACATTTTTGAGATGATATAGGGAAAAAGAATTGCATCCCCCTATTAATATAACCAAATCCTCCCGGATATCGTTTAGTAATGTAAAAAGAATTGTACCGTATTAAAGGATTATCTGACGTAATAAATCTTCTTGCTCCAGTTTGTTCTACAATCAGAAGTGGCACGAGATCATGTACAAAACGTACACCCTCTATGGCTGCTTCAATACTGTGATTAGCTGGTTCATTCAACTCAATTTTAAACTCTTCTAAATCAAAATTTTTAAAATCAGGGTGTTCTTTCATTATAGTTTTTGCCACATAATCTGCCATGTTATTAGTTGAGTCGGCATGTTTCAAATTCCTTGCTTCACTAACAAGTAAAAACATAACCAGATGCAAATAATCTTCCATATTATTCGGAAATTCATTCGTATCAAGAATTCTCCTAATGATCGAAGATGCTTTTGCTTCTATTTCTTCATTTAAGAAGTTCTCCATTTTTTTATCCGCTCCATAAAAATTGTGCTTTTGACACATATCTTTTATGGAAGCATTCGGTATATATTTCGAGTTGGTAATATTATAGGTATCTATTGCCTTTACACTATCTGAAAAATTTCTTAAATAAAACTTTGGAACATAATGTTGTCTGTTTTTTTCCGCCATTTTATCACCTTAAATAATTTTTACCTTAATTATCTATTATTGAAATACTCATATCAATATTTTTCCATTACGATCTTCTATATTTTGAAAGTTTGTGGTTTTTCCGTCTTCTGCCCCTCATTCCAAAGCCTGCCTCCTCGATACTAAAGATACTTATATTGCCGAGATAATACCAAACCACATAAATCTCTCCCCGGTCTAACATTTCTTTCACAATCCTTATTCTGTAGGACCTTGGCTGTCTCTTTTGCATTTAACATATTCTTAGCTGTCAATATATCGAAGAACCAACCCAAAAATAAGCGAATATCTTACATTCGCAGATACCACTTCGGGTAGTTCTTCTTTTATGTATTCAACCGATAGATGCCAAAATTATCAGCTAGCTCTGTTCCATCACAGCCACCTCTTACTGAAACTATTCGTAGCTAACCTTCATGATCTCTAGGAAAGGAATTTTCCTTATTTTTTTGCCGGTTAAAACGTGAACGAGTCTAGTACCCGAGTCCAGTACAGTTATCCGTTCACGAACATTGTCAGGCACCCAGCATACAGTCAACGATCAATTGTCCCCGTCATCTTTTTCTTCTATGAGCTGTTTCCCTAAGTCTTCTAATTCAGACTCATCCCGTGTAGGTCTTTTTGTTGTTGATGACTTAGCCACATCATTTCCTCCAATAAAATAAAACGAATATCCATTTTACTATCGAAATAAACACATCTATCTTAAGAATTTTCTTTTTTAGAATAACAGTAAGCAATATCATCAACAGAAAACCTATGAACATCAATTATTTCGACTGTTGTCTCATCAAAAATAACTATGTTATTTTCAGGACCCATAGCACTTTTAAAATAAATACCATCGAAACCTTTTGACTTAATTAATTCAGTTAAATATTGAGTAGGTAGATATTCTATTTCAGATTTGCTTGGGTCTACAGGTTTACTTAGATCGTTTGAAAAATGTTTTAATAACTTAACAACTACTAACAATTTATTATGAGACTCGTAAATGAAAGGTGAGGTTATGTTTCCAGTTAAATTTATCAATGTTAGTTCTCTTAACAGACTCATTTCTGCAACAGTTACAGTCGCACCCTTCCACGGTCTAATTTCTGCTATACTAGTTTTTTCATCTTTTGCACAGTACAAATAACTGATACCACGTGGATTTGCCCTTCCAGCTGTAGCCTTTTCAACCGGGGGAGCTAGCATATCTTCCCTTTTCTGCACACCCATTCTTGCGCGATAAACTTTAAAATTTTTTGCAATATACATTTTTCGTCTGTTTATCACATCATTAAAAGTTTCATCAAAAACTTCACTTTTAAATTGAGGAAAAAATCTATTGTTATGTTTTAGTTCCTTTTTAAAGTTCTCCCAGTACCCTTCCCAGTCTTCTAATGGATGACTGAAGGAAAATGCATCTGTAATACGTGAGTAAAGAGCTGTAGAATCTAAATTTATATCACTAGTGTTACTACTCAATATGTCAAAAAGTAAACATCCATCAGTCCCAGACCCCTCAATTTCTCTTGAGAAAATGTCCCAGTCTTCATTAATTAAGTTTATGAGCATTTCCCCATATTCCGTTGGATCACTGTGTATTTCTGGTATATAATGTTCGCCTGGAGCAATAAATTCGTAATATCCCATTAGTTTCTCAAAATGTTCTGTAAGCATACCAACATCAACGGTGTGAAGATTTTGACTCTCACAATAGTCACAATCTCCAACTTCATTCGCTTCAGAAATTTTAATAATTAAGTAGAGATCACTAAAGCAATTTACACAACACCTCATCTTAACTGCTCCTTCCAAGCCGTTTCAATGCGCTTAATTAGACTTACATATTATAAACCATTATTTAGGATTTGACGGGAGCTAATTAATGAATCTACAAATGAGGTCGTACCAACTAAAAACCATTTATATACTAAGGGCAATTAGTGAAAAATCCTAAGCTTTTACGTCTATTATCCCGTCCTTATAAATCCGCTGGCTATCTTCATCGGTCAGTGTAGCAAGAACAACCCGCCCCTTATTATCGAGGCGGGTTATAACTTATAAAGGATTTAGTTTTTGAGAAATACTTACACCGCTGGAGCCTTTAACAATAACCTCTGATACCTTGTACTTACTATCTTGTGCATTTCCCCACCCAAGAACTGTACCAATTATTTTATCGCCTTTTTCTGTTCCGGTTGCATCATTCGTTAAGTCTGTTGTGACTGTTACTTTGAATTTGTCATCAGTCTTTGTCATATCCACAGCCTTAATATTTGCGTACCAGGATGTTCCTATAAAGCTGCCTTCCAAATATGTATTAAAATCTTGAATCGCAGCTTTAGTTTCCTCTTCCTGTTGTTGACTAACTGTTGCTTGATCTGTTGATGTCGTCGAATTAGCACTGCAACCATACAGGAGAGAGCCCAATAGCGCTCCAGTAATCATAGCGAGTTTGACTTTTTTCACGAAACATCCCCCTTTATCTAAAACATTTTGGGAGTAATTGTATATTACAATTTTTCACAATGCAATTAATTCAGAATAAGAGTTTACTAGACAAATTTTCTATAGCTCAATCAGCACAAGCTACTACCATCGACTGCATCATCTTTTGAACGCAGCTCTAATGAAAATGCGGAATGTTTGCTTCAGCAATCTCTCGGTACATACTATGCGTGCCTGTTCGCGTGCTGCTTGGCATTGTATAAATAGTCATTAAGTTACCTGACATTCTGCTTTTAAGTGCGACACGTTGTAGATGCTTTCTTCTTGTCGGCCATGGACAGTTACAATTACAGCGTATAGAATACCATCAGTTGTCTTCTGAACATGAATTTTCCCACCCATCCTCCCATACTGGCTCCGATATTCGTGATGCTTCCTCTCAGCCCACATCGATACCCTATCGAACATCGGGCGGTACGATAATTTAAGTTGATCTTGATTTAGACTTTGTGCATCCAGAGCTAGCACCTTAAAAAGCATGCCGTATAGGATCGTTTCATGCAGGATTTCTCGCCATTGGTCAGGTTAACTCATTGTCTAATACACCCGCTCAACCTGCAGCATTTTTTCATTGGCACCCACCATACGCCATCAACACAAATAAGTTTAAATTTATGGTCATCCTGGTTAATGTCTTTGACTACGCCCCATTCTCTACGAATACAGTTCTCGTTCCAACTAACATTGATCGCATAGTCTTTTCACACCGAGTCGTAAATAATGACATTCATTTCAGCCAAGGCGTCTGAATCAACCAGTGGTAACGGGGTCATGACTTGCTCATCGTGATGTTCATACAGTAAACTCATTGGGCGCATCCAGGACTCCCGCCTGTGTGGATCTTGCTTATAGCTTTGAGATGCTGTGGGGGGTAAAACCAGAACAGCTTTGAGTTGGCCATCAAACACTGCTTGGATTGTCTCCACGTTAACCATCTTTTTAAGAACACTCGTTCCTGTTGTATGTGAACAACACGCGAACATACAAATACATATTCTATAAAAACAGATGAGTGGTACAATGTGGAAAAGGGTTGGTGCTAAAGGTGAAATTCGGATTGAGAAAATCGAGTTTTATAAAGAGGATTGCTGCCAGGACCACCTTGAAACAGTCAGGTCGTCCACCGTGCCGGGCTGAAAATGCCTCGTGGCTGGGGATGACTGAGGAATCTGAGAAAGTTTGCTTACAACAAGGTATGCAACTGGACTACCTTCGCTTTGATAAAATAACTGTTCAATTAGAATATTGTCATTCAGAACCGCTATAGGATGAGATTCTCCAATATTCAAATAGCTAAATTGTTCAGCGTAAATTATTTTTCGCTTTTACAAATAATAAAAAGCAAGCGGAGGATTGTATAACGATGGAACAAGATTGGTTTCTTCAAATAATATATTCCGTTATTCAAGAAAATCCAAATATAAACCTAAATGAAGAAGAAATGAACTCAATAGTCAGCAAAGTAATTAAGGCTACCCTTCCAGAATCGGCTGCACTGGTATTAGGGACACTGAAAGACAGTTCTATGGAAATGCTGGAAGAGCATAGATTACAAAGAATTGAATTTGAGGCAAGACTTCATCGAAGATGGTCAAAGCCAATTAATTTGCTTGAAACATTAATTGTTATTTCCAGCGAAAGTGGCGAATCGTGTTTTAAAACTTGTCTTGTCAAAGCTACAGATGAAAAGAATGTAGTATTTGATGTACTTGTGAAAATCCATGCTCGGGCATGTCAAATATCTTATGAAGTATTATGTTTATTGAGAGGGGGGTTTGCAGATGGAGCTATGACCCGATGGCGAACTCTTCACGAGTTATCAGTGTTGGCTATCTTTATTAGTCAAAATAGCAATGAAGTTGCAAAAATGTATTTAGAATATGAGTATATTGAGTGTTATCACGAGATGTTAGAATATATTCGACATGCCCCCCGTTTAGGCTATGAAGCGTTAACACAAGAAGAAATCGATGAAATAACTGAATTAAAAAATATGTTAGTTACAAAATATGGTTCTGATTATGAAAAACCTTACGGTTGGGCAAAGAATGTTCTCCCTAAAAAAGATAGGAATTTTAAAGGCATAGAAGAGAGTATCCAATTAGACCATTTGAGGCCATACTATAAGCTCGCATGTAATTTCGTACATTTAGGACCGAAAGCCAGCAATAGTTCGTTAGGAGTAATACAAAAAGGTAAACTATTATTGGCTGGAGCATCAAATTATGGACTTGCTGACCCTGGGCAAAATACAAGTCTGTCTTTGACCCAAATTACTACATGCCTATTAAACATATATCCTTCATATGAACGATTAATAATAGCTAAAGTAATGATGTTGCTTGTTAATGATATTTGTCAATCGTTCTCAGATGTTCAAGATAACATTAGACATGAAGAACTAGGCGTGGAATGCTAAGATAAAAGTTCCTTAAATGAAGAATGGACTTGTTATATAGCATTTACTACGTGTGAAAACGGAACATACGATCTTTTTCTAGGTAAAAGATTATGACGTGCCAGATAACACTGACACGTCATAATTATACTACCTTGGTATCCCGCCGCATCCCAAAAAGTGCATTGGCTGCATAGTGTGCGACATCCTGAACCTGCTTGTCTGCTTTTGTTTGCTGTCCACAGCTCCCTTTGGCTGGTCCCGCGTGCTGGTGAGGATCAGGGCTGAGTGATCGGCAATCGATTCCGTCCCCGTAAGGTATGCGCGGAAGTCGGCATTAACGGGGACCAGCTTGCCGTTTACAAACTCAGTAGTTGACATCTGCACTCTACCGGGCCCGGCCCGGTCCTTTGATGCAGAATAGATTGTTTTCCCGCTTTGGTTCCCTCTTTCACGGGGTATACTGCACCAGCATCTTTAATGCAATCATTATTTCGTCAGTAAGGATCGTCATACGTGGCGGTAATGAAATAAGGCGTTTACGAAATTCTTCAATGAGATACGATCAAGCCCTCTTAAACATCTTGGATTGTATACAGATTGCAGCGCATTTCCTCAAGATCAAACTGTACAATCTCATTTTGATCCTCTCGTGTTCCTCTTTATCGTCCCGGTAGCTGATTTTCCCATCAGTAGATTCGCCCTCTATGTGCCTCATGTACCCGTGGACTGCATCTCCAAGAGCGTATTTGCCTCGACTTACTTGTACCAATACATTTTCTCGTGTTAATTGATGTATCCATTGCGGTGATTTACCGACTATCATAGCCAATTCTGAGGTAGAAACATCCCTATTATGTATCTGCTCGGTTTTCACTTTTGGTTTCGCCAAATTAAGCACCTCACTTTCGTTTTTAGGCTAAAAATCAGCATCACTCTTTTTCAAGGCATAAGATGAAGCCAAAATAATAAAAGCCCTCTTTTTCGGGATGCCCCAAGAGAAAGCGAAAGTAATGTTTTTGGCAAGTAGGAAATGTAGCAAATGGCAATTAAAAATGTACCACTTGCCGACCCCTAAATTATTTACCGTG
>NZ_CANMZW010000046.1 GCF_947502445.1 uncultured Brevibacillus sp.
GAATCATCTTTTGTCCGCTTCCTAAATGTGTGAATCTTACTCTTTTTTTAAGTGTCCTTGACAAGGGAGCCGGATCACCCTTTCCTTCATTGACTTCCCTCTTCCTTTTTCACCGGTGATGGCTTACTTTCCCCAACATGCTTGGCTTTTTTTCCAACAACTGCTTCAAGCTATTTATGTTGATCAAAATAATTCCGCCTATAATCGTGATTCCTCCTGCCAATGACAATATTGATAATGGCTCATGATACAAAATGACCCCCAAGGTAAGAGCAATTAATGGCGAGATGTAGAGCCACGTTGCAGGGAAAACAGGATTCGTTTTCGCTACGAGCCAGTAGAAGATCGTATGTCCCATCATCGAGCCAACGATGATTAAATAAAACAGGGAGACGATTGCAGCTGGCGTGACCATCGATTGGATGTCCACTTTCTCTGTGAACAGCGACAAAATAAGCAGCAGCGCTCCACCGTACATCATCTGGGCTGCGTTCAAAGCAATAGGCGAACTATCTTGAAATCGCTGAATTACACGACGTGAATATACAGTACCAGCAGAATAAAAAACTTGGCCAAAAAGGACAACGACACATCCAAGCAGCCAGACTGTACTGGATGTGACGGTAAGCCCAGGCAAGAGCATCAAAAGCACACCCGCAAACCCTACCAAGCAGCCGATCCAAGCTACGGTAGGAAGACTTTGCCTTGTAATCGTGGTTTGAAGCAGCAAAATCATGAGTGGAGCTGTTGCTGACAGTACCGCTGCGATTCCTGAGCTCAAATACTGCTCTGCCCAATACAAAGTCGCAAAAACCCCGAATGTCAAAGCAAAGCCAGTTAAAAACATCTCTTTTTTAAATAGCAGCGCTATGCTAGCTTTTCTTTTCCACACCATGATGGAAAATAGGATCACACCCGCAAGAAAAAACCGAACACCCGCTGAGAAAAAAGGTGGTGCTCCAGCATCAATCCCGATTTTGATTGCCAAAAAAGTGGTCCCGAAGATTAGACACATCACGATGTAATTAAACAGTATCATTTTCTACTCCTCCTTTTGACCATCATAAGGGGGAAGGAATAGAACAGATAAAATATAACAGAACAGATTGTAGATGGAGTCAGCTATACTAGTGGAAAGGAGGGTGGGCGTATATGAAAAGGGAGGTTTCATCTGGCGCTTTGTCAGATAAGCTGTTCGAGCAGGTTTATGATTACGTACTCGAACGAATTCGGCGCGGCGAATGGACAGCAAACGAAAAGCTTCCCTCCGTACGAGCATTGGCTACTGAATTAAACGTACATCGGCTCACGGTTTTTAAGGCTTACCAATTGCTCAAGCAAAATCAGCATGTGTCTGTTAAAGATAAATCTGGCTATTACGTTTTGCCAAACTGTATGCTACAGGCAGCTTCGCCAAATGATCCTATCGTTTCTGCTTACGTTCACAAGAGCCATCTCTCTGAAATTCATCAAGTACAGGCAACCTATCAATTTTCCAAAGCCTTGCTTGATCCGAACCTGCTGCCTAATCTCTATTTTTCAGAGTATATCAAAAAAGTATTTGATTTGTATCCAAAGGTGATCGGTACTTATTCTACGACTCAGGGAGACCTGGAACTGCGCGAGGCTCTTTGCCGCTATTTTACCATACGTAATCACTTCTTTCTCTCCCCCAATGAGCTACTGATTACATCCGGCTCTCAGGAAGCGATCGATTTGGTTGCAAGAGTCCTGGTTAAAAATAGAGATGTCGTCCTACTGGAAAGACCTACTTACAGTCCAGCCATTGATGTATTCAGGCGCCAAGGCGCTACTACGATTCCAGTCGAGATTCAGCAAAACGGCTACGACTTGGAGCAGGTTGAGAATATCATGCAGCAATATAAGCCGCGACTTTTTTACCTCAACCCTACCTTTCACAATCCTACGGGTTATGTTGTACCGGCAGAGCAACGCAAGAGATTAGTCGAGCTGGCTGAAAAGTATCACTGTCTTTTGATCGAGGATGACCCTGGCCGCGATATTTATTTTGATGAGGAGCCTCCCCCTCCGTTTTTTTCCTATGACACGGCAGGATTCGTCATTTATATCCGTAGCTTCAGCAAGTACGTAGCTCCCGGTCTGAGTATTGCTGCTGTTGCTTGTCGCCCTGCTTTCATGGACTATCTCATCAAGGCGAAATCACTGTCTGACAGTGGAGCGCCGCTGCTTAATCAAAAGATTTTCTTGCATTACTTCTTTTCCGAACGGATGCAGCAGCATTTGGCGAAGCTGCGGACTGCTCTCGCCCTGCGTAAAGATATCATGGAAGAAGAATTGTCTGTTACTGGCTGGGAATGGTCCAGCCCGACTGGTGGCTTTAATTTATGGATAAAGCTGCCTGAGTCAACCCCCATGGATCTTCTCCTCAAGAAGTCCATCGAGCAATCCATTACATTTGTTCCTGGCTCCATCTGTGATCCGCTCCGAGAATTCACTTCTTGGATACGCATGAGCTACTCGTATTTGAATGACCAACAAATGAGGGAAGGAATCAGAAGACTCATCCAGATATCAAAAGAAATAGACATCCACTAGTAGATCCGAGACAAAGCAGAAACCAGCCCGAAACACTACGATTGGACTGGTTTCTTTGTTTCATTTTTTCTGGATTAAACAGTTATTTCTTCAAACAGTAGCACTCTTGCTGGAGCAGCATCTGTACCGATGAGCTTGAGGGGAGCTGCTACCATAAAATACTCCCCTTGGGGTACCTCCTGCAATCGTAATCCTTCCATAACGATTACATTTCCGGCAAACAGTTTCTTGTGTGTGGGATGACCTTCCTGATTTCGTTCAATCCCCAGTGCATCAGTCCCGATCCCGCGTACTCCCAATTGCACGAGATAATCCGCTCCGTCTTCTGCCAAGTACACGAACGTAAAGGAAAAAGCCTCCTCAAACGAATTTTTCGTTTTAAACAAAACGAAGTCATTTTTCTGAAGCTCAAGCTGCTCCAGATCTGCCCGTGTGATTTGTTCTTCCAGATGAGTGAGGTCTAATACCTTGCACATTCCGACCAGTTTGTCTAGCGGAATACTCTCCATTGTTTCTCCATTCGTCACCATGTGAAGAGGGGCATCTACATGCGTACCCGTATGAACATCCAGCTCGATTCTCGATTCTGTTACGTAGCCATTCGTGACCGTTTTGAAGCTCGGTTGCTTTTCTGGCTTGTTTTTGTAAACCGTCATCCCTTCGAAAATCGCCCCGGTTACATCGTACATTTTCATCCCTGATTCCCTCCCTGCTGGTCTGCTGGAAAAACAAGTCCAATCTGTCTTCTTGCTTCGTCCATGATCTGCATCGTAGCTCGTGAGGCAGCGTGAGAATTTGTCGCTGATTCCTTCTTACCTGCTTGGAGCAAACGAATGAACTCTCTGATTTCATAATGCATGGTTTTCGGTGTTTGCGCTCTCGTTACGTCTTCGATTCGGCCATCCCGATAATGAATTTCCACCTTTTGCGGATGATTGATTTTATCGATCACCATAGTGGCTTCTTCGCCCTGTATTTCTGCGGGAAGGTAGGAAGTCGTAATCTTGGAATAGCTGATCACGGCATCATGCTCCGCATACTTCAGCAGGATGCTTCCTTCTCCATCTACTCCTGATTCGAGCAAAATCCCCTCGGCTTTGATTCTGGTTGGTTTGCCAAACAAAACGACCAATGGATAGAGACAGTAAATACCGATGTCCATCAGCGCCCCGTTAGAAAAAAACGGATCAAAAGCACGAAGAACCGTCCCTTCCTTATAAGCATCATAGCGTGATGAATACTGACAGTTGCTCGCAGCATAGCGGCGGATTTTCCCCAGCTTGTACAGATTCTCCTGTATGGCGAAAAAATTAGGCGCAAGCGTTGATTTCACTGCCTCCATGAGTAGCACATCATTCTTTTTCGCTGCCTGAATCATCGCTTCTACCTCGACTATATTGGAGGCAAACGGTTTCTCGCACAGCACATGCATTCCCTGATTCATGCATTGGATGGCCTGTTCAGCGTGAAAGGAGTTGGGGCTAGCAATATAGACGGCGTCAATGACTTTACTTGCCACCATTTCATCGATGTCTGTAAAAGCATGCGGAGCGTCAAATTGTTCTGCGAATTCTTTGGCACGGTCGATCTTACGCGAATAAACAGCTCCCAGCGAAAAGCCTTCTACCTCTTGGCCTGCATGTATAAACTCTTCGGTGATCCAGTTTGTTCCGATGACGCCAAATCGCATCCTCAACACTCCCCTTTACGCTTTTTCATTTTTCTCGAACGCATGTCCCCCAAACTCATTGCGCAAGGCAGCAACCACTTTGCCCGTGAACGTATCTGTCTCCATGGAGCGGTAGCGCATCAACAGCGACATCGCTATCACAGGTGTTGCTACCTGCAGGTCCAATGCGGTTTCAACCGTCCATTTTCCTTCCCCTGATGAATGCATGACTCCTTTGATGCCATCAAGGGTAGCATCCTTGGAAAAAGCGCGTCCTGTCAGCTCCATCAGCCAAGAACGTATGACTGAGCCGTGATTCCATACTTGTGCCACTTTTTCATAATCGTAATCAAACGCACTTTTTTCCAACACCTCGAAGCCTTCTCCGATCGCCGCCATCATTCCGTATTCAATTCCGTTATGAACCATTTTCAGAAAGTGTCCGCTGCCAGCTTTCCCCGCATACAGATATCCATTTTCGACAGCTGTATCCCGAAAAAGTGGCTCTACCAGCTCCCATGCTTCCCTGTCTCCCCCGACCATATAGCATGCGCCGTGACGTGCCCCTTCTACGCCGCCCGAAGTTCCAGCATCCATGTAGCGAATTCCGGACGTTTTTAACCGCTCATACCTGCGGATGGACTCCTTGTAGTGGGAATTCCCTGCTTCAATGACAATATCACCCTCACATAGCAAGGGCGTGATTTCTTCGAGCACTGTATCCACCACTTCATGTGGAACCATCATCCAGACTACCCTAGGCGCTTCCAATGCTTCTATTAGACCGACTAGACTTGCTGCTCCAACAGCTCCATAACGCTCCAGCTGTTCAACATTGTACGTATTGACATCGAATGCGATGACCTGGTGATGCTGCTCCAGCAAGTTTTGTCCGAGATTCAAGCCCATTTTGCCCAATCCGATTAAGCCGACCTTCATTTCTCATCGCCACCTTTTTTCTGATCAGGAGAGTGCGCCCAACGATTCAGCCTTACGCTCCTCGTCCTGCCACCACGAAAACCCATGCTCTTGCAATAACGCTGTGGACTCCTGTGGACCATATGAACCCGCCGGATAAGCATGCAGGGGAAGCAGATTTTGTGCAAATGCCTCCAAAATCGGCGTTACCCACATCCAAGCCAGCTTGACCTCCAGCCAATGTGCAAAATAGGTCGAGTCGCCTTGCAGTGCATCATGAAGCAACAGCTCATACGCCTCTGGAGCTCTGTCCGTATCTGCTGAAAAATCAACGGTGACCGGCTCTAGCTTGCCGTTGTTAGCTGCATTTTTCTGATTTACCTGCAAAGAGATGCCTTCCTCTGGATCTATGTTGATAATGAGCAGATTCGGTGCGGTTGCTTGCAGCCCTGGGTAGTCCAGCGGATTTTTAAACTCAATCACAATCTTCGTCAATTTTTCTTTCATCCGCTTGCCTGTACGTATATAAAAGGGAACGCCTGACCAAAGTGGGTCGTCAATCCAAACCCGCAGAGCGACAAATGTATCCGTCATCGAAAGCGCCCCTACCCCAGGCTCGTCCCTGTACCCAATGACACGCTGCCCATGAATCTCCCCTGTGCGATACTGCCCACGAACGACGCTACTCATTACTTCCTCTTTTGCCACCGGACGTAGCGCTTCCATCACTTTTCGCTTTTCCTTGCGAATTTCCTTTGCATTTATGCGATTTGGCAAATGCATGGCAATCATCATCAGCAGCTGCAGCATGTGATTTTGCACCATGTCTCGGAGGGCGCCGGCTTGGTCGTAATACCTAGCCCTTTCCTCTACACCGACCGTTTCGTTGGCAGTGATTTGAACGTTAGCGATATATTGGTTGTTCCAGATTGCTTGAAAAATGGGATTTGCAAATTCGAGTGCTTCCAGATTGCGCACCATGGGCTTTCCCAAATAGTGATCGATTCGATAGATTTCTTCTTCTGTAAAGGACGCACATAGCTTGTTATTCAAAGACTCCGCTGATTGCAAATCATGCCCAAACGGTTTCTCAATGATCAGTCTTTTCCAGCCTGTCGTATCTCCAAGCCCGCTCGCTTTAATATTCATGGCAATTACGTCGAATAACTCTGGAGCTACAGACAAATAAAATAAGCGATTTTGCGGAAGACTTGCTTCCAGTTCACGCAACGCGACGAGATCATGTAAAGCCTGATAAGCTTCCTTTTTCGTCACGTCAACTGCTACGTAGCGAATGACAGACAAAAATGCCCGGATAGTACGGGGAGGAATCTCCCTGTTCTGTGCCACCCCGCGGATAGATTGCTCTACGCTTTGCAAAAAATCAGCATCCGCATAGCTTCTCCTGCCTACCCCCACGATTGAACAAGAGGCCGGCAGCTTATGATCGACATACAGGTTGAACAGCGCCGGGAATATTTTTCGTTTTGCCAAGTCACCTGTTGCACCAAACAGCACAATCGTCATCGCTTCCATCGATGTTCTCCCTTTTCCTTCTTGGCATAGCTTTCTTCGCAGCGCGATCTATACATCGTTATTATTAGAGAAAATGAGCCTATTATCAAGCAGGTCATTTACATGTTTTTCATATGCACTTTGCGCATGGGACGTCTGGGGCGAATCATACACATAGATACTACACACATTCTTTTTTACCAAGGAGGTATCCATGAAATTGAAATTGAGATTACGCCCTCCAGAGCACAGCAGCTATGGTGCAAGCACGGTGACAAAAATTTCTGATGCGATGGATTGTCTTGCTCACAAGGAATTGTTTCTGGAAAAATGGTTGTTCCGAATGCGAAGATAGTCGATTTGCCCATCAGGGAGGAGGACTCTATGAGAGTCGCAATCGTAGGCGTTGGTGGAGTCGGACAAGTAAGCGCGTGTGAATTGATCAAATCTCGTTACGTAACAAAGCTGGTATTAGCTGATATTTCGATCGGTCCCGCGGAGGAGCTAGCTGCAGAGCTGCGCAGGGAAACAGATGTGGAGATTCAGGTAAAACGGGTGGATGCCCGCGATGTATCTAGCATGCAGGCCATACTCGGCGACATTGATTTGCTGCTTCATATCGGGCTGCCAGAAAACAATTTTGATGTGATGAAGGCTTGCTTGAATACAAAAACACATTATATTGACACCGCCTCATCCGGTCCACAATGGCTGCGGAAACAGCTGTCCTGGAATGATCAGTTCCGCGCTGCTGGTATTCTCGGGATCATGGGGCTTGGGTGCGATCCGGGTTTTTCCAATATTGCCGCCCGCTACGCTGTTGACCAGCTGGACGAGGTGGATGCCATTCTGATTCGGGACGGCGACAATTCGGTTGTAGATTACGACGGCTTTTGCTCCTATTTCAGTCCACAGACGGCAATCCAGGAGTGTCTGGCCAAACCGAACTACTGGACAGCCGACCAAGGAGAGCAATATTTTCCTTCCCCTTTCGCCAATAAGGAAGAGTTTGAGTTCCCAGAGCCGATTGGCTGGCTGGACTGCTATAACGTAGAGCATGAAGAGGCTACGACATTGGGGGAAACGATTGGTCGTGCCAAAGGCTGCAAATATGTCGACTTCAAATACGCGCTACATCCCGACTTTGTAAACACATTAAAGGTGCTGCGCTATTTGGGGCTGGACAGTGACGACGAGATTGAAGTCAGGGGTGTGCGTGTCTCCCCTCGTGATGTTGTCGTAACGTCAATGCCGAAGCCAGTTGATCTCGCCGGGAAAATACACGGATACTCCAGCGTCGGCGCACTCGTCAAAGGCAGGAAGGATGACAAGCGAAAAGAAGTTTACGTCTACACGATCGCGAATCATGACGAGGTTTTTTATAAAACCGAATTCCAGGCGACGATCTGGCAAACAGGAATCCCACCTGTTGTTGCTGTGGACATGATTGCGGAGGGGCTATTGACCACCACCGGCTGCATCCCTCCCGAGCTGATCGATCCGATTCCTTTTTTGGATAGACTCAGAGCTCGGGGTATGGCCTGGGATGTCATTGAAAAAACCTCGCCGCTGTTGCAAATCAAGTAGATCGTAAGTTGAGTATAGAAAGAAGAACCGTTCGCGCCTGTTTGGCATGGACGGTTTTTCGCTTTTTCTTTCTCAATAGCAGGACAACTGGTTCAGCCACGAAGAACTGCTCGTACCGGACTCCCATCTGCTTCTTCAATTTGCAGCGGGAGAGCGATTAGCTCATAGATGCCTGGCTCTACATCCTCCAGACACAATCCTTCTAAAATATGAATATCGTTCTGGTGTAATCCATGGTGGGCAGGCAATTCTTTGCTATCCAGCGGGTCTATCGAGGGAACATCTACGCCAATCAACCGAATCCCTTTTTCAGCGAGAAAGGGAGCAAGATCTGGTCGCAGATAGCAAATCGATTCTGGAAACTGGTCGGGGTCACTCCAGGAGGATGTGCGCAACAACAGACGTGTAATGCCTTTCAGATCAACATTGGCCAAATCATCTGCACCGATGCTCGTCCGGCCAGCTACGTCAACGAGTTTGGCTTGACCCACGTACAAGTTCAGATCGAGATCTGTTATTTTTCTGCCTTCGTCGTCGAAATGAAACGGGGCATCTACGTGAGTTCCCGTGTGGATGCTCATCGTCAGCTTGCCTACATTCACAGAGCCACTATCAGACTTCGGCCAGCTTACTTCATATTGAAATGGTGTATCGCCTGGCCAGGTTGGCATTCCTCGTTTCAGTGGGCGGGAAATATCGTAAAGTTTCATACGTCCTCCTCTTTGTTTCGTCCAGAATCTTTCATATAAATATTTCCAGATTATAGAATACAAAGAGGACTGTCAATATTCTCTAAATGAAAATGATAGAAGAAGGATTTTTCTACAAGCATCTCTAATGATCTAAGTAAGACATTGAACCTAAGATAGGAGCGAACCGAATTGCGCGTCATCACTTTATGTGGATCAACCCGATTCAAGAAACAATTTCGTGAAATGGAAGCGACTCTCACCTTGCAAGGAAACATCGTTCTCAGCGTAGGGTTCTTCGAGCAAAGCGAGGGCATCGCTGTTACCTCCGAGCAGGAAGCGCTGTTTGAAAAAATTCATGCGAAAAAAATTGACATGGCCGATGAGATTGTGGTCATTGACGTCGGTGGGTACATCGGGAGCAGTACCTCGAAAGAAATCACGTATGCCGAGCAGTTGGGAAAACCCATTCGTTATTACTCTATGTTAACCTCCACAGTCCCTTCCACTCAGCGTGTGCAGTCCAGTGAAAAACAGGAAATCACTCGGCTGCATGAGCATATTCTCTATCTGCCTGCCAATCATGATACAGATCGCCCGATTCTAGCCGCCATATCTGGCACGGACCGCACGCTCATTATGGACGCTGGAAACTCCCCTGCTCATGCCTCCCTTTTTCTTAAGGGGTTGTCAGCATATGAGCTTCCACGTACGGAAATGGTAGTGCTGACACATTGGCACTGGGATCATATTTTCGGATTGAGCTATATGCATCTGCCTTCCATCGCACATGTACAAACAAAGTATGAGATGGAAAAACTCGGTGACTTCGCTTGGACAGACGAGGCCCTTGATCAGCGCGTAGAGGAAGGTATAGAGATTTCCTTTTGCGCGGAGATGATCAAAAAGGAGCTGCCCGGACTTCTCCGCAGTGAGATATCCATTGTGTCTCCTACCGTTGTTTTTGAGGAGCGACTGGAAATTGATTTGGGGCAGGTCACCTGCATTTTGCAGCACGTAGGTGGCGACCACGCACAAGACTCGATTGTTTTGTATGTCAAAGAGGCGAAAACGCTGTTCCTCGGCGATTGCTTGGCACCCGATATTTACGCTCGTGAATGGAGCTATATTCCTGCCGCATTTTTAGAGCTGATGGACAAGATCGAAGCATTTGATGCAGATACCTATGTAGAATCCCACGGAGCTCCCATGCCGAAGATTCAGTTCCAGCAGGAAATGACCGAGATGAAGCAAATGGCTCATGCTGTCATGCTGCATTGTGGCGACAAAGATGCGATTCAAGCTGAATTAGCTGACACCTACACGCGAGCTTGGACACAGTCTGATGATCAGCTTCTGGGTTATTTCATGAACGGATACAAGAAGCAAGGGCAAAAGTAGCTTTCATTATGGCACAAGAAAATCTTGCAATATTATGGAAGACCACTTATACTTTGGTTCAAATGATTAAGTTTATTAACGGAGTGAGCAATGACGAATCCAGCCTGCAATGAAAAAGCCATCGACATCTTTATGAAGCTGAGTCCTTACTTTCAGGGATTAGGTGATCCGATCCGCCAGCAAATCGTCGCCCTGCTCATAGACAAAGAGAGCATGAATGTCACACAGATCGCTGAGCATATTCCCATGTCCAGACCAACCGTCTCCCACCATCTGAAAATTTTGAAGCAAGCTGGTCTGCTTCAGGTACAGAAAAAAGGAACGGAGATGTATTATCGGCTGGAAATTACAGAGGCAATCGGTCTTTTTAAACAGTTGGTGATGTTCGTTGAGGAAGAGTGTTATCCAAGCGAATAAATAGGTAGGGACAGCAGTCCCTATTTTTCGTCACAATCGGTTGATAAACTTAAACATATGAACGTTTAATCGAAGGAGAAAATCATGCAAACAAAAAAAGTACTTGTTGTAGGTGGCTACGGAACCGTAGGAAGCCAAATCGCCAAAATCTTGCACGACCGTCATCCTGAAATCGAGCTGCTATTGGGAGGAAGGTCTTCTGAAAAGCCGCTTCCTTTTTCATCAACCAGATTAAAATCGGTTTACGTAGACAATACCAAAGCAGATCCTCTCAGCCATTCGCCAGAAGATATATCCTTGATCATCAATTCTGTGAACGATCCCGACGATGCCCTGTTACTTGCAGCCGTCAAACGGCAGGTTCCTTTGATCGACATTACACGCTGGACCGAGAGATTTACACGCTCAATCGAACGTCTCAACTCTTTGGAGGTACGATCGCCTGTCATTCTCTCTTCGGGCTGGATGGGCGGAACTCCGGCTTTATTTGCTAATATTCATTCGTCTGATCTGCGTGATGTCTCGATACATATGCATGCCCTGTATTCCCTTCAGGACAAGGCGGGTCCGGATTCTACCGCGTACATGGACCGTATGACGATACCCTTTGACATAACAACACCAACAGGTGTAAGAACGGTCAAACCGATGACTGAGCCTCTTCCCGTCACATTTCCAAACGGCTTCAAAACGAAATGCTACCGTCTCGACACTCCCGATCATGTGACACTGGTAAGTGCACCAAACGTCGTCCAAGCCGACTTTCGGATCGCCTTCGACCATACATTATCTACCTTCGCGCTCTCCACTCTGGTGCAAAGTGGGCTATGGAAGCTGCTCAGCAAACGCGCGCGCCAAAGCATCCTATACAATCCAGGGAAAGGTGCTGCTCACCATGTCGTCGTCCAAATAGAAGGCCGTGATCTGCATAACAGAATCGTGAAACGTCAGGTCGGCATTACCGATCCAAAAGGGCAGACTCACTTAACTGCGATGGGAGCAGCTATTCAAGCACAAAGAATACTGGCAAAGGACAGTCAGTTCACGCCGACCGGGGGAATTTATTTTCCGGAGGACTTGGTTCATACTCACCTGAGCCGATCTGATATTGAATCATTCTATCAATCCGAGGGTGTGCAATTACACGTCTAAACGATCCTAGGCAAGATTCGCAGACCAAAGTATTAGACCTAGACTGGGGTCACTTTGAACTCACAGGCAGTTTAACGTAGTGACGAGATAAAATAATAATTCGGATTTTCGCGATATTTAAAACGGCAACTATTATAATCAGGCCATCCTCTAGAGGATGGCCTATTATGATTGTCATAATTATTCGCAAGTAGGCTGCCGCGTCACGACCACTAGTACAGAATTTACTTGCTGGTTAGACAATTTCGAGGGTACTTTACTTTTTGGTCTAAGTGGTTTTAATTACGGTATACAAACTAATGAACGTCATCGTTAAAAATGTGTCATTTTTTATTTTTTTAGCTTCAAAGTCTCATTCAGGAGAATATCCCGGCTCCTTTCAAAAAAGTCAAAGAGGAACTTGATTTGTTCATTATCATACTGCTCAAGCATCTCTTTCATCGAATGTCCGAACGATTGCAAATGCGACATGATTTCGCTCTCCGCCTTTTTCGTGTGGACGCGGACCATCACTTTTCTGCGATCTTCCTGATCCTTTTCACGGAACACATAACCCGCTTTTTCTAGGCGGTCTATGACTCCTGTAACCGTTCCTGTCGTCAGCCCCGTCAAATCCGAAAGTTTCCCCGCCGTTATCGGTTGATTCCGCAATATAATGTCCAAGCATTTATGGTCCGTCGAGTTCAATCCGAGCCTTTCGGCCACGGCTTGGTGAAACAAAATAGTATCCGTACTAAAATGCCGCAACTGTTCATTGAAAATATGGAGCAGATTTTCCCTTTCGCTTGTTGACACAAGAAGATCCCCCTGTTTATAATTATCTTATCTCGCGAGATAAATTGTTTATTTCGGGAGATAAATTTCATGGACCCATTATATCACTTTTCGGCTGGCCGAAAAAAGGAGTGTAAGGCATGTCCAGAAAACTAGCGCAAAATCAAAAAAGCTGGTGGCTCATTTCTCATCTGCTGTTTACCGCGATGTGGATCGGTGGAGGCTTTACCCAGATTGTAATGATTGTTCTGATTCACCTGACGTCGAGCGGAGAGTTCCTGTACGCTGCTCATTCTTTCATGCATATTTTTGACCTGGCTCTCATTATTCCAGGAGCATTAGGAGTCGTTATTACGGGGATTGTCCTGTCAATGCGGACACATTGGGGGTTAACCAAATATTATTGGATTATTTCTAAAGAAGTGATCGCATTGATACTTATCGCATCAGGAGGTGTACTGAACATTTGGGTTCAGGATGCAATTACTATTACGTTAACTGAACGTCTGAATACTCTTAACAACACTGCTTATTTGCATGACCGGCTTATGCTTTTGCTTTTCGGTGCAGGCCAATTAATTTTACTGGTAACCGTAGTGTTGATATCGGTCAAAAAGCCTTGGGGCAAGCGAAAAAGCAAATCGCTTACCGAAGCTGGGAGCCAATGATCAATTCGTATAGTTGTCTTGGGTATGTCAATAGTGAATTACCATGTACACAACAAATAAGTCAGTCTAGCACTAATTTTCAAAATATGTAGTGAAGTAGAAGACCGGAACTCCTTTTACCATTAGGGGTTCCGGTTTTAGATCGCTTTACTGAGTGGCGATAACCAGCCACCAGGCTTTATTAGTCCAATTCTACATCTTTTGTCTCTGGCACCATTGTCAGCATAACCAAGAGACCGATTGGGTAGACGAGGAATACTAACGACATCGCTCCCATGATATTTCCACCAACACTAAGCATCCCGATGATGGCTGGTCCAAAGCCTGCCAGGCCGCGGCCTGTACCAAAAATAAAGTTTTCCGCTGTGGAACGTGCCTCTGCCGGGTAGTTTTCCGCAAGCACTGCGCCAAAGCCGCCCATCATTCCGTTTACAAAGAACCCTAGGAGGGCGCTCCCCCACAATAGTACCGCTTCATCTTTAAAGACGAAGAAGTAGAGAATACAAGCCACCGTACCACCGATGTAGTAAATCGAAAACGTCTTTTTGCGACCGATTTTATCGGCGAGAATACCGAACACCATAATTCCGATCAGCATTCCGATCGTGGAAATCAGCATCCAGCCACTTGCTTTAGCCAAGGTGTATCCGTATTTTTGAGCGAGCACGGTTGGCATCCATGAAAAGATGCCATAGTAACCGAAGTTTTGAATAAAGGACATGATGATGAGTCCGATCGTTGCAATAGTCAGCTTTTTGGTTGCAAAAAGTTTACGTAGAGGGAACGTAGTCATCTGCTTCAAAGCTTTTTCTTCATCAGCCGTAAGCGTTCCTTCTGCTGCCTTTTTCTGTAGGTACTTTTTGTATTCGTTTTTGCTTTTCCAAATTTCTGGCTCCTTCAGACCAAAGCGCGCATAAGCGGCAAGCAGTGCAGGCAAAAGTCCAAACAGAAAGACTGCACGCCATCCAAAAGTCGGAACAATAATAGCTGGCAATACCGAGGCAGCGAGTACACCAAGCTGCCATCCGAGTGCTACACCCGAAGTCGCTTTGGCCCGTTGCTTTTTAGACCATGTCTCCGTAACTACCGCCATCCCGATTCCAAATTCACCACCGACACCCAAGCCAACCAAAAAGCGAAGAATCATCAGATGCGCATAGTCGGTTGCGAAGTAAGTTAATGCAGTAGCAATGGAAAAAAGTAAAATCGTTAACGTGAAAATACGAATGCGTCCGTAAATATCCGCGAGAAAACCAAATAAATAAGAACCAATCAAAATACCAATTGTCGTAACTAGAGTCAGATTTCCTGCTTGGACAGGAGATAAACCGAATTCATCGATAATAAAAACGAGTACAAAAGCTAATAAAAGCATGTCCAAGCCTTCTGCTGCATACCCCAGTATGGACCCGACAAGTGTTTTGACCTGTGTTGATTTTGTTTCTTCTACATGATTCGTTTTTTGCACAAAAGTACTCCTCTCGCTGTCTGAAAATCAGTTGAAATTCTATCTGTTCCAAAAAAGAGTGGAAACGATGTTTATATCGTATCCACCTCTTTGAAGCCAGCCTATTTCGTTTTTATTCAAAAAAAGTACGTGGGGATTTGCGCCATTCTCCCAAAATTTTCTCCTGCTCGGAAGTGATGACACCCTGTTCGGTTGCCGCCTCCAGCAGCGCTGTATAATTGGAAATCGTTGTGCAAGGCACGCCCGCTTCGGCAAACAAAGCTTCTGCGTCTGGGAATTGATAGCTGAAGATCGCTACGACTCCGAGAACTTCCCCGCCCTCTGCTTGGACAGCTTGAGCTGCTTTAAGCGAGCTGCCTCCTGTAGAAATCAGATCTTCGATAACCACTACTTTTTGACCAGCAGTCAAAGCACCCTCAATCTGATTTTGACGACCGTGACCTTTTGCCTTGTCACGCACATAAATCATCGGCAGATCAAGCAGCTCGGCTACCCATGCAGCATGTGGGATACCAGCTGTCGCTGTACCCGCAACTACCTCTGCTTGTGGATAGCGCTCTCGAATCAGCTCGGCAAATGCACGAGCGATTTCGCGACGAACCTGTGGGTGAGACATGGTGATTCGATTATCGCAATAAATAGGAGATTTAATTCCGGATGTCCATGTAAAAGGTTGATCTGGTCGCAGATGAACAGCACCGATCGAAAGCAAGCTGCCCGCGATGCTTTTCGCAATCGTATTCGTCATTTTGATTCTTCCCTCCAGGTGATTCATTATTTTCGATCCGCTTCTACTGCTTGCACGATACTTTGCCAGGTAGCCACTGGATCTTTTGCATTCGTAATCGCACGACCAATCACGAGATAATCGCTGCCCAAACGGAAAGCCTCTTCTGGTGTTGTAATTCGCGTTTGATCTCCTTGGTCAGCCCCGATTGGGCGAATTCCAGGTGTCACGGTTACGAATGCGTCACCTGCTGCCTTTTTAATCATAGGAACCTCGAGGGGGGAAGCGACAACCCCGTCCAAACCAGCCTGCTTTGTCATCATGGCATAGTGCACGACCACGTCTTCAACTGAGCCTGGAATCATCAATTCCTGGTTCATCGTCCGCAGTCCAGTAGATGTAAGCATGGTGACCCCGATCAGGATGGGACGAGCAGCACCAGCTGCCGTCCCTTGCTCCAAACCTTCTCTCGCCGCTGCCATCATCGCTACGCCGCCAGCAGCATGGACATTCACCATGTCTGCTCCCAGACGAGCGAGGCTTCTCATCGCACCCTTGGCCGTATTCGGGATATCGTGTACCTTTAGGTCAAGAAATACCTTCAGTCCCTTTTCCTTCAGATAGGATACGATGGCTGGTCCTTCTGCATAAGCGAGCTCCATGCCTACTTTTACATAGCGGATATGCCCTTCTAATGGCTCCAAGCACTGCTTGATCTCTTCCAGTGTAGAAAAGTCGAGCGCAACGATCATGCGCTCACGAATATCAATGGTTTGTGGTTGCACACTACTCTCCTCTTTTCTGCTCGGTTTGTTCCTTATTCCTTAAACAGTCACCGTTACTTTTGCTCCTGCCATCTGGGCTGGCATCGCTTCTGTCGAGAACGTAATGGTCTCAAGTACGTGCAGCAGGGCAGATGCCGTATCGAGCGAGGTCAGGCAGACAGCTCCGTTTTCCACTGCTTCACGACGAATGCGGAAGCCGTCACGCTGTGGCGTTTTTCCTTTGGTCAGTGTATTGAGCACGATGTTTGCTTCTCCTGTATGGATCACATCCAGCAGGTTTGGCGTGCCTTCAGACAGCTTGTTTACGCGCGTCACTGGCAGTCCAGCCTGTTCCAGATAATCTGCCGTACCAGCGGTCGCCATCAGCTTGAAGCCCAGGTGACGGAATCGTTTTACGATGTCCAGTGCTTCTTCCTTGTCTTTATCGGCTACCGTTACGAGCAGTGTTCCTTGTGTCGGGATATTCATGCCAGCTGCTACCAAGCCCTTGTAGAGTGCTTTTGCCAGCGTGCTCTCACGTCCCATCACTTCACCTGTAGACTTCATCTCAGGGCCGAGGGTAATGTCTACGCGACGCAGCTTGGCAAAGGAGAACACCGGTACTTTCACCGAAACCACCTTCTCTTCTGGATGGTAGCCAGGTGTAAAGCCTTGGTCTACAATCGAGTGTCCGAGAATCGCCTTGGTTGCGATATTGGCCATCGGAATTCCTGTCACTTTGGAGAGGAATGGCACCGTACGGGAGGAGCGAGGGTTCACCTCGATGACATATGGACGATCTTTGTAGATAACGAACTGGATATTGAGCAAGCCTTTGATTTGCAGCGCGCGAGCCAGCTTCGTTGTCATTTCGACCAGCTCATCCTTGATCGACTGCGACAGGGATTGTGGTGGATATACCGCAATCGAGTCACCGGAGTGAACCCCTGCACGCTCAATGTGCTCCATAATGCCCGGAATCAGGACGTTTTCGCCGTCGCAGATCGCATCTACTTCTGCTTCTACCCCTACCATGTATCGGTCTACGAGTACCGGATGATCAGGATTGACTTTTACTGCTTTTTCCATGTACTCCAAGAGCTCTGGCTGATTGTAGACGATCTCCATCGCGCGTCCACCGAGGACATAGGATGGTCGAACCAATACCGGGAAGCCCAAGCCTTCTGCGGCGACCACTGCTTGGTCTACGGAAGTTACTGTTTTTCCTGGTGGTTGAGCGATGTTCAGCTCGCGCAAGAGTGCTTCGAACTTCTCTCGGTTTTCTGCCGCATCGATGTTTTCCAGGCTCGTTCCCAAAATTTTGATTCCGCGAGCAGCGAGCTTGTCAGCCAGGTTGATCGCTGTTTGACCGCCAAACTGTACGATGACACCCTCTGGTTTTTCTGCATCCAGAATGTTCATCACATCCTCGATGTACAGCGGTTCAAAGTAGAGACGGTCGGAGGTATTGAAGTCGGTTGAAACAGTTTCCGGGTTATTGTTCACGATGACTGCTTCATAGCCAGCTTCTCTCAACGCCCAGACAGCATGTACGGTCGCATAGTCAAACTCAATTCCTTGACCGATTCGGATCGGACCTGCGCCCAGCACGACTACCCGTTTTTTGCCTGTTTCGATACGCTCGTCCTCAGTCTCGTAGCTGGAGTAGTAGTATGGTGTCTGCGCTTCAAACTCAGCTGCGCAGGTATCCACCATTTTATAAACCGGAACAAATCCATTTTCATTGCGTAGTTCACGAACTGCATCCTCTGTATGACCGGAGAGCTCTGCAATTTTTGTATCCGTAAAGCCCATACGCTTGGCTTCATACAGCTTCTCAGTCGTCAAGCCTTGAGCCAATTCCGCTTCAAAAGCAACCATCTTGTGGAACTTGTGCAGGAAGAACAGGTCGATCTTGGTCAAGGCATGCAGCTCATCGATTGTCCAGCCGCGACGCAGCGCTTCTGCCAGAAGGAACAGGCGCTCGTCGTCTGCTTGTACGAGGCGTGCTTTCAGTTCTTCAACCGGAATGTCTGCTGCACCTTTGATTTCGATATGGTAGCTACCAATCTCTAGGGAGCGGATTGCTTTCATGATCGATTCTTCAAACGTACGCCCGATCGCCATGACTTCACCGGTTGCTTTCATCTGAGTGCCGAGCTTGCGATTGGCAGATTGGAACTTGTCGAACGGCCAGCGTGGAATTTTGCTAACAATGTAGTCCAGTGTTGGCTCAAAGCATGCGTATGTTTGACCTGTTACCGGGTTTTTCAGCTCGTCCAGGGTGTAGCCAATCGCGATTTTTGCGGCCATTTTGGCAATCGGATAACCAGTTGCTTTGGAAGCAAGCGCAGAGGAACGGCTCACGCGCGGGTTAACCTCGATCACATAGTATTGGAAGCTGTGCGGGTCGAGTGCGTACTGTACGTTGCAGCCGCCCTCGATCCCCAGTGCACGAATAATGTTCAGGGCGGAGGAGCGAAGCATTTGGTACTCACGGTCAGCGAGTGTCTGGCTCGGTGCGACTACAATCGAATCACCTGTGTGAACGCCGACCGGATCGATATTTTCCATGTTGCAGACAACGATGCAGTTGTCGCTTGCATCACGCATCACTTCGTACTCGATTTCTTTCATACCTGCAATGCTCTTCTCGATCAGGCATTGCGTGATCGGCGAGTATTTCAAACCACTTGCGACAATTTCACGCAGGCTTTCTTCATCATCGCAAATACCTCCGCCAGTTCCACCCAAGGTGTAGGCTGGACGAACGATGATCGGATAACCGATTTCGTTTGCGAAGTTTACTGCTTCCTCAATGGTACTAACAATTACGGATTCTGGTACAGGCTCGCCCAGCTCATTCATCAGGGCGCGGAACAATTCACGATCCTCTGCCTGCTTGATCGACTCCAGCTTGGTGCCGAGAAGCTTGACATTTTCTTGCTCCAGTACTCCTGCTTCAGCAAGCGCTACTGCCATGTTCAGACCTGTTTGGCCTCCCAGTGTCGGCAGAAGTCCGTCTGGCTTTTCTTTACGAATGACACGCGCCACAAACTCTGGCGTGATTGGTTCGATGTACACTTTGTCAGCCATATTGGTGTCGGTCATGATAGTAGCTGGGTTGGAGTTGATCAGAACAACTTCCATTCCCTCTTCTTTTAAAGCTTCGCAAGCTTGCGTGCCAGCGTAGTCAAACTCAGCTGCTTGCCCGATAACGATAGGACCGGAACCGATCACGAGGATCTTTTTTAGATTAGCGTGTTTTGGCATGAGTTTTCTCCTCCCGAGTGGTATCCATCATTGCAAGAAACTGATCAAACAAGTAGCCGGAGTCATATGGACCTGGTGCTGCTTCCGGGTGATATTGAACGGAGAAAGCGTTCTTCGACACGTTTCGAAGGCCCTCAATCGTACCGTCATTTAGTGCAATATGTGTAATTTCCAGCTCTGTTCCAGCCAGGGACTCTTCCTGGACAGCATAGCTATGGTTTTGCGAAGTAATGTAGGTTCTGCCAGTAGGCAATTCCTTCACCGGATGATTTCCACCACGATGTCCGAATTTCAATTTCATGGAATCAGCGCCAGATGCGAGTGCGAACAATTGGTGCCCCAGACAAATCCCGAACAGCGGGTACTCTCCCAAAATCCCGCGAATCATCTCTACCGCCTCTGGAACATCTTTTGGATCTCCAGGTCCGTTTGAGAGCAGGATGCCATCCGGCTGGATACGGCGAATTTCTTCTGCTGTTACGTTGTAAGGAACAACTACCACGTCGCAGTTACGCTTCGTCAGCTCACGCAAGATTCCGTGCTTGGAACCGAAGTCCACTAGTGCAACACGATGTCCGGTGCCAGGGCAACTGAAGACGCTTTTGGTAGAAACACGTGATACCTGATCGGTCATCAGCTGTGTGCCTGTCAGTGCTGCAACCAACTCAGTAAGCGGAGCTTCACTGGTTGTAATCATGCCTTTCATCGTTCCATGGTAGCGGATTTTTCTGGTCAGCATCCGCGTGTCAATTCCGGCGATCCCCGGGATGTCATATATTTTCAAAAGCTCATCGAGTGTGTTGGTATTGCGCCAGTTGCTTGGCATGTCACAGTGTTCGCGTACTACAAAGCCGTGAATGTATGGGCGCACAGCTTCAAAATCGTCCCGGTTGATTCCGTAATTTCCGATCAACGGATATGTCATCGTTACGATTTGTCCACAATAAGATGGGTCTGACAAAACCTCTTGATAACCCGTCAAGCCCGTATTGAACACGACTTCCCCGTAGGATTCCTTCGTCGCCCCAAAAGCTGTACCGATAAACTCTGTTCCGTCTTCCAAGATCAATCTAGCACGCATCTAACGCTCCTCCTTCTGTGTCGGGTAAGACGCTATCGCCTCACCCGTTTTGCCAGCCTGTGTTTTCTTGGCTGCTCTGTGTTCTCTTGGCTGCTCTCTATTTTCTAGCCTTCTTGATGCACGATTTTGCCATCAACCAGCGTCATGATTGGCCAGCCCTTGCATGCCCAGCCTGTAAATGGCGTATTGATTCCTTTGCTCGCAAAGGTTGTTGGATCAATCGTTTTTTCTGTTTCCAGATCAATAACAGTCAAGTCTGCAGGCGCTCCTACCTCAAGACGACCGTATGGCAGTCCGAAAGCAGCAGCAGGTTTAATTGTCAGTAGCTCCACCAGCGTTTTTAGCGTCAGCTCACCTGTTTGAACCAGATGCGTATAGAGGAGTGGGAAAGCTGTCTCCAGTCCGACAATTCCAAACGGTGCACGGTTGATGCCGTTTGCTTTTTCTTCTGCTGTATGAGGCGCATGGTCAGTGGCAATCATATCGATCGTGCCATCCTTCAGTCCTGCGATGAGTGCAGCGCGATCCTCACGAGAGCGAAGCGGCGGATTCATTTTCCAGTTTGTATCGAGATTGTCTGGAATATCCTCATCACACAAGAGCAGATGGTGCGGAGTCACTTCGCATGTAACGTTCACTCCTGCACGTTTGCCATCCCGTACGAGACGGACAGATTCTTTTGCACTGATGTGGCATACATGGTAGTGGACACCTGTTTGTTCTGCCAGCAAAATGTCGCGTCCTACGTGGATCGATTCGGATTCCGACGGGATACCTGGCAGTCCATGACGGGCAGCTACAACTCCATCGTGCAGGGCAGCACCTGGGATCAACAGGTCTTCATCCTCGCAGTGAGCTACGATGGAAATTCCCAGCTCAGCCGCTGCTTTCATCGCTGTTTTCATCATGCCGGTAGCTTGTACGCCTACTCCGTCATCTGTCAGGGCAAATATTCCTGCTTCTTTCAAGCCTGCGAAGTCAGTCAGTTCTTTACCCAATTGGCGGATCGTAATCGCACCGTATGGAATCACTCTTGCCATGCCTGCCTCGCGTGCTTTGTCCAAAATGTACTTCACTGTCTCCACACTGTCGATGGAAGGACGCGTGTTAGGCATGCAAGAGATGGTTGTAAAACCGCCTTTTACCGCTGCTTTTGCTCCTGTTTCGATTGTTTCTTTATGTTCAAATCCAGGCTCGCGCAAATGAACGTGCACGTCGATCAGACCTGCGCTGACCATGCCGCCTTTGCAATCGATCCATTCGTATTCTTCTCTCGCTATCGCCTCGCCAATTGCTTTGATTTGTCCCTCTTCAACCAATATTTCTACCGGGATAAGCTCTCCCGCTTGATTTAGTATGTTGCCGTTGCCAAGGATGGTTCCCATGTCATTTCGCTTCCTTTCAGCAAAGTCTCTAGTACTGCCATGCGTGCTGCTACTCCGTTGGTTACTTGTCTTTGAATCAGTGATGTGCTGCACTCTACCAGGTCGGTATGAATCTCTACGCCACGATTCACTGGTGCCGGATGCATAATCACCGCGCCGGTTTTCATCATTTTTGCTCGTTCCAGTGTCAGTCCATGTGCCTGATGATATTCTTCCTTGGAAATGTAGAGTGATTCAGCGTGACGCTCCAATTGTACGCGAAGCATCATGACGACATCCGCTGTCTGAACCGCTTCTTCCATACCTACGATTTTCACACCATCCGGAACCTGCGCCGGCATCATGCTCGTCGGTCCGGATAGAAGCAGATTGATACCGAGCTTTGGCATCGCATGCAAATGTGAACCGAGCACACGGCTGTGGCGCAGGTCGCCGATGATCGAGACGGTGAGTCCAGCCAGCTTGCCGAATTGACGTTTCATGGTCAACAGGTCCAGCAGGCATTGGGTTGGGTGCTCATTTGTTCCGTCCCCTGCATTGATCAGCTTCATGTCCACTGTTTCTGCCAGCTCTTGCAGCAGGCCTTCTTTTTTCGTGCGGATGACAGCTGCCTCTACACCCATCGCTTCCAGAGTACGGATGGTGTCATACACCGTCTCACCTTTTACTGCAGAGGAGGTTTCAGGTATGAAGTTTAACACGTGGGCACCCAGTCTCTTCTGGGCTACTTCAAAAGAGAAGCGGGTTCTGGTGCTTGCTTCAAAGAACAGATTCGCCATGAAGCGTCCGTGCAAAATATTTGCCTGCTCGGCAGGGCAATTCGCCCAGTAATCTGCGCGCTCCAGCAATCGAATCATCTGCTCCTTGGTTAAATCTTTCAAGCCAATCAGGTGCGCCATGTTGTTCATCTTGAATTCCTCCGTTTTCTCTGATTTAGAAGAAAACCTCTACCGAGGCTTGTTCATGGTGGAGCGACCGCGTTTAAGCGGAAAGTTTCACCGCCGTAATGCCTAGAGCAGACGCTGAGGTACCTTGTCATACTTATACGGTCGAAAGAAAAAGCTTCTTGAATCGCGTTGCCGTTTTGAGAGGGCAAGCGAGACAAGAAGCTGTGTAGTCCGCCGATTTTAGGCGTCGTTAAACAGCGTTCTATGCCTTGCCAGCCTCTCGGGACTGGATTTAAAGGAATGCGAACGTATCAAGCTGTTTGTGTATTCTGTTCCTGCTCGCGGTTTGCCTCTCCCATCGCTGAATCCTTGCCTGGCAGGATCACATGCAGGATGATGCCGAGGAAGGTAGAGAAGGCGATGTTGTCGATGGTTAAATCGTTCAAGACACCTAAGCCCGCGAAGCTGATTTTATATCCGCCGATTCCTGTAACCAGAATCGCTGCGGCGACGATCATGTTGCGTTTATTAGCAAAGTCTACTTTGTTTTCAACATACATCCGCAGACCCTGCGCAGCGATAATTCCAAACAGGATGATGGATACTCCACCCAAGACAGGAGTCGGAATGCTCATCAACAGCGTGCTGATTTTGCCGATGAAGGCGAACAAGATGGCCATTACTGCTGCCAGTGCGATCACAACTCGGCTGTAAACCCGGGTGATGGCGAGTACGCCGATGTTTTCTCCATACGTCGTAGCTGGTGGTCCACCGATAAAGGCTGCCAATGATGTCGCAATACCATCTCCGAGCAAGCTGCGATGCAGCCCCGGATTTTTCATCAAATCGCGGTCCATAACCTTGCTCGTTACGAGCAGGTGACCCAAGTGCTCAGCGAGTGTTACGAACGCTACCGGAGCGATGACCAGTGCAGCGATCCAGGCGGATGGCTGCGTGATGACTTCTGCTACTGCACCGAACTTGAAGTGGCTAGAAAACATGTCTCCAAAATTTACAAACCATTTTGCTTTTACAACTTCTTGAAAGTCGATCAAGCCAGGGTGGCGCAAGAGCGTGTACACATACCCTGCGATAATCCCGATCAGAATTGGAATCAGTCCGAAGAACCCACGCAGCATAACCGCTGCTAAAATGGTCACGATCATGGTAACCAGTGAGATTTCAATCGAAGTAAGAGAAAGTACCATCTGTTCTCCTACCTTGACTTTTGTTGCCATATCTACTGCTACGCCTGCAAGGCTAAGTCCGATTACTACGATAACCGAGGCAATGACGACTGGCGGGAGTACTTTGTCAAGCCACTTGACTCCAGCTTTCTTCACAATCGCCGCGACGATGATATACACAATCCCCGAGAGAAAACATCCTAGTAGCGCGGTTCCTACACCATGCGAAGCCGTTACGGCAAAGATCGGTCCGATAAAGGCAAATGAGGAACCGAGGTAATTCGGTATTCTTCCTTTTGTAATCCACAGGAAGAGCAGCGTTCCAATACCGCTCGTGAACAGGGCAGTGGCTACATCCAGTCCAGTCAGGATTGGTACGAGTACTGTCGAACCAAACATGGCGAACAAATGCTGGATGCTAAGTGGCAGCAATCGAGATATATGTGGCGTTTCGTCTACGTCTACAAAGTTTTTTTGGCTCATGACCCTATGTTCCCCCTGTGTTACGGTTTTCTTTCGTTTAAACAAAAAGCCTCTTTGTATGGGCACAAAGAGGCTAGCTTCTCCATCATCTAGTGGGAAGACTTCCGGCCTCTTGCCGACCTCACAGGATCGTTTTTAAAGAGGAATCATTTAATTTTTACAGGAGCTGCCGGATCGATACGATATCCATCACGTCAACCTCAGCCAGCTGCACATCGACAATCTCAGTGCGGGCTGTCGGAACATTTTTTCCTACGAAATCTGGTCTGATTGGAAGCTCGCGGTGACCGCGATCGACCAGTACAGCCAGTTGGATCATCCGTGGACGTCCATTATCAATCAGAGCGTCAAGCGCAGCTCTTACTGTACGTCCCGTGTAGAGTACATCGTCTACGAGAATAACCGTTTTACCCGTAATTTGGGATGGGAGGGATGAACCCTGCAAGACGGCATCTTCTGATTTGTGCTGCAAATCGTCACGGTAGAAGGTGATGTCCAGCTCACCAACTGGTACTTTCACATTCTCGATCATTTCGATTCTTTCCACCAGACGCTGTGCCAAGTAAATCCCTCTGGTTTTGATGCCGACGATGATGCAATCCTCAACACCCTTGTTGCGTTCAATAATTTCGTGTGCAATTCGTGTGAGCGCCCGGCGAATTGCTGCTTCATCCATGATGACACTTTTGTTGATCATCTGCTTTTCCCTCCTCGACGGGAACAGTGGACTTATAGAAAAACGGCTCCTTGTCAGGAGACAAGAAGCCGTTTGGACAAGGTTAGCTGCTAGAGGGAACCCCTCTTTTTCACTACCGAGTCTCTTCCGTGCCCTTGCCAGCCTCACTGGACTGGATTTAAAGGTTCCATTCGTCATGTAGAATTATGTCATGGAACAAGTCAGGTGTCAATGGAATCAAAAGAAATCTAACTATTCCAATGAATACGAATCCACGGTGGTAAGTAATTGGCGTAATATCCGATGTCGCCTGTAATGCCTTTGATCAGTTCGACTTCCTGTTCCCCTTGCTTCAAAAATAACGATCCTCTCTGTGCTTCGTTCATTCTCATGAACAACAGCTGTGTGCCATCAAGAGAAGGCGTCGGATAGTAATCGGCAGTCTGTTCTGTACCCTGTGTCACCTGCTTTTGCTCGCCAGTTTCTGCTTGCTTCCAAATGCGTTGACCGGGCACCATCACTTTTTTCGGATCATAGTGATACTCCGTGCCTTTACCGCGTGAGAAGTAAAGCGCTGCTTGTTCTTTGCTAGTCCAGACAGGCAGTGTGTCTACCCATTTTTTTTGACTGGCAGGTACGACCTTTCCTTCACGATCTGCCAGATTCAGATGTTTGTTCATCGTAGCGATCCGGTCCGTCCCCTCTATAAATGCGAGATATTTGCTGTCGGGTGACCAAGCGAGCCATTCTGGATACGCCAGACCTGTTCCAAGAACGGTCGGGAG
Organism: uncultured Brevibacillus sp.; assembly: GCF_947502445.1. Lineage (GTDB taxonomy): Bacteria > Bacillota > Bacilli > Brevibacillales > Brevibacillaceae > Brevibacillus. Next base: position 26,084 of record NZ_CANMZW010000046.1, read on the forward strand.
CTGATTTGGCTGTGTCAAGTTAAATAACTGGATAGGCACGCCATCTGCTGACAGGGAACCGGAGCTATAGCGAACAAAAAAGGCTACACGTGTAGCATCGGGAGAGACCTTCATGCCTTCTGGGGCCCAAGGATAAATCCCTTCCTCCACTTTTGGCGGCTTGGCTACAGGATAGGTTGCTAGCGTTTTTCCCGCAAGACTTCGAAGTTCAAGTGTCATTGCCCGATTCTTTTCTGCTGGCGTAGAAGCCAACAGCTTTTCACCATCAGGCATCCATGTAAAATCAACGATATCTGCTGTGGTTTTACTTTGCAGTGTGAGCTCACCACGATCCGAGATCGTTTTGAGGACAATCTGTGTTGTTGGCACTTCATTGCTGCCGATGTTGATGGTATAGGCGAATGTGTTTGCTTTTGGAGACCATTTCGGTTTTTGCATGATGGGTCTTTCATCTACTTGGATGGCTCCGCTCCCATCGCTCCTTACCGCCCACAAATAGCCAGGCGTCGAGTAGTTGTCATTTCCCTTGAATTGGAGATACAACAGCCATTTCCCATCTGCCGACCAATCCACGATCTCTGCGAACCCATTCTTTGTAATCTGTTTCGGAGCCTCATTCTGATTCCTTCCGTCCAGTAAATAAAGATTCTGGTGACTGGTGAAAGCAATGTTTGCAGAAACACTAACGTTTTTGTTTACCCGCTCTGGCGGCAGATTCCCAATCTCCGCAGCCATAACCTGCCCACTCCCGGCAATCAGCATGGCAAACGTGCTGGCTATGCAAATCAGCCTGCTCCATCCTTTAAGCATCTGTCATTTCCTCCCTACTTCTTGATTTTAAAAAAACGCCAGAAGAAAGCTTTCTGCCTTCTACTAGCGTTTTCCGTTCCCATACTCATTATGTAAGTTTCACATCGTTGTCGGTTGCAGCAGCAAAAATCGATTTCCGTACAGGTCCTCAAAAATGACTTCCTTCCCGTACATCACCTCATGAGGTTCACTAATAAACCTCACCCCACGCTGCCGAAAGGTCTCATATGTCCCGTCGAAATCCTCCGTTTGCCATACCCACATTGGATTTTTGCCTACTTGCTGCAGCATGGCTTCTGCTACCTCTTGGCGATGCCAGTGAGTGGGGTCATGCAAGACGATTTCCAGCTCCTGATCAGACAGTCCGATGGTAAGCCACCGAGAGCCGTCATCCATTTTGGAATCCATCCGCTTTTCAAAACCGAGCTTCTCTGTGTAAAACTGGAGGGCTTCCTCACAATCACGTACATACAACGTCACATGAGCCAACCGCTTGAGCATTGACGATTCCTCCAGCTTTATCATTGTCGTAAAAATTGCATTGTATCGATTAATTCTTTTGGCAATGGAGCTTCGAACTCCAGGCGCTCCCCTGTACGAGGGTGCGTAAAGCCTAGTGTTTTCGCATGCAGGGCTTGTCCGTCTAGGTCCAACGTATCTTTTGGTCCATACTTGGGATCTCCAGCGAGTGGATAGCCAATGTATTTCATGTGCACGCGAATTTGGTGGGTACGTCCTGTTTCCAGCTTGAGCTCAACCATTGTATGCTCCTTGAAGCGCTCCAGCACGACAAAATGAGTAACGGCCGGCTTGCTGTTTTCAAAGACAACGGCCATTTGCTGTCTATTTTTTGGGTCACGACCGATAGGAGCATCAATCGTTCCCATTTCATGGGGAATAACTCCATGAACAATCGCCACGTATTTGCGATCCACACTATGCTCTTTCAGTTGTTCGGCGAGTCCCACATGTGCCTTGTCATTTTTTGCAACCATCAACAAACCAGATGTATCCTTGTCAATGCGATGTACGATACCTGGGCGAAGCACACCGTTAATACCCGATAAATCCTTGCAATGTGCGAGCAATCCGTTAACCAAGGTGCCACGATAGTGACCTGGCGCAGGATGGACAACCAGCCCTCGTGGCTTGTTCACGACGACAACATCACTGTCCTCATACACGATCTCCAAAGGCATTGACTCAGGTTCGATCGTCATTTCCTTTGGCGGAGGAACGCGCAGTGTTACCTCGTCCTCTGCCTGCAGCTTGTAATTGTTCTTGATTGGCTCGCCGTTAACCGTTACGCGCCCTTCCTTGACCCAGGCTTGGACCTGCGAACGGGACCAGTCTTCATTTTGCAGGGTAATATATTTGTCGATCCGCTCACTTACATCGGAGGGCTCTACGTTCCAATCATATCGTTCAAATAATTGCGTGTCGTTCATGCTTGTCTCCTCATCAGGTTACTATATTCGCGTCTGTTTCATTAGTATCAGCGAAAACAGACTCTTCCATTACCGATCTTTTTTCTTGCCGTCCAGTAGAACATCGAGCAGCAAAAGGCCCACCCCGATCGTGATCGCCATATCCGCCACGTTGAAAATCGGAAAGTTGATCAAGGTAAAATCGAGGAAATCAACAACTTGCCCCGTCGTTGCACGATCAATAAAGTTTCCAATCGCCCCACCCAATACGAGGGAAAGTGCCAGGGAAGTGCGCGGTTGTTTTTTTCCAATGCGAATCAGGGAGAACACAATTCCGACGACTACGGCAATCGTAATGATGATAAACAGCCAGCGCTGGTTTTGCAAAATACCAAAGGCTGCTCCCATATTTCGATGTGAGGTGAGATGAAATACATCAGCGATCAAGGGAATTGATTCTCCTCGCTCCATGTAATTCAATACGAGATGCTTGGTCCACTGATCAAGCGCAATAATGACTGCAGCAATGAGATAATACAACAATGGAATATCCTCCTTCATCTGACCCGATCAGCCTATCAGTGCGTGTTCAAAAAGTTGGCTTTTCAGCACCGAGAAAATGGCGAGAACCGTACGAAGGAGGAGCGGAGTGTAGGCATACTACATGAGCACCGGACTTCGAAGGTGAACGTCATTTTCGATGTCGAATTAGCTTTCGCGACTCCTTCGTGATCAAAAGACGACTTTTTGAACAACCTCTAGCAATCACTTTTGTCAAAAGTTCATTTTACCAGAGTAAGGTTACTGGAACAAGCGCCATGCTTTTTTATACAAACGGTATCCTTTGCGTACCCCATCCAGTACCCACAAAGGAATTTTCCATCCGCGATCCTTTAAGAAAGGCAGGTATACCTTGTAATATGCCTTGCGTAAATCACGCCACTTACTATCTGGAATGTTTTTGTAGTAGTCTGACACATCGATCAAATAGCCTCGTCCTTGATTCATCAGGACGTTTTTCCCATGGACATCGTGTGGAAACAAGCCTTTTTTGCGCGCCTCCTCCAGCGCTTCTTCTACGTCTTCGATCACTCTCGGGGGAATTGGGATGCCAAAACGCACACAATCAAACAGCGAGATGCCATCCATGCGCTTAATCACCAAATAGCCTTCTCCCGAATCGTAGCATACGGGGAATGAGCGGGTCTCCCCAAGCTTGCGATACACTTCGATTTCATTTTCCCAGCCAGGACGTCCTGGAGCATATAGCTTAATAACTACAGGCGGGTAGTCAGGATGAGCGAAGACAGCAGCGTAATTTCCAGTTCCCACCAATTCCCACGGATAGGGTGTATGGAGAACAACAACCGGGTCATCTGGCGACTGGCTTTCTACCTTTACTTCTTGTAAAAAAGACTGTAATACTTGTTGGTCTATACGCATAGTTCCTCATCTCTCATCTAGATACCGACTTCACACATATATTGATTCTAGCAAAATGTTTTTTTATAAAAAACCCCCAAATCAAACACTTTACAAACACCAGTGACAATCAGCTTGCAGCAAAAGAGAACCTCACCATAAAGGCAGGTTCTCCCATCTGTTATACTTTGATTTCCTGAAACCATTCACGGATGGCTTCCTTGATTTTTTCCAGCGCAGTTGCATGGGTCGCTTCGCAATAAATACGCACAAGCGGCTCCGTTCCCGAAGGTCGAATCAGTACCCAATGCCCCTCCTCCAGCAGCAGCTTGATGCCATCCATGCGATTGACGCCCTGCACGCGGTAAGGTCCCACATGCTCAGGGGGGGAGGAAACCATTTGTTCAATCCACTGCTGCTTTTCCTGCAGACGCATATCGAGTCGCGTATGGAACAATTCGCCGAACTCATCATAGACATCCCGCAGTATTCGGTCGATCTCTTTCCCTTCAGCAGCGCACATTTCAGCTAGCAGAAGATTGATCAGCACGCCATCCTTTTCGGGGATATGACCGAGTATGCTTGCTCCTCCGCTTTCCTCTCCCCCGATCAGAACGTCCCCTTTTCTCATCTGTTCTCCGATGTACTTGAATCCAACAGGGGTCTCTACCAGCTCCAGCCCGTACTTTTCTGCCATTCGGTCCAACAAATGCGTCGTTGCAACCGTTCGGACAATCCTGCCGGAGAGCTTTCGATTTTTTTTCAAATGATACGTTAAGAGGACCAGCACGTCGTTAGGGGGGATGTACCTGCCAAAGCGGTCTACAGCTCCAAAACGGTCGGCATCGCCATCATTGGCAAGCCCCAGCGTAGCTTGTCGGTCCACAACCTCTTTTTTAAGCAAGGTTAAATGCTTGTCATTCGGTTCGGGTAAATCGCCTCCAAAGGCAGCGTCTGGTGTTTCTCTGATGCCGACTGTATGGACACCTGCCTCAGCCAAAAGACCACTGACATAGCCCATACCAGAGCCATGCATAGCGTCTACGACTACGTGCAGGGAGGTCGACTTGAGCACATCCATATTGATCATACGACGTAAATGCGCCTCATAATGGGGACGCAGGACAATGACCTGCATCAGCTTTCGGTTGACGGCTTCTGCCAATGATGTCGTATGGACTTCACCAGTGGTCCCTATTTCTTGAATCCACTCTTCCAGACGTTTCGTTATCGCTGGTATAGCAGGTCCTGCATATTCCGGGATGTATTTGATTCCATTATATTCGGGAGGATTGTGACTGGCTGTGACCATCACGGCACCACTCGCAGCGAAGTGCTTGACACCAAAGGCAACCGCTGGAGTAGGCGCCGCTTCGTTGACCAAATAGGTCCGAATCCCGTTGCCCGTCAGGACAGAAACAATCTCCTCCGCAAATCGCCGACCTAAAAACCTCGTGTCATGCCCGACCAAAATGGGCTCATCCTGCTGTCCTGTTTCCTTTGTATAACTGGCAATAGCCTGTGCGACGATGCGGACGTTATCCATCGTAAATCCGTCTGCCACGATGTCGCGCCAGCCGTCCGTACCAAAACGGATTGCTCTCATCTCCTCAGCTCTCCTCTCGTTACCGTAACTCGTTCACCTTCTCCAAATAGCGTAAAATGGTAGCAACATACGTAGCATGTGACCAGGTCAAGGGGGCAACCGACACGGGAGCTCCTGTATATGGATCCAACTGTTCTGAAAGGGCTCCGCTCTGTAGTGCGTGGCGGACTACCCACGACAGCCTGCGCTTTGGCTCCTCTAGCTCTTCTCTGGATTTCGCGATGGTGATCTCCCAATCCGCTACCCACAGCGTGCAAATGATCCACGGATTTCCGGGCACCTTGGCTGTATCATGTGATTTTTTGAAATAGGAATCACCCTGGTAACGAGCGTAGCCACCCACTTCGGTATCCACACGAAGGCTCCGTTTTACTGCCTCCATCGTGCTGATGACACGTGGATCATCTGCCGGGAGTACATCCAGAGCAAACAAGGCAAACAAGCTGCTCTCCACCGTAAAATCCTTCTCGATCTTCCCGTTTGGTCGGACATAAATCCCGCGCAAAAATCGACCTATTTCCGGATCGTACAAATGCTTGATCATGGCGGTACGGATTCTCTCTGCCCCTTCATCGTAGCGTTTGTAACGGCGATCATCTCCGAACAGCTGTGCAAAACGGGCAGCCGCTTTGAGTCCAGCAAAAACAGTCGCGCAGGTGAAGGTAAATATCCCCCTCCGCTCTTCCCATAGGTCATAGCTGGGCTTCGGCAACTGCAATTCAGGGTGCACATACTCGAGCAGGAAGCGCGCAGCAGGACGAACCAGCGTAGGATACAGGGCCTGACAATCCTCAATCTGCTTGCCACTCTTGTACTGCTCCCACAAGGCATGCAGCACCAGAGCCGTCTCATCCTCTTGGATGGGCAGCTGAACCTCACCATCAACGATGTACGGGTGCCAGCTCGAGCCGACCGAGCCATCAGGATTGTACTTGTGTCGCAAATACCCTTCCTCGTTTAGGGCATTAGCGCAAAAGCGGAAGAACGGTGCGACGACTCCAGTGTATCCTGCCTTGGCCATGCTACTTGCGATTAAAGCCCCGTCACGCGGCCACATATAGCTGTAATGATCGCGGTTGTATTGCAGGATATCGGAATCATTGGCTGCGAGAATGGCGCCGTTTTGATCAATTTGGGTACGGACTAGGAGCAGACTGCTTTTATACAGATCCACGACCTCTGCTGGCAGGTCTGCAAAATCTCTCTGCTCCTTGTTTACCCATCGCTGCCAATATACTGCGACTCTGCTTAGCAAACGCTCTGGATCACTATCCAGCACATACTGATTCAACGCTTTCACCGCTTCATAGGAATCCCCAACACACATCCAGTAAGATAGCGTTTTTTCTTCCAGTGGCTGCAGCATCAAACGAAATGAAACCGTACTATCCACGGAGCCTTGTGCAATGGGATTACCCGACAATAGGCCATCCTCCGCATCACGCCATGTCCCCTCTGCATAGTTAAAACGCTTGATTCCTGTACTGAATTGATCGATTCCACCTTCTGGCGTCTTCCCGTTGATCATGATGTAGACGTTTCGCTTGTAGTGGTACACGGTTTGCAGTAGCGGATCATAAACGGCGGTATCGCCTACCTCTGTTTCATTCAAACTGAAATCATGGTTGAAAAATAACCGCACTTCTCGTGCTTCACTTGAATGATTGTGGACACGAACCTTTTTCAAATAGATCGGGTCTCGCTGGTGTACCCCATCTGCTATATGAAGAGACAGTCCCAGATGCTCATGACGGGCATGAACATCGGTAACCAGCGACTCTCGCCCGTATCCGAGCTTGCGATTCCAGCCGTCCTCATCGACCCAGGAAAAACGCCCCTGCACCCATACGCCCAGCTTGCTAAAGTGTCCGCCTACATGGTTCAATTGTCCGACATACGGATAGTACAAATCCCGCATATGAAGCCTGTCATCAAAATTGATCAGCAGTCTTCCGTTCCCTACGACGAGTGGTCTCGGCATACCCTCACGTCCTTTTCGCAGGCTCACGCCAAATCGCCATTATTGATATTCTGCAATGCGTCTTGCATAGGAAGATGCAAGTGTAGCTGCCGTTTCTGCAGTAGCTCCCTGGGAAATGACCTTGACATGTGAATCCTCCGAATCCGGCAAGATCAAAACCCATCCATTGACGTCGTAGACCTTGATCCCATCAACCAGCTCTAATAGCTTCCCTTTATTTTCCTCCAACACCTTGCGCATCACTTTTCCTTTGGACGACCACGGGCAAAATACCGTTTTTTTCTCCATATGGCATGCTGGCAAAAGCTCAAGCAGCACACTCATCGCTTTTTCTTCCCGCGACAAATAAGAGAGAATTCTCATCAGACTGTACACCGCATCAAACATGGGATGAAAGCGTTCCTCTACAGAAACCTCCATCATGGAGCGCGGCGCAACTTTTGTCCGAACGACCTCAAGATGCAAAAGCTGAGCCAGATGCTCCAGCTCCATCGGGGCGCTCACTGGCAAACCAATACGCTTGTGATGTCCGCTGCACGCTAAAAGCTGCAATGCTAAAAGCTGTTCGGCTGACAGTTTTTGTCCCTGCTCTGTGAACAAAGCGAACTGCTCGGCGTTTTTATCAAGTCGAATCCCCAGATCTGCCCCATTCTTGCGTACACCTTCTTGAATCGGTCCATAGACGACGGTTATCCCTAGCGCTTGAAAGAACGGTGTCAAAAAGGCCGGCATAAAGCGAGTCTCGCAATCTATCAAAAGGTGGAAACGTTGGCGCTGGATACCCGCGACATCTATTTGCTCTGCCATCGCTCGTAAATAAGCATCCTGCACTTGGTGCTCTACGTGCAATTCTCCCAAATGATGCAGGCTCCGTACGTACGTTTCTTGCCAGTAGGCATTTTCAATCTTTCGCTCCATGTCTCGCGAAATCGGCAAGCCTGCATGATCGATAAACTGAATGACAATCTCTTTTTCTTCCAGCGGCTCAGCCATGTACAGGTGAATACCACCTATGCATTGCAAGCCTCGTACACCATACCTCATCAACGGAGCATTCCCCATACCAAAATCAACGGTGTCGATTCCAGAAGAGCATAGACTTGTCATCATGCTATGCTTTAGCAGCTGTGCAAAAGGATGCGAGCATGCAGAAAGAGCAATTTTGCTGCCTGGTCTGAGCAAATAAGCGTAGGCTGCGGCCAGTCGGGTGACAAACTCGGTGGTGATTTCCACATTCCCGATCCCTTTAATGCCATTTGTACCGAACAAATTTTTGGATTGCCGGGTTCCGTAAATGAGGGATGTATGAACAGTTGCGCTCTCCTCTACTTCCTTATCCGGCCAAATTTTTACACCGGCTTTTACTACCGATTTGGAACCGATCCGGCAATTGTCCCCGATAACTGCACCTTCGCCAAGCATGACGCTTTCACCGACGCGGATATTGCGGCAAAGTGTCGCTCCGTTGATCTCTGCTTTTTTTCCAATAACGGTATTTTCCCAGACGATTGCCTGTGATAATTTGGTCCCGGTCGCCACCGTTGTATTCGCACCTAGTATTGAATATGCACCGACTCCGACCCCGTTTTGCAAATGAACATTTTCACTAATATATACAGGCCCTTCCAATCTGACAGAGGAATCCACGCGGACATGGTTTTCCAGAAAAATTCGCGGCGCAATCTCCTGCGCCTTGATCTCCAGGTTTACGCGCCCATCCAACAGATCAAATTGTGCCTGGCGATATACTTCTAATGAGCCGATATCCGACCAATAGCCTTCAGCCGAGTAGCCGTAGAGTGGTTTTCCTTCCTGTAGAAAGAGCGGAAACACTTCCTTGCTGAAATCGACTTCACGATCTTCGGCTATATAGGAAAGGACTTCTGGCTCGCATACGTACATGCCAGTATTGACGGTATCACTAAACACTTCCGCCCAGCTCGGTTTCTCTACAAAACGGGTAATTCGCCCACCTTCATCGGTCATCACCACACCAAATTCCAGTGGCGTCTCTACCTTCGTCAAGATCAACGTAGCAAGTGCGTTATTTTGATCGTGAAAGCGGATCGCGTCTGACAAATGAATATCGGTCAGTGTATCTCCACTAATAACGATAAAGCGCTCATCGAGAAAATCTGCGCAGTTTTTTACACTGCCGGCTGTTCCAAGCGGAGTCGTCTCTTCAAAATATACGAGCGATACACCGTAGCGAGAACCGTCGCCAAACGTGTTGCGAATGACATCAGGCAGATATTGGAGTGTCACTGCAATCTCTGTAATGCCGTGTTTTTTCAGCAGATCAATCGTGTACTCCATGCAAGGCCGGTTTAACAATGGCACCATTGGTTTTGGAGTATGGGATGTTAACGGACGTAGACGGGTACCTTTACCGCCAGCCATGATCACTGCCTTCATCTCTCTTAGTTCCTCCTTCATCGCTTACATTTCCTAGGTTGATCCGACTCCTACCTCTTGTGTGGACATCGTCAGCAAGCGATATTGCTCAATCGTCTGTTGTGCAAGCATCGTCCAATCATACTGCAACAGTACCTCATTTCTTGCAGCTGCTGCCATTTGAAGACGTTTGTCGGGGTTGCCCAGCATCCAGTGCAATTGGTTGACCAAGGATTCCACATCACCAGCATAAACGGTTGCCCCATTCTCTCCATGCCGCACAATTTCGCGTAAGCCTCCGGTGTCTGAGACTACGAGCGGTGTGCCAAAAGACATCGCTTCGAGTGCCACAATGCCAAATGGCTCATACAAGCTTGGGAAAACAGCGACATCTGCTAGGTGAAACAATTGATTACGGTGTTCGTCATCGACAAAGCCTAAAAATCGTACGTGATGGGCGACTCCCTTTTGGGCTACTGTCTGCTTTAGATCCTCCAGCATCGGCCCTCTTCCTGCTATGACGAGCTGCAGGTCTGGGTAAGCATGAACAAGTCGGCCCACCGCTTCAACTAATAAATGAGCTCCTTTTTCCTGAACCAAGCGTCCGACGAAAAAAAGAATAGGCCCATCACCAAGTGACAATTGATGCCTGATGTCTTGAGTTTCGACTTGGTGTGCCATTCTTGCTTCGACGCCGTTGTGGATGACTGCAAGTTTTTCAGATGCTACATGAAAGAGCTTTCTGACCTCGTTCCCCATATAGTGACTGCAAACGATGACACGATCCGAAGCCTCCGTCAGTACCCGCTCGCACTCGTGGATACGATGCTGCAGCGGGGTATGGATGCCTTGGTGTCTACCGTGCTCCAAGGCATGAATCGTGGTGATTAACGGTATGGAAAGCCGCTGCTTCAACTCGATGGCAGCCCAGCCGACCAGCCAGTCGTGTGCGTGGATGACATCCGCTCTGAGTCCATTGCTCCTGAGCTCCTCTACTGCATCCACCAACGCAAGATTTAGCTGGAACACCCATTGCATGAAGTCTTCCTGTTCAGCCTGAACATAGGTCGGTAGTCTGTGCACGTGCACACCGTCCATCTGCTCCTGCTTTGCTACTGAATCATCTGCGCCTGTCAGAACATGCACCTCGATTCCCTGACTCACCAGATGACGCGAAAGATCATATACGGCCCTACCAAGCCCTCCCACAACGTGAGGTGGAAATTCCCAACTCAGTACCAGTACACTTCTCTCCGCTTGCTGGGATTGACTTGCTGCTACCATTTGACGCGATACGTTCACTCTATGCGCACGATTCGGCAAATAGTACGTCTCATCTAGCCCAGGAAACAATGGATAGGCTGCTTCCATTTCGATTAGGCGCTCCTCATCGGGCTGCTCTTGATAAAACAGCGCAAGCAATTCTCGAAGCCGGACCAAATGATCATGGATACGGCGAACTGCGTATTCGACAACCGTTTGACCGTCTAAAATGAATGCCCAATCACTGCTCTGCGCCAACATCAGCTCCCGCGCAGCCTGCTTGAGACAACGCCTCTTGACTAGACCGCTATTTACGTCCAGCCTGCACGTTACTTGCATATTGGAGACAGCTTCAATCAGATCTCTTTCTGCCTGGTGCAGATGACGATAAATCCAGCCATTCCGCTCGTTTAACCAGACTTCTCCATAGCCATTTCGCCCCCATGTAGACATGGGCAGATGGGCCCGATCCTGATTGGGATAGCGTGCCAAATATTCGGAAGGTGTTATTAATGTCACTTGCTTGGAATCACATACCGTTTTTCGCAAAAGGTAATCCAGAAATTGCGGACCTTCATACCACCAATGCCCAAACAGCTCGGCATCGTAGGTGGCGACAACCAATGGCTTTTGATCCATCCAGATAGAGGCATCCTCTATTTGTCGTTCTCGATGGTACAAAAAGTGACCCGCATGAGAAGCTGCTTTTTCACGCGCCCATTCAGGCTCATACCATTCCTTTTGTTCGCTTGGCCCTGTGATCCGATAATATTTCAATCCAGTATGTACACGGATTCCGGCTGGATGAATATACGGCTCGATGTAGTCCATTTCCCGATCAAATCCGATATCACGGTAATATTCCCGATAATCGTAATCACCCGGATAGCCGTCAAATGAGCTCCAGACTTGACGGGCTGCTACCTCATCGCGAGCAAAGGCAGCTACATCATGTGGAGTAAACAGCGGTGCATACAAGCCTCTGCGCGGAGTTGGAGTCGCATGGTTGATCGTGTGGCTGTCTACAAAAAAGAAGTGAAGCCCTGCTTCCTTTAACAGTCGATCCACACCTGGGGAATATCCACACTCAGGAAGCCAAATGCCATTCGGACGTTGACCAAGAATGCGCTCATGCGTATCGATGCCTACCTGGAGCTGGGCTCTGATGGCTTCCTCCGTTTCGACAAACGGAAGAAAGGCATGGGTGGCTGCACACGTAATCAGCTCTACGCAGCCGTTTTCCTGCAGGTGCCGAAGACCAGTTATCAGCTTGTAGTCCAGTTTTTGGCAATAGCTGGCAATCGTGCGGAATCGCTCCAGATACATTTTTGCAACACGATGTTCTTCCGGATGATTGGCAGTTCGTTTGACTTCTTTTCCAGCAAGCTCGACGGTTTTAGCTAAGTGCGCCCGAAAACGTTCTTGAATTAATTCATCGTTCAGCATGGACAATAACGTAGGAGAAACGGCAAGAGTCATGCGAAAATCAATTCCATCTGCGAGGAGCCTGTCAAAAACCAGCAATAAAGGAATGTACGACTCCATCATCGATTCGTACACCCATCGCTCTTCCAGGTAATCGTCCCGGTCCCCGTGCCTCACATACGGAAGATGGGCATGCAACACGAGGGAGAGATAACCGTTATTCACGGATGACACCTCACTTATTTGGTTGATTTGGAATAGAGGGAATACGAGGAAAAGTTTTCGTACCAGGAAGGAGCTGTAGAATCTTTCAGTGGCTCTACCAGCGGCTCTCCCCAGGCAGCTTTCGAACTGCGAGGTGTAACGATAGGCTCTGCGCGTAAAATCGGGCAAAAACGTCCCTGCTCATACAAGCCAAAATCAACAATATAGGTTCGTCCTGGCGCAACATCGTTGACGTACCAGGAATGCGCTTCTTCGGAGACCAAAACATCTTTTATGTCATGTGCATTTTTCCCATCAAACAAACGGTCTGTTACATCGTAAATCCGCAATCCTTTTTGGATGTAACGAAAATCAACCTGCATATAGGAGGCAACCATTCTCATTCGCGGCCAGGTAATCTCCCAGTATACAAACAGCACAGAAGGACCTTGTGCCATTACTTTCACGAGATCCCGCCCATAAAACGCGGGTAACTGCCACTCATGCTCTGCACGCGAAAGGAGGCGCTGCGGTGCAGTTGAATCCGCATTTGTTACCGAATCTTGTTTGGCTTTGTCTTTTTGCAAACGGTATTTTACCTGTCCAACGGTTAAGCCACATTCTTTGGCAATTTGTGCGATGGACTTGGATTGTGAACGAAGCTCGAGAATTTTATCCAACATCGTAGAGCGCTCCTTTCCGCTTTCTTCCCCTGTTTGCCACATTGTCATCATAGCCAATACTGCTAACAAAGACTGTCGAACGTTGTAGGCACTTCCCTTCTTCTTTTGTCGATAATCGATCTTGTTTTCGTCATCCGTAAACAAAACTCGATAATGAATAAATGGAAACCGCTTCCACTGGCGAAAAACTTGCCTTCCCCCTGAGCAAAGGCTTACGCATGATGACTGCGGTACATCCGCCTCTCATCCATACATCTTACAAACCCATTTCTCAATACATTCATTGCTTTATGAAAAATAAGTTACAGAAATAATTTTGATCAGAAGAAAAACTCGATCGAGGAATCCACCTGGCGAAACGAACGCGATTTTGCGAAAAGCTTAACCAAATCCTTATCTACGCAACAAAAAACCCGCCTTGAGAGCGGGTTGGCCTATTTCGAGCCTTTATAAACTATCTTCTTTTCGTGATACGTCCAGAGCCACCGACTTTGGTGCGTGGGGGTGAATTGCTTTTTGGTGAGGAAAAGATTGAGGAGCGTTTAGGGGTTACCGAGCTGCTTGATTTGGATGAGCTACTGTCGGAATTGCGGATAATTTTGCCCGTGCTGCCTGTCGACGGTTCAACCTGTTTCTTGAAAATGTCGCCGCCAGCCCCGGCAGAGCCATCCGTATTCTTTTTCGTAGCACTGCGCTTGGTAATACTCCCTGTACCTTCCTTGGTAATTGGCGGCGCTGTTTTTTTCTCTTTTTCAGTCGGGGCATGATAGGAGCCCGTCGAAGGCTGGTAAATATCCTTGCTCGAGTAGCCGCGATAGCTACCCTTTGAGTTGTTCTTCATACCGTCGAATATGTCATTGATGATCGTCGCTACGAGGTACCCCTGCAAAAAGGAAGAATCGTAGTTTTGCCGCACATATTCCTTGGAGTCTACTTCAATGAGCGTATCTGATGGTTTGTCAGCATCCTTTTGAAGATGGTAAATCTCGTCCTTGTAAACAAGGAACATGTGCTCTGTATCTTCTTTGGAGATTTCTTCAGGCTGCTTTTGATCTGCCAGCTCTTGTGCCACCTCAGGCACCGTCTTATCTTCCGCCCGGTATATACGAGAGGTCTGCCCCTTATCCTTGGTTGATACGGATTCTAATGGATACGAGTTGCTGATATCCGCGGAGCAACCTGTAGTCGCCATCACAAGAACGAAAATAGCCGGAACGAGCAGGAGCTTGATCAATTTCATCCAACTTTGTGGCATATTCTCACCCCCTACGTTCCGCGTAAGACCTGCACATCAGCTGGAAGAACAGTCTCCCCCTCATATAGCATGAATCGGCCATCCTGCCATTCAATTCGCAGCAGTTGACGCTGATCGGATTGGAATTGCCAGATGTACTGCTCTCCAGATGTATGGAAGGGAGCCTTGCCCACGACATTCACTCTTCCGGTATACTGCTCTTCCAGATGATACGTAACATCATCCATTTCAATCGTAGTCGGCACTTCCTCGACTGAATCCAGTCTGCCGTCAATCACGTTGTACAAATGGTATACCGTTTTCTCACGTTCCTCGATGAAAAGATAACGAATCGTATTGCCATCCTGCAGTGTCAGCATAGTTGCATTGCGACTGGCGTTGTTTGCCTTGCCCGTCACTTGATACGTCTCCAGGGATACCTCTACGACATCACCGGGTGCGACTGTCAAAATGCTCTTTTCTTCTACTGGAGGCTCATGCTTTGCAAATATATTTTGAATCCGTTTAAACAAGCTCATTTCCGTACTCCTCTCCGGCACGCTTTACAGACATGCAGCCAAAATCAGGGCACCTACAATATGGAAGGAACCGGCAAGCATCGCGTGTGCTACTTTCCCCTGCTTCGTCCCCTGCTCCAGATCCAGTCCTGCCGCTTTGTTCAAAATGAGTTCTACAATTTTCTCGAGTAAGAACAAGATGATAAATGAGAGCACTGAAACAAGTAATGCTACAAATAAATCTCTTGAGTTCAGCATCGATTGCGATAAAATGTATCCCTGCGCAAACAGCTTCATGACAAACCGCGTTGTTACAGCTACATTGCCATTCTTTATTTCCTGCATGTCGTTGTATTTCGTAAAGAGTGCGTCAAGCCACATCAAAACAGTTAACAAAACGGCGCCTGCAGCCGTCCAGACGAGCATCGCCATAATCTGAATCCAAGTCAAAACGTATCCCCCCGAATCAAGTTGTTATCCAACAACTCTTGTATCACGCGTAGAAAAAAAGGGGAACCGCTAGAAGCGGTTTACCCCTCGTATTTTTTCATCAGCGCAGCCAATTCATCTTCTACTTGCTGATCCTTGCTCAGCTTGGCGATTTCATCATCCAGGGAGCTTTCTTTTTTATAAACCTCTCCACTGGCTTCTGCTTCTGCTTCCATTTGCAGCGCTTTTTCTTCCATACGCTTAAGGCCTGCCATAGCAGAGTTGCCGTCGAAGCCAGCCATTGCTTGATTGATCGTTTTTTGCGCTTTAGCTGCATTAACACGAGCGACCAATGTTTCGCGCTTGTTTTTCAGCTCGGTAATTTGTTTTTTCATTTCGGTCAGCTTGTCGCGCAGACCATCTGCTGCCAGCTTGTTTTTCTCGTAGCCTTCTTTGTACTCGACCATTTTCTGCTCGGCTGCTTTTTTCTCTTCCAAAGCGCGACGGGCGAGGTCAATGTTTTTAGCTTGAGCTGCAACATGAGCCTGCTCCTCACGCTTTTTCACCAAAGCTTCCTGCTCTTCGTAGAGCACTTTGAATTTCTTCTCCAAAGCGATTTGGGCAGCGACTGCTTTTTCTGCTTCTCCCAAGTCTTCTTGCATATCGCGCAAATATTGATCGGTCATTTTAATTGGATCTTCAGCTTTTTCAATCAGTGAATACAAATTGGACATGGTCAAATCGCGAAGTCTTTTAAAAATGGACATGGATTCTTCCTCCTTGAGTACGTTCTAGGACCAGCAACTGCCAGGAGTGCCGTTCCCTCTATACATGTATCTACGTTTCTTACGCAAGTAAGTTTCATGATCTTCGGATTAATTTTTACTCGCGGCTCACTTTTGCCTTTTTTTCCTGCTCGTCCCACATCAAATACGCATCGAAGCGTTCCTTCCCTTTGACAAAGCCTTTGATCAAATTGGTTTTCCCGGTATCCATCAGCTTTTTCACCATGGCTGCGGATATTTTTTTGCCCATGATCGTTTTGGAGAGCGTCACGGTGCATTGGGCTGACTTGTAATTCGAGCAGCCGTAAAAGTCTCCCTTGTCTACGAGGTCACCTTTGCACACACGACACGTAGCTACTTTGGAGCCAAGTGAAAACTTCGATGCTTGCTTGGACTTTGGCATCGACGAAATATCGTATGCTTCCAGCTTCCAGCCCTTTGACTGCTCCATCGCATCCTCCACAATTTTGTGGGAGAGCTTTTTTACTTGCTCCATGAAAACTCCGGCAGAAGCCTCGCCCAGGCCGATTTGCCCTAAACGCTGTTCCCAGCGTGCAGTCATTTCCGGAGAAGCCAAAATTTTGTCGCCGATCACATCAATTAACAAGGTTCCTTTCTGTGTTGCGAAGACCTGATTTTTGCGCACCTCGATATATTTGCGTTCTTTGAGCATATTGATGATGCCTGCTCGTGTCGCTTCCGTACCTAGTCCCTCGGTTTTCATCAGGACCTTCTCCAGCTCTTGATTGTCCAGATGCTTTCCAGCTGTTTTCATCAAGGTGATAAGCTGTCCTTCGGTATACCGTTTTGGCGGCTGTGTCTTGCTTTCCTTTGCCTCTACCTTGCGTACCTTTCCTGTTTCGCCTTTGACTAGTGGCGGCAGAATCGATTCCTTGTCATCTTTTTCTTCATCAAATAACACTTCACGCCAGCCAGCACGAATCTGCACCTTTCCTTTGCTCACAAACGTGGCTCTGGCATCGACCAAGGTCGAGACGGTCGTGTAATCAAACAAGGCGCTTTCGCAGTGGGCGGCAATCAGCCTGCGGGCGACGAGATCGTAGATTTTCCGTTCTTCGTCACTAAGCTGGGAGACTGTCGGTACCTGCTCAGTCGGGATGATCGCATAGTGATCGGTTACTTTCTTCTGGTTCACATATCGCTTATCCTGTGCGATCGAAGCTTTCGGTGTCGGAAAGTAAGCCTGATACTCGGACTGCTTGGACAGCTTGGCTAAAATATCCGGAAAGGTTTTGGCTTCCTCTGCTGTGACAAACGCAGAATCCGAGCGAGGATAAGAAAGAATTCCTTTCACATACAGCTTTTGCGCAATTTCGAGTGTCTTTTGCGGCGAGTATTTAAACATCTTATTGGCCGTCGCCTGCAGCGCAGACAGATTGAACAAATACGGTGGCAAAAACTCCTTGCGCTCCGTTTCAACCTCACTTACCTGTACAGGCTTGTCTTTGCAAAAGGCAGCGATTTTGGCAGCCAAGTCTGGATCGTTCAGACGCGTCTCTCCGTCTTTGTGCCACACACCCTCGTAGCGCTTTTTGTCCACCTCAAAGGTAGCTTTGACCTCCCAAAAAGGCTCAGGCTTAAAGGCAGCTATTTCTTTTTCTCGTTTAACCACGAGTGCGAGCGTCGGAGTTTGCACACGACCTGCCGAGAACACATCACTGATTCCTTTTTGCTTTAACAAGATCGTATATACCCGTGAAGCGTTCATTCCCACGAGCCAATCTGCACAGGAGCGGCTGTATGCCTCTTCGTACAAATTGCGCGTCTCATTCTCATCCAACAGCGCCTCAAATCCTGCTGTGACAGCCCGCTCGGTTAATGAAGAGATCCACAGACGCTTCATCGGCTTTTTCACCCCACACATCTCGATGATGGTGCGCACGATGAGCTCGCAAATGGGAAGTACGCATATGAAATTATCCTATTTTACCCTATATGAAATGATCAGGACTCTGTTTCATTTGACTAATTAATTACATAGTAGTGATAGTTGCATATAGTTTTCTTGCAAAAAAGGCTAAGTGATCGTTCACAGCCTAAACATCCAGGCAAACTATCTTACATAATTATTCACAGTACTCTTACGTAAGGAGCCAGTAAAAAATAGGATTGGTATTTCGTTCGAACTCGGTACAATAACGACTAACAAAACATCTTTAATTATTGCTCAAAAGTAAGTTCGCCCGTATCTACGCTTTTGATGATAAGTCGAGCTTGGATCTGCGACCCATTCTCAAGTACAAGCTTCATTTTACTAGTTTTACCTTTTTCAATTAAAGCTTTAACTTGTGTATCAGTCAGTATTCGCCCATAATTCTCTTTCCAAATGACGAATTTACAGCCTACACTGTAATTCGAACAACCGTAACCTTTTCGTCCCATGAAAATTGAGCCCCCGCAACCATGGCGTGGACACTTGGCTATTATGCTCGAAGTAGCATTATTAGTCCTAGCCTCTTTTCCTTTCAGTGCAAGAGGAGAAGATTTTGTTGAGCCATTCCTACTACGTGGTGAACTGACTTCACCATACGTCCTCTGATTTTTCACTGCACCTGATTTACTTGTTTGACCGCCGGCGCGTGCTCGTCTTTTAGAAGCTCCACTGGTACTCTCACCCTCAAACGAGGTTTTCGCAGCACGCGCTTGTACGCGAACCTTGTCTACAATCATGTTAGCGAATTTCTTCACATTCTCCATAAATTGTCCATCAGAGGCGGTTCCTCGAGAGATTTCATTCAAGCGGCGCTCCCATTGTCCTGTCATTTCTGGTGAGGTTAACAGCTCGACACCTGCTCCCCTGATCAATTCGATCGCAGTACGACCTTTTTGCGTCACTTGAATCTTCTTCCCCTGCATCTCAACGTAACCTACTTTTTTTAGACGCTCAATGGTAGCTGCACGCGTTGCCGGAGTTCCCAGACCCGATTCCTTCATCGCATCGCGGAGCCCCTCATCCTCGATTTGCTTGCCCGCGCTTTCCATCGCTTTGAGAAGCGTGCCTTCCGTATAATGCTTGGGCGGCTGTGTTTCTTTCTCTTTTGCCAATGCCTCCGTACACAAGACACTGGCACCCGGAGCTATGATGAAAGGCTCGTTGACCTCGATTTCCTCCTGATCTTCCTCTTCTTTGGACTTGCCTTTACTATTCTTGGGCTTGTCCTTCTTCTGATCGGCATAAATTACTTTCCAACCCAAACTGATCAGTTCTTTCACAGTCGTTTTGAACTTTTCGAGTTCCACTTCGGTTATAACCGTATGCATCTTGTATTCAGCTGCAGGATAGAACTGTGAGAGAAAGCGGCGAACGATCATATCGTATAGCTTTAGCTCATCAGGCGTAAGCCCGGAAGCTTTGCGGTTTGTCGGCAGGATCGCATGATGGTCATCTACCTTCGCAGGATTACAAATGAATTTATTCCCTTTATGAACCAAATTTTGGTTCGCACCCTTCACTAGAGCATCGTATCCCGTACCTTGCAAGGACGATAAGGTTTTGTGCATATCTGGAATGTTTTGCTCGGTCACATAGTTGGAATTCGTCCTCGGATAAGAAATGACTTTATGCTTTTCGTACAGTGCCTGCGCCAAATCGAGCGTTTTCTTGGCCGAAAAGCCGTACTTGCCGTTGGCCTCCCGTTGCAGCAAGGTCAGATCGTACAGCTTGAATGGATACTCCTTGGTATCCTTTACTTCATAGGATGCAATCCGTCCTTGTTTTCCTTTCACTTTACGAGCCAGCAGCTCTGCTTTCGCTGGATCGGTTAGCCGATCGCCTTGCCATATCCCCTTGTACGCTATCTCATTCTGTAAAAAATGACCCTCTACTTGAAAAAACTTCACAGATGCGAAAGCTTCAATTTGCTTCTGTCGATCATAAATGAGAGCAAGGACGGGTGTCTGAACTCTACCTACAGAAAGAAGAACATTATGTTTGGTAGTAAATGCACGTGATCCATTCATACCAATCAGCCAATCTGCTTCACTTCGAGCTTTAGCCGCTTTTGTTAAGTTTTCATATGCTGTGGCATCTTTCATCTCAGCAAAACCTTTTCTGATCGTTTCAGGGGTCAAGTCCGAGATCCAAAGTCTTTTAACGGGCTGACTCAACTTTAGATGCCTCTGAATAAGCGAAAATATGTGCTGACCTTCCCTACCGGCGTCGCATGCATTAACCAGAATACTGCTGCGCTTAGCCAACTGAGCAATGACTTTAAGTTGGTCTATTGTTCTCTTATTAGGAACTAACTTAAATTGGTTAGGAATTATAGGAAGATCATCTATGTTCCATTTTTTATATTTTGTGTCGTACGCTTCGGGTTCTGCTAGTTCAATTAAATGCCCGATTGCCCAAGTGATAATGAATTTTTCGCCCTCTAAATATGAACGGAAATTTTTAGCTTTAGGATCTATTGCGGCCGCTATATTTCGTCCCATGTCAGGTTTTTCCGCAATAATTAGTGTCTTCAAATGGTTATCGCTCCTTAATAAAACGTTCTAAGCAAATGTAACGAATAAATGCTTCTTTGAAAACCCGTACATATCATCATCTTAAATTATTTAGCATTACTTCGATGAATAAATTTCACCTTGATCATTATTATAGAAATCGGGTAGGAGGCTACCCATTAGTTGAGTAGCCGACCTCCCACACCACCGTACGTACCGTCCGGTATACGGCG
>NZ_CANMZW010000047.1 GCF_947502445.1 uncultured Brevibacillus sp.
GCCGCCAGCGTTCGTCCTGAGCCAGGATCAAACTCTCCAATAAAGTTTGTTACTGGTTCAAAGCTGGCAAATCATTTAATGATAGACTCATTAACGCTTTCGCTGTTCAGTTTTCAAAGAGCATTTTCGCAACAACCTCTTCAGATTATCAGGTTGTCCAAGTCATGTCAACAACTTTTTTTCGAAGCTGTGTAACAGCGACTTCATCAATCTATCACATAACCAAGTAAAAAAGCAAGTGTTAATTTTTCATTCGGTTGTGATGGATGTATGCAATAAAGAAGAACAGGCCTTACTATACCACCTAAAAGTTTTTAGTGCAAGTAAAAAATAATAGCCGCCTGAAATTCATTCAGACGGCTATCCATTTTGCTAGCTTTCCTAGATTAATCACGCGCACGCATATGCGGGAACAACAGGACATCGCGAATAGATGGAGAGTTGGTCAACAGCATCACCAAGCGGTCAATCCCGATACCGAGTCCACCTGTAGGCGGCATACCGTATTCCAATGCCTCGATGAAATCGTCATCCATTTCATGCGCTTCATCATTTCCTGCTTCTTTTTCCAGCAGTTGAGCCTCAAAGCGCTCGCGCTGATCGATCGGATCGTTCAGCTCTGTGAATGCATTCGCATGTTCACGCGCAACGATAAACAACTCGAAACGGTCTGTAAAACGAGGGTCTTGATCGTTCTTTTTCGCCAATGGAGAAATTGCCACTGGATGACCGTATACAAACGTAGGCTGAATCAGCGTATCTTCCAGCTTTTGTTCAAAGAATTCGTTGACGACGTGACCAAAGGTATGATGAGGTTCTACTGAAACCCCATGCTCCTTTGCCAGAGCGCGAGCTTCGTCATCGCTCATTTCCTTCCAGAAATCAACGCCAAGCTCGTCCTTGATCAAATCAACCATATGAACACGGCGCCATTTTGGTGTCAGATCGATTTCATTGCCTTGGTACTGGATTTTCATCGTACCCAGAACTTCTTGGGCAATATGGGCAATCAGCTCTTCTGTCAACGTCATGATGTCCTGATAGTCTGCATAAGCCTCATACAGCTCAATCATTGTAAACTCAGGATTGTGTCGTGTGGAGATCCCTTCGTTACGGTAAACACGACCAATCTCATATACCTTTTCAAGACCGCCAACAATCAGACGTTTCAGATGCAGCTCAATGGCAATACGCATATACAACTGCATGTCCAACGCATTGTGATGCGTAATAAACGGACGGGCAGATGCGCCACCAGCGATTGCATGGAGTGTAGGCGTTTCCACCTCTAGATAGCCCAGGTTGTCCAAATAACGGCGCATCGAAGTCAAAATACGGCTGCGCGTAATGAATGTATCGCGAACCTCCGGGTTGACGATCAAATCTACATAGCGCTTGCGATAACGTGTTTCGATATCTTTTAAGCCATGATATTTTTCTGGCAACGGACGCAGAGACTTCGTCAGGTACGTTAGTTCTTTTGCTTTTACACTGAGCTCGCCCGTTTTTGTTTTGAATACAACACCCTGAACACCAAGAAGGTCTCCAATGTCGCTCAAATCAAACACCTTGTGCGTATCCTCACCAATCGTATCCTGGCGCACATAAATCTGGATTTGACCAGAACGGTCCAAGAGCTGTGCAAAGCTCGCTTTACCCATTGCACGCTTAGCCATCAAACGACCAGCAATGGTGACCACGTTTTCTTCTGCTTCCAGCTCTTCTTTGGACTTATCAGCAAAAGCTTTCACAATATCAGCAGCATGATGAGTCTGCTGGAATTTTTTCCCGAACGGATCAAAACCCCACTCGCGAATTTGGTTCATTTTATCATGACGCACTTGCAGTAGCTCATGAAGCCCTTCCTGCTGCTGCTCTTCTTGTTGCAAATCTTGCTCGTTAGACATTGTATCCACTCCTCTAAAAAATACCTGCTTTAACAACATTGTACAATGCGAATAAATAGCGATGCGGCGTACCTTTTTAAAAGGTACGCCACTGGGCTACTACTTACAAGTTAATGTCAAGAATCTCATACTGGATTGTACCTGCTGGAACGTTTACATCAACAACTGCGCCTTTTGCTTTACCCAGAAGCGCTTGACCTACAGGAGACTCGTTGGAGATTTTGTTGTTCATTGGATCGGATTCTGCAGATCCTACGATCGTGTAATCTACCACATCTCCGAACTCCAGATCTTTCAGACGAACTCTGGAGCCTACACTTACAACTCCGGTGTCTACATCATCATTGGTGATGATACGAGCATTGCGGAGCATCTTTTCGAGAGTCAGAATACGGCCTTCAATGAACGCTTGCTCATTTTTCGCTTCTTCGTATTCTGAGTTCTCGCTAATATCACCAAAGCTGATCGCTTCTTTAATTCGAGCCGCTACTTCCTTGCGTTTAACCGTTTTCAAATCTTCGAGCTCTTGTTCGAGTCTCGTTAAACCTTCTGGTGTAAGGATGACTTCTTTTTCAGACATGATTCAATTCCCCCGTTTTAAAAAAATGATTCCATTTGTACTGGGTAAAGTACAAAGGATTATATGTAGTTGTTCTATACAATATACAGCCAAAGCACAATAGTTGTGAGGATTCAAAGGGAAAGCTGCCAGGATGGACTGGCAGCTTGACTCCCAATATTACGGAGTATTATAGGATATGAAGGAACCCTTGTCAATGTCTGGAATGTGTATCCAAATCTAGTAGCTAACCGCCTCGTTTTGTGCGGTTTCCACGGGTTCTTCACTATCATCTGCGTAGTTTTCTACCCAGTCGACATAGTCTAACAGCGTGCGTCGAAGCTCTTCTTCGGTTTCGACAGCATTTACCAAATTCTTCGTTTGGGTAGCGCCACGCAGACCCTTTAAATACCAGGCTGCATGCTTGCGCATTTCAAGAACACCTACTCGTGGCCCTTTCAATGCAATCAAGCGCTCCGCATGCAGAAGACAGATTTCCATTTTTTCACGTACCGACGGTTCTGCTACCAGATCACCTGTCGTCAAATATTGAATGGTGCGATACAGCATCCATGGATTTCCAAGTGCTGCGCGTCCAATCATGACACCATCGCAGCCGGTTGTATCCAGCATGCGGCGTGCATCTTCTGGTGTAGCAACATCACCGTTACCGATTACCGGAATGGAGACCGCTTCTTTTACTTTGCCAATCCAGCTCCAGTCTGCATGACCTTTGTACATTTGCACACGCGTACGACCATGTACAGCAATCGCACTGCCACCTGCACGTTCTACTGCGCGAGCATTATCGAGGACATACAAGTGCTCCTCGTCCCAGCCCAGTCTCATTTTCACTGTGACTGGTTTATCTACTGCGTCAACAACTGCAGAGACCACTTCGTAAATTTTATCTGGATCCAGCAGCAAACGCGCTCCTGCATCGCAGCTCGTAATTTTCGGAACAGGACAGCCCATGTTGATATCAATGATATCTGCATTGGTATTCTGGTCAACATATTTCGCCGCGCCGACCAACGTTTCCTTGTCGCCACCAAAAATCTGCAAGCTCAGCGGTTTTTCGCGCTCATCGACAAAAAGCATATCCAGCGTCTTTTTGTTTCCGTGCATAATCGCTTTATCACTAACCATCTCTGCACATACAAGCCCAGTGCCAAACTCCTTGGCAATCAAACGAAAGGCTGGATTGCATACTCCTGCCATAGGCGCGAGTACCACGTTATTTTTTAACTCAACATTTCCGATTTTCATCTATATGGACCTCCTTTTCCCGTTATACAGGCGGGTTCTTGGAGAGGACAGACCTTTCCAAAAGTCATTATTTATTTATAGCACATAATTCGTCGTAATCGACCTGTAAAGTGCTGGCGATCTTGCGTAGAACGGGTTCTGTAGGTGTTCTGGTTCCGCGTTCAAGTGAACCAACAAAAGACAGTGACACACCCATCTTTTCCGAAAAAGACTGTTGTGTATACCCTTTTAGCTTTCGGAACGATCTGATTCGATTTCCCAATTGACTGTTCCCCACTCACGTACCCCCTTGTGATCCTCTACCAATAAAGAAAGATAGTGTTCAATCGTATGGTTGTACTCAGGCAAAGCTCCACCCTCCCATATATCGCACAATGGTACCAGCACAAATGCTCGCTGACTGATGCCAGGATGCGGAATTACGAGATGCTCCTCTGATATGCGGGACTTCCCGTACAATAACAGATCAATATCAATCGTACGTGGTCCCCAACGAATCGTGCGCACACGACCCAGCTCCCGCTCCACCGCCAGAGCTGTATGTAACAGCTCATCTGGAGACAGAGAGGTTTCAATAGCAATAGCCATATTCAGAAAAGCCTCCTGCTCCACGTTGCCAAAAGGCTCCGTTTCGTAAACAGAGGAAACCCGAAGGATGCGGATGCCTGGTCGATCGTTCAGCTTTTTCAACGCCTGGCGCAGAGTCTCGGCACGATCTCCCAGATTGGAACCAAGGGCGATATACGCACAGACTGTCATAAAGCAAAATCCTCTCTTTTGCGTATCATCTCGATCGCTACACCTTCATAGTGACCCTTGATAGGTGGGTTCGGTTTCGTTACCTTCACTTTTACTTCCACCAGAGGAAATTGCGTGAACAGCTGCCGGGCAACTTCTGTGGTCAGCCTTTCCACCAGGTTGTAGCGCTCACCCTCTACTACCTTTTGCACACAGGTAAAAATCTCTGCGTAATTCACTGTATCATGTAGATCGTCACTTGCCCCCGCGCGAGATAAATCGATGGACAGCTCGAGATCGACCATAAAACGTTGTCCCAGCTCAGCTTCTGCACCATACACCCCGTGGAAACCATAAAATGACATACCGCTGAAGAAGATTTTATCCAACGGGAATGCCCCCCTTTAACATTGCGTCCATCATCTTGGTAACGCGCTTCATTTCCTTTACATCATGCACCCGGACCATATGACAGCCTTTCGCCACACCAAGCGCGACTGTCGCTGCTGTTCCTTCCACTCGCTCTTCTACAGGAAGGTCAAGGACATGTCCGATCATTCTTTTTCGAGAGGTAGCAAGCAAGACGGGATAACCCAAGGCAATCAGATCATCGAGACGTCGCATCGTTTCTAAATTCTGATCCACAGACTTCACAAACCCGATTCCCGGGTCGAGAATAATCTGCTCTTGTTTGACACCTGCATCCAAAGCGATCTGCACCGACTCTCGCAAATCCTTTACATAATCTGCAAAGAAATCATGGTAGTCCGTGTTTGTACGATTATGCATCAAAATAATGGGCACACCATGGCGAGCAGCAACCCCAGCCATCCGCGGATCGCGCTTGGCACCCCATACATCATTGATAATATGTGCGCCCGCCGCTAACGCCCGATCCGCGACTGTCGCTTTATACGTATCAATCGAGAGCGGAACAGCCAGCTCCTCGGATAATAAACGGATAATCGGCAATACCCGGTCAAGCTCCTGCGCTTCATCTACCGGTTCCGCTCCCGGGCGTGTTGACTCCCCACCAATGTCGATAATGTCAGCGCCCGACTCTACCATGGCACGAGCCTGTGCCAACGCCTGATCCAAATCCACAAAGCGACCACCGTCTGAAAAGGAATCCGGCGTCACATTCAAAATCCCCATGACCAACGTCCGCTCACCAATCGGCAATACATGACGTCCACAAACCACTTCTCGTCGATTGCGCAGCTGTGCAGGTCTAGCCAAAATTTCCCGTACCTCTGCCGCCGCCGCACTCAATCCTGCTGACTTGCCCACAATACGTTGCAGTGTCTGGTCCAGCTGCTTTAGCCCAGCAAGAAGCAGGACATAAACCGTATCCTCCTTCACAGGATCAGCTGAGATGACAGCCTCTCCTCCAGCAGACAGCATGTCCTCCCGCAAAAGAAGAGCATCTGACCTGGACAAGTTCTGTACATGAATCATCAAGCCTGCCCCCCAGTCAGCGGCTAATCGCTCGCATTCGGGAGATGCAATGCCCCTTTTTGACAGCTCCGACACCACTTCCGCATGTGTAGTCGCGTGGATTCGGAATGGATTGTACTTCATAGCCTTACTCCCTTTTCCGTCTTAGCATGTTGATTAGTAGCATACCATAATTTACGCTTCCATCGCTACAGAATGACGGTACGCGCGGTGCAGTTCACGAGTGAATTTTCCGTAGACAGAAAGGGCCACGTGACCATCGATCTCGCTTACCGGAACAATCTCCTGGACCGAATTCGTAACAAAGATTTCATCTGCCCGCGGCAATTCTTCCCGTCGGAATCGTCCTTCGACAATGGGGATGGATAATTGCTTGGCTAGCGTCATTACGTGCTGGCGAGTCACTCCATCCAAAATGCCTGTGTCCAAGGAAGGCGTAAACAAGCTAGCATCCTTTATCCAAAACAGATTGCTCACGATTCCTTCTGCCAAATAGCCGTCATGCGTCAAAAACAAGCCCTCTACATCAGGCTTTGCGCCAAGCTCTTGTTTGGCCAAAGCATTATTGAGGTAGTTGTGTGACTTGAAGCGCCTCAACCCTTCTGCAGTCTGACGCGCCAAGGATAGTGTCTGCAGCTTTTTGGGCTGAGGAGGATCGGCCAATGCAGCAACTGGTTTGGCAAACACAAATAAAGATGGCTGTTCGTAACCATCAGCGACCAACCCAACTCCTTCCGAACCTGCTGTCACGCTCAAGCGCACATACGCATCACGCAAGTCATTGGCATCTACTGTACGCAGAATCACCTGCTTTAGCTCTTCCTTTGACCAGGCAGGACGAATTTGCAACGCCAAAAGCCCGGAGCTCAGCCGGGCATAGTGGTCATCCCACAAAAACAATTTGCGGTCGTACACGCGCAAGGTTTCAAACAAGCCGATCCCGTATAAAAATCCGTGGTCTAAAACAGAGACTGTCGCCTCTTGGGCAGGACAAATGATTCCATTCACATATACGTGCATGTATGGTTCGCTCCCGATAATATTGTCGAGAGCATCATACCACATTTTCGGATGATAGCGCAGTTTCCCGAGTGCGTTTACCGTGTATGAAACGAGAGATGGATATTGAAATTTCATACAAAATGATCAACGGCACGATGACCATGATATCTGACAAAAAGTCTGGTGGCGTAATGGTAATGGAGATGATTGACAGCACCAAATAAGCGGGCTTACGCATTTTCGCCAGTCGATGCGGGTTTACTATACCCAAATGACTGAGAAAAAGAACCACCACAGGCAGTTCAAACAAGAGCCCAAAAGGCAAGCACAGGTTTAGCATAAAGGTAAAGTAATCGTTCGCCGTAATGACCAGCTCAAAATTGCCGTTTGAGAGTCCAAGGACAAACTGATACATCATCGGAAACAAAACAAAATAAGCAAACGACAGCCCAAAGAGAAACAAGAGAAACAGCGCCGGGATATACATCAAAGCCACCTTGCGCTCTCGCTCCTCCAGTGCCGGAACAACAAAACGCCATGCCTGATAAGCAGCTACAGGAATCGTCAAGGCCAAGGCACCGACTCCAGACAGTTTGATATAGATCGACAAAATATCTCCCGGACCGAGAATCGCCAGCTTTTCTCCCGAATGGTTGGCGAGTGCCTGATAAATGTAATCGACAAATAAAAAGCAAATTACCATGCTGACTACAAGTGCCGACAAAATAATCAAAAGTCTGCGGCGCAGGTCCGTCAAATGCTCCAGAAAGGGCATTTCTTGATTCACATGATTTCCCCCCGAGTGAGCGGATAGAAGCCTAAAAGGAAAAGCGATGCGTTTCAAAGCGCACCGCCTTCCATCGCAAACTGATTAGTTGACTCGTTTCAACGCATCCTCGCTGCTACTTACGGATAGATCAACGACTGCGTCCTTTTGAGGCTTGTCCTTGTCATCGTCGTCATCCTTGGTCAAATCTTTGGCGGCTGATTTGAATTCTGTCAGGGTACGTCCAAAAGCGCGACCGATCTCAGGCAGTTTACTTGGTCCAAAAATGACCAAAGCAATGATCAGGATCAAAATCAGACCAGGAATTCCAATGCTGGATAACATATTTTGCTACACTCCTTGTCCTAGAAACCAGTGATGGCAATTACACTCGGCATAGCTACTGAGCTTGCGCCTTTTGGCCAGTGGCTGGTCGGCTTGTCATACGACTTGAGGTTTTCACCTGGATGCTGAACGGACAAGAACAATGTTTTTTCATCAGGAGTAAACCAAGGACCCGTCATTTCCGAGCCAACTGGGCCAGAAGCGAATTGGGAAGCGATTCCTTTACTATTTCCCGTTGTTGGGATAAAGAATACACCGTTATTGCCAAAAGGCTTGAAAATGCCTGTGTTCGTAGAGGAAGAAGAAATATCGGTCACTACCCACAGATTGCCGGCGCTGTCAAAAGCCATATTGTCAGGAGCTGCGAAGCCACTTTGCGGACCGCCTGCTGCAAAAATTTCAAACGTAAACTCCAGACCAGCGTGGTTGTTGTCATTCTCAAACAGACGAACGATTTGCCCGTAGAAATTGCCATGCTTGTCGTTGTTCGTCAGAGCGATAAAAATCGAGCCATCAATCGGATGAACTTCCAGATCCTCGGGACGGTCCATTGGTGTCGCGCCCACTGCTTTGGCAGCATCCCGGCAGTTCACCAGTATGTCAGCCTGGGAAGTAAACAATGGCTTGCCTTCACCGTTTACAGCTTTTTTCAAAGCGTCGCTTGTTGTGTAATCCAGAGCGACCCATTTCCCTTTACCAAAGTTGGCAACGAACAGAGTACCCTCTTCCAGTAACTTGGAGTTATTTTTTCCGGCCTTTGGATCGAATTTGCCTTTTGACACGTATTTGTACACGTATTGGTCCTTGGCATCGTCACCCATATAAACAACCAGCTGACCGGATGGCGCGAGTACCATAGCTGTATTTTCATGTGAAAAGCGTCCGAGTGCAGTATGCTTTTTCGGAGTGGATTTTGGATCGAATGGGTCTACCTCAATTACCCAGCCGTAGTGATTCGCATCCTCCAGCTTGCAGTCGCCCACTACATCCATGTAGTTCTCTTCACAGGACAGTACGGTGTTCCAGAACGTAACCCCACCAGAGCAGTTTGCAAACGTACCAATTACTTCTTTGCCGACAGATGCGGCAGGCCCGGTCAAAGCATGCTTTGTTAAGCCACTCACTCGACGACCGTATTTGGAATCGCTTACGAGCTTCCAGCTGCCATTTTCTTTTTTAATTTCGATGATGGAGCCGCCCAAAGCGTACAAGTATTTCTCGATTTGTGCAGATGTGCGTTTGTTATCGTCCGGGTTTGCATTCAGCGTGTCATAGCCAGTGACGTAATATTCCAACTCACCCAAATATTCGTGATTCACCCACAAGAGTCCGTGATTTGGATTCCCGTCGATCGGCAGAAAACAGGTGAAATCGTTGTTGAAACCGAAAGTATCGCCAGCTGCGTTAATTTTATCGCCATAAGATGCAACTAAATCGTATTTGAAGCCTTCCGGAAGGACCACGTCATCTTTCGTTGTTGGATGAATTTCTTTAAATTTCGGATTGAAATTATGCTTTTTCGTATCCAGTCCAAACAAGTGATCGGCTGTTTTTCCCGAGAGAGCGCTACCTGCTGCCAGTGCAGGAATTCCGGTAGCTACGGAAGCCAGTGCTGCTGTACCTGCTCCCAGATAGGTTAAAAACTGACGACGATTTACATCCATTCCATATCGCTCCTTTTTTCTGCTGCTTTCTTCTCATTGTACGAGCTTTATATCTAGGCTGGATTAATCCTATATAAAGAGTGTGTAAACAAAAAACAAAAATACCGCCCGATAAAAGGCGGTATCTAATCATCTATTCGTTATCCTGTCGTATGACGCGCGTAGGTGGTCAGGAAGTTTTTCAGCAGCTGCTTGCCATGCTGGGTAATGATCGATTCCGGATGGAACTGAACACCCTCAATCGGGTATTCACGGTGACGAACTGCCATGATCTCGCCTTCAGCTGTTCGCGCTGTTACTTCCAATACACTCGGCATCGATGCTTCCTCCACAATCAGGGAGTGATAGCGGGCTGCAGTAAATGGAGACGGAATGCCTTGGAAAATCGTTTTTCCATCATGCAGGACCTCCGAGGTTTTTCCATGCATCAAGCGCTCTGCACGAATGACTTTGCCACCGAATACTTGACCAATGGACTGATGTCCCAGGCAAACTCCCATAATCGGAATTTTCCCGGCAAAATGACGAATCGCGTCCATGCTGATTCCTGCCTCGTTTGGCGTGCATGGTCCCGGTGAGATCATCAAATAGTCCGGAGCCAACCGCTCAATCTCCTCAAGCGTGATTTTGTCATTGCGATGTACCCGCAGCTCTTCTCCCAGCTCACCCACGTATTGCACCAGGTTGTAAGTAAACGAATCGTAATTATCAATCATCAAAATCATCTAACTCATCTCCTCTAGGCTCTACTTACTCATTCTCTGCTCGCAAAGCTCAAGTGCCTTCCATAACGCTTCTGCCTTTTTCAATGACTCACGATACTCCGCCTCTGGTGTCGAATCAATCACGATACCTGCCCCTGCCTGAACATGAGCGACGCCATCCATTACTACCATGGTTCGGATCGCGATGTTAACCTCGACCTCGCCATTGAAGCCAAACCAGCCGATCGACCCCGTATACACTCCACGCTTGACTGGCTCCAGCTCTTCGATGATTTCCATCGTACGCACTTTGGGTGCCCCCGTAATGGTCCCACCTGGAAAAGCTGCTGCTACTGCGTCAAACGCATCCTTGTCATCGGCAAGCTCTCCTTTGACATGGGAGACGATATGCATGACATGGGAGTATTTCTCCACGACCATGAATTCGCTCACTTCGACACTGCCGAAGCGGCAAACTCGCCCCAAGTCATTTCGTTCCAGATCAACCAGCATAACGTGCTCTGCTCGTTCCTTTTCATTATCGATCAGCTCACGTGCCAAAGCCTCATCCTGGGCATCTGTTTGCCCGCGTGGACGGGTACCCGCAATCGGACGCGTATGCACCTCGCCACCCTTCACCTTTACCAATAGCTCGGGTGAAGCGCTGACCAGCTGAAACTCGGGAAAGCTCACGTAACCCATATACGGAGAAGGATTCAGCTTGCGCAGGACTTCATACACTTCAGGAGGTGATACCTGTAATGGCTTGCTCTGCCGCACAGATAGATTCACCTGGAAAACATCCCCTTGAGAGATGTACTCCTGCACACGGCGCACGGCTGCCTCAAACTGATCCTGAGCAAATGATACCTCTACCGGCGTCTCATGCGACAACGGTCTTTTCCGTAGGGCTTCCCAATCTGTAGGATCCGTGTCCATAACCATCGAGGTTACCAAAGCCAAGCGTTTTTCGATATGCTCTACACCCTGCTGATATGCCTCTTCGCTCAATGCATCAGCCGGCAAATGGGTCAGACAGATGATTTCTCGTGTCTCATGATCAAAGACAAGAAGGTCTTGCATCATCATAACATACAGGTCAGGCAACTGTAAGTCGTCTGTCGCGATCTGCGGCAGGGTTGGTTCAAAAAACCGGTTCATGTCATAGCTCATGTATCCTACCGCGCCTCCAGAAAAATCAGGCATTTCTGGAAGGACGGGTGTTTTGTACCGGGCAAGCAGGTCCCGCAATGCATCCAGTGGATGATCCGCCAAAAGGCTCTCTATACGACCATCAGCATACACGACCACAGTTTCTCCCTGCCCACTACGCAAGGTTGCGATTGGTTGATAGCCCAAAAACGTATACCGACCCGCTCGTCCACTTTCCAACAGGACAGCATCTTGCATGGATGGCTGCAAAGCTTTCAATACTTGCCATGGATCTACATGAGCTGCCCATTTACCACGAACGGCTAGCGGGATTAACGAAAAGGTATTGGCGTAGTTCTGGCATTCTGCATAACTAGGGAATGGCACTCCTGTTCACGCTCCGGTCTTTTACGTAGTATTATCCGTTCATTATATAGGCGGCCTATATGAATGGAAAGACCACGGTGCATAAAAAGGCACACCGTGGTCTCGTAACTTTTTCCCAATTAGTCTTCGAATTGATAGAGCGGAGTGGACAGGTAGCGTTCGCCATTGGATGGAATGATCGCGATGACTTTTTTGCCCTTCCCTAGCTTAGCCGCTACTTGCAATGCAGCATGAATGGCTGCTCCAGAGGAGATACCGCCCAAGATGCCTTCCGTACGAGCAACACGTCGAGCTGTTTCAAAAGCATCCTCGTTCTCTACCTTGATAATTTCATCGTAGACACCCGTATCCAGAATTTGCGGAACGAAGCCCGCTCCGATCCCTTGAATTTTATGTGGTCCTGGTTTTCCTCCAGAGAGTACAGGGGAAGCCGCAGGCTCTACTGCTACGATGTGTACATTCGGGTATTGCTCGCGCAGCACTTGACCTACGCCTGTAATTGTTCCACCGGTTCCGATCCCGGAAATAAACGCATCTACACCGCCGATTTCTTGGGCTTGCTCCAGCAGCTCACGCGCAGTCGTTTCACGGTGAATCGCAGGATTGGCGAGGTTATTGAACTGTTGCGGAATGAAATAGGTGCTGTCTTCTTTCGCCAGCTCTTCGGCTTTGCGAATCGCACCACCCATGCCCTCTGCTCCTGGTGTCAGAACCAGCTGTGCTCCATATGCACGCAACAAATTGCGACGCTCAATACTCATCGTCTCTGGCATGACCAGAATGGATTTGTAGCCTTTTGCAGCCGCAACCATTGCAAGACCAATCCCGGTATTTCCGCTCGTAGGTTCGATAATTGTATCACCGGGTTTTAGACTTCCATCTGCTTCTGCTGCCTCAATCATGGCGAGTGCGATACGATCTTTTACACTGCTTCCTGGGTTGAAAAACTCCAGCTTCAAATAAATGTCTGCACTATCTTCGGTGACAACACGGTTCAGCTTCACTAATGGTGTGTATCCAATCAAATCGGTAATGGAATTAGCCACGCGCATATGTCCTGCCCCCTCATTTTTAATAGCCGAGTAAAACGCTAGGATTTATAGTTTTAATTATATCAACGGTTGCCCATTTGGTCAATGAGGCATTTGCCCAGAAATCTGAACATCAACTGACTTTCGCAGCTGCTCCAGAATGGTATCCAGGGACTCTACCTGTGCATAGGCCACCTCGCGCCGCAGCTCCTCCTTGATCTCCTCAAAGGTTCGCTTCTCGGCATCCCTTTTTTCTGCGATGCGGTAGATCGCATATTGATCTCCGACTTTTACGACAGCGCTGTTTTTACTCGTTCCCAAATCAGCGATTACCGTTTTTGCCTCATCTGGCAAGCGGGTAGCATTCATCGAAATCCACCCCATGTCTCCTCCATTAGACGCCGTCAAACTATCAATGGAGCGTTCCTTGGCGAGTGTTTCAAAATTGGCTCCCTGCGAAAGCTCTGCCGATACTTGTCCTGCTTCCTTCTGTGATGCGACTACGATTTGATATAAATGCACCTGCATGGGCCTAGCGTAGCGATCCGGGTTGTTGTTGTAAATCGTCAGCAACTCATCGTCCTTGACGATAATGTCTTTGGTTGCAAGCGCTTGCAGTAACAGCTGATATGTAATTTCCTGCTTCAACGCTTCCACACTCGTTCCTGCTTGCTTGACCAGTGCTTCCGCAAATTCACTGTCCGTTTGACTACCATAGCTGTCTTTAATTTGAGCCACTTCTTTATCCAGCTGCTTTTGATCAACGGTAATCCCTAAACGCTTGGCTTCCTGAAAAACGACTTCGCGATTAATCATGTCATCCAGCACTTGCTTGCCGAATTTTTGCTTGAGTGCAGCTACATACGCTGCTTCACTAATCGTCTTGTCTCCTACAACCGCGGCAGACTGAAGCTTGCCGGATGACTGGTAATAGCCCCATGTCACGGCAAGCAACAGCAAAACGAGTGCTCCAATGAATGCCCACAACCCTTTGACGTTGGTCATGCCACCCTCTCCTCGCCTCAAACCACGCTTACATGTCGCTTATGATGTTACATTTCGTTCAAGATGTCCGTGAGCGCAGCTTCGTCATAATAATAGCGTTCATTACAGAAATGGCAGTGTACTTCTGCCTCACCTTGCTCATCGATCATACTTTGCATTTCCTCGCGTCCCAAACTGATGAGTGCTTGGGTCACTTTTTCCTCTGAACATTTACAGTGAAATTTGATTTCGGTGCGGCTGAGATATTTCGGCTCATCTAACACTCTCGCCAAAATTTCTTCTGGTGTCAGCCCTTCGCCAATCATGCGCGATACTTGCGGCAGTTGGCTCAGGCGCTCCTCAATCTGTGCTACCACTTCATCTGGCGTGAAAGGCATCAGCTGCAAAATA
Source organism: uncultured Brevibacillus sp. (assembly GCF_947502445.1). GTDB lineage: Bacteria > Bacillota > Bacilli > Brevibacillales > Brevibacillaceae > Brevibacillus. Next base: position 14,378 of record NZ_CANMZW010000047.1, read on the forward strand.
AAGCCGCCTGCAGCGAGTACCGACCGATCCTCTGGGTTCACGAGTACACCTACACCGACCGCGGATGGTGTCTGCTCGGACGTTACGAAATAATACGTGAAGTCCTCTCCGATTTCTCCAGAAACGATCGGGGAGCTGCCTTGATACGGCTCCTTCAACCCGAGATCCTTGCTCACGTAGACGAACCCTTCTGTTCCCACTGCACGTGCCACATCCAGCTTGCCTTTGTCATTGAGCTCAAAGTGAATGTGCGGCTCAGTAACATAAGCCACCCCTTCGCCATCTGCATTGACTTCTGCCACGATCTGCCCGATTGGGCCATTCCCTTTTACTTTGACATTGATGCTTTCGTTTCCTTTTAGCATAGCTCCCATCATTAACGACACGGTTAGCGTACGACCTGCTGCCGCGGTTGCTGTATTCCACATGTCGTGACGTCGACGGATTTCTTCTACAATATCTGTCGTACGCGCCGCAAAAGCACGGACATGTCCATTAAAGCCGGTTGCTCTTATTAAATAATCGCTCATGTAGCGATCCTCCTTTTGGCATAAAAAAATTCTGAAGCTGCTTGTAACAGTGTACCACAACAAACGGTAGCTACGCTTCTGACCCTGCGCTTCCCAAACACTTCTATTCCTACCTGCGCTAAACCGCGCAAAAAAACCCCCTCTGCAAGCGAGAGGGGGTCGCGTCGTAATCGTTACTGTAAATACTCTTTTAATACTCGGGAAGCTTTTTGAGTGCGCAGCCGATCAATCGTAGTAGCCTCGATCTGGCGGATACGCTCACGGGTAAGACCAAACATCTTGCCTACTTCCTCCAACGTGTAAACCTGATCATCATACAAACCATAACGCATGGAAATGATCTCTTGCGCCCGCGGACTCAGGCGTTCCAAGGCAGCGCGCATCTGTGAGCGTAAATCAACTTTCTCGATCCAATCATCCAGGGATGACAAACCATCATCCATGATTTCCGCATAGCTGAGGCACTCATCGTCATGTCCAGCCATCCAGGCATCTTCATCTGGCTCTGCGTCGATTGACTCCATTTTCATCATCAAGGCGAGCTCAATCGCGTCGACCTTTTCTAATGGAATGTCCAGCAGTCCGGCAATCTCATGGCGATCGGGCGTACGGTTTAATGCTTGTACAAGATGTAACACTTGTTTTTGGTACTGGCGAATCTGTTCGTGCATGTGAACAGGGATACGTATCAAAGTCCCCTTGTCGTTGATCGCTCGCGTAATCGCTTGGGATATCCACCAATGCGAGTAATGATAGAGTCGAACACCACGGCCCACGTCAAACTTGTCAATTGCGGTAAACAAACCAATCGTGCCCTCCTGAATCAAATCCAGGAATGGCATACCTCTTTTCAGATGTCTCAAAGCCGTACTGACGACATAGCGCAAATAGGCTCGCACAAGAGTTTCACGCGCATCCAGATCGCCATCCTTTTGATAGCGGACCAGGCACGCTAGCTCTTCTTCTTTGTCCAACATGGGTGTTGCAGCGACGCTTTCCAAAAACAGCAAGGCAGACGTGTCTGATCGTAGCGACCGGGGCACGGTAATTCCTAACTGAGCTTCGACTTCCCGCCAACGCCGGGGAGTAGAATGGAATGAGGAGGTACTCAAAGTCATATGCAACCCTCACTTCTCCTGGAATGGAAGACTCACGATGAAGGTAGGCGAGTAACGAAATGGTTTACTGTAACCGTATTTCGACAAAACTTGTTTGATTCCTGCCAGTTTACAGAATATTAACAGTTCTCCTACCCGATTTTGCTGGTAACCCTTCCTTAATATAGGGTCTATCTGCACGACAAAAACCATCCCCAGCAGACAGGGATGGTGTCAGAACTTTGTCGAATTTTCTGTTGAGCGATTCAGCTTGCCGCCATCATTCATACAGATGACAGGCTACAAAATGACCAGAATCTACTTCCTGCCACATAGGCTTTTGTTGTGCACATACATCCTTTGCAACAGGACAACGCGTACGGAAAACACAACCGCTTGGCGGATTGATCGGGCTCGGCACGTCTCCTTCGATAATGCTTCGTTCGCGACCCTTCTCCAGATCCGGATCTGGGACTGGAATTGCAGATAAAAGTGCCTGCGTATACGGATGTTTAGGGGATTCATAGAGCTTTTCACTCGCTGTCATTTCCACCATGTTGCCCAGATACATCACGCCAATACGATCACTGATATGCTTTACCATTGCCAAGTCATGCGCGATAAACAAATACGTGAGGTTTTGCTCGCGCTGCAAGGTTTTCATCAAATTGACGACCTGTGCCTGAACGGATACGTCCAGTGCAGAAATTGGCTCGTCTGCAATAATGAAGCGTGGATTGACGGCAAGCGCCCGTGCGATGCCGATACGTTGTCGCTGCCCCCCACTGAATTCGTGGGGAAAACGGTTCGCATGCTCCTTTTGCAAGCCGACCATTTCCAATAGCTCGACTACGCGCTGCATCCGCTCATTACCCTTGTATAGGCCATTCAGATTCAAACCTTCGGAAATAATCTCGGAAATGTTCATGCGCGGGTTCAAGGACGCGTAGGGGTCCTGGAAAATCATCTGCATGTTGCGGGTAATTTTGCCCCGTTCACTACCTGAAGCTTTATGAACGCTTTGCCCATCGAACAAGACTTCGCCCGAAGTAGGCTGATACAGACCGATGATCGTACGTCCCGTCGTTGATTTTCCGCAGCCAGATTCCCCTACCAGTCCAAATGTCTCTCCTTCATAAATCTCAAAGGAGATATTGTCCGCTGCTTTTAGTGAGAGTCCTTTTTCCAACGTAAAGGTTTTTGTCAGGTTCTTAACCTGGACCAGTTTCTTTCTTTCCATCTGGCCATTCCTCCCCCCGTTATCTATTTACCAGTATCGTCTGGAGACAGAATGTTCCTTTTCCAGCTTGTAGCCATCCAGCTTGACGATTTCGATAGCGCTTCGGGAATCTGGCGAATGAATCATTTCTCCATTTCCCATATAAATGCCCACGTGATGAACTCTTCCTTTTCCTTCTTCATACGCGAAAAATAACAAATCGCCTGGAAGCAAATCTTCTTTTTCTACCAATTGCCCTGCTCTAGCCTGATCCGAAGCATCTCGCGGGATTTGAACTCCTACAGAACGATGCATGTTGTAGGCAAAGCCTGAGCAGTCATATCCATAGGAGGACATGCCACCCCATAAATAATGCAGGTTAAGGAATCGCTTGCCTGCTTCTACAATCGTTTCTCCGCGATTTCCGGTCAGCTCCACTGGCTCATTCGCATTTACGATCCGCACATCTTCTTTTAGCAGGAGCGCTGTGCTGTCTGGTGTCGCTACCGTTACCCAGTCTTCTGTTTCTTCTACCAGAGGCAGTCTGGTCAAAAAGGCAAGCTCCATACCCGGCTCTTTGTCTATGCTGTGCAAATGGGTAAATGCTGCTGTTACCATCGCCAGCTTTTGACCCTCGCTTACGTCAAAGGCAGGAGACCACAAAGCGAGCTGGCGAGATGGAATCCAGCCTGGATAGCCTTTTTCATTTTTGCCACTGGTCTGGTCGGGAATCAGTACATGTGACCACTCACCCTGCTCCTCTACCACCTCGACTTGTGTACCGTACAGCGCCTGAGTCTGGATCGCATTGTTATCGTAAAATCCGAGCTTTTCATCAATCGTGAGCGAGGCAAGCCAGCTACGTGCATCTACTGGTGTACCCAGAGCTAACTGGTCAATGTCACGCGGAGATTCCGGTTTGGTCCACACGGTTGCAACCGAAACAGAAACAATTGCTGATTTCATAATTATTTTCCTCCCTCCCATAAGCTGACAGAGCGCAAGCCAAGTCCTGGCTCCTCTTGCATCTTCATCAAGCGTCCCTCGTATGCCACGCCGCCGTCGATCCCATCGTGCAGGAGCATCAATGGCGCATCAAAGTCAAAACGAGTGATGTTTTTCTTGCTGGCTGCAAAATGCGCCGCTGCCGATACCGCCAGACGGGATTCGATCATGCTGCCAACCATGCATGGAATTCCGTGTTCTTCAGCCATTTGGTTGATCAATTGAGCTTTGAAAATGCCGCCCGCTTTCATCAGCTTGATATTAATCATGTCAGCCGCACGGTTTTGTAGAATCTGCAAAGCCTGGGCCGGCGAAAATACACTCTCGTCAGCCATGATTGGCGTATCGACCGAATCTGTTACCCGCTTCAAGCCTTCCAGATCATGTGCTTTTACAGGTTGTTCAATCAGTTCGATGCCAAGACCCATGTCTTCCATTTTGCGAATGGACTGAACTGCTTCTTTTACATTCCATCCCTGGTTGGCATCAAGACGAATCTTCACCTGATTGCCCACAGATTTGCGAATTTCCTGGATCCGCAAAATATCATCCTCGATATTGTCTTTACCGACCTTGATCTTCAGAACGTTAAAGCCCTCTTTCAAATACGCCGCTGCGTCCTCTCCCATTTCCTTCGGCGAGTTCACACTGACTGTATAATCGGTTTCCAGCTGGTCGCGGTATCCACCGAGGAATTGATACAAAGGCATTCCTGCACGTTGCGAAATAAGGTCATAAAGGGCAATATCTACAGCAGCCTTGGCACTTGTATTCCCTACCATGGATTGATGCAAGGTTTGGAAAACTCGCTCATAAGCTACCAGATTCAGGTCAATGAGCTGCGGCTTCATCGTATTGAGAATCGCCGATTCGATGCTTTCGATGCTGTCACCCGTAATAACAACCGTAGCTGAAGCCTCCCCCCAGCCTACCATGCCATTGTCGCAAGTGATTTTGACCAATACCGATTCCAGATTGTGCACCGTACGCAAAGCAGTTTTAAAAGGTTTTTTCAAAGGAACGGAAATTCTCTTTACTTCGATGGCTTGAATAATCATGTTTTCCTCCATCTTCTCTAGCACTTGTGGTCTCTTTGTCTGTGTTTTTTCTGTAATGACATACTAAATTATAGCACTATTAAAACAATCAGCCAAAAAGGGGGGAGAGTCATTCCATCCGCCTGAAATGACTTCTCCCGGCAAACTGTTTTTACTTCACAACAGCTTTTCTCAGGTCTGTGTAGCTGAGCGAAGAGCTGACGATTCCGCTCACCTTGTCGCTAGTGAGAAGAGACGTGTTATAGAAGTAGAGTGGCGCGACTGGAGCTTCGCTCACCAAAATTTTCTCTGCGTCATGCAGCATTTGCAGACGTTTTGCATCATCTGGCTCTTTGTAAGCACCTTCGATCAGCTTGTCGTACTCCGCATTGCTCCAACCAGTGCGGTTGCTACCGCTCTTCGATTGGAAAATGTCGAGGAAGTTGATCGCGTCTCCAAAGTCAGGCAACCAGGAAGAACGTGCAATTTGGTACTGCAATTGCTTTTGCATATCAGTCAAAACTTTTCCTTCTACTTTTTGCAGTTTCACATCTACACCCAGGTTTTGCTTCCACATTTCTTGCGCCGCTTGCGCTGTTTTTTCGTTAGCTGTTCCGCTACGGTACGTGAGAGTAACCTCAGGCAGCTGCGTGTAGCCTTTTTCTTTCATACCTTGCTCCAGCAGCTTTTTCGCTTCTGCTGCATCGAAATTCACCAAATCTCCGCCTACTTGACGGAACTCACCCGAACCGTTTGCATCTGGCAAGCCGTAGGAAACGAAGCCTGTTCCCGGCTTTTGTTGGCGCATCAGCACGAGGTCAACCAATGTTTTACGGTCAATTGCCAGGCTGAAGGCTTTACGGATGTTGGCGTTGTCAAATGGCTCCTTGGTTACGTTGAAGCGGTAGAACTCTGTACCTGCTCCATCTTTTACGTAAACCTTGCCTTCTTTGAACAGCTGGTCAGCCATATCCGCTGGAACGGTTGTCGTTCTGTGCAGCTCTTCGTTTGTAAACATTTGATACTCGGTATTTTCGTCATCGATCATTTTCCAAACGGCACCGGCCAATGTTACGTTTGCCGCATCCCAGTAATTCTCGTTTTTCATCATTTTCAATTCGCTGTCATGTGCCCATTCAGTCAGCTTGAATGGTCCGTTACCAACGAATGTAGCCGCTTCGGCAGCCCACTTCGGATCTTTTTCACCTGTCGCTTTATGTACAGGGAAGAAGGCCGGGTTGGATGCCAGGAGAAGAGTCCAGGACGCAGGCTGCGCCAGTACTACTTCCAAGGTTTTGTCGTCCAACGCTTTTACTTTTACGTCTTCCACTTTGCCTTTGCCGCTGTTGTAGGCCTCTGCACCTTCAATGATATAAGCGAGGAAGGATGCTGGAGATGCCAGAGCTGGATCGAGCATGCGCTTCCACGCGTATTCAAAGTCATGAGCGGTTACAGGATCTCCATTGCTCCATTTGCTGTCACGCAAGGTAAAGGTATATGTTTTGCCATCCACGGATACTTTCCATTCACTAGCTGCCGCTGGTTGAATCTTTTGATTCTCATCCAGACGAGTCAAGCCCTCCATCAGGTTGTTCAGGATGTTGTAGGACGGTTCATCAAAACCAATCGGCGGATCGAGAGAAGTAGGCTCCTTGATGTTGTTCAGAAGCAGGAGCTTGGCTGCTTGATCCCCTGGTGCTGCCCCGTTCGGCTGATTGTTCTCTGCTGGTGGCGCTGATTGATTGTTCGCTGCCGGTTGACCCGAACAGCCAGCCACAAACATGGAAACAGCCAGTGAAGCGGAGAGCAGGACGGTTGATAATTTTTTCACTGTTTCTTCCCCCTTATGCTTTTTTATTTATATCGTAAAAGGATAGCGCCGTTGGACGACAACCTCTTTTACACGATAAGAAGCCAGTTAACTACCTTGGGTCAAGTCAGACATTTTCCCTAAAAGCCACCTTGCTACGTGCCCGTCGGTGCCTGCATAGCAGCCAGCATCTTCTTTGCCCTCGGGTCTTGCAGCCAACAGGAAACGGAGTGCTTGCTGTGCAGATGCGATTCCGCAGGCTGGTAATTGCGGCATACTTCCAGAGCGTAATCACAGCGCGCAGCAAAAGCGCAGCCGATTGGCGGAGCAAACAGATCAGGCGGCGTACCCGGAATCGGACTAAGCGGGATTTCACGATCAGCATCGAGTCGCGGCATGGAAGCGAGCAACCCTTTTGTATACGGATGCTGTGGATTGTAGAAAATGTCGCGCACTGGACCAGACTCTACTACCTTCCCTGCGTACATGACGTTTACTCGATCCGCAATCTTGGCGACTACGCCCAAATCATGCGTGATGATGATGATCGAAACGCCTGTCTTTTGCTGAATACTTTTAAACAAATCAATAATTTGCGCCTGAATCGTTACGTCCAGAGCAGTCGTTGGCTCATCGGCAATCAGAATGGATGGTTTACAGACGAGCGCAATCGCGATCATAATACGCTGGCGCATCCCTCCACTAAACTGATGCAGATATTGCTTGAGACGGCTCTCCGGGTTGGCAATCCCGACTAATTGCAGGATTTCGATCGCTTGCCTGCGGGCCTCGCTTTTGGCGACCTTTTGATGGCGGATAATTCCTTCCATAATCTGCTCACCAATCGAGATCGTCGGATTGAGCGAGGTCATCGCATCCTGAAAAATCATGGAGATTTCTTTGCCGCGCATCTCACGCATTTCTTTTTCCGGCAGCTTCGCGAGATCCTGTCCTTTGAAGAGGATGCTGCCACCCGCGATTTTTCCGATATGCTCAGGGATCAACCGCATCACGCTGCGAGCCGTTACGCTTTTCCCACAGCCGGACTCACCCACAATCGCCAGCGTCTCGCCCTTGTTTAAGCTAAAGCTCACGTCCCGAACTGCGTTCACTTCGCCGCCATGCGTTTTAAAAACGACACGCAGCCTACTTACTTCCAGCAATTTTTCTGTATGGTCCATGTCGCTTACCTCCTTGCCTTCGGATCGAATGCATCGCGCAAGCCATCACCAAGCACGTTGAACGCCAGCATCGTCAAGGAAATGAAGAAGGCCGGGAAAAAGAGTCTCCACCAATGTCCGGATAAAATAGTCGATAGCCCATCATTGGCCATAACCCCCCAGCTCGCCATAGGCGCCTGGACACCTAAGCCGAGGAAGCTCAGAAACGCTTCCGAGAAGATTGCCGATGGTACGGACAAGGTCACATAAACGATGATGATACCGATTGTATTTGGAAGCAGATGCTTGCGAATGATGTAGAACGGCTTTGCTCCCATCGTTTTCGCAGCCAACACATATTCGGAGCTTTTCATTTGCAAGACTTGACCGCGCACGGTACGCGCCATCCCAATCCAGCCAGTAGCACTCAAGGCTACGATAATCGTTCCCAGCCCTGGACCCATAACAACCATGAGCAAAATGACGACGAGCAAATAAGGAAGTCCGTACAGGATATCAACGAAGCGCATCATGATGTTATCGACTCGCCCGCCCACATAGCCAGCAATGCCGCCGTACAGAACACCGATGAAAAAGTCGATCAGAGCTGCCATGAAGCCAACAAACAGGGAAATACGCGCTCCGTACCAGACACGAGTAAAGACATCACGACCGAACTCATCGGTACCGAACCAGTTTTTCTCAGAAGGCGCCTGATTTTTAGAAATAATCGACTGCTTGGAGTATTCATGCCCAGAAATCATAGGGCCGATCGTCGCCATGACACCCAGCACGATAATGATGACCAATCCCATGAGGGCCAGCTTGTTGCCTCGCAAACGGAGCCATGCTTCCTGCCAAAACGTAAGTTGAGGTCGCACAATCGCTTCCGAATTAAGGTTGTCTTTGCGCATAGGGATAAACAAGTCGTCAGAAACGATCATCCTTCGCTCTCCTTTCGATATAGCTTGATTCGTGGATCGATGATGCCGTACAACACATCGACGACAAACATCATGAAAATCAAGAGGGCACTATAGAAGACGGTCGTCCCCATAATCACGGAGTAGTCACGGTTAATAATGCCAGCGACAAAATACTTACCCATTCCGGGAATCGCAAAGATTTTCTCGATCACAAAGCTTCCCGTCAAAACGTTGGCAATCAAGGCGCCAAGCAGCGTGACAACGGGCAAAATCGCATTGCGCAGCGCGTGCTTGAAAATAATCGTTGCTGGTGAAAGCCCTTTCGCGCGAGCGGTCTCGATATATTCCTGAGTCAGCACCTCCAGCATGTTGGTGCGAGTCAGGCGAGCAATAATCGCAATCGGACCAAATCCCAAGGCCAGTGCCGGCATAATGACGTGCTGCCAGGTCCCCCAGGTAGCAGTCGGCAGCAGCTTCCATTCCACTGCCAAGTATTTAATAAGCAAGGGAGCAATGACAAAGCTAGGAATAGAGATACCGATAACGGCAATAATCATGGCTACGTAGTCAATCAGACGGTTATGCCTCAGTGCCGCTATGACGCCGAGCCCGATACCGGAGAAGATGGCAAACAGGACGGCGATGACACCTAGCTGAAATGAAACGGGGAATCCGCGGGCAATCATCTTGTTCACTGTGTCCGCACTGTTAGCAGTGGATGGACCTAAGTCAAGCTGCACCAGCTTTTGCAGATAGAGCCCGTACTGGACCATCAATGGCTTATCCAGGTTAAAATACGCATTGAGGTTTTGCTCTACAGCTGCATTGAGTGCTTTCCCTTCTCTTTCAAAAGGAGAACCCGGAACCGCGTGCATCAGGAAAAACGTAAGCGTAATGATGAGCCACAACGTAACGATCATGGAGATAAATCTGCGGAAGACAAAAGATAGCAAGGACTCTCCTCCTTTATAAAGCGAAATCGAGTTAATCCAAAAAACCCAGCAAATGCTCGTTATTTCGGGCACCTGCTGGGTTTTACTTACGTGTATGCCGTGCATACGGATAAATAAAGCAGCCTATGAAGTTGGTTATTTTGTGATTTCTGCTTTACTTCTCGCGGTAATGGCCTGTTTGTACTTCTTTTGTGCATCCTTAAACGCAGCAATCAATGTTTTTTGCGAAGATCCAAAATACCGTAAGCGAATCTCTTCCCCTATCTCATCAGACGCGTAAATGGAGTGACCGATAAAGATCGATCGGGCAAAATCTGACGTCAGCTGGACAGTGGCAGAGCAAGCAGCCTCTACAATTTTGTCGTTGGAAGTATCGACAACCAACCCGATAAAAAACGCACTGAATTGCTGCGTAATCGGATTATTGGAGGAAGATTGAGCATCGCCAACAATATAAATGGTATCTTTATCAAACAAATCTAAAACCCCACTTTTACTATGCTTAAAAGACCGGCCATGCGGGACGTTCGGAGAGCTACTTCCTCACAATCGCAGACTGGGTAAGCACTTTCTTACATAGTAACAGAGAAATTCATAATTTGTAAATAAGTCTGACTAATCTTTCACTTCTTCAACAGAAACGACAGGAAAAGCATGGGTTGGCAGCAACGGGAGAAACGGTCTCTCGTCTATGTAGGCAACGATTACATGGGACGGACCAACCATGGTTTTTGGTGCGAGACGCAACTCTGTGCCTTGCTCTGTCACAACCGTAATCTGCAAGCGGCCTCCTTTTGGACGCTGTACACCTGGTGTCGCTTGCTCCACGACAAACCTTTCCCCGTTATATTGATAGCGCAATTGCAGATCGCGCTCCCAGGAACGAAAATCTACGTAATATCGGGCAAAGGGGATCGGATCTGTTGTCACACTGTTAGCTGCTGGCACAAACGTCTGTTGCTCACGCATGTAACCGCCATTTTCCTTCATCCGCTTGTCAAAGCGTTGCATGGCCTCGTCTTCGATCAGATCAATTACCCCTTCTGTTTTCAGAACAGGATCGACTGCAAAGCTAGCATCGTGGTTCGCCAGCTCCAACAGCATTTTTACCTCGGTTTTCTTTTGCATGGCTACATCAGCATCCACCACAAACATACCCACGAGCAAAAAGAACAAGATGACGGATATGGATAAGACGTTGATTCCCGTATCGTTAGCCTCCTAACTGGAGCGATTATGATAAGTCGTAGTCCATCACATTAATCGTCCCTTGCCGGATGACCTGCAGATTCTTGGCGGGCATCGGAATCAGCTTCGTAAACTGTGGAAAGGGAATCGACATTTGCAGCACAAACTCGTCCTCATGGCTCCAAAGAATCGGATCAGCTGCACGAATACGAGTGACAGTGACTGACAGCTCTGTACCGGAGATAGACAGTCTTTTTTCTGCCAGCTCACGAGAAATAAATGCTCGTACCTCTTGCTGCACAAGTACTTCATTCATACCGCCATGATTACTCACATATTTCGTAGCAGCAGCACTCACTTCCAGTAGCTCGTTACGTGTCTGAACCACCGTATGGACTTGCAAGATTCCTAACGGTACCAGCAGAAGAACCATCACGTTGAGAATAACTGCAATCAATTGCCCCATCAGCTCGTACCAAATCGCGTTACACTAGTGAGTAGCTCACCAAAAAAACGGGTGCACGCCGATAATAAATTATCAGGACCAGTAAAAAGAAGATTTACCGTCAAAGGCAATACCAGCGCTAGCAGTACCAAGATGGTAATCATTTTATTCACACACTACCACCTCGGATCAAAATATTCAGAGGGACGGCTTCCGGCAAATGAAAATGAAACCTCTCCTTCTGCAAACCGATGAAGCCATTGTGCGACTCTTGAAGGAGTGACCGTTAATGTAAGCGTCACTGATTCCTGTCGTTCCTTCCGCGCTCGCTCATTCTCTACACGTGGCCAGCTCCCCGCGAACACATCCTCCCTTACGTCCCAGCCCAGCTCTTCCATTTTCCCTACATAATAGTTAGCCAAAGAAGGCTCCAGGTAGCCGATATCCTGCATGTCATCGAGAATATCTGCATAGATACTTCGAGCAATAGCGCGCTCCATCGCATACATGTGATATGCTCCGAGAGCGGAAGTAACTATAATCAGCACCGACAAACAAATTAGAAACACTTTTACTTTAACCATGCCATCGAGCTCGACCGTTTCTGTTAATGGAAGATTACAGTCGCTGCCCTATACACCCTCTCTTGTTGAGTCTGGCGCAAATTTTTCTCTGGCTCGGAGGCCCATAGAAAGGATGCTAGGCTTCCTACCATAATGAAAATAATTAAGAACACGTGGTGGTGAAGCATCAGTTTGACGTGTAGGACGTGCCATTTTGCATCCGGTAGTTGATATTCTCGTTTCTGGTGTCGTAATTAAGAGAGGTAATCGAGCGATTAATGCTTCCCGCAGAATCATTGGCTGCTGGGCTTAATTCGTTGCCATATGAGCTTACATGATTACAAAATAAGGATGCCGTATAAAAGAACCATGTAAAAATGTAAGCATGGTATCACAGACTTTTAGTCAAAACGTTTTTACAATATATGTAACTATATCACTTGTTTCCACGTATTTCCTTTGAAATTAAAATTACCATTTTTACCTTCCCCGAACTTATTACAAGGGAGTTATGCATTGGAAACAAATTCATATGCAGTTTGCTTATCTTTATTTGAACGTAACATGACGATCACCTACAGTAATTTTCGTTAATGTTATAACGGGTTAACGGGGCGTTGTTTTGAAATATCTAGATAAAAAGAAAAGCTGTCGATAAAGTCGACAGCCTGAAAGTAACCTATACAGTCACTTTACTCATACGTTTATTATTTAATTTCTCGGAAGTAGTCGTAAAGTCCAGCGACAATTGCAAATGCTGCGCGCTCAACTTCAGCATCATCTTCATACCAAGATTGGGTGATCTTCCCGGTTTCGATTAGTGCTTTTGCTCCAGCAACCTTTGTATCTCTCAATACTGCAAGGTCGGCTTCAGAAGCTATTGTGTTAGCCATGAACGTTCCGTACTTTCTTGCAAGATTTTGAGCCAAAATCTTGGATGCTTTTCCCCTTTCAGGATAAAGAACACCAACCCGGCTAAGGAACGCGTCAGTATTTACATGAATGCTAAGCAATACATCAATACCCTTTCCAGAGTACTTTTGATTAATGTATTTTACACGCTCATTGACATCATCATCAATATCTACTCCACCAAAATCCTTATCACGGGTACGAGTCATGTAAACTGTTGCGCCTTCTTCTTCAAGCAGTTTTTCAAGAGCTTTACTAACCGTCAGAGTGCAAACTTTTTCTTCTCGACGTTTATATGTCTTGCCCGGAAAGTCGCCGCCATGTCCTGGGTCGATGAGGATTTTTTTACCACTCAAATCCATTTAGAATTCCACCTTCATAAATGAGTTAAAGTAATCTGGCCAGAATTACTTTTCATTTATAAAAGTGAAGCTTTAGTGATTTTTACAACCTGGCTTATTTTTTAATTATGCCCTGGTAGTAATCTTCGATTCTCTTCTCGAATGATTCCACATTGCTGAAATCGTTATTTTCTAATTTTGCCTTGCCTCCCTCGATATCACTTTTATCATAGTATGTTGCACCTATAATACCTCTCCATTCTTGAAGCATGTCTTTTATCTTACCGTACCCTTGAGACTGATTATTAGCTGGTTGGTTATTTTGTATCTCGCTCAAGACCTTCCTAAATTTATTTGCTACATTGTGTAGGGAATCATTCCCCAAAATGCTATCAACGCTCATAGAATATCCGTATATATCCACAATTTTCTCATCAATTTTCTCCAAAGTTTCACTGTTCACACTCTCTAAGCTGAGCATACCCTCAACGTCTTTGTAAGATGTCAGTAATAGATACAAATTGTGACCCACAGCAGATTCCAACTTTAACTCTAGATGTTTTTTATCAAGATGAAGACTGAAAATAAAAACGAATAAAACGAGGATTATTGCCCCCGCTGTAAGTGCGATCTTTCTAATGATAACCAACTCCTCAGTTATGTACTTTTAACATGGGTTAATCTACATGACCACACAAGAGCGATTATATATTTTTTCCAATCACCTCTCAACTGAAATTAGAACTATTTTCCAAAAACAACTATAGCCAAACGAGTATATTTAATGAATATAAAAAAGCTTCCCTTGAGGAGACTACTGCAAAAACCGTCTTTTTAGAAAAACCAAAGATTTTAGGGGATTCAAATATGTCTCCCTTATCTCGAAACGAGCCTTAGAAGCGATTCTAGAGGGCTCGTTTTTCTTTGACTGTTTTGTTGTTCAGAAAAAAGTGGACTTTTGCAGCGCTCTCCTTAAGAAGCTTCTTTTTCACTTTGTCTATTACTCAAACGGCTTATGAATTCCAAAATATCTGGAGCAGCATTAAGATCGTACCTTCTGACCGCTTTAATGATTCTTATATAAACTTCTTGTCTATAATCCTCTCTCCTATCTATATGTACGACATTCAGGGATTTCTTTATTTTAGGTTCGAACATTTGGAGAATCTCCATCATCGCATTCTCATCATTTTCTTGTACTCGTCTTATTAGCGGAAGTAATAACATTACTCGTCTCCCTTCCCAATTGACTTTCTTATCTTTTGCAGTGCCCTACGTTTTGTTTTTGAAACCGCTTGTTGTGTGATATTTAAACACTTAGCTATTTCAACTTCTTTTAATTCCTCGAGATAGGCAAGAGTGATAACCTTCTTTTCTTTTTCAGTAAGAAATTTAAAGCTGGCACTTATCTTTTCATGTTCAAAAATTTTACTGAATTCATCTGGGGCAATATACATTGATGTAGAATGTTTGTCATGAATAACTTCATCATAAGGATCAACGTTCTGCTCTTTTTTTCTTGTGCGTATATCTAATTCGATTACCGAGTTATGAATAATAGTTGAAATGTATCTTAAGAGTCTTATTTCCAAGAAAAATTCTTTGAACCTTTTATTTAGCTCTTTAAAGGAGTTTTCGTCATTTGACATAATCATGTGATCATACAATTTCTTGTTTTCAGGCACTGCTAGGAATGATTTAATTACTTTGTTTTCAATGATATTACCATCCTTTAGTAAATCCATGGCAAAGCCTCCTATTGTTCAACCAGGGACATAGAGACTCTTCATGCTGTCGTTTCCCCGCTTTAATTTGAGAATCAATGAAGCAACACAAAAGGGAACCTATGTTCTTATTTATTGTATCATTAGTTCATTTTATTGGCAAATGAGGATAAAAAAGTAATGTTGTTCTTTAAGAAATGTATCATTCGTACGTCTGATTGCCTTGATAAGTACCAATTTATAATGAAGAAAACCCGTCTCCAATTAAAATAGGGACGGGTACAAATTATTTACCTCTCCACCACAACAATGCTAATACTATTGCTGTTAGTGCAAATATTCCCGCAAAAACCAGCTCACCACTTGTAAGAGCAAAGATCAAACCACCAATTACAATGGGAGCAACAATAATTTCTCTAAATTTCTCAACGAAAATGTTCCCTTTTTTCTTTGATGGTTGTTTGCTCTCCGTTGCAGCAACTTCATCTTTAGGAGTAGCTTCCTTGATAAATTCAATTGACTCTTGAAACGCCATTTCTACCATCTTATCAATTAATTTGGTTTCTTTGTCAAGAAACTCAATAAATACTTGGACATATTGCTTACTTGGTTCCTTGCCATGCTTGTCGCGATAAGATTGTTTAAAAGACTCAACTAATTGTCCAATGTATTGTTGGCGTATAATTTGGAACAATTGGAGACTTTTAACATCAAGAGCAGTTCTGTTCATTAATTATGGTGGTTAAAATTTCGCTTCTTTTTGGAATAGAGTTAGAATTTCTGCGGTTTTTGTTTGGAGATTCTGGAATAAGGACTTTTGAAACAACATTATATGCTCATCAGTCACACTCTGAATCCCATTAACCTGCAAAAATTCTTTGATTTCTTTGTCGAGGTGAATCTTAGATGTAACTACACCAGTTTCGCCAACGTACTTTGCCTCTTCCCGTTCATTGTAAGGTTTTTCTACACCATTCACCTCAGTTAACACAAGCTGACATACTCTTAGCCCAGCAACAATTTGAATAGGATGCGAAGATATGTTAGTGATAACAAGTTGTAGATTTCCTTCGTATCCTGGGTTTATAAATGCAGCCTCTGAAACGTTAAGTCCGAATCGTGCCAAACTACTCCTGTTATGAATGCTTCCAGCCAATGTCGACGGAAATTTAACGTATTCACATGTAGAACCTTGGATCATTTCTTTCGGCTTTAAATAAAAAGGTTGCTTGAACAGGTCAACCTCTTCGTAGTTATCAGAATTGTCTACCATCGGACTAGCGTTTATATCCTTCGTTGCTTTCTTGATGATATGTCCAAGGGTCAAATCAACTGATGCCGGGCCGACGTTCTTAACGTCAAATGGAGCAATATGCAGTAAGCCAGTCTCTACGTATTGCGCGATTCTTGCATCCCCTAGTATCATAATGATCTTCCCATCCAATTAGTTTTGGTAACTTAAATATAAAGGTTGTGTTTAGGGGTGTCTATATTTTCCAGACGAATGACTCAAAGTGTCACAATCTGTTCGTGTTACGTTCGAAATTAAAAAGCCCAACTCTGTTTAAAGAGTCGAGCTAGCTATTTCTTGAATACGCTTACGAATATTATTTTTTAGGGCTGCCAACCAGTGCTAAGCGGATAAAATGAATTCGACAAAAACGGGTGACCGTAGCATACTGCCTTTAGTCCAGTTGCGGAATTTGACGCGGGCTTTGATAAGCGGTTGAACATATACAAAATCGCGATCTTCCCCTGTAATCAGCGGCTTGGCTACACCATAGAATGCCTTCTTATGAGTTGGTGGTACTCCAAGCTCGATCACACCTGCAGGTCGTCCGTTCACATGCGCAAGCCATCCAAAGTCACCCTTGCGCCAGCCCGCAATACTGACATCTGCATACGAATAGTTGATGATCTTTACGAAATCGTCTGTACGTTTACCAGCATGGTAGCGACCATCTTTTCTTTTGGCGACTACGCCCTCCATTTTACGTTGAACGATCAAATCGTACAGGTCTTCGCCACGTCCATCAATGTAAGCAATTTTGCTCATCGTTGGCGTATCTGTAATCGCCTTATCGAGTATCGCCTTGCGCTCCATCAACGACAGATCACGCAGGTCAGCACCATCGTAGTGCAATAAATCAAACACCACGTAGGAAATAGGTAGCCGTGATTTCTTCGACTGAAAACGCGACATTGTTAATTCAAAATCAGGCAATCCAGTTTCCGGGTCCATTACTACAAGCTCGCCGTCCAGGATAATATCAGGACCGTCTGTTACGAGCTCGGGATATTTCGACGTTACATCGTTGTTGTGCCGGGTAAACAGACGAGTCGTTCCGTTTCTTCGAGATAATTCCAAACGATGACCATCGATCTTCGGTTCGAAGACGTAACGACCATCCGAAAACGGCTTTTCTATCTGTTCTAACAGCATCGGAGATATAAATTCCATATAGCATCACCACTATAATTGTATCAACCATAGATTATACACGCGCTGGTAATTACTTCATTACCAAAACTCACTCACCCGATGCACATTTGGGGAATCAATACCGCTTAGGTTTATATGTCTGGCGGTATTCTTTATGGAAAAAAACATGTAAAAACTTGAAAATAATTGTGTAACTTTGTTAAGTTATATGCTATAATTAAGTCATAAGGAGGTGACAAACTTGGGATGGATAAAAGAATGGCTTCCACTGATAATCTTCCTGTACACGGTCTTTAAAGACCTGATACTGCCGAAGATACAGAAAAAGAAGCCAAAACAAAAGCGACGCCCCCGCCAAGGAAAACGTCGCAGATAACTCCAAGAGGGAAGCAATCCCCTCCCTTTATCCCAAGTATACCATGAGAAGAAGAAAATTAGACGTTTCAAATTTACTCTCTACCCGCGGCGCCTTAGCACTCGCACTGGCTGTGACCTACTCCCCATCAGCTTCATGGTGGCAGCAGCTAATCCTCGTTGTGTCGGTTGGATACCTCTTAATAACGGCATTGTACGGAAGAAGGGATTAAATGCAAGTCAATATTGACGACATCATGGGATTATCAGAAGTAAGCGAAATGACAGGAAAATCAAAGGCAAACATCAAGGAGTATCAGAAACGAGGTCAATTCCCGGAGCCGGTGAAGATACTTGCAAGTGGTCCCCTCTGGCTTCGGGATAAGATTCAAACTTGGATGGATACGCCACGGCAGCGTGGTAGGAAAAAGAAAGAGGATTAGAAAGGAATCTCCATCATGTCACAATCAGACAGTAACTTTTGGAATGAAATAAAGAACAACAGTAGGCACGTATCATGGGAACATGAGAAAGCTCTACAGCAAGCAGATGGGAAAATGACAGTGCGGAATGTGTTGAATAGGCTGCAGGAGCTCGACTCGGAGATTGCTTGGCTCCAGGAGACACTTAACGCGTCGGCTGATAAGCCTATTCCGCCGTCCATTGCACAGCTATTAGGCGAAAGCCTTGAGCAGAAAAAGGCATTAAAGAGCCGGCTGGAGAAGGCGATAGACGATACGATCGTTGAGTTGCCAGAATGACATACAAACAATAAGAAACCCGCCCAAGCATCATGCCAGGCGGGTTTTGTGCTGCTGTCCTCAATATAGGATATGCTGGGTTGCTTAGACTCGCTCAATTCTCATTAGCCTATTGAAGTAAATCCACCAAAATCCATCATCATTGACCAACTTGATTTGCTTACGGTTCATGTCAATCTGTTGGACCCAGCCCCATGCTGTTTCTTCTCTTCCAAGTACCTCTTTATCCACTGTTTTTTCTGGTTCAAACCAAGTGACGATAAGTGCAAAATCATCAGTACGTGACTCTTCGATCATTCTGTCCATCTCCAACAACTCTTGATCGTCAAGTATTGGCTGTGTAATTAACAGCTTCTCATATGCCAACTCATTTAGCGCCTGCGCGTGTTCTGGAAGTATGAAACGCATTCCGAGTGGGTCCTCAATTCTGCCTGCCATCTTTCATACCCCTTCCTCTCCCATGCTTCGAGAACCGTCATGGTATCTGGTTCTGACCGTTGCCACTCAATGTACTCCTCTTTTGCTAGAACCTCTAATACAGTCATAATACCGCCTCGGTTCCGTCCTGTCTTGATACATAATTCGTCCACGGTGGGTGTCCTACGCCTCCCGGCAGAGTAATTACCAATGACACGGAGTACCTTTCTCTCGATATCCGATAAACCCATAAATATCACTCCAATACAGCAGATAGGAACATTTGTTCTTATTCTATGCTGAATGCTACAAAAAGAAAAGCCCCACTTTTAGTGGAGCACTAGCAGTTGTACTTATATGCCACAAGCATACCGAAATTTCATAGACCAATGATCTGGATACTAATTAGGAATTATAGTTGCAGCTAATGAATTTGTATCTGCGACATATTCTATTGTATAAGAAACATTCTCCTTCTCAATTTTCCCTTTACCTACTCCTGAAGCTACCGCTGCTTTTTGTATATCCTCATGAAAATTTCTTCTTTCTTCTAAATTTAGCTGTGGCTGTACTACTCCAATTAATGCCGTATAAATATTTCCATGTTCAAAAGGTATATTTGGTTTCTCAGCTCTTGAATTTAACGATATCGAACTTATTTTGTTTGTTTCCTTGTCAATGACACATGTTATCGTCGTATTATCATAATATGTCACTGAAAAACCTGTGTCGTTATTAACGATCATGTTATCGTAAATTTCATAAGAACCGAAGCCATCCGCTACAATTATTCGTGTAAATTCACTTTGAAATTGCTCTGCTGTTATATCAAAAGTAGAAGCATTTTTACTCGCTGTTTCTTCTTGAGAAGAACATCCACTTACAAAAAGAAAAACAGAAGTAAGCACTAATAACAAGAAACATCTTAAAACATTGCCCATAAATTTAATTCCCCTATCTTCATAGTAATAAAATGAAGTTACGAAACCAATTATTTCAAAATATTAACACAACGTCACTCACTATTATTCGACAAATTTTTCAGCTATTTCAGCCAGTACGATGCAACACAAAAATCCCTCCCCGGATTTCTTCGAAGGAAGGCCTCTTCTGTCTCGAAGTTGGTTCGATTTTTCTTGATTAACTTCCTTTCTGCTCACATATCGTTAGTCACATTATATGCGAACGACATGCGAACAGACAAATAAAATAGCATATACTAAAAAGGCAATCTTCATTTAATACAACCAGATGCAAAGATGATTTTTAAATTTAGTTGTTAAATTTTCGTTTTTTTGGTAAGATCGTTGTATAAAACAAATGTCAAGGGGTGAATGCTGGTAATGTCCGATATTATTGTTCCTAGCGATAAAAAGGAAATTATCCTAAATGAATTTTCGATTGCTACTCGGTCAAGAATTATTTCACTTGTACAACAAGGTTACATACTAGCCAGAGAAGCAACTCGCCACGTTTCGTTTTTAGATTGGGACCTAGGTAAAAGACATGAAGGCTACCTGCGACCATTGGCAGTAAATTTCTTACTCAAGAGTGACAGTGAACAGGGACGACTTCCTTTCTCCCACGCGTACGAGTATAACAAAAACAAAAGCCACAAGTTTCTTGTAGTTCATAGAGGGAATATTAAATTAACAGTAAGTCAAACCGATTCCCTTTATTCAGTAGCCAGACCCGCTATCTTTAGAAAAAGGATGCAGGAATCAAATAATCTACGTTGGAATCTCTTTAATGAGGTTTTAACCGTCGACGAAAACCCTGAGCTTTACATGCTCCTTACGTTTAGCAGCGGTGGGGAATCACCACGTTTCATTAATTTAGGTCTACCTGGGAAAAATGGTTGGATCGAAAGATTAAATCTCCTCAGTAAGCCGCATCTATTGGAGATAGAAAACCAACAACCAAAAGAAAAAGAAGAAGTAATCGAGGCTGAGACACTAGTTAATTTTAGAAAATTTACCGAAGAGGTGGAGGACATTGGAAGCAAATAATCGCTTCCCTAAATTTATTCCCGTTCGTCTTATTGAAGCGCGTGAAATTAGGGGCATGACAACTACTGAATTAGCAAAAGAATTAGGAATTTCCCAACAGGCCGTGTCAAAATATGAGAACGGGAGTTCACCTCCCAGTCTTGAGACATTAGAAAAAATGTCTGAAACCTTAAAAGTACCAATTTCCTTTTTCTTCAAAAAAATTACCAGCACCAATAATTCCGTTGTATTTTTCCGGAGCAAATCTCTTGCAACTGTAAAATCAAAAAAAGTTCATGCTAATAAGCTGAAATGGATCAAGGATATCCAGCTTTATTTAAATGAAATAATTGACTTTCCAGAGGTTAAAATTCCAAGAATAATTACTCGCGAAAATTATATACCAACAGATTTTGAAGAGATTGATGAAATTGCCTCCAAGGTTAGAAATATGTGGGGATTAGGTAATGGACCGATAAGTAATGTCGTACTCCTATTAGAAAAAATGGGAGCTATTGTTGCTAGATCACCATTCTCAAATTATAGTATCGATGCCTGCTCAGTATGGGAAGATGACGATCGTCCGTTCATATTACTAAGCAATGATAAAACTGCACCTCGCTCAAGATTTGATATTGCTCATGAGTTGGGACATCTTGTTTTACACTCAAGAATAAAACAATCTGAGTTCAATATTAAAGAAAATTATAAGCTGATCGAAAAGGAAGCGAATCGCTTTGCAGGTACATTTCTTCTCCCGTCTCCAAGTTTTGGAACCGAAATATTATCAACCTCACTGGATCATTTTATTTCATTAAAAAAACGCTGGAAAATATCCATTGCTGCAATGTCTTATCGCGCAAAAACTCTCGAGATTTTTAGTGAATATCAGTATATTTATATGAGAAAGAAAATGGCTCAAAACAATTGGCTCACCAACGAACCTCTAGATAACGAGTTTTCTTTCGAAGAACCTATCGTCTTAAAACAAGCGATTGAAGCTATCGTGGAGAATGGGGTTAAGACCCGACAAGACATTGTTAACGAAATAGGTATACACAGAGAAGAAATTGAAGCTATCGCTAACCTTGATAATGGATATTTAGTTAGCAATGATCAAGCTAACATTATCCCTTTAAGATTCAAGAAATAATTAAATTGATTGGTGAAGCCCTCCAATCGGTTATTCCGGAAGGAGGGCTTCGCCATTTACATGTATTTTTTCAACCATTCTACTACTGCTGGATAAATTAGATTAACTGCCTCGCAACCTGGAAAGCTTTCCCTCACGCTTCCTTTTTGGATACCCACGGAAGCCAAATTGACTATGACTCCAACTACCTCGCCATATTCATTAACTGCAGCTCCACCACTGTTTCCGTGTTGCGCGGGAATAGAGCAGTCAAATTCCCATGGCTCTTTCTCCGTACTTGTTTGGCACAATTGTCCGCTACGTGTTATCCATTCTGTGTACTCTGCTTCCACAGTCAGTAGCTTTTGTCCTGTGACAAGTGGTTCTGTATTCACTGGCACATACGGTAGATTTGCCGGGGCGTTCTCAGTCCGGTACAGCGCTAGATCCACAGAATCCTTTCCGATCCCCGGATGCTCAGAAATCATATCAGCAGTATACCAATGACGCGAATTTGTCTTAAACCGGATAGACGCCCGACCTTTAGATACGTGCTTGGCTGTAAGCAGGAGTCCGCCTTTCAACAATACGCCTGTACCGCCACCACCTACATCGACATGGACACTCGCAGCCAGTGTGAGCTTTTCAATTTCTGCCCATGGTTTCGTTTGCTTGACTGGCTTTTCTGGTTCTGGTTTTGGCTTCGGCTGCTCCGGTTTTGGTGCCTCCGGTACTGGTGTCGCCAGCTTCTTCGCCATGTTTTTGATAAGCAATGCCGCGTAATCCCCGCGTACCGTGCCACCTTCGTATGCGTTTTCTAGCCAATATGCCGGTGACTGAATGACCTGTTCGCCTTGAAGCACCTTCAACGCCTCTTTTGTCTTCTCGTCTGGTTGTTTATTCACAGGTTTATCAACAGGTTTAGGATTATTTTGTGCTTTGGTAAAGTAATCATCCAGGTATTTTACAGGCTCGAAGCAGTTTTTTTCACGATCCGCGATCCAGCCGTATTGTGGTGACGAGCTTTTGCGAATCTCATAGTGTAGATGGCTTCCAGTACTCTGCCCGGTGTTACCCTGCCGCCCAATCACTTGTCCCTGCTTTACTTTATCGCCGACTTTTACGGCTACACTGTCCAGGTGCGCATAACAGTGCAAATGGCCCGTTTCAGGATCACGGATTGCCACGACAATCCCGTACCGACCGAAGCCACTCCCTGCTACGCCTTCCTTTGCATGAATGACTTCTCCAGCTACAAAAGCGTTGATAGGTGCTTGGTGAAATTTGACCAAATCAATACCTGTATGAAATTCACGTTCACCATTGATCGGGCCAGCGCGCCAGCCGAATGGTGATGTTACCTGGTACTCTTTCAATGCAGGAATCACTTTTGATCACTCTCCCGCAACTGGAATGTATTTTTCATGCCGCTATGAATGCCAATCGCCCCAAGCGATTCAATAAAAGCCAGCTTGCCAGCTTCCAGAAAATCTCCATGAAACAAGAAGGCGTTGGTCAAATTAAAAGCGACCGCCAAGAAGACGATCGTTAGTGGAATGAGACTATTGGGGAACTTCTCTCGGCCTTTCAGCCATCCTCCGATTGCTATAACAACGGCAATCACCAATCCAATTTCGATCATTTACGACACCCCTTTCCAGAATAGAGCAATCGCCCCGGTGATGACCGCACCAATGACAGTCCTCCAGAGCCACTTCTGATTGTCCTTTATTTCGTCCAGACGCTTATGTGCTGACTTGCCATATTGTAAGGCTTCATTTGCCGTATCCTTGGCTTTTTCTGCTATTGTCTGTACGTCGGTCATAGAGTCAATCTTTGTCTCTACCCGAACTACGCGCTCACGAATGTCTGACAACATGCGTGTCTGTTCATCCATTGCTCATCTGCCTCCTCACCCCCTCGGGGCAATAAAAATAGCCCCGATCGGTTCGAGGCTGGCTATCTAGTCTTGGTGATAAAAAATACCCCCGGGAAATCCCGAGGGAGTTGATGGAGTTTTGTTCACGAATCATTTGACATCAATTTTAACATTGAAAGCCTTTCCTATTGGCTGTCCATTTCGATCAATGAAGAAACCAGCATCTAATCTGAAAAAATCTTTTATTCCGTCAACCATATCAAATTCTGGATGGTTTTCTAACTCGTCAGCTGCTGCTGAAGTGAATTGGAATTCAATTTTATTTTTTTCTGTTAACTTCACGGATGAAAAAGCCGCCCTAATAAAACTACGATACGTATTATCATCATAGTCCCAATGAGGCATTCCTGTAAAATTAATGTCATCTCCAACATCACCCAACTGCGAGAATAAATCCCCAGTTAATATCAGTACATCCATCTGAGTATCGTATTCTGCTGCTTTGATGTCAAAAATCAGTGGGCTATTCTCGACTTTTTCCCTTCTCTTTGTGAGGGTTTTCGTTCGAGCCTACACCGTGCGGGCGACTTTCATCGCACACGGCGTTCCATCAACGGATAAGAATGAAAATTCACAATGGGCCTTTTTATCGTACAACATCTATATCTGTGTTGACATAGGATGTTTTCGACTTAAATAGAGGGAGCCACATTAGCAGCTCCCCTTTCGTCATACTACTGTGCCAATTCTGGGAATCCCAGAACTTCAAGCTGGCGTTTAACTTCAGTACGAAGTTTATCTTGTTTAGGAACCTGCGCAAAAATCTTATCACCTTCCATGATCAACGTTACGTAGATTGTTGCGATTGCCATAATAGTCTCACCTCCCTTCAATGACAGAAGTAGGTCCAATAAGCAGGACTCAACAGCTTCTTTTGCCCATAATAAAAACGCCTTGAATGCTCCTTTAAGTCGCTTCATTGGCGTTTTCCAGTGCCGCTATTCGGGAATCGAGTTCTAAGTTTTGTTCAAACAAATCTGTTGTTGCAAGCATCGTTGTCTTGGTTTTTTCCTCAATCTCAAGCGTTTGCTCGTATTGATCTGTTGCGGTTAACATTAGGTCTTTCAGGTTTTTCTCAAGCTGAGCGATTCTTTCGCTTTCTGTCGTTGGAACATCGCGATACTCGTAATAAAACTCTTTTGTTTGAGGATTATAGAACAATTCAGCGGTTTTCCCCAATTGCGGAACATATTCCGGAATGGACTCAACAAAAAATCCATCTGCTCTTTCCGTCTCATTCAACAAGTCCGGTTGGTGATGCACAAGGGTAACCATTGATTTCACTTCCGAAATCTCCATCAACCGTACAAATATCATTGCTATTCCTCCCTTTTATCCTCCAAATTTTAACGTCTGCGAATGACGATTCAAACCTGTTCCTGTTTTTACATAAATCTCGTCTGTACCTGGACCAACTAAGAAATACATGAAGAGTGTAGGTGTGTATACCTGCCATAACTGATTACCGTTTGGGTCCAGTTTTACTAATCTACCTTGATCCATGCCATAGGTCATAGTCCCTATGTTTACTGAAATAATAATACCCGGCTCTTTTTCTG
This sequence comes from uncultured Brevibacillus sp., assembly GCF_947502445.1. Lineage (GTDB taxonomy): Bacteria > Bacillota > Bacilli > Brevibacillales > Brevibacillaceae > Brevibacillus. Next base: position 39,881 of record NZ_CANMZW010000047.1, read on the forward strand.
TGTTTTGATACCCAATAGACTCAGCGGGGTAACCTAATGATTTTGTAAAAATCACCGCGCCTGTTGTTCCGTTATATTTCTTGACTAGTCCATCAGCACTAATGGCGTATATGTTACCCGATGGGTCTACAGTCAAGTATCTAAGGGCAGAAAATCCATTATTCACGCTCCATACAAGGTTGCCATCCTTGTCGCGTTTTGATAGGTTCCCATCAGCTCCGTAAATAACATTGTCTTGTTCGTCAGCCACAACGTTAATATTGCGATTTCCACTAAATATTTTTGCATTGGCATCTGCCTTAGTCCATACTTTCCCGACCGTTCCTTGGGCTGGGTCTACATTTATTCTGCCAACATAGCCATTTGCGATCCAGTACAGATAGCCATTGATGGGCGATAGAACTGATTGTCCAGTGTTAGCTGAACTTCCTCCAAACTCGGTTCTAGGCAAGGTGTATTCCGCAACTACTGTTCCCGCTGCATTGCATGCCGTTACATTGCCGAATGCGCCCATACAATGCACCAATCGGCCATCGTTTGTTGCCGACATGCCAAATATGGTCGGAGTTACCGCCTTGCGCTCCCAGACATAATTCCCTTGTTTATCCCTTTTTGTCATTAAACCCAACCAACCGTGTACATAATTATTCAAGTTACTGTCGACTGCAAAACTTGTATTATCGTTATGATTATCTACTGTATTTATATATTTCGCTACGGGCGGACCTTCAAGACCAAGCTCCCTAAAATTGAAGTACCTTCTCATTCCAATACCGTGATCACGTAGAACATCTCCAAAGATATTCATCGTAGCACCTCATTTACTGGGCTTCCGTCACTGTCATAGGTGATATCGTAGATTTCAGTGTTACGTACCGTTGTACCATTTAAGGCGTAATATGTGCGTGTATCTACGGTATAATTACTTCCCACTTTACTGGAAAGCACGGATTTCATAAAAAGCGTACCGTCTTTGCGCTTATACTCCACAATGGTGTAGATTTTCGAAACCGAATCATATCCACTTCTATACTTGCGAAGTGATTGCAGACTGTCTTTGTCAACTGGGTCCATGAAACCAGCTACAGATGGAGTTGCAAGAGCATGTGCTGTTCCACCCGCCCCGATATGATCATCCAGTCTTTTCTTGTCAGGCCCACTCATGAATCCTGCTACAGTTGGTGTCGCCAAAGCGTGAGCAGTTCCCCCAGCCCCTATATGATCGTCCAGTCTTTTCTTGTCGGTTGCACTCATGAATCCAGATACTGTTTGCGTAGCATTCGGATGAGTATGGTTCGTAAGCGCAGCTCCAATTTGAGCAGGGGTCACCTTATGGGGATTGGAATAATTTTTAATATGATCGTCAAACTCATCTTGGCTTACGAAGCCACTTGGTGAAATGACCGCCGTTACTTGACTCGCGCTACCTACAGCGATGTTTACCTGAAACTCTCGTGAAAAAGGACCGGCTGATATCGGCGGGATGTAATCACCTTTGGTTCCTGCATTTGTATATCCGTACAGGATTTCGCCCAAATCTGGATCTTGTGCATAAATCCCAATCTCGCAAGAGTACGTCGATTGTTTAATATCCGTGTTTTCAAAGCGACCTTTGACATGTGCGGTCGCGCCCGTTCTGCTAAATCCATAGATTGGAACCCAACCAATAGGCTGTACCAGATCGGTCAGAATTGCAGGATCTCCGCTATAGGAACCGGACCCAATACGCATGCGCGTGTAATTAATCGCTATCCCTGATTGCGCTTTGGCATAGAGATTTTTTCCTTGTTGCGTAATGACCATAACTGGATAAAGTGCCATTTATGTTCTCCCCTCCTTATAAAGCTTCTGAAGAAATCGCAATGCGGTCGCAACCGCTCACAACTCCGCCTATATAATCCATTCGATTCGCCTCCGACAGCCACCAATCTTGCGGCATTTCAGAGTCAATAGTTGTAATGTCTTTACCAGTCACCAGCATGCCAACGTAATCCATCCGATCCACTTCTGATTGCCAAACAATGTTGATTCGGACAGTGGACGGCTTTGGAATGATGTAACCCACCGTAACAAGCAGCACGCTATGCAGCCCCAAGTCTCCGCGAATGACTGCCTTCATGGTCATATCCTGGTTGTCGTTTATTTTAAGGCGCGCTGTTGGAAACAGGTTGTCCCACATCTCATATATTTGTGGAAGCGTACCGTCCCACTGGTTCTGGGCGATTTTTGCTTTCAAAGCTATACGGTATATGTCATCAACCATGACAGGTGAGGTTCCATCTTCCAATTGAAAAGGCAGGTACCTTGACCTGCCCACCAAATCCCCTACTGTATCGAGTTGGACACCGACTGCCTTCTCAACCGAAAAAGCTTCCGGTATGCTTTCAGCTATTTTTACGGCTGCATCTTCTTTTTCAAGCATGACGGTTAACCAGCGCATGAATTTGTCTTTGTTCCAGTGTTGTGACGTGATTAAATCACGATACGATTCTATCGTCATCTTTTGATCACCCCACAACATTCACGGTGACATTGACTTTGGATCCCCGAACAGCTTCAAAAAACTGCAAGGGGATATCTGCTGTTGCTTGTGGTTTTCCCAGTCGCGCCGCTGTCAAACTCGTAATGGAAAAGGTGGGGCTCGTCAGTACCCTGTTGGCTTGCAAAGCAGCTCCCCACAAACTTGAAATGACAAGGGTCGTATTACCAAGTGAAACACTATTGATAAAGTCGGCCACATAACTCTTGATGTCATCTTCTGTCTGCGTAGTAAATCCACTGAGTCGCTTAACCTTTACAACGACAGCTATCTCTACATAGGTAGGACGATAAAAACGAATGGGTGTAGGTTCGTCGTACATATCGGTGACCATTTTAGTTGTGGTTCCGTTCGTATAGCCTCCGGGCGTTTTGCGTTTGGCAATTGTTTGTGCAATCTCCTGATCTTCTCCCCCCTCCACTACTGCTGTGATCGAGTGCGGAGGATGCCCAAGCTCATTCGGTTCACCCGTGTCATTCTCATATACAACGTACCTCGTTACGCCACTCAGTCCGGCGATAGCCCCTTTTATGCCTTCTAGCACCGTTCGGCTTGGATTCGCTGTACTAATGGCTTGGCGGGCTTTCAGCTGAGGGTCACTCTCGGTATATTTACCAGGGACAGCTGCTTCCGGGTTTGTGACGCTTGTCCATCCTAATGTAGGAGTGACGATTCCTGTAATTGTATTGGCTTCTGCTTCTATGGGGCCTGGCGTCTGACAGGTTGCGGTCGTGGCATAGATCCCATCTGATCCAATCGTGATAGACGAAGGTAGGGACCAGAAGTTCCCCGCATTATCAGAAACAATGCCATCCTTGATAATGGTACCCGGTGTTCCCCCGACGACTGCCGGTGCTTTTGAATACGCATCCCCTAATCGTTTAATCCCGTTGATTCCAACAATCACGTCCAAACCGGGACCCATCGCGGTAGCTGGTCCTCGACTGTTGTACACGGCTTGGCAGATCAGATAGGAGTCATAGAGCTTATTGGCAAAGACAGAAATGAACTGATAATCCTGACTGTCATTTCCGAGATAAAGGTCTTGCCCAAAAATCTGTTTGGCTTGACTGATCAGGTCATCTCTAATGTCTATATAAGAGGGCATATGATAACCCGTTTCATCAATGTAAGGAGCGAAGTAAGCCATTATTCCATTTCCCTCCTTCCGAATGACATTGTAATGGGAATGGCTTCGCCAAAATCGGTTTCTGCCATGCATTGGAATCGGTAAGTTCGGTCTTCATATGTGCTTTGGAAATTCGTAATCTGGCTGACATGCGGGGTCTCAATGATCCTAGCCTGTACCAATAGGTCAACACCTTTTACGTTGTCTGGATGACCTATCGTGCCCAAGATGTTTTGAAAGAGAGGTAAGCCATCATCCAGCTGCTCCCACCATTCCTCCATGAATAGCTTCAATCGGGTATAGATCGCCTGCCCGACCGCTGCTGCCTTCGTCAGAAACGGCCTGCCCATCGTGTAGTCACCGCCGACCATTTCTCGGTACCTCATCTGTCTACTCTCCCTCCCTCGTCGATCCACTCGTCATACCTTTCCCGTGTGGTAATATTGACCCCATTCACACGAATAGTTGGAGCCACAAGATCAATAACTCCTGGCTTAATTCTGATGAAATCGCTCCTGTCATCGTTTCGTAGCTCAACATGTTCCCGTGAAAATTCATCAAGTTTCTTCGGCTGGCTCCACAAGCCAAGAAGCGCGATCCCGTCTGACAGGTCATGCCGCCTCTTCTCTATCTGGTTTTGAATGTCACCGAGAGAAAACCATGCATCAATACACATATCAGAGAAGACGACAAGACACTCGTCACCCTTCTTAACTGGGAAAGTAAGGACATAACCGCCCCCACGCGGGAACATTACTGGGACATCTAGCAAGACGTCAATCTCCACCCATTCATACTGCATGTTCTCTTGCTGCACATGTTCCCTCAATGCAACCTGAACCTCAGCCGTCTGCTTCTCGGCATCAAATTTCTTGATGATCCCGGGAACGCTGACCCTCATTGTACTGAAAATCTTATCAATCATCGTGTGATAAAAATCGACGTCATTTTCCTTTAGCCGTTCTGGTACCGAAACCCCCATATGATCACCTCCAAATATTTGCTCCACCGGATGACATCAGACCTGGAATGACGCCACCTGCTTGTGACACTGTATCGCACTCGGTATACCAGGCATCTCCACGCGTATCCCCATTCTGACGAATACCAATGATGCGATATATACCGGCAGCATCCAACCCTCGCTGAATTTGCCCGAATTGAAAGGTCTGCGCCTGTATTTGACTGTTATCGATCCGCACAAGCGAATTTATTTTCAATCGAGGGTTAAGCAGGCACTTGAAACTCACCCCAAAGTCAGTTTGCATCGGGGTACCGATCAATCCAGACTCTGGGGAAAGATCGACAATCTCGTTTGGTGGGTAGTCCTGAGCTGTGATGATATTCACCTTGCCATCTTCAATGTAAAACGTGGCTGCGTTTGATTGAGCAATCTGTCGCAAGTAGTCCTTACCCAATCCGAAAAACACTTTCCCTCTAGTGAGAGCTGCGGACTGTAAATAATTCGAAATGGTCCCTTGTTGCGTTGGTACTTTTGCTTGACTGGTAACAATACCGATTTGACTGCGCGCCGTCTGTCCTTTAGCGACTGAAATATTGACCATTCCATTATTAAAGAATCGATCACCATCAACAGAGTTAAGAATTAACTTGTAATCGACACCATCTTCTTTCCCACGTATCGCTTGAATCACATCACCACGAAAGATGAGGCCGTATTGCTCACCTTCGTATCCAGCCTCCACAATTACGGTATCTCCTTCGTTGATGACTTTGTTTTCTGTCTCAGTATTCAAGTTGTAGATAGTGACGGTTGAAAAGTTCGGCTGCGGCGTGAGGGTTTTTTTGATATCAAACACACATCGTAATTGCGAGACATCCAAGCCTGTTCCTTTTGCACTCGTAACTATGACCCTATATCTTCGGCCGTACAAGATATTACCTGACTTCTGACTGCTGGCAACGATTCCGTAGTTCGTAGAGGGTAAGGAGATATCGTTGATCTGACCAAACTGGTTCGTCCCTCCACTCCCCCCTAGAGAGTTGTTACCAGATGAAGAAGGCGGCGCACCAACCCATGTGTTTGGTACGTTTTTCCCCGCATACTTCTGATAAATCTTCAGGCGGCGTTCATAATCCCATTGCGGAATTTTGTCACCAACATACCATTTAGAGAATTGAAGAAAGTTACCTTTCGCTGCTGTCCATTTTTGTTTGATCACCGCAACTGCAACTGCGACTGCAAATTGATCGTGACTAAGTACTAAATTTGTCTGATCTTGCAGTGTGCGCGGCCAATCAAGCCGAAACCTATTAGCCTGTGCAATGTAAGTAGCGAAATGCCATCTGGGTTGAACTTGACCCGGACCAAGAGAGTTACCTTGGTCGCCTGTTTTATTGGTAAAGTTTGTTTCAGCTTCAAGTGTTGCTAATACAATGCTAATTTCTACTCCCTGCGTTTGTGCCTCACTGATGGCTAGATTATAGATTCGTTGCTGGGCTGCATCCAAGTCATCCACACCCTCTAGAGAGAAAATGAAAAGCGCTCCAATGAGGAGCGCTTTAATAAACCCTATATTTGAAATCATTCTTTTGTGATCTTTACGTCAGTGTGATCTTTGCCGTCATACAATCTTAATTTTACATATTCCATAAAGGTCGGTGTGTAAATATGAAATACTACATTGATATATTGTTCGGTATTTGGAGCCACATTTACATTCCCGATAATCGCACCCGTTGAGCGATCCTTGATGTATTCAGCGTTTAACGCTAGAACATGTAATTCATGACCTGCAGCTAGGACATGCGGTACTAAGTTAAAACTTTCTTTACTGATTTCTTGTGGTTGTTCACTTGTATTATAGACGACCACTGGAACAATCCATTCGATATATGTTTTTTTGTTAAACCCGTTTAGCTGTACTCCATTATTTATCGATGGAAGATTCATTTCGGCATAAAAATTTGTCGAGTAACCGTAATCAATTAGTTTTGGATTAAGTTTTAGGATATTACCCTTGTTAATTTCCATGTAATTTTTTAAATCTTTGATATCTTTTACTAACCCTTTATCAAAAAGGTATTTGATGAAGTCTGCTGGCGTCTTAACGTTTGCTGGAATTTGAACGTTGTAATTTGTGGTTGGACTGGTTGCAGCGAGAGAGACATTTACACCATTAGATACAAAAAAGACTAATGCTGCCAAGAAAAATATTAGTTTCGTTTTCATTTACACACCACCAAATTAGTTTTCTACATGCTAACACATGTCCCCCTTTTAGTTTGTCGAAATATGTAGATATCGGTTCGCATCCCCCCTTTCAAAATGAAAAGCACACCCGCTTATGAAGTGACCCCTGTCAAGTAGACAGTAATAAAAAAGCACATTTAAGCAGCCTGAGTCCGATATTCAAATGGACTT
>NZ_CANMZW010000048.1 GCF_947502445.1 uncultured Brevibacillus sp.
GCGTTTCCGTTGCATAAAAAATCCCCCTCTGTTCTTCTGATAACAGCTTAACAAGATAAGGGGGTATAACTCAAATCCAATTTTGGGGCTTTAGAGATAACACCATTATTATGAACGAGGATATTTCTTACCCGATTCCAATGTTTCAACTCATTCCATTCTGCAGAATTTTTAACCGTTCCGATGCCTACCACCTTGCTCAAATAAGTTGCAGCTCTCTCAATACCACTTCCAGCAATGTCCTTTAATGCAATATCTAATTTAAGATCGTTTTTATGTGCAGCACAAATCAGATTAAGATAAAACTCTAAATCGCCATACATACCGATAAAGAGCGCACTTGAAACCGATGGCAATATTATTGGCTCAATAATTAGGTGCATGCCGGGCTCTGTTGCTGATTCTATGTCTTCCTGGGCACTACCTGAAATGTATTGATACGTAAATTCATAATTAGAAAATGTACTCATTATTTCTAAGTAGATGGCGTACATCTCACTATCAAGGTCATAACCCCTGCTTCGTACATACTGCGTAAATGATAGTTGTCTCAAAATAACCCCTCCCGAAGCGATACTTCGACATGAGGTAAGTTATTCCTTCCTTTTATTATTCCCCCCACTTACTTCGGCGTGAGGCAGCCGCCACGATCCAAGCCTTCAGCCGCTGTGGTCGCGATTGCCCAGGAGACGGGTATGAGCTGCTGACAACGGACAGTCAGCAACCAGGATTGGAGTGTTCGAATAGGAGGCGCACGAGACAGGGATTGAGGAGCTCGGTGGCATACCCTCACAAAGTTAGTGCCTGTTCGCTATGCTTCAGAAAATAAAAAAAGCACCAAGCAGGTGCTAATTTGCAGATGAATAACCGGTAATAAACGGTTCAAAAAGATTAACCCACCAATAGATTGCCCCGATTATAAAAATCCCGATAGTTCCTGGAGCAAGAACCAGAACGGACCATCTCCTAAAAGTGCCATATACTACGAAAATTCCTGCTGGAATCAGTCCGTATACGACTAGCCATAATATTGTATATACTGCAGGCCAATTATCTACATACATTTTAATAGTACCCCCTCTTTTTCCATTTTGATGGAAATTTCTGAGATTGTCCATAATCCTTGAACAAAAAAAGCACCGCGGGGGTGCTCATTTACATTTGCTTGAATTGTTCCATAACGATTTGAATTCTCTCAGGGCTTGCTGTAGGAGGAATGTGGTTCTCTTCAATAAAAACTTGCTCATTCTCAGCATAACTCATAAAAATAACCCTGCCCTCTTCTTCTTTGTATTTCTGGGCGTTCTGAGAAGCTACTGGCAAAAGTAATATTTCCTCGGGATGCACTTCTTTCGTTGTCTTTGTTTCCTCTTTACCGTGTTCATAGATCAAAGTGAAATTGACAGTTTCCCATTTCTTATCTTTTGCGTATTGTATTACCGGGTTTAAGAATGACATCTTTAATCCCTCCTTTGCCCGTAATATTTCGACTCCAGAGATGTTTTTTCCTGTATCTGTATATATACCCATTTTCTCTGGCAGGGGCTTCCGCCGCGATCCAACCTGTTAGGCTCTTCAGTCATGTATGGTCGTGAGACGGAGCAAACCGATACATGTGTTATAAAATGAACATCCATGAGTAACAACTAGAACGGCACCCAACTTTCCTACTCACATGAGTCAAAGAGGCAATAGTGGATAATTATCCACTACTGCCTCACTTAGAGTCTTACTTATTCCGGTAAAGTGTATTGAATCTCATATCCACTTCCGTAATTTAATTGGTCGATGGAGACGATAGTTGCCGTCGGATGTTTTCGTTTCCAATTCTCCAGTGCTTCCTTCGGATTAGTGGATAATAACCGGTAAGTCTGAACCTTCTGGCCGCTTCTACCAAACAGCTTTTCAAGTAGCCCAGCCGACTTCTCAGTTTGCTCAGTGGGTTTCTCCTCTTTCGGATTCAAATCGTCATTTGTAACAACCTCGCCCGTTGCAGCATAGTGACTAATCCATGGAGGTACTTTTCCACGTCTATATGCCGCTACAAGCTCGTCTTCACTTGGAATAACACACTTATCTGTTATCGGTGAGTATCCAAGGCTATGATATTCCTTTAATAAAGGTTGATCAGGTATACCCAAATGACTACTTTGTTGGCTGTAATTCATACCAATAATTTGTTCTGCTCTGTTCAAAGCTTGCTTTAGCTCCTGTGCCTTCAGATAACGCTCATGTCCTTTTTGAATTTCAAGCGTGAGTTTGGCACGGTATTCACGAGCTGCCTTAAAAATCTCTTGAATTTCAAGATTTAGTTGCTGAGTTTCCCGTTCCCAGCCATGCTTTACATTATCGAGCAAAGCATAAAGCTTTTCAGACTTACCTGTACTAACCATTTGTAATCGTTCCTGGGCAACTTCAATCTCACTGGCTAGTTCATCAGCACGCATTTTAGCTTTGTTCAACTCTGAAGTGCTGTAAGTTTTAATGCCCGCGCTATCATCCACCATCATTTTTTTATAGGCTGCCTCAGCTTTTGTTTGGTCTGCTTTCTTTTGCTCGATTTCACTAGAAAGCTGGTCAATCCGGGCTCCAATCTTAGACTCTGCTTGTAGAAATTCTTCAAATTCCCTGAACATTTTTGTCATCTCCTTAGTTTTTATTGGATAAAACCGAAAATGAGAATTTATATGGCAATCCTAGACCATGCTGTTATAAAATCTAATTTGGACGGCATGTCCTCGTTTCAAGCAGTGTAAGTGTTTTTGATAACCTCACTATTCGCAGTAGTGGGGTTATTATTTCTTTCCGCCTTTATTTCTTCTAAGAGCGCCTCAACCTTACTTGCATCCATGCCCGATTCTTTCATGACGGTGATCAGTTTCCCTAAGTCAACTGTTTTTCTGTTGTCCATCCTCGTCTCCACCCTCCTGAAACAGTTTCAGTATGCTTTCGCGCTCCCGGCGTAGCTGTTCGATACGTGCCTTGTAAATCTCCACCTCCTCATCCGACAATCGATAGCGATCTATGATTAATTCTCGGGCAAGTCTGGTATGTTCTTGTGTGAGTTCTACCAGACGGTTGCCGTATTCAGAGTTGACAGCTAGCCAGATAGTCCGCTTACTATGATCCATGATCTGACACCACCGATTACTTGCATGATGTTCATAATTTCCTGACTGTCTGAAATGTATCGCTTATATGTCTTCTCCACCCAGTGAATCGCTTCTGACTTGCTCATCCGACAAACTTCCTGCCTGATAGCTGCCACCGTTTTACCATATCTTCGTGAAGCCAAGAGCTTAAAATATTCATCCATGAATCGGGCGCCCTTTGGGTTCTTATCAAGCATTTCAAGCATGCTATATTTGAGAATTCCCCGTGCCGAGAAAAGCATTGTTTCGGGATCCTCTGGATTCGGCATAACGTCCACACCGCTCTCCATCAATGGCTTTTCGATGTTGGACTTCTTCAACCGATGCATCGTTACGTCTGGAGCGTCCATTTGAGCTTGGTAAGAGATGAACCGGACATCTCTCGAATAATCAACATCAACTCCTTCCTCTTTCAGCTGTTCCAGTAGCGTTTTTACGCATGCAGCAACTTCATTAATTGTTAAGGGTTGCGGGTATGTCTTAAAGTGACCTTCACCCGAGTACATCGTGATCATATACTTGGAAAACGGATTGGCTTCGTCTACAGGGAAAGCAAAAATCTTCCCGCCCAATTCTTCTTTTAGCTGTGTTGCCCTATTTTCAATTTGCTGAGTATGCATTCACCGCACCGCCTTTTCGTAATTAATTCATATTGTTTAGTTAACAGTCGCTCTCAAGCATGCCAAGCATGACCGCTAGTTTGTACATAGCTCTCCACCTGATCTTGGTATAAGTGCCCTCGCTAATCGGTGGATCGAAACGATCGCGATATACGGCATAATCGGTGATATAATCGGTATTCACGCCCACATACCTTTCATTGATCAAAAATTGTTCACGATCCGGTAGTTGGCTGACAGCCTGTTCAATCTTTCTACAGAATGTACGATGCTTTTCCAGTGATTCGATATTATGATTTGATCTAATGGATTGGCCGTCATCTGGAATTAAGTATTTGCAAAGCCTGTACCTCTCAAGAAGGGATTCAACAGATTGAAGTATTGCTTTTCGTTCACCCTTATGTAACGCATCAGCCCCTTTCACTGGTAACACCTCGATTGCAAAGTGGGCACCAATGAGGATCTGGAACTTTCGAGCTAATGCCTAGAATCTCAGCCAGCTTTTCCATTGCTCTGTTTTTATATTTGTAGTACGTGAACTCGCTGATCTGCATAGCCTCATACACTTCATAGTCTTTGACATAATTCCCGTCCTGAGAAAGGTACCGCTCAGTTATTAACTGAATTTCTTTTGGAGCAAGGAGTGCAACTGCTTTTTCGATCCGTTCAACAAAGTTCTTACGTTGCTGGACGATGTCATCATCTAGCTGCTTGTCCTCTGTAACACCAACTAGATTGATGTAATTTAAAAACTGTGTTTGCTTGAGTAATTCTTCAACGATTTTTAAGGTCGATCTATCTACTTGTGCCTTCACATCACATCCTCCTTTCTAAGAATCTCCCCAATCGAATTCATCTGGGTTTCTCCCTTGCTGCAGCCATTTCTGGAATTGGATCTCTTTGTCCCTGGGATCCGTCTTCTTTGCTCTATACGTCGATTGCTTGTCTATTTCCAGATAATCTTTCCAGCGATCATTTTTCAAAAAGGTAGCTGCGTGTTTGATGAACTGCATCTCTTTTCCCTGGCATTCAGTAGCATAGTTTCTTGTCGCTGTTATGATCTCGTCAATACTTGTGCCAGATTTAATCAATGTGTTCCATGCTTTTGCTGCATCTGTCTTAGAAATTTTTCTAGGATACACACTCCAAAATTCGTTGAATTGAGGAGTATAACTACTTTTCTTTAATTCTTTAACATTATTGTTTGTGTGTTTTCGTGTCGTATCTGCGTCGTAATCACGATGTTTTTCTGTCGTTTCTGTGTCGTCATGACCTTGGTAAAACCCATATTTGACAACGGTTATAAGCGTCTTTTTTGTGTCGCTATTTACAGCAATCATTCCATCATCCTCAAGCAACTTCAAAAAACCGTTTACCTTGGTATTGCTCCAGCCCCATCGGTCGCACAACTGGCGAATAGACGTTATTTTTTGTCCTCTCTTTACCTCAATAAGATCATTTCCGAAAACGAACTTAGTGTTCTGATGATTAACCATCATCAGCATATCTAGCCATGCCTCGTACCGACTAAATACTCTTCTTTCCTGGTAGAGCCAATGATCTTGTATTGAACGATGAAGCTTAATCCACCCTTTCACATCACCACCTCTCTTTCATGGGTCATCCAGAAGATTTGAAGATTATTGATATCCCTGCTCCTGTTGCCGCATCCATGCCTCTAATGTATCGCGGCGAAGAAGATACTTCGCACCTATTTTCACATGGGGAATTGTCCCTTCTCGTAACATAGCGTAGAGCTTATACTCAGAAATGGAATTTTCAAAGACTTCTTCAAGCGCTTCTTTTACCGTGAGCGTATTTCGTCTATTTTGCGCGGGTTGTACTTGCTGCTGTTGGATTAACGCTTGGGCCATCTCCTGGGCCAACTGTTGAAATAGTTGGTTTGGATCAACTGCTGGATTAGACACTGGCTCAAGCGGCTGGGCCGTTTGTACGATAACCGTAGGGCTGATTGCACGGCCCATTTTTCTTCTTGCTGATGTACGCATGGTATTCCCCCTTTGATATTGATTCGCTTCTATTTCCTTCCCATGTGACTTTGGCGCGGCCTCGTTACGTGCTTAGTTATGAAAATGTAGCAGAAGGTATAAATCCCTAGACTAGAGAGATTATGAGTTACTAGGCGTCTTCTGCTTTGCGTGGGAGCCAAAGGGAGCGAAGAAACGAATTTGGTTCCCGTTTAACTTCCATCTACCAGCAGCCAGCATTACTTTTCCTGTCCGGCCCGTACGTTCTTCTTTCCAGTACGGTTCACCCACTGCTTTGCGAAGTTTGGTTATATGACGAGGTACGCAACTGTAGACCTCCCACATTCCATCAATATAATCATAGACACAAACCGTCTCTTTTTCCTCGCTGGTGTAATGCATTGCCTATCTCCCCTTCTCAAGTGAGTTTCATGACGATTGACACGTATTTTACTGGATGCATTGTTATGGCAAGGTGTTTGTACCCTCTCGTTTTACCCTTGCATACAAGCGAGCGTATAAAGCCCCTCCTTCAACCGTTTTAGCTGTCAATACTTCCCTAGTTGTAACAGGCTGGTATTCGTCACCGTTTCGAACCTCGATGTGATCTCTTTCACCCAAGTAAATTTCTTCCCCGTTTAAAAGCTGGATACCAACAGTTCCGTTTTCGACGAACAATCTGCCAGTCGTAAACCTAGCCATAATGTCGGCTGTTTCTTTCATGTGTTCTGACAGGAAGATCATTATTTATCGACCTCCAGTCCTCTGACCAACTTTTCTAGGTCCGATAAGAATCCTAGCGGCAGTAAATTGCCCTTTAGTGTTCGAATGTAGGGTTTTCTATCGACAATAACTCCGTAATATCGCATGAACTGCCTCCTTTGATAGCACCGCCGATATTTCATTATTCAAACACCTACTTACTGGCTGTGAATTGCTGGAAGTTCTCTCGCTCCTGCTGAGCAATCCACTCGTCGATTGTGTCCTTGCGGAAAAAAATACGGTTTCCCACTTTATATGCAGGAATTTGTTTCATCCGCACCATCTCACGTAGCTTGTACTCGGAAGCACCGATGTATGGAGCTGCCTCCTTTACAGTCATACGTTGCATTAATATTCTCACCACCTTCTGTAACTTACAGAGTTACTATGTAATCTATTGGATTACGATTTCAGTTTATATCTGTGGGTGAATATTGTCAACTATCGGAGTACATTTATGTTTGTATTTGTACCTTGTTGGATTACAATAGGGATGAGATAATTTAAAAAGAGGGTGTAAGTATGGAAAACAGTTTTGGTAAGTATTTGGAGTTACTACGAGGAAAAATTTCTCTGCGAGAAGCTTCAGAAAAAACGGGCTTAAGTCACACTTATATTAGAAACTTAGAACTTGGAAAAAAGACTGATCCCTCACATGAAACGCTCATAAAATTAGCGAACGCGTACGGAGTAAAATACGGAGAGCTGCTATCAAAGAAGTTTGAAAGCATCGATTATCCCACTATTCTAGAAAAATATGGCCCTTCTAATAAAGGATACAGTGTCGATAATGATTTAATTTCTTTCCTAAGTCGAGAAGACATTACTTGTAAAGGTCACACTTTAACAGAAGACGATCGAAACCGGATACTAGGTATGCTTGCAGTTTTATTCCCTCACTGGGAATAGCCAGCGCGGATTGAACTGATACCCAGTAACCTCAGATAAAACAAAAAATGCCACTCTAAAATACGAGCGGCATGTCGCGAGTATATCTTTTATTTATTCTCATTCTTATCATTATTGTTTATATCCGTTTGCCGTTACTTTGCTGTTACCTCTCTGAAAAATGATAGGGGATGAAGCTTTGGTACAAAAGCATTTTAGCTTTTACCTAGCAGTTACCCCATTTTCGTAGGAAATAGAGTGGGAAATTACCGAGGCCCACGAACATATTCCTTTTCTTTTTTCAAACAAAAGAAACAGCATTATGAGGGTACTTAAAATTAAATATTTAGATAGTACTTCGTATTTTCAATTACTGTACTTTTCAATGTTCCTTGTTCTTCCATTTTTTTGAGTGTGTTCATTACAACTCTATAATGAGCTCTAGGAACTTTTTCCAGTACATCTTTAGCAGTAAAAGGATCAAATCCGAATTTAAAAACAATCTCTCTAATTACACTCATAGTTGGTTTAAGATTAAGGGTTTCTTTTTGTTCGATATTTAAACGTTCTTCCACACTTGATTGTATCCTAACATTTAGCTCATCAATTTTTTTATCTATTTCACTATAAACTTTATCGAGAACTTCCTCTATATCAGTTGTGCTAGTTTCATCAAAACTATTTTTTAGTTCATGAATCAATTCCTCTTTTATTTTATTTGCATCTAGTTCAATATCTTTCTTTATGACAGATGGGTCGAAGTTACTAACCTTGGTGTCTACTTGATTTAACCTTTCATTCATTGAGCCTAGTGTCCTATGCATTTCTCCTACTAAACTGTCATTTTGATTGATTTGTTTTAAAGAAATGAACATTGCTACCCCTGCAAGAGAAATTGAAACAAATGTGGACACGTATGAGATGACAGTCATAATTAGTTCTTGATAGATATACATAAAGGCTTGAGCGTATACCAAGAAAACCAGCAACCAAATCCAGTCTTGTTTTCTCCATTCCATACCTAATTCCCCCTCTTTCACCAACATAATTCGGCAAAAGGAAGTCATTTCCTGTTACTTTTTGACTATTAACCTCATCGCAATGACAAATGTATTACAAGCAAAAAAAGACAAAGGAGGACTATATTATGGCAAGCATTCAGAAACGTGGTGAAAATTCATGGCTGCTCGTTGTTGAAGCTGGTTATGATTCCAATGGCAAGCGAATCAAAAAGACCCGAACTGTAAAGGGAATGGGCAAGCGCGAGGCAGAAAAAGAGCTGGCGAAGTTTGTTGTTGAAGTGGAGGCCGGGGAATACATCGCTCCAGAGAAGATGAAATTTGAGGCATTCGTTGAGGAATGGTATACAAAGTATGCTAAAAAAGAGATTAGCCCAAGGACGTTGAACATTTACATGCGCTTTATTAAAAACCGGATTCTCCCCGTTTTCGGCCATATGCGTCTGGATCAGATTAAACCTTTCCACATCCTAAAGTTTGTTTCCGAATTGTCGGATGAAGGTAGTCGTCGCGATGGTAAAGAAGGCAGGCTATCCTCTGGAACAGTTCACTACCTGTATCGTGTCATCAATAATGTATTGTCGCGCGCAGAAGAATGGAAAATCATAAAGAAGAACCCAGCTTCCGAAGTAAAAAAGCCAAAGGTTACTTACAAGGAAGTGGAGGTTTATACCGAGGAGGAGGTTGCAGCTCTTTTCAATGCCCTTGAAACAGAACCGATCCATTGGCGCATAATGATCACCATGGCGATTACAACCGGTCTAAGGCGCGGGGAGCTGGTTGGCCTCGAATGGAAGCATATCGACCTTGATAACGGAACGCTAGAGGTAAAGCAGAGTATAGCAATGATGGTCAACGGCGAACCAATCATAACCGAACCCAAAACGAAAAAGTCGAAGCGTAGAATAAGCCTACCTGATAATTTGATCGATCAGTTGAAGGATTATTATCTTCATGCTCGAAAGGTACGTTTTCAGATGGGCGATAAGTGGCTTGGAGGCGACCAATTCTTTGTGTTCTGCAATCCAGATGGCAAGCCATTCTATCCAGAAACACCTTACCTTCACTTTCGATCCTTCCTCAAAAAGAATGGTTTACGGTACATTCGCTTTCACGATCTACGCCATACATCAGCCACCATACTAATCAATAGTGGAGTACACGCGAAAATTATCTCCGAACGCCTGGGACATGCCAGCATAACCACAACCATGAATGTATACGGACATGCGCTCCAATCCGCTGATAAAGAAGCTGCAAATAAATTCAACAGCATTATTCCGATGAAGAATAAAAAAGCGTAAGGAGCCGCCGAAGCAGCTCCCTTTTTTTCGTCAACAATCCGTCAACAACTCACTATTCAGCCTCTCGAAAACCCTTATATACCAAGCACGCAACGCTTTCTACGTGCCCCGTATGCGGGAACATATCCACCGGCTGCACTTCCTTCACCTCATACCGCTCCGCCAGCACCTTCAAATCCCTTGCCAGCGTCGATGGATTACAGGACACATACACCACCCGCTCCGGCTGCATCTCCAGAATCGTCATCAACAACGCCTCATCACAGCCTTTACGCGGCGGGTCAACCACAATCACATCCGCACGAATCCCTTTCTCTTTCCACGCTGGAATCACGACCTCTGCAGGCCCCGCCTCAAACGTAGCATTCCCCAGGCCATTCAGCTCGGCATTGCGCTTCGCATCAGCGATGGCTTCCGGCACAATCTCTACGCCATACACATGCTTTGACTTCTGCGCCAAAAAGAGTGAAATCGTCCCGATACCGCAATACGCATCGATGACGGTTTCCGTACCTGTCGCCCCTGCATACTCCAGCGTTTTGTTATATAGAACTTCCGTCTGCGCCGGATTCACCTGATAAAAGGAACGCGCCGAGATCGCAAACTTAATCGGTCCGATGTAATCGTAAATGACATCACTGCCCCAAAGCGTGACGGTCTTTTTGCCGAAAATGACGTTGGTTTTGTCCGGGTTGGTATTTTGTACAATGCTCGCCACTCCCGTTACCTCTGAGCGAATCGCTTCCACCAGCTGCTCGCGCTGGGGAATGGTCTCTTCTGTTGTCACGAGTACGACCATGACCTCGCCTGTTTTCACGCCTACCTTGACCACGACATGACGCAACAAGCCCGTCCCGCGCACCTCGTCATATGGGGCAATATTCAGCTTGGTCGCTGCTTTCTTCACAGCAGTAACCGCATCGTCATTGATCTGATGCTGGATGAGACACTCGTTCATGTCGATGATGGAGTGAGACTTCTCCGCGTAAAATCCGCCGACCAATGCGCCGTTTTCCTCGCCGATCGGTACCTGTGCCTTGTTGCGATAGCGCCAAGGATCGCTCATGCCGAGTGTCGGGTGAACGGTAATCGCGCCTTCCCCCTCCACCGAAAATCCGCCGATACGCCGCAGATTGTCCCGAACGATCTGCTGCTTGTGTCGCAGCTGTTCCTCGTAGGCGAGGTGCTGCAAGGAACAGCCGCCACACCGGTCATACAATGGACAGGGGGGCATGAAGCGATGCTCGCTCGCCTCCACGACCTCAGACAGCTTGGCAAAGCCAAAGTTCTTTTTCACATGGTTGACGCGAGCACGAACACGCTCTCCTGCAAGTGCCCCATCTACAAAAAGCGTATATCCCTCAACACGGCCTACCCCGGCTCCCTCGTGATTTAGTCCGGTTATCTCCACTTCCACGGTTTGTCCGACACGCACAGGGACGTCCAGCTCTACTTTCGCTGCCTTTTGCGGTCCGCGCCGCTTCTTTGTTGTCTTCGCCACTATTTATTGCTCCTTTTTTCTTCTATCTATATTCCAAGCTATTTTTTCGCTCTAGGATGAACGCGAGGGATGCTCTGCAGCATCCCCACGGCTAGTTCTATTCATTTTACTATCTTCCTACGGTACGAACAACTCGATATGCCCAGGCAGCGCTTCTACCACGCAAGGCAGCTGCCCGCCATGCTCTCCGTCCAGATTGAGCTGCACTGTTTCTCCCCCTGGTGAAGTGGCCTTGATGTAATCTGCTTGGAAATATAAAATGTTCGGGTCCTTTAGATGCTCACCGCGCAATGCCTGCGTCGCCAAGCGAATAAACTCTGCGATGTTCGTCTTTTTCACTACGATGACATCCAGCTTTCCATCTGACAAATCTGCATCCGGTGCGAGCTTGTCGAAGCCGCCAACCGAGTTGCTGTTGGCAATGAGAAAGATCATGATTTCTTCGTCCAGAAGTACCTCTTTGCGGGTTTCCAGACGGACGCGGATGGGGTGCAGTGATGGTAATTTCTCCAATCCTTTCACGTAATACGCCATCTGTCCGATCATGGTTTTCAGCTTGCTCGGCACTTCGTAGGTCAGGTCAGTCAGCGAGCCACCCCCGGCGATATTGATAAAATAGCGGTTGTTGATCCGTCCTAGGTCGATCTTGCGCTTTTTCCCGTTGGTAATAATCTCGGTGGCACGACTGATTGACTTCGGTATACCGACGGCTCGGGCAAAATCGTTGCTCGTTCCGCAGGGGATGATTCCAAGCGATGGACGGGCCTTTAGCTCCGCCATCCCGTTTACTACTTCATAAATCGTTCCGTCTCCACCAGCTGCGACGATGACATCAAAACCGCGGGCAACCGCACGGGCAGCCTCCTCGGTAGCATCATCCTCCCCTCTGGTCGCATGGCACGACGTCTCATATCCGGCCGATTCCATTAACTCAAGAATATCTGGCAATCTCCGACGCACAATCTCCCGGCCGGAGCTTGGATTGTAGATTAATCTGGCTCGTTTCAAGGCAGATCCCTTCTTCCTTCCCTCGCTCACGGGTGTACTCTCTTCCATCATATCCTTTATAGCCATTTTTGGGAATCGCTATGCTGTCTTGGGCGTGTTAAGATAGAAAAAGATGGGAATCCAAATGATCGGAGGGACGGTTGTGGATCAAATCATCGTAGGTGTTGATGTTGGGGGTACCGCGATCAAAATGGCTCTGATTACCCCAAGTGGCGAGATGGTGACGAAAACACAGGAACCAACACCTGTCGCCTTAGGGGAAGACGGCATTTTGCAAAAAATCACCGCTATGATGAACACACTGCTCGAAAAGCACGGCTACACTCGTGATCTGGTCTTGGGTATTGGCGTCGGTATTCCAGGTCCAATCGATACCAAAAACGGAATCGTGCTGCAAGCAGTCAATCTGCATTGGAAACAACCCGTCCTCTTAAAAGAAAAGCTCCAAGCACTGGCATGCCTGCCAGTCGCTGTGGACAATGATGCAAACATAGCAGCACTCGGAGAAATGTGGCGCGGCGCAGGTCAAGGCGCACAGGACCTCGTGCTGATCACAGTGGGAACAGGCGTCGGCGGCGGTGTCATCCTGCACGGCAATGTCATCTCCGGGATCAATGGTGTGGGCGGAGAGATCGGTCATATCACGGTGACTCCAGGAGAAGGGCCCAGCTGCAATTGCGGCAAGACGGGTTGTCTCGAGACCTATACATCTGCCACAGCCATTATCCGTGAAGGACGTCAGGCCGCTGCCAACGGAACAAGCCCGATGTTAGCCAAAGTACTTGCAGTCACAGGCAGTATTCGGGCAAAGGATGTTTTAACTGCCGCCAACGCTGGAGACAAGGCAGCCGTTGCGATCGTCGATCAGGTTGGATTTTATTTGGGTCTCGCCCTCTCGCATCTCGCTATCGTGCTGAATCCAGCCAAACTCATCATCGGCGGCGGTGTTGCAGCAGCAGGCGAAATTCTTTTTTCCCGCATTCGCACTTCCTTTGCCCGCTTTATCCCCTTTTCGTATGTCGTAGAATCGACCGAAATCCTTCCTGCCACTCTCGGCAATGATGCTGGTGTGTACGGAGCTGGCTGGCTTATTCGCTCTCAGTTTGTAAACTAGCCGACCTTTATCCATATGAAAACGCTCCTGTGATCGTGAACTCACGACATCGATAGGAGCGTTTTTTCATTATGAAACATACGAATCAGTACCCTACAAAGCCTTTGTACGATTCGGCACTGACTTTTCTACCTCCACAGCTGCATGCTTCTCCTGACCAGAAACGATCAATACGGCTCCAGCCAGCACCGCACAACCTCCCAACAGCTGTAGCAATGTAAATGACTCTCCGAATAACAGCGCCGAGAAAACGATCGTCACAACCGGCTCAAGTGTACTCAAAACGGATGCCTTGGTAGAACCGATCAGCTGCAGCCCTTGAAAGAAAAAACCAATGGCCATCACGGTAGAAAAAACAACGATCCCCGCCAGCGCCCACCAGCCAACAGCACTGAACGATAGCTCAAGCCCGCCATCCTTTTGCGCCACAAAGAATGTAGAAATGGCTGCGAATAAAGAAATATACCCGGCAGTCACAAACGGTGAAAGCCCTTTTACCACCCGGTTACCCACAACGATATATACGGAGTAAAACAGGGCAGCTGCCAGTGCCAGCACGACCCCGATCGGTTGAATCCCCCCAAAGGATAGCCCAAGCACCAGTCCCAGACCAACGAGAGAGATCAGCATGGCCAAAATCGTTTTTCGCCGCAGCGGTTCCTTTTCTACAAAGTAGGTGAGCACAGCCACAAATACCGGAAACGTGTACAACAAGAGTGCAGCCATAGATGTCGGAATATACTGAACAGCAGAGAAAAAGCTGAGCGATTGCAAGGTATACAAGACACCGCCCAGTACAAACAAAGCCACAACCTGCTTCCTCACCAACCGCAATCCTTCCTTGCGCAACACGAGTAACCCGAAAAACAGGATTGCCGCGAAAAGAAACCGTAAAAAAAGCAAGGTCGATACAGTCACACCCGCCCCGTACGCGTATACAGCAAAAATAGACATAACCCCAAAGCAAGCAGCAGATATGAATACATACAAGACACCCAAATAGAGCGGCTTCACGACAATTCACCAGCTTTCCGATATTGGCAACGACGTGTGATCAAACGGCTGTCAGTTTTTCACAACCGCCCCTTCTTTGCGGAACAAACGTGAGGACATCACGGTTATGATCGCTACGTACACCAGCGAGCTCCCCAGCCCAACCAAGGCATGCAGCGGCTCCACTCTGCCGTAAAACACTTCCTTGCAAAGCGCTACCCCATTAAAGACGGGAAGCACGTAGTAATAGCCCGGGATGTCTACCGGATTGAGCGGCATCATCATGTAGGAAGGTACCATCGCCAGAAAAATAACACCGCTCATATATGTCTGTCCCTCTTTAAATGACTTCGCGATTGTGCTCAAAACCAGCTCCAATGCAGCAAAGGTAGCTGCGAGCACCAAAATCGTCAGCACGAGGACAAGCAGAGTCACAGGCGAAAAGAAGCTGAGAGAAAAACCGCTTTCCATCTCCAGTGGCCCAAGACGCAGCACGAGCGACAATGACACGAGAGAGGCCAGGGCACTCATGCAGCTCATTACCATCACAGCCATGAGCTTGGCCGTCAAAATGTGATTCGCCGCTATCGGGGCAGTCATCAGAGATTCCAACGTCCCTCGCTCTTTTTCTCCAGCAACCAGATCATTGGCAGCTGCGATCCCACCGGACGCAAGCGACACAACGAGCATCAATGGAATAATTCCGGCCAGCATCCCGCCAGACAGCCTTTCTTCTGTCGCTACGTTTTGGTACGTAGACGCAATCGGCTTGATCGCCTGCTCGGACATCCCCGCCTGCTTCAAGCGCTGGACGACGATTTCTTTGCTGTATGCCTCTACGGTTTTCTCAATCACAGTGCGTGCATATACCGACTTTTGATTGGTGGAATCGAATGCAACAACGACCTCTCCGGTGCCCCCCACTTTAACCCGCTCCTCGAAAGCGGGGGAAATGGTGATTATTGCCCGCAGCTGCCCTTCTTGCAGAGCCTGCTCCTGGTTACTCGGCTGCAATATACTCACGCCAGGAATTGTTTGGAGCGAAGCCACCAGCCCGGACGAACCGTTGACCGCAATCGGAATATAGGCGCGCGCTTCCTTTTCCACATTGCTGTAAGACATGCCGAGTAAAAAGAATACGAACGGAATAATGACGAGTGGTACCAAAAAAGTTCCCAGCAACGCCTTTCGATCCCGAAACAAATCGAGCATTTCTTTCCGAAAAACCGTCCAGATGACTCGTCTACCCATCAGGCTTCGCTCCCTTCCACCACCGCCATGAAGATATCATCCAAGTCTGAGATGCCAAATCGCTCTCGCAAAGTATCCAGCCCGCCAGCAAATTGGAGCCTTCCCTTGTGAATAAGAGCAATACGCTTGCACAGCTTGTTGATTTCCCCCATGTTGTGACTGGAAAACAGGATCGTCTTTCCTTCCTCCTGAAGCTTTCCAACCATTCGCCTGAAAATATTGGCTGCCGTTACATCCAGTCCTGTCGTCGGTTCGTCCAGTAAAATCACGTCTGGATCGTGAACCAATGTACGAGCGATGGCGACCTTTTGCTTCATCCCCCGCGAAAAAGCACCGACGCGTCGATCAATGAACGACTCCATTTCAAGCATCTGACTGAGGCTGTCGATCCGCTCCTGCAGCCTTCTCTGCTCCAGGCCATACAGACTGCCAAAGTAGGCAATATTCTCTCTCGCCGACAAACGATTGTATAAGCCCACATCGCCCCCAAATAAAATGCCGATACGTCGACGTACTTCTACTGGCTCCTTTTGGACAGAAAACCCGCTAATTTCGATATCTCCTTCTGTCGGTTGCAAAATCGTCGCCATCATGCGCATCGTCGTCGTTTTACCCGCGCCGTTTTCCCCCAGAAGTCCATATACCTCGCCAGCCTCTACGCGAAACGAAACATCCTCTATTGCTGAGATTGTCCCGAATCGCTTGCTGACCTGTTTTACTTCAATCAACAGCAGTCCTCCTGTCCGAAGCTCTATTTCTAATCATTAAAACTGGACCTTGAGCAAATAAGCTGCCCGTTTTTTACCCTGAAACGTCACTTGTACAACCCCTGTGCGGCCCTGTAGAAGTCGTGGGATTGCTGCGGAGATCAGAATTTTTCGACAGTTGAACAAAAGAAACTCCCCAGCCAAACATGTCAGACTTAGGCTTGGGATACTCCTGTCATACCTGGGTAACGTTCCTTCCATTTGGCCAACGAAAAGTCAGCAAACAGCTCAACAAATTCATCTGTATTATTGATATAATGACGGTTTTCCTTTATTCCGGGATGCTTTTCCTCAAATAACACGGCAACCAGGTGGCTCACAGGAATGCTTTCTGCTTCTTGATCGTAAATGCCTCGCTCTGCCAATACTTTGCCGAAATAGCGTACATATGTAACCGTTACTGTTTTTTGCTTGCCGTTTTCTTCCCATATCGCGATGGAACGATCAAATGTATCAGATGGTGATCCACCTTTTCCCGGTGGCACGCTTTCTCCAGTGACTGAAATCAGCTTCATCATACTTCCTTCCCCCTTTTTCATCGTGTATGTTCATTATAGGGGAGAGTGGAATTTCTTACAAATCTGTCACTTGTATCTTTTTTTCAAAAAAGGGTAGATTGGCTGTCAGAAAATCAAAGCATCTGGAGTCTATGCTATATGTCAACGAACAACGAGGGGTTTTTGCGATGGAACACATAGGTTATCAGGCAGAGCTGCTACAACAGGAAGAAACATACGAAGAAGACGAAACGCTGGTAGAACGGGCAAAATCCGGTGATCAGGAAGCCTTCGGGGAGCTGGTTCGACGTCACCGCTCCAAAGTATACGGCTATGCTCGCTCGTATACACGTGAGGCCTTTCTGGCGGAGGATATTGTGCAGGATGCCCTTATCCGTGCTTTTTTGCACTTGGGTACGCTGGTAGACAGTCGGCGGTTTCTTCCTTGGCTCCACCGGATCGTGCGCAATCAGGCATACACTCGCCTGCAAAAAGGACCGCACAAACGGGAGCAGCTTTTCACTGGGCTGATCAACCCGTCACGTGAGCTGGAACCAACTGATTGGGAAGACTTGGACAGTATATTGCATCGTCTGGGTCGCACATGGTCACCTGCGATGGAGCACACCGGCGATCCAGCTGAGATTGTCATGCGCCGAGAGCTCTTGCAGACGATCACAGGCATGCTGCATTGCCTGAATCCACGGGAGCGTCGGATTGTGGAATCCCACTTTTTCGAACATCTGTCCCCGCTCGAGATTGGACGATTGTTCGAAATGTCTCAGGCAAATGTCTACCAGGTTCTGTCTCGTTCCCGCAAAAAACTGATTCAGGAAAAAACCCGCGTCGTAGTTGACCAATACATGAAAACTCGAAAGGATGCGGGAATAATGAAACAAGCCGTACTGAGAAAACCGGAGGCATTCACACTGCCAACATGGATTACATGCGCTGCTGCCTTGCATGGATTAATCGAATATACCGATCGCAAAATGTCTCTTCCAATGGTGCTCGGCCTTAGCGGGCATGCTTTCCGCTTGACTGTCGTTCCAAAGGAAATCCATATCGCTGGCCCAACGATGTTTCCTTTTGCCGATGTGTTGCAGGAGGGCCTACGCAATATGGGCTTTGAGTCGCGGGTAGTAGGCGGCGAAGCAGCCAATTGTGCACCAGCACCCAATGCGAACCATGTGTCTCCTACTCTGTTAGGTGCTGACGCCCGCGAGAAGCGACCTTTGCCGACACTTCTGCCACAAGCGCTGGAGCTCGTTCACCGCTCCATCGATCGAGGGCATCCGGTTCTTGCCTGGGATTTGTTTATCCCTGAGTTTGGTTTGATTTACGGGTACGATGACGAAAGCAAGCAGCTGTATGCAGGGGATAACTGCGGTCACGACAAAACGATCGCCTTTGAACATCTGGGGCGTGGACTGGTAGAGGAATTGTTCGTGCTGGCTATCGAAAAAACAGTAGAGATCGATCAAAAAACCATGCTGACAAAAGCAATTGGTGCTGCACTTCGTCATTACGCTGGTGCAGGATCGGATAAAGCTTGCACAAACGGCCTGATGGCCTATACCGCATGGCTTGAGGCTTTCCAGCAAGGCGGCATCGAACCAAACGGCAACGCCTACACAATAGCGGTCGCAGAAAATGCACGTCGCAACGCCTCCCTGTTTTGGAGTGAGATCGCTGCGACGTGGAATGATCCTGCTTTTGATGAGATACGTCCTACGGTGCTGGAAGCTTCAGCTTTGTACGGGCAAATCGCAGATGAATTCGCCAAGCTGTTAAGGCTCTTTCCGTTCCCGGCTGGTGGGGAGCCGAATACGTCTGAACCAAGCAAGCAGGCTAGTGCTATTCTGCAAGGAATTGAAAGCCTGGAACGCAAGGCTGTTGCATTATTGGAGCTTATGCAGGAAAAGCTGTCCGCATGATCCTGCCTGGGTCCTATTCATCGAATTTCAATGTCCCATCCATCGCATCCACATAAGGCCAGCCCTTGCTAGTGTCGATGGTATAGATCAGCTTTAGCTCAGGACCTTTTGTTCCATAGTACGTTGGCCAGACGTACGATTGCTTCAGCGGCAGGTTTTTCACAAAGCTTTCTGTTGCCTGTTGTTCTGTCACTGCCACCTTTGGTTCTGGGAAAGTAGCGTCCTTCATCGGCAAGGTTGTAGAGAACTTTACAATCTTGCCGTTTTTGCTGTCCACGAGCACCCAGTAGTAGCGATCCAGAACAGGGGTATTTTTGTGCAGCTCATTAAAACTGAATCCGTAAATATAGCCGGGTCCTTCTTCTTCGACGCCCATTTCCTTATCGATTTCCTTCATCCAATCTGCCAATGGCGCAGGATTGACCGGATCATAGATTTCTACCTGCACATTGCTAGATGTAGACACTGCATATGGCTCGATAAAAGAAATCGCCTTTTTCAAAGCCTCTTCTTTTGATAGAACAGTCTTGTTCTCTACTTTCTCCTCCCAGTGACTGGCGTCAGTTACCAGCCCCGTCACAGCATCTACAGTGACCGAAATCGAATCCGAATTGTCATTGGAGAAAGAGTAGGTAACCGACTCTTCGTCGCTCTCTTGCGAAAAATACCACTCATCTGCCTTCACATCAATTCCGAACATGCTGGTCACAAGCTTTCGTACATCCTCTTCTCCTTTCATGGCAAGAGATTTCGCCTGCGGCTTCAGCGTTATTTTTTTCAAATTGGCATCCTTTCGCTTCGCATCATCTGCGATTTCTATGCCGAGCCATTCATCAATCAGCTTGCCAGACGTTGCATCATACGTTGGAGCATAGCGGAGGACATAGTGCATGCCGGGCTTGCCATCTTTTCCATCCTGTACATAGCCGAGGTCAAAAGCTGACGTGGTAAAGTATTGCTTTTTGACGGCTTCTGGAGTCAGCGCTGTTTTTACATCAGGTACCTTTACATCTTTTAAATTGGCTTCACGGACGTTGATTTCCTCGATATGTCCAGCCAAATCGGTACTAAACTCAATCCCGAAATTACTTCCGTTTATCTCCAGTCCGTTCAACAAGGCAGGATAGGAAACCATCCGCGAGCCGACCAGCAGCTCGCGCATCTCATCTCCGGATCCTTCATCGTAAACAGACAGACTCGGTTCCCCCAGCGTTTTGCGCTTATCTGCGCCAAAAACCTCCACAACAGCCTGCTCTACCTTTTTCAAGGCAGCATCCTCGGTCACCCTCTGTTCCGTTCTCCAACTGGTTAAGTAAGCCTCATAGCTGATTAAATTGCCCGTTTTCAGATCAAAGGTGAAAAAGGCATAGGACTCGTCACTCTTAGGGTCCAGCCAATCCAGATAGATAAAGGCTTCACTACTTTCTACTTGCCGATCCGTTAGCGTCTTTAGTCCCGGCTCCAGCTTTTCCAGCGCTGCGACAATTTTATGTGTTACTGCTGGAAGCTTGATGCTTTCCGTTGCTGTTGTCGCCGTACTGCTTTGAGCAAGTGCTTGCGGACTGGCTGCCAAAGCTGCAACAGGCAGACCTGCTAGGATCGTTGCTACTGATAGAACCATTGCGGCATTTTGAACATTACGTTTCATTCGGATTTCTCCTTCTCCCTTAGCGTTTCTTTCCTAAGTCTATATTACCTCCATTGGTATAATTTAGCGCATGACCAATGATGCATGACAAAAGAAACAGCACCCTCCATTTGGAAAGTGCTGTTTGGACTTATTGCCTACAGGCTGTTCAATACTTCCTGAATCAATTTATTAACCATTGGCGGGTTCGCTTTGCCTTTGGTTTGCTTCATGACCTGGCCGACAAAGAAAGCTGCTGCCTTCTCGTTTCCGGATTTGTAGTCTGCTACCGCTTGGGGATTGGAATTGACCGCATCGATGACGATCTGGCGGAGTGCGCCTTCGTCACTAATTTGCACCAGACCTTTTTCCTCGACGATCTTCTTCGGCTCTTTGCCAGTCTCCACCATCTCTTTAAAGACGGTTTTGGCAATTTTGGAGGAAATCGTGCCGTCCCCGATCAGCTTGATCATTTCACCCAAGCCTTGCGGTGTCATTTTCACATCGGAAAATTCCAGGTTGTTGGCATTGAGGTGAGCGAGGAGGTCTACCATCAGCCAGTTGGCAACCGATTTCGGATCTGCCCCTGTCTTCACTGTCTCATCAAAGAAATCCGCCGTTTCTTTGGAGATCGTGATCACTCCTGCGTCTGCCGCTGACAGACCAAACTCGTTTACATAGCGAGCCTGACGTGCATCCGGCAGCTCAGGGATCGAAGCGCGAACAGCCTCAATCCACTCCTCGGAAATCTGCATGCGCACCAGATCAGGATCTGGGAAATAACGATAGTCGTGCGCTTCTTCTTTGGAACGCATCGTCAAGGTTTTCTTGTTGGCTTCATCCCAGCGGCGCGTTTCCTGTACGACCTTGCCACCGGAGTTCAGCACCTCCGCTTGACGAAGCACCTCGTACTCCAAGCCCATCTGTACGTTGCGGAAGGAGTTCATATTTTTCAGCTCTGCCTTGGTTCCGAACTCTTCTTGACCATACGGACGGATCGAAACGTTGGCATCGCAGCGCAGGGAGCCTTGCTCCATGCGAACGTCGGATACTTCGGTGTACTGGATAATCGCCTTGAGCTTTTCCAGATAGGCTCTGGCTTCTTCCGGTGTGCGAATGTCTGGCTCGGACACGATCTCTACCAGAGGTACGCCGACACGGTTAAAGTCTACCAGGGATTCTCCGCCAAAGTCGCTGTGCGTCAGCTTCCCTGCGTCTTCTTCGAGATGCAGGCGCGTGATTCCGATGCGCTTTGTCTCACCATTGACCTCGATATCGATCCAGCCATTGTAGCCGATCGGCTGGTCAAACTGCGAGATTTGGTACGCTTTTGGCGAATCCGGATAAAAGTAGTTTTTACGGTCAAACTTGGTCTCACGGGAAATCTCGCAATTGAGCGCGAGTGCTGCCTTCATGGCAAATTCCACAGCCTGCTTGTTGGTTACTGGAAGCACGCCCGGATGTCCCAAGCAGATTGGGCAGGTATGCGTATTTGGCGGCGCACCAAACTCTGTCTTGCAACCGCAAAAAATTTTACTGTTCGTTGATAGCTCGGCGTGAACCTCCAAGCCGATGACGGTTTCGTACTTGCTCATGACGCCCTACCCCCTTACCCATTCCGGCTTGCGCTGGTGAAAGCCCGCGGATTGCTCATAGGCATGTGCTACGCGCAGCACAGTGGATTCATCAAACGCTCGGCCCACAATCTGAAGGCCAATCGGCAAACCGCTTTTAGCGAAGCCGCATGGGACACTGATTGCTGGCAAGCCAGCCAGATTGACAGGCACGGTGCAGATGTCTTCCAGATACATTTTGACTGGATCATCTGCGTTTTCTCCGATTTTAAATGCCGTGGACGGCGTAGTCGGATGCAAAATGACATCGTAATCAGCAAAAATGCTGTTGAAATCTTGAATAATCAAGGTGCGCACTTGCTGTGCTTTTTTGTAATACGCATCGTAATAGCCGGAAGAGAGGGCATACGTTCCCAGCATGATGCGACGTTTTACCTCTGCCCCAAAGCCTTGGCTGCGGGATTCTTTGTACAGCTCAATCAGGTTGGCTGCATTGTCAGCACGCACACCGTAGCGAACGCCGTCAAAGCGAGCCAGGTTGGAAGACGCCTCGGAGGACGACAGCAGATAATACGCTGGTACCGCGTATTCCGTATGTGGCATGGAAACCTCGCTCCATGTCGCTCCCATGCTCTCCAGCTGCTTCAGCGCTGCCAGAACAGCATCGCGAACCTCTGGGTCGATTCCTTCGCCGATCAATTCCTTTGGCACGCCAATGCGCAGCCCTTTGACATCTCCGGTCAATGCAGACAAATAGTCAGGCACTTCTACATTTGCAGAGGTCGAATCATATCCGTCATGCCCAGCGATCGCTTGCAGGACATAAGCGGAATCCTCGACGTTTTTCGTAACAGGTCCGATCTGATCCAAAGACGATGCGAACGCCACCAGTCCAAAGCGGGAAACACGTCCATACGTTGGCTTCAAGCCTACTACACCACAAAAAGCGGCAGGCTGACGAATCGATCCGCCCGTATCAGAACCGAGTGTAAAGTAAAAATGACGCGCAGCCATCGCTGCCGCCGATCCACCGCTGGAGCCACCTGGCACATAATCGGTATTCCAAGGGTTTTTGGTTGGGTAGAAGCCAGAGTTTTCGTTGGAGCCGCCCATAGCAAACTCATCCATGTTCAGCTTCGCTACGATAACAGCATCTGCTTCCTTTACTTTTTGGGAAACGGTCCCGTCATGCACAGGATCATAGTTCGCCAAAAATTTGCTGGCGCAGGTTGTGCGTACATCTTTTGTAATCAGGTTGTCCTTTAGTCCGGCAGGCAAGCCAAAGAGAAGACCCAATTCCTCCTTTTCTTTGACCAGACGCTCGTCCAATTGACGGGCATGAGCAAGTGCGCCCTCTTCATCTACATGCAATACGGATTTGATTTCTCCATCGTGCTCCTTGATGCTAGTGATGGAAGCCTGCACCAGATCAGTCACAGACAATTCTTTTGCGCGCAGGGCGCTATGTATTTCCGACAATCGCTTGTCAAACAGCGACACAGTGGGTTCCTCCCTTCTCGTTATCCTTATTCCTTATTCGAATACAGCTGGTACCTTGAACTGCCCTTCTTCGTGGTCAGGCGCGTTTTTCAACACTTCATCACGTGGCAGGGATGGTCGGTTGACGTCCTCGCGCATGACGTTCTTTACATCAGTCGCATGGCTTGTCGGCTCGATATTGGACGTATCCAGCTCGTTTAGCTTGGCTGCAAATTCCAGAATCGCATTCAGGTCCTTCGTGTATCTCTCAGCTTCTTCCTCAGTCAGCTGCAAGCGGGCCAGATTAGCTACATGTTCTACTTCCTTGCGAGTAATGGCACTCATTTTTTCCACCTCCGAATCGTATCACATAACTTTGATCTTACTTGAAAACAACAGGTTCAGTCAATTTTCGCGGGGATATACTCACCATAAAACAAAAATAATTCGGCAAAAAAAGATTGACTAGGAAAACGCGGGTGAAGCTGGGCAATCATGGAGGCCAGATAAACAGCCATAGCTTTACTTCGTAGATGTAAAAACAAGTCCAAGGCTATAGCCCTGGACCTCGTCTTCTATCGGTGTATACGATTCTACTCAGGCTTTGACGCTTTTTTCAACAGCGGTTGACCCATAAGCAAGGACTTGCCTTTTTCAACGCCTGCTGCCCACTCCAGTTGGTTAGACTCAAGTAACAGGATCACCGTGGAGCCAAATTCAAACCAGCCCAGCTCCGCCCCTTTTTCATAATGCGGGGTACCAGCAATCTTCTCATGCGTTTGCTGACCGTGCTTGATGTTGGTCGTAGCGGTATTGTAGCAGACTTTGACACTACCGACGAACAGAGCCCCTACCTTGACAAGTGCCATGTCTCCCAGCCCGTCCGTTTGGATATGAGTGACCAAACGTTCATTTCGCGCAAACAGACAGTCTACGTTTTCAATTCCCAGCTTATTCACCGGATACAAGCGCCCTGGCAAGTAGCAGTAGCAGGTCAGGTCACCGGCAACCGGCATATGAATCCGATGGTAGTCGCGTGGACTCAAATAAATCGTGATAAACTTACCGCCGTAGTAGCGTTTGGCTTCTTCCTCTGAGCCTCCCAAAAGTTGGGACACATCGAACTCTTTCCCTTTTGCCTGAATTAAGGTACCCTCGCAAATATCACCAAGCTGAGAAACAGTACCGTCTACAGGGCTGACAATCGTGTCTGCCCCTGGAGCAACTGGTCTTGCCTCTGGCTTCAGGCGACGTGTAAAAAACTCTTTTAGCGTGCGGTATTCCTGCACCGGTTTTTCTATGATCGAGGTATCAATCTGATAGTGCCGTATGTATCGTTGAATGGCTAATCGACTAAAGCCCGAGGCGGTAATTTTTCCCATAGTCCGAGACATCGCATTCTGTGGCAGGCGATGGATGAGACCCGGAAGCAGCTTTTTGCTCATAAAACAAACTCCTTGTTCTCTTTCGATTAGACGACCTGTATCCGAATATCCTTACTTTACCACTCCACTAACTTGCAGTAAACCCTACACTATTACCAATGGCTCATCATTTTCTTAGGCTATCTTGCTATACTATAATAATGGGGACAAGCCTACATTCAGGAGAAGACAGATATGAAAAAGCTCGACATCGCAACACTCATTAGTGAACACGGGGATATCCTGACCAGCTTATTTCATCATATGTCAGACATGTTCTTCCTTATGTCTGTGGAAGAAACAGCGGACAAAGCGTACCACTTCCGCTACGTACTGATGAATCGAGCCGCTATGCAAGTTGCAGATCTATCCGAGGAAGCATACGGAAAGCGAATCGAGGATGTATATCCGGAAGAAAAAGCAGCCTTGTTGAACAGAATGTACCAAAAAGCGGTGCTAGGTGAGGAACCCATCCACTATACGACGAATGGTGAAGTGATTGGCGAGTCGATTCTGTCGCCTGTCTACAACAAAGACGGCGTATGCACGCACGTATTTTCCGTGACTAGAGATATTACTGAGCGCAAAAAGCTGGAGTCACGCCTGGAATACATGGCGTACCATGATGTGCTAACGGGATTACCAAACAGGCGTCTGCTTTCTATCAATCTGCATGAGGCTTTGACAGAAGCCAAAGTAAAAAACGAACTGGTCGCTGTGCTTTTTCTCGACTGCGATCATTTTAAAGAAATTAACGACACATGGGGGCACAATACCGGAGATACTTTTCTCAAAATGCTTGCCGAACGACTCAAATCATGCGTGCGCGACGGCGACACAGTAGCTCGTCTGGGTGGAGATGAATTTGTCGTACTGCTTACGGGCATTCATTCCAGGCAACAGGTAGAAAAAGTAGCTAGCCGGATTCTGCAATCGCTCCAACTTCCATGGGTCATTAACGACCAGGAATTTTCCTTCACAACGAGCATCGGCATCTCCATCTATCCGACCTCTACTACCGACGCCGATCAGCTCCTAACTTATGCGGACAAAGCTCTCTATCGCGCAAAAGCCACCGGCCGCAATCAGTTTCTTTTCTTTGATCCCACTCCTTCATGAATCGTGCAGTTGGCTACGCCAAGCCACTTGGTGTAGCCTTTTTTGCTGGAGAAATTATTTTGCTCACTTCCTCAAAGAAAAAACAGGAACACTGACAACGCTGAGAGCAAGAAGCTGACGAGATACAGGACGACGACCGTCTGCTTCGCTGACAAGCCACGTGACATCAACCGGTGATGAACGTGCCTGCGATCCGCCTGATGCATGGGAGAACCCGCCAACAGCCTGCTGACCATGACCTGGATGGTATCGATGACAGGCAGCCCTAGTGCTAGTACAGTCACAACGAGCGAAATGAGCGTCGCCCCCTTCATCGTCCCTTCAAGCGAAATAACTCCGAGTGCAAACCCTAAAAACATCGAGCCTGCATCGCCCATAAACATTTTGGCTGGGTAAAAATTAAAGCGCAGAAAGGCAAGCGCTGCACCTGCAAGCGCCACTGCCAACAGTGCCGTCAATTCTTGTCCTCTCACCATCGACAGGAAAAACAGCGTCACCGCTGAAAAGACTGTGGCTCCCGCCGCCAAGCCATCTACTCCATCCAAAAAATTGACCATGTTGATCAACCCGACTATCCATAAAACCGTCGCCAAGAGCGAAACGAGAAGCGGAAAAGAAATGTATGCTCCCTCTTCGCCGATCCATGACAAGCTGATTCCGCGAAACCTTATATCCAGCATAAAAGTAAAGACAGCGACCAGCAATTGAACAAGCAGCTTGGGTAATACTGGGAAGTCCTTTTGTCTGGATTTGAAAGTATCATCGACCCATCCGATGCCCACCAGCATGGCTCCTCCAACTGCCAAAACTGCAACGGATTTTTGCGCCCCTGCAAAAAAAGTTGTCACTATGAGCAGCCCAACGAACATGGCCAATCCCCCAGATAATGGCATCGGTCTGCTATGCCCTTTTCTGCCTTTGGGAATGTCCAGCAGCTTTGTTTTCCACGCCATCCAATTCGCTACCGGCATTAACAAATACACGATAAAAAACGTAGAGAGCCCTGACACAATATACGTAAACAGCATCCCTCACCTGCCCCGCACAGCCATTTTTCTTAGTGTGGACAAAATGAGTGTTAGAAAACCGAAAAAGCCGCCTCTATTTAAGAGACGGCTTTTGTCGCGGCCTACACCGCAGTGTATATACCTCGCTAGAGCTTACAATTTTTCAGAAACCATTTTCGCTTGAGTGAAGAGCAGCAGATAGTCTGGTCCACCCGCTTTGGAGTCTGTACCGGACATGTTGAATCCGCCGAATGGATGTACGCCTACCAAAGCACCTGTGCACTTACGGTTGAAGTACAGGTTACCCACATGGAACTCTTCGCGTGCGCGCTCCAGGTGTGCACGGTTGCGACTGATTACAGCGCCAGTCAAGCCGTACTCTGTGTTGTTCGCGATTTCCATAGCATGGTCGAAATCGTTAGCTTTGCAGAATGCTACTACTGGGCCAAAGATTTCTTCTTGCATGATGCGAGCATTTGGATCGAGGTCAGCGAATACAGTTGGCTGGATGAAGTAACCGGATTCTGGTCCTTTTTCGCCACCTGCAACCAGTTTACCCTCTTGTTTACCGATTTCGATGTATTCCAGGATTTTGTTGTAGGCTTTCTCGTCAACAACTGGACCTGTGTAGAAATCGTTTGTTCTGATGTCGCCTACAGTCAGGTTTTTCGTCATTTCTACTACGCGGCCCAGTACTTGATCGTACACGTCTTGGTGAACGATTGCACGGGAGCATGCAGAACATTTTTGACCAGAGAAACCGAATGCAGAAGCAACGATGGATTGTGCAGCTAGCTCGATATCGCAGTCGCTGTCAACAACAATAGAGTCTTTACCGCCCATTTCAGCTACCAGACGCTTCATCCATTTTTGACCTGGACGATGTTTTGCAGCCAGCTCGTTGATGCGCAGACCTACGTCGCGGGAACCAGTGAAGCTGATGAAACGAGTCAGTGTATGTTCTACGAGGTAGTCCCCGATTTCTCCACCGGAACCTGGTACAAAGTTAACAACACCAGCTGGAACGCCAGCGTCTTCAAGGATTTCCATGAATTTCGCAGCGATTACCGGAGTGGTGGAAGCAGGTTTCAGTACAACTGTGTTACCAGCTACGAGAGCAGCTGTAGTCATCCCTACCATAATTGCGAGAGGGAAGTTCCATGGTGGGATTACAACACCAACACCAAGTGGAACGTAGTACAATTCGTTATCCTCATCCGGAATGCGAGGAAGGTCATGGCGCTGGGACAGCTTATCCATTTGACGGCCATAGTATTCCATGAAATCAATAGCTTCTGCTGTGTCAGCATCTGCTTCTGCCCAGCTTTTACCTGCTTCTTTTACCAGCCAAGCGGAGAATTCATGCTTGCGGCGACGCATGATCGCTGCTGCTTTATAGAGATAGCGGGAACGAGCCTGAGCAGGCACCTTTTTCCAAGTTTCGAAAGTGCTTGCAGCTGTTTGAATCGCTTTTTCAGCCAATGCTTGGTCAGCTTGGGAAACCACACCCACTACCTGTTCTTTATTAGAAGGGTTGATGGATTTGGATTTTTTCTCAGTTGTGATGCGCTCGCCGCCAATGATGAGATCATACTCAAGGCCAAGCTCGCTTTCTACTTTTGCGAGTGCTTCTTCGAATGCCTTTTTATTTTCTGGCAGGCTAAAATTGGTAAACGCCTCGTTTTTGAATTCCACTTGCATCTGTGACGCCTCCTTATAAATTTCTTCCATGTGCGGATCACTTATAATCTTATGCAAGGATCATACCAACTAAAACTGAACTTCCTCGACTCCACTATTGTTTGCATTTTTCTCGAAAAACATCTTCCTGTATCAGGGAAGCTTCCAACACACTTTTGTTCAAAACGCACTTATTATTACACACTTATGTTTGAACACAAACGTCAGCATTGTACAAAAAACCCGATTTTTCATAATCAATGCAATGAAAAATCGGGTTTATTCATCATGTAAAAGATTAGCTCCGGTAGAGATGCATATACGGCTCACCAGATGTTGGACGAATATAGATCGACAGCGGCTTGCTCATCGTCTGCACGTACAGGTTGACGTGCACACTCTTGTCGATCAGCTGATTAATACTACCTGCCGCAAATTGTGTAAATTGCAGCACCTCTGAGCGTGAGTCATATTCTGCTGTCGCTGTGATGGTCAGCTCTGTCAGTCTGCCATCCATAAAGCGCCCGACTCCAGTCAAACCGATGTACTCCGGAAAAAACTCTTTCGTTTGGCGCATCAGCTTATCAAACTGCAACGACTGCTGCGCATATTTTTTCTCTACTTCCTTGCTCGGGAAAAGGAAATATTCCTCTTCGATTGGTTGCCACTTGGAAACAACCGCTTCACCCGTACTGACGGTTCCGGACATGATAAAGTGTCCCGGTACCAACGAGGAATTGGCTTCCGGTACTTGATACATCATGATCAGTATCGGTACCTGCGGGCTGTTCACACGCACAGATTGGACAATCTTTGCCGCCAGCTGTTGCCCTTTTGCCTGTAACTCTTGCGGTGTATAGACCTTCTCCTGTCCAGTTGCATCCACATAGTTCGGGGACAGCGAGAGTCCCAAGACCATGCCAGACAATTCCTTGGTCTTTTTGTTGAGATAATCATGCTCCAGCACATGTACCAGAATTCCCGTCTTCTTCTGACCATTCGCTGTACCGCTTTTCTCTTGGGCGATCCATTCAGTCACCTGTTCCCGTGTCACCTGCTGTCCTTCCTGGAAGAAATAGTCTGATGTCGGGAACGTATCTCTGGCAAACTCCATCAGCCCGAGCTCCAGATGACTAAAGTCAATACGATATTTGGTGCTGCTGAGCATGCCGCGTGTCTGATTTGTTTTATACGGCGTAACGCTTCCGTAGTAATCTTCGGATACTTCTACAACCTCTGACAAGGATGGAGTCATAGGCTCCGGTGCTGTCTTTTCCTTGCCAATGGGTAGCAACGAACAACCTGTTGTTACAATCACGAGAAGTAGAGCCGTCACCAGCCTGCATCCTGTCAAAAACTTCGCTTTCATACGCTACTCCTTTTAGTTCCACTTGGTCCAGCGATTGTCGACGAGCTTGTAAATCAGAGCTGATTCACCGATCCCGATCCATTTGGTCTTTCCTTCGCCAGAAGCAATCAAAATCAGCTTTTCAGGGGCGCGTGCATCGAGCAAACGCCACTCCCCGTTTACCTTTTCAAAAACACCACGCTCGGTCGCGACAGCCAGTACTCCAGTACGTCGTTCGATAGAAAGAGAATAGATTTGCTGCGCCTCTGGCAATACCTCTGTCTTCCACTGCCCGTCTTCATTATAGAGCAAGCTGAATTGCGCGGCTACATAGAGTCGGTTTTCTTCAGGGCTAAAATCCATGGCATATACTTCCTGATCCATCGGCTGCCACAGACTCCAATTCTCTCCCTTATCGACGGACTGATAAATTCCTTCACCGGAGATAAAGGCAAACAAACGGATTTTTTCACCCTGACGAATCCCTGTGAAGCTGCGAATTTCAGCAGGAACAGGCAATCCTTTTCCGATAGAAGTCCATTCCTTGCCGCCATCTGTAGAAAGGTGAACGCCTTCATTGCCTGCAACGATGATTTCACGCGGGTCATCCGGGTCCACAAACCAGCCCACAATCGCTTGTTGTTCCAATTGTGGGGAGAGGAGGCCCCACAAGCCTCCGTCAGCTGAACTATACAATCCCGCATGGGTGCCGACCCATACTCTTTCGGAATCCGTCGTCATCTTGAGATTGTGCACCATTTCTCCCTTTTCCAGCACGTCCTTATAGGTCAAGTCCCCCTGTAGAGCAGCTGCCGTAACCGAAGAAGGATTCGACTTGCTCCGTTCGCTGCCATCACTACAGCCGACCAAGAGTGTCAATATCAACGCGCCGATTCCCCATCGTAGGAAGCCCTTCATGCCCTTCACGTCCCTTCCCTCACTCATCCGTCTGTCGCTACCGTATGTCTGTTTTTGTTTATTTGTTTGCTGCAAGCACCTGCAGGAAGCCCGCTTCGTCCATCACTTCTACACCTAGCTTTTCTGCCTTCTCCAGCTTGGAGCCAGCTTTGTCACCAGCAATGACCAGATCGGTCTTTTTGCTGACACTTCCCGTTACCTTGCCACCCATACGAGCAATCGCTTCTTCTGCCTCCTGGCGCGACATCTGTGTCAG
Source organism: uncultured Brevibacillus sp. (assembly GCF_947502445.1). Classification (GTDB taxonomy): domain Bacteria; phylum Bacillota; class Bacilli; order Brevibacillales; family Brevibacillaceae; genus Brevibacillus. Next base: position 31,234 of record NZ_CANMZW010000048.1, read on the forward strand.
TGTGCCAGTCAGTACAATCGTTTTGCCTGAGAACGGTAGCTGTGCTCCGCTTTCGATCCGAATTCCTTTGTATTCCATATTGACGCCCGCTGCCTTCAGACGCTCGATGACTGCTTCGGCCTGTGGCTGACTAAAGTAGTTAATCAGGCTTGCCGCCATTTTCGGTCCGATTTCATCGATTTGCGTCAACGCTTCTTCATCGGCCTGCATGATGGCATCGATATTTCCAAAATGCTCGGCAAGAATGCGTGCTGCCTTTGCTCCCACCAAACGGATGCCAAGGCCAAACAGTACTCGTTCCAGCGAGTTCTCCTTGCTCGCTTCGATCGCAGCCAGTAAATTATCAACTGACTTTTCCCCCATCCGCTCCATGCCGAGGAGAACATCACGCTGCTGATACAGGTAATACAGATCTGCCACGCTGTGGATAATGCCATCATGATACAGCTGAGCCACTACCTTTTCCCCGAGACCGTCAATATTCATAGCGGTACGGGAAACGAAATGGATCATGCCCTCCCGGATCAGCGCAGGACACATCGGATTGATACATCTGAGAGCTACCTCTTCCTCCAAGCGTACAAGCTCACTGCCACATTCCGGGCAATGAGTCGGCATGGAAAACGGTGTCTCAGAGCCAGTACGTCTCTCTGGCAAAACTGCAATAATCTCCGGGATGATATCGCCCGCTTTTTTCACAACGACATGATCGCCAATCAACAAGCCTTTTTCACGAATGATATCTTCATTGTGCAGAGACGCACGCTTGACTGTCGTACCTGCCAGGCTGACTGGCTTCAGCAGAGCTGTTGGGGTCACGTTGCCCGTTCTGCCTACAGATACCTCGATTCCTTCCAAAACCGTGACAGCTTCCTCAGCAGGGAACTTGTAGGCCACTGCCCAGCGCGGACTTTTTGCGGTGAAGCCCAGCTCCTGCTGCTGCGCGTAGCTATCTACCTTGATAACCAGACCATCGATTTCATACGGCAAATGCGGTCGCTTTTCTGTCCAGCTTTCCACAAACGCCAGCAGCTCCTCGATGTCGTCAAAGACGCGGCGCTCCTGATTGACCTTGAAGCCAAGCGTTTCCAGCAAAGCGAGCCCTTCGCTGTGTGATTCGACTACCTCGCCCTGTAAATCACCGATCGCGTAAATAAATGTATCCAGCTGACGGGAAGCAGCAATTTTAGGATCGAGCTGTCTGAGCGAGCCTGCAGCGGAGTTGCGCGGATTGGCAAACAACGGTTCGCCGCGTTCCTCCCGCTCTCTATTCAGTTTTTCGAAGGCGCCTTTTGGCATATAAGCCTCGCCTCGTACCTCCAGCGTTACCGGCCTTGTCAATCGCAACGGAATCGAACGGATCGTTTTCAGGTTCTGGGTGATATCTTCTCCTGTCGTACCATCTCCGCGGGTTGCGCCTCTGACGAACAAGCCGTTTTCATAATGGAGAGAAACAGCCAATCCGTCGATTTTCAGCTCCACTACATAGCGCACCGCCTGACTGCCTACTGCCTGACGGACACGGCGATCAAAATCCCGTATTTCTTCTTCGTTAAAAGCGTTGCCTAGACTCAGCATCGGAGTTCTATGTACGACTTTTTCAAAGAAAGGCAATGGCTCCCCACCTACGCGCAGACTTGGGGAGTCAGGTGATGCCAATTCCGGAAAGCGACTTTCCAGTTCTTTTAATTCCCGCATCAATTGATCGTATTCCTGGTCCGTAATTTCAGGTCGATCCTCTTCATGATAAAGACGGTTATGGTGCTCAATTCGTTTCGCTAATTCTTTTATTTTTGTTTCCGCCGTCAAATGATCCATGTCATTCATCCTTTACTCATGCGTTTGGATTACCGGATTGGTTGTACGTTTCCTACATTAACCCCGCTGGATAGGAGCAAATTTTGCCAACAGCTTTTTGATACCGGTAGGGCTCGGGAAAGCGATGTCGAGCTCCATATCGTCACCCGCTCCCTTCACCTTGACGACGGTTCCTGTCCCCCACTTGCCATGCTGTACGCGATCGCCAACCTTCCAGTCAACGCCTGCTCCTGCGCCATGACCAGGCAGCTTGTCGCCGGAGATTGCACCAGGACGTGAGAATGAGGAAGTGGCTGCTCCTGCCGTACGCTGAGCCAGACCCATTTTAGGAGCTGCACCCGTTTGCTGGGATGGGGCACCAAACGGTCTGCCCATGTCCCGTTGTCCAAATGCGGAGCTGCGTCCACCACCAAATCCACCTCGATCTGCTGTCGGACTTCCTTCGAGCAGCTCTGCCGGAATTTCCTGCAAAAAGCGGGATGGTGCATTCACGTTTGTCCGTCCGAACAAGGTCCGCATCCGTGCGCAGGTCATGTACAGACGCTCCTCAGCGCGCGTAATCCCTACATAAGCGAGGCGACGCTCCTCCTCCATTTCCGCATCGTCAAACAGCGATCGGCTATGCGGGAAAACCCCTTCCTCAAGGCCAACCAGAAATACGACCGGAAATTCCAGACCTTTGGCACTGTGGAGAGTCATAAGAACGACCTGACCCTCAGCCGATACTTCTTCCTGTACTTTGTCGTCACCGAGTGAATCGATGTCTGCTACAAGCGCCAAATCGGTCAGGAAGGCAAGCAGGCTCTTGTCTTCGTTTTTCCGCTCGAACTCCTGCGTAACGGACAGAAACTCCTCGATATTCTCGAGTCTGGCCTGTGCTTCCAACGTTTTTTCTTCTTTGAGCGATTCACGATAGCCAGAGCGCTTCAATACTTCCTCCACCAGCTCAGTCACGCTCAAGTAATCGGTCATCTGCATCAAATTGGTAATCAGGTCGTTAAAGGACAAGATCGCATTGGTCGTACGCGACGGCAGCCCCATATAAGCAGTGTCCTGTATCGCTGCAAAAAGCGATTGACCCTGCGAGTTTGCATACGCCTGCAATTTATCTACTGTGGTGTCCCCGATGTTGCGCTTCGGCACATTGATAATGCGCTGCAGGCTGATATCGTCGTCCGGATTGGAGATGAGACGCAAATAAGCCAGGATGTCCTTAATTTCTTTGCGATCGTAGAACTTGGTTCCACCGACGATCGTGTACGGAATGTTCGACTTGATGAACACTTCCTCCACCACGCGGGACTGTGCATTCGTCCGGTAAAGAACGGCGAACTTGTCATAGCGCTTGTAATCCTTCATCTGTTTGCGAATCGTGTCCACGATAAAATACGCCTCATCGTGCTCGGAATCGCCCTGGAAGCAGTTGATTTTTTCTCCACCGTCATTATCCGTCCACAGCTTTTTTTCCTTGCGCAGCTTGTTGTTGGCAATAACCTCGTTTGCTGCCTTCAAAATGGTTTTGGTGGAGCGATAGTTTTGCTCTAGCTTAATCATTTTCGCTTCGGGATAGTCTTTTTCAAAGTTTAAAATGATGGAAATATCTGCACCCCGCCACTTATAAATACTTTGGTCGGCGTCACCCACGCAGCAAACGTTTCTGTATTTGTCAGCCAGCATGGAAATGAGCAAGTACTGGGCGCGGTTTGTATCCTGATACTCATCTACGTGAATGTAGCGGAATTTTTTCTGATAAAACTCCAATACCTCAGGCACTTCTTTAAACAGGCGAACCGTCGTCATGATCAAATCGTCAAAATCAAGAGACTGGTTGCTTCTTAGTTTTTTCTGGTACGCCTCATATACTTTGGCAGCCACTTGCGAAAATGGGTCACCAGCGAGGCGAGTGAATGTTTCCGGATCGGTCAGCTCGTTCTTCGCTGTGCTGATCGCCGACAGGATCGACCGTGGTTCATACTGCTTCGGATCGATATTCAGCTCCTTCAGGCATTGCTTCACAACTGACAGCTGGTCGCCCGCATCCAAAATGGAGAAGCTGCGGTTGATCCCCAAACGGTCGATATCTCTGCGTAAAATACGTACGCACAAAGAGTGAAAGGTCGAAAGCCACGCATCCTGTGCGGCTGCCCCTCCAATAAGGGCAGCGACACGATTTTGCATCTCCCGTGCTGCCTTGTTCGTAAAAGTGATGGCAAGAATGCTCCATGGCGCTACCTGCTTGGCACTGATAAGATAGGCAATCCGCTGCGTCAGTACCTTTGTTTTGCCACTTCCTGCTCCTGCGAGAATCAAAACCGGTCCCTCAGTTGTGAGGACCGCTTCCTTTTGCTCAGGATTTAAACCAGCTGTAATACGATCTGCAAAAGACATATGTAAAAGTCCACCTTTCCACGTTCCCTAAACGAGCGCATATGTTCTTATTTTCGCACAGATCGCTGCCTAGTTCCAGTTCGTAAACGAATTAGGAAAGATCATCCTTTTGGCAATAGCGGCTCATACATCATCATAGCTCGATTTTCTGTGATCCATTCACCGTAGAGCCATTCTCCGTCCAGTGCAAACACGTTGCGATAGAGCTGATTGGTCCGCTCATAGCCTCCCCAAATCGAAGGGACTATCTCATGATCTTTTTCTATCATTTCATAGGTTCGTGTCCGTGGCATGTCCGAACGCCACTCTCCTGCCAAATGAGTGTCTGTCAGGTATACATGCAGTTGAAAGCTTTGCTTTGTCTGATTGGTAATTTGTAGATCCAAATAATTGTAAAAGCAGGTGGCCCCGCTTCCAAACGGTTGAGTGCGATTTGCATCAGGAAACACATCGTAGCTGTGCCGATGCCGCTCGGTTACTGTAAGCGGTGTATGCAGGGTCATCCAGTACAGTAGATTGGATAACTGACAAAGCCCTCCACCAACAGCGGCTGTGACGCGTCCATGAGAAAGCAGCATGCCCTCCACGTATCCTTTGCTTCGCGTCGGCTTGCCGATCAGTCTCCAGTATGACATCGTTTCACCCGGATGAATAATTAGACCATCTAACTGCGTTGTTGCGAGTCGCAGGTTTGTCACCTTGTTGTGCTGCATCCACATCTCCACATCTTTTAATTTGCGCAATAGGATGGTCTGATGCCCAAAATGCACATGGGGTAGTAGCTGCTTCCCTCTCTCACTAGCAAACTTTTTGCGTCCCCATAACCACTCACCGTACCTTTTCAAGCGAAAATAGCAGATGCCAGCCGCAAGCCGCCATTTTCCTCGCGTGATTGGTTTCATTAGGCTCCCTCGTTTTCTATTTTTTTCCTGCTATCATATAAACGCGCCTGGTGATCTTCAAGTTGCGCGAATTTGTATATTTTACTTACAAATTTGTGGGCCTTAGTTTAGCCAATAAGGCCTCTCCCCCATTTTCCTGATCATCGGGCTTTGTTCAAAAAAAAGCTGGCGTCAGTCCGACACCAGCTCTTCTCCGCTACAAACTATTCAATTTTACCCAGGAATTTCGTAGAATCGGTCGTGTACTGATAAACGAATACGTCTGCAAATACGTTGTCACCTTTGTCATCGAACGTCACGTTCACGAACTTTCCTTTGAAATCCTTCGTTTGGTGAACAAGGTCAAGAACCTGCTCGCGAGTAGGCTTTTTGCCGCCATTCGCCTTGATCGCTTCCTTGACTCCGTTCAGGATGATGTTCATAGAATCATATGCGTATACAGAATACGTCTCTGCTTTTTTGCCCATCGCCTTTTCGTATTCCTCTGCCCATTTTTTTCCGTCATCTGTTTGCTTAACGTCACCTGCGAGGGATGTAAAGTAGATGCCTTCCGCGGCAGGACCTGCGATTTTGATCAAATCGGAGGAGTCAATGCCGTCACCACCCATGAACAAGCCCTTAAAGCCTTTCTCTCTAGCCTGCTTCACGATAATGCCTGCCTCCGGATAAATACCGCCAAAGTAGAGCATGTCTGGGTTTTTGGAAATAACTGTGTTGACTACAAAGTTGTAGTCCTTTTCGCCCTGAGTAACACCTTCATAGCCCAGAACCTGCACGCCATCTTTTTCAAACTGTGCCTTTACTTCATCCACCAGACCTTGTCCGTACGCTGTTTTATCATGGATGAGGAATACCGTTTTGACACCGAGCTTTTCCTTCGCATATTTTGCACCTTTTGGACCTTGTGCATCATCACGTGCACAGATGCGGTGTACCGTCTTTTTGCCTTCTTCTGTCAGCTTCACGCCGCTGTTCGCGGGAGAAACCATGACCAGCTTGGCTGACTCGTACTTCACGGATGACGGAATGGCCACTCCTGTATTAAAATGGCCAACTACTCCGAGTACATCAGGATTGGCTGCAAGCATCTCGGCATTGGATACACCGATTTTGGGGTCAGCCTGATCATCCTGCGGGGTAAGCTGCAAGTCGAATCCCAGCTGCTTGAATTCTTCTTTTTGCAAATTCAAAGCATATTCTGCACCTGTTTTGATAGAATCACCAATGGCAGACTGAGAACCGGAAAGCGGACTTTGGGTAGCAATCAAGATTTTGGTCCCACCAGCTGCTGCGTCTGAGCCTGTCGTATTTTTTTGTTCGACAGTCTGCGAGTTACATGCAGAAAGAGACAGAGTTGCCAACAACGCGGAGAAGATAATCGCTTTCTTTTTAAATAGACTCACACGTTTTCCCCCTTGCACTTCTGATTATTTAGATAATTCTATAAATAATATGATATGAGAGAATTGGAGATTATTGACCATACAACATGTCCAATCATCATATATCATTATTGTACATATCATCCATTCCCATAGTGCTTGGTTTGTGCTAGGCTCTCAAGTCTCTTCTTCTGTCAAGTAACCCTCAAACTAATCATCCGGTCAATCGCACGGTTCTCTTCCAATTCCCCTGCATCAACGATTGAATACGTAGTGCTTCTAAAAAGCTCGACAACCCGCTTTCTTGCAACCTCATCATCACTGGTTATGTAAACCAATGAAGATGCATCCGGCTCCTTTCCTGCCAATTTATAAATACTGGTGCTTTTCGCCCCAACGATTCGGCTTCCTGGCAGTTTTTTCTGCAATTGCTCTGGACAGGATGTTTGCCAACCAAATATGTGCCGGTCTTCGCTTGTTTGCGGCACAGACAAGTCAATCACGATTTTTCCATTCAGTATTGGCGCAAAGACATCGGTCCATGGCAGCAGATCTACATAAGGCATAGCTACCATGACCACCTCATTCGCTTTAATCGCTTCAGAATAGCTGGATATACTCACGCCTTTCTCCTCTTTCATTAGCTCTTTGGCAAAGGCTGTTGAGCGAACCCCCCAGGTGATTGCCCCGTTAAGAATTTGATCACGCAGATGATCGACCACCCGTTTCCCCCATCTTCCATCGGCAATGATTGCGATCATTGGTCATGCACACTACTCGCCAAGAGCTTGTCGAGCGCAGTCATCAAGCGATTCATCCCTATACCGATCACCTCAGACGAAGAGTGGGTAAAGTTGAGCCTGAGCGTATTGGTTTTTGCGGGGCCTGCGAAAAAGGGAGCTCCCGGTACGAAGGCTACACCCTCATCCACAGCCACCTTCAATAACTCAGCTGTATCAATTGCTTTGTTGATCGACACCCAGAGGAACATGCCGCCCTTTGGCTCCACCCAGTGAAACAGGTTTGGACTGCTTCTTTTCAAATAGTCCTGCATGACGTCCAGCCGCTGCTTGTATTCTCTTCTCAATCTGTGCAAATGCTGCTGCATAGAGAAATCTTGAAGAAAATAGCATAGTGCCATCTGATCAATGGCGCTGGAATGCAAATCGCTTGATTGCTTCGCTAGAGCAATCATACGGACGATTTCTTTTGGCCCAGTCAACCAGCCGATGCGAATACCGGGAGCTACTGTTTTGGAGAAGGTGCTGGTGTATATTACACGCTCCCCGATTCTGTCTAGCACAGCCAACGGCATTGGCTGCTCATCTGTAAATCGCAGATCTGAGTAAGGATCATCTTCTACTATCAGTACATGATGTTTCTCTGCCAAATTCACTACAGCCTCCCGCCTCTCCATGCTCCATACTTTTCCTTGCGGGTTTGAGAAGGTCGGGACAGCGTAGATGAATTTCGGTCGGTGCGTGATGATTTTTTCTTCGAGCTCTTCGGGAATCATTCCGTCATCATCGCTTTGGACCGGGATGATGTTGGCTTCGTATATGTTAAAAGCTTGCAACGCTGCCAGGTAGGAAGGATTTTCTACCAAAACAGCATCTCCTGGCGAGAGAAACACCTTTGCTAACAAATCGATGGCTTGCTGCGAACCCGTCGTGACTAAAATATTTTCATAAGCAACCGAAATTCCTTTTGCATGCATCCTTTCCTGGATGAGCCGTCGCAGCTCTCTGTCCCCTTCTGTGGGGCCGTATTGTAGACTTTTCCCCCCTGAGCGGAAGGCCTTTTGATAGGCTAACTCCAATTCCTGCACTGGAAAGAATCCTTCATCAGGAAGACCCCCAGCAAAAGAAATGACGTCTCCTGATTGAATGACACTGAGCAAATCTCGAACAGCTGATGAGGTAATTGACTGAACACGTGTCGCAAATGGATATCCCATGTTAACCACTCCTTACAACTCAATTATTTTAGAGCAAGCATACGGAGCAGCGACCATAACAGTAAACGGCGCATTATAACACTTTTACAAACATTCGAAATTTACCGTACCTTTTTGAGTTCGTATACGGTACACTGTCAGTAATTATTTTGTGCGTTCTATACGGAAAGCCCTTGTGGGAATCGGTGAGGAGGGAGTTTTACCCATGCATATCGATTTAGACAGACACTCAGGCATAACACTTACAGAACAGATTAGATCATCCATTGCTGATCGGATTCAGTCGGGCTTGCTGCAGGAAGGGGAAAAGCTCCCATCTGTGCGAAATTTGTCTCGTCTCCTGGACGTCAGCCTGATGACGGTCTTTCATGCTTATGAAATGCTGGAGCATGAGAAGCTTGCTCGGCGGATTCAGGGGAAGGGTACCTTTGTTCAAGAAAAATCGCTCCGCTTCAAAGAGCAGCAGACACAGAATCATTCAGAGAAACCTTCTTTGGATTGGCAAAACGCGGTAGCCGACTATCTTCCTCGCGCCCAATACTGGCGGATGATGCAGACGCCTCTTGTGGATGTCGCCAAATTGTCCATTGCTGCACTACACACTTCGCTCATCCCAACCGAATGGCTTTCCAAGCAATTTTATCAATACTCGCAGGTCGACAGTACGGCCCTGACTGAATATGGACCTGTCCAAGGCGACAGCAAGCTACGTGAGGCGGTTCTCCCTTATTTCAGAAGTAAAAATATTCAGACCACCCCAAATGAAATCATGATTTTAAACGGCTCTCAGCAAGGCATCGATCTCGTTGCCTCTACCTTTGTCGGTCCTGGTGATTGCGTTGTGCTCGAGGAGCCTGTCTATCCTTGCACAATTGATGTTTTCAGAAAGCGTGGAGCCACGATCTATACCGTTCCCATTGACGAGGAGGGGATGCAGGTTGACCAATTGGCAAAGCTTTGCGATTCTCGCCCCCCCAAGCTGATCTACACCAATCCGACTTTTCAAAACCCTACGGGCACGGTTATGAGTATGCGGCGCAGAGTACAGCTGCTGGAGCTCGCCCAAAGCTACAATTCCATTATTCTTGAGGATGACGCAACCAGTGACATTTATTTTGGAGCTGAGCCTCCTCCCTCTATCAAAAGTATGGATACACACGGACACGTCATCTATCTGAAGGGCATTAGCAAGTTCATTTCCCCTGGCTGTCGCATTGGTTTTTTGATTGCAGACGGAACCTTCATCACTCGCCTTGTTGGTTCCAAAGGAATTAGTGATCTGGGAACACCGTTGATTACACAAAAGGCCATTTTACCCTTCTTTTCCTCAAACCAGTTAAACAAGCATCTACCTGTCCTGCGAGATAAACTGAAAGAGCGGCGCAATTTAGTCCTGCAAATTTTGAATCACTCAGCTCCAAAAGATGTCCATTGGACCAAGCCCGATGGAGGGTTAAATATTTGGCTGACCTTGCCCCCTGTGTTTAATGCAGAGGACTTGCACGTAAACGCTCTTAAAGAGGGGATCTCCTTTTTGCCAGGTCATGTTTGTTTTGCTGCCCAACAGCAATTCCACCATTTGCGCATCTGTTTTTCCTATCTGGATATTCATCTGCTTGAACAGGCTGTCACCACGTTTTGTCGTTTGCTTCATGATTTTCTACACACGAATCGGCACACTCAGCAGTTTATGCATATGTAATAGGCCGCAGCTCTCGAGTAAAAAGCAAAAGAATGAGAAAGGCAGAAGGGATATCCTTTCTGCCTTTCTCATTCTCACATGACTTTCTCTATTTGCTTTTGGCTATTGCCCTTTTACAGCTGCAACTGTTGCCAGCGCTGCCTCCAGGTCATCATAGATGACGTTGCCGACAACGACTGTATCTGCAATTGCTGCCATCTCGCTCGCTTGCTCTGGGGTCCTGATCCCGCCTCCGTAAAAGAGGTGTGCTTCGTCGGCACCTGCCTTGCAAGCGCGAACGACAGCTGGATCGCCGTAGATTCCACTATATTCCAGATAGACGATCGGCAATCGGCAAATTTTAGTCGCAACCTGCGCGTACGCCTTGGCTTCCTGTGCATCAGCAATAGGTCGTGCACGGGTCAGCTCGGCTACACCCGCTTCGGGATTAGCGATCAGATAGCCCTCTGTGATGATATCGTCCCAGTGAATATAGGCTCCATACGTTTTCAGTCCGGATACATGCGGGGCAAACATCCAATCCGGATCACCTGCATTGAGAACAAGCGGAATCAAGTATGAATCAAATCCTGGCACCACTGCATCAAGCGAGGATATTTCCAGAAGGGCTGGAACAGCATAGCGTCGTATACGAGACATCAAATCCAATGTATTGTCATACGTCACGCCATATGTACCGCCAACGATGATGCCGTCTGTACCCGATTCACAAATCGCTTCCAGCGCGTCTTCATCAATGGCTTTGTCAGGGTCCAGCTTAAATACATGGCGCCAGCCACGATAGTCAATCAACGTTGCCTGCCTCCTACCTATTTACCGATCCGCTCCAGTGCCATCTGGTATCCATCGTTACCGTAATTCAGGCAGCGTTTGACACGAGAAATAGTCGCAGTACTCGCACCTGTTTCTGCTTCAATCTGGTTGTAGGTGAAGCCCTTGCGGAGCATCCGCGCTACTTCCAGACGTTGCGCGAGCGATTGCATTTCATTTACCGTGCAAAGATCGTCAAAAAATTGATAGCATTCTTCCATAGTTTCCAAGGACAAAACCGCTTCAAACAACTGTTCAATCCCTTTACCCTTCAACTTTTCAAGTTGCATATTCGTCACCCCGTTATCTAATCCGTCTCCGGTTTCCCACTGTGAAATTTTTAAGCGTTAAAGCCCTACTAATTATCTTAGAAGAAACCGCCTTCATCTGCAAGCCCTATTCCCTATTGGAACTTCAGAGATTGAGACAAACCGGGGGAGCTCGGCAGAATTTCTACCCATGTATTTCCTGGCAGCCATTGCACTTCCTTGGTCAAGGTTGCGTCTTCATACGCGCGGATAACGCCATTGCTACGTTTCCATTTGATTTTGCGTACCTTTCCTTGTTGGAAAAGATAACCGTCACCAGGTCCAACCACATCTACCTGAAGACGTCCTTCTTTGTCCAGAACGCGATGCTTGGTCGAAATGACGAGTAAATTTGTAGTTCCAAGCTGCTTGTTATCACTCAAATCCACATGTGGCTTGCCTGCCGTAAAGCGCATGTATTTCTTCTGCTCGGTATCGTACGTAAATGCTGCCTTATTCAAGGAGTGGAAGGTAATATCCACCTGTGTTGCAGGCTCGCCTTCCGTGATGACAGCATCCTCAGGCAAGAAACTAAAATGCGGAACCTCTGCTGTCGTGCGCATTCCTTTATCCTGCATCGCCTGCTCTAATAGCTCTGGCTTTGTGTACAGGTTGTGCGGCATTTTGCGGAAGCTTTCCCGCCAGAAATAGCGACCATTGGACAATTCGTTTACATTGTAATCCGAGCGAGCCAAAGTCGCCAATGCCTCCGGACTGCCTCCTGCATGAACAAGCACGGCATCAAAGCCGAGACCTAATTGGATAAAATAAGGTCGGATGCTACGTACAGGTCCGATCACCTCCGGCCTTTGGCTTTGAAAGATGGTGAGAAAACGGGTCATTTCCCCTTCTGCCATCACTTCATAGATCATATCAGCTTGGTTTAGGCCAGTCTGTGGCCTGGCTGGTGGTGCGTTGTTGATCATGACCATAATCGGGCGTTTATTATCCAAATTTTCCTGGCTGCCAAGACCAGTCAAAGGAGCCCGATACGGATACTGGATTGGTTGATTTGGCTCAGGTGTTTCCACAGGTGGAGCAGGTGGCTCCGGAGTAGGAGTTGGCTGGGTTTCAACCGGTTGGGTGCTACATGCTGTAACCAGAAGCAGCATGGATAAGAACATGAGAGAAGATTTGACGAATCGTTTCATAGAATCGCTCCTTTCTATGTTTTTCTCGTCTACGAATTTGGTACTTGTTGGCTTTTTTCCCATACTTCTTTTTCGCTAGGGTAAAAGGGATTCCTGCTTTCACATCTTTTCCACGATTCTCTTACGTCCGTGCCACACATCCCTTTTTTGCCTATGCTACAATGTAGAAAAACAGATGCAAAGCGAGGGTTCTAACCATGCATACCCCCTACCTCGTCTATCTGGTGGACGATGAAACCAATCTTTTGGAATTGCTGCAATCGTACTTGCAAAGCGCAGGGCTGCAAGTAAAGGCATTTTCCAGTGGCATTGATGTATTGTCACTATTAGATGAACAGAACCAGCCTCATCTGTGGATACTGGACATCATGATGCCAGACATCGACGGCTATGAGCTGTTGCGACTGATCCGAGAAAAATCCAATGTGCCGATCATCTTTATTTCGGCTCGCGATCAGGATGTAGATAAAATCATCGGCTTGGAGCTGGGCAGTGACGACTATTTGGCAAAGCCCTTCCTCCCGCGGGAATTGGTCATCCGCGCCAAAAAATTGCTGCAACGCACGTATGAAAAGCCTGGAGTAGTGGCCGCACCTGCACAAACCTTCCAGGATTGGGTCAGTGTGGGCCCTTATATGATCTCAGAAAAAGGCAGACAAGTAAAAGAAGGAGACGAGCTGATCGATTTGACGACCAAAGAATTCGAGCTGATCGTCTACCTGCTGCACAATCAGGGCCTGGCTCTCAATCGTGAGCAAATCCTGACCTCCATTTGGGGCGAAGACTACATCGGCTCGGACCGTGCTGTCGATGATTTGGTGAAGCGCATCCGCAAGAAAATGGCGAAATTCCCGCTGGAAACCGTCTACGGCTTCGGTTATCGGATGACTCGCATATGAGCAAATTTCGCTTGAAAAACCTGCCGCTCTCCCGGCAAATTCTCATTTTGTTCATGATTTTGACCATGGTACTGGGCGTCGGGCTCGGAATCGGTTATCCGTTGGCGGTGAAGCAGTATCTGGTCTCCAACACGTACTCGCTTTTGGAGGAAGAATTCTACACCTTATCCGAGCACATCGCGTTTAATGAACATAATGAGCTGCTCACCGTTCCGGCAACTGCCCCTTACTTTTTACAGCTGCTCCTCTCCCGCTATGAGTACTCGTTTGACATGATCGTGTACGCGGAAAACGGGCGAGAGCTAGGCAGCCGTAGCGCCGAACGAATTCCTCCTCCGGATATTCGAGAGCTCTATGTAAAAGCAGCCTCACACCCCTCAGAGCAGCTCCAGCACGGCTCGTTGGAACGTGAGAATGTGAACTACTTGTTTGTCAGTAAAAAAATGGACTACCACGGCTTCCCATACTATATGGTGCTGTTCTCCAAAGAGCAGGAGCTCAATCAGATCAACTCGATTTTGACCCGCCAGTTCCTCTACATTTTCAGCTTGCTTCTCTTGGCTAGCTGGCTTTTGGCAATCTGGTTCAGCGGTTATTTGAGCAAGCCGCTGCGCAGTCTGGATGAGCTGTGCAAAAAAATCGCACGCCGTCAGTTTGACATCCCCCTGACCATGGACCGAGGCGACGAGATCGGTCAGTTGGCCAGATCGTTCGATACGATGAAAAATCAGTTGAAGGAATACGATGAATCCCAGAGACATTTTGTACAAAACATTTCGCATGAGCTAAAAACACCGATCATGGCAATCCAGGGCTATACCCAAGGATTAATTGAAGGGGTGTTTCAGGGTCCTCAGGCAGAAAAAGGGTTGTCCATTATCATGGAAGAGAGCAAGCGCCTGGAAAAGGTCGTCGGGCAGCTTCTCTATCTGACCAAGATCGAATCGGTTTCGCAAATGATGCAAATGGGGCGGGTCGATCTGTCAGAAATGATGCAGTTATTGAAGCAGCGTCTCTCCGTACTGAACCCGAATGTTGAATGGGAGCTTAATTTACCCCCTACCATGATAGTGGAAGGAGACGGCGAACAGCTGAGCACCGCGTTTGTCAACATTATGGAAAATCAGCTGCGCTACGCGAAAAGCCGTCTATCCATTACAGGAAGACAGGTGGGACGGAATATGGTGGTGAGCATAGCAAACGACGGTCCTCCAATAGAAGAAGCACTGCTCCCACACCTGTTCCAGCGCTTCCGCAAAGGAAAATCGGGCAAGCACGGACTTGGACTTGCCATTGCGCGGGCTGTATTCGAAGCACATAAAGGAACGATCGTCGCCCGCAATGATCCAGACGGCCCTTGCTTTACCATGACGATTCCTGTGGAGTTCAAGGGATAGGCTGTCCCAAGCCCCAACAGAGTGCCTCAATCCTAAAATTTAGGATGATATGATCCCCTTATAGTAGACAGAAAAAAGGAAGCACCTTACTCTGTCTATTATGGGGGGATTTTCTCATGGGGAAATGTAGGACAACATACGATACTGCTTTCAAGAGAAAAGCGGTTGATCTATATCTAAAAGACGGAATGGGCTACAAAACTGTAGCGAAAGAATTAGGAATTCACCACTCTATGGTACGTCGGTGGGTGGAATATTTCCAAGCGGAAGGACTAGCTGGCCTTGAAGAAAAGCGAGGAAAAGCAAAAGGTCCTGGCATGGGAAGACCACGAACGAAGCCCGAAGATCCCGATGCCAAAATCAAACGACTTGAGGCGGAGAATGCCTTGTTAAAAAAGCTCTTAAAGATGTGAAAGGTGGAATGGATTCAGTACCGAGCAACCAAATGTTTACTGTCATCAGGGAATTAGCCAAACGCGGATACTGCGTCCTCCTTCTATGCGAACTGGCTCACGTCTCCAGAAGTGGATATTACAAATGGGTACAAAGGCAGGAGATTCTCTCGCCAAAGCAGCTTGAGGACGAACAGATGAAAGAGAAGATCGCAGAGTGCAGGACAGAAGTCCGGGGAATCTACGGGTATCGGCGGGTCAAAGTATGGATCGAAAAGAAATACGGAATAAAAATGAACCATAAAAGAGTCCAAAGGTTGATGAAAATAATGGGAATTCAGGCTGTGATACGCAAGAAAAGGCTTTATTACGGCAAAAAAGAAGTCTATGTCGTTTCAGGGAATCTGCTGAACAGGGATTTTCATGCTTCCAGGCCAAACGAGAAATGGGTGACCGATATCACCTATTTAATTTTTAATGGACAGAGACTATACTTATCCGCCATTAAGGATCTCTACAACAACGAGATCATCACTTATCAAATCAGCCGAAGAAATGATCTGAAGCTTGTC
>NZ_CANMZW010000049.1 GCF_947502445.1 uncultured Brevibacillus sp.
AAGTCCATTTGAATATCGGACTCAGGCTGCTTAAATGTGCTTTTTTATTACTGTCTACTTGACAGGGGTCACTTCAGATGGTCTGCTCTTTTTCTTTTTTCAACGGGTTTTCAAATAGTGAGGTGAAAGGTACAGTGGTTTGGATTTCCTTGATTATTTTTGTGGTCACGCTGACGCTTGTCATCTGGCAGCCGCGTGGGTTGTCGATTGGCTATCCTGCGGTAGGTGGGGCCATCTTGGCGCTGCTCACAGGTGTAGTGACAATGGCAGATGTTGCGGAGGTAACTGCGATCGTCTGGAATGCGACCTTTGCGCTGATCGGTATTATCATTATTTCTCTTATTATGGACGAGATCGGCTTTTTTGAATGGTCGGCGCTGCACATGGCGCGACTGTCCAATGGAGATGGGCGGCTGATGTTTGTCTATGTCATTTTGCTCGGAACAGTCGTCTCAGCCTTGTTCACCAATGATGGCACAGCCTTGATCTTGACCCCGATTGTGCTAGCACAAGTTCGGGCGCTGAAGCTGGATACACGTATGGTGCTTGCGTTCGTGATGGCGAGCGGCTTTATTGCTGATACGAGCTCTTTGCCTTTTGTGGTCAGCAATTTGGTCAATATCGTCTCTGCCGACTACTTTGACATCGGGTTCGCTGAGTATGCAGCACGCATGGTCCTGCCGAATCTGTTTTCTGTGGCCGGCAGCTTACTGGTCCTGTTTCTTTATTTTCGCAAGGACATTCCTAAACGAGTTGATCTGACCCAATTGAAGCAGCCGCATGAAGCGATTCGGGATCAGGGCTTGTTCCGCCTGTCCTGGCTGATTCTTGGCGTGCTTTTGGTTGGCTTTTTTATCAGTGAGTCGATTCATACACATGTTTCGTTCATTATTACTGGGGCGGCAGCGATTTTTTGTCTGGCTGCGCGTACCAGCAAGGTCATCCAGATGCGGCGCATCATGAAAGAAGCGCCATGGGTGGTCGTCATTTTTTCCATCGGGATGTACGTCGTCGTCTGGGGTGTACATAATGCGAGGCTGACTGATCTGGTCAGGCTGATGCTCGATACACTGGTGGAGGATGGCCTCCTGGCTACGACGATCGGTACAGGCTTCATTGCAGCAGTGCTATCCTCGCTAATGAACAATCTGCCGACCGTCATGTTCAATGCCCTTGCGATTACAGGAACACATGCAGAAGGGGTACTCAGAGAAGCAATGATCTATGCCAATATCATCGGGAGTGACCTGGGGCCCAAAATTACACCGATTGGCTCACTCGCGACCTTGCTTTGGCTGCATGTGCTAGGACGCAAAGATGTAAAGATTACATGGGGGCAATACTTTCGGACAGGGATCGTGCTGACGGTGCCTACTTTGCTCTTTACCCTGCTCGGGTTATACGTGACGCTTCGGTTCATAGGGTAGCGCAACGAATAGGAGACCAGTTGCTCGGAGAAAATAGGCGCATCATACCGTAAAAGGAGGATGCTTCCAATGTGGCAAGGTTGGCCGATTGAACGCGTGCTGATTTTGTTTGCAGGACTTGCGTTTGTGTTGATTGCCGTTCAGGTCACGCTTTTTCACGCAAGGCAAAATTTTCGTCATTGGGCAATGTGGGTACCTGTCCTTGAGCTTCCCGTGTTTGCCGTAACGGCAATTGTCTTATCCTTCATGAATGCAGGCTGGCTTCGCTGGGTATTTGCTTTTATGATGGTCATCGGACTTGCCAGTGGAGTAATTGGAGCCTCTTTGCATGCGTCGGGTGTCCGGCAGCGCGTAGGAGGCTATTCACAAAGTCAGAATTTCCTCGTAGGTCCGCCAATTATTCTTCCCCTCCTCATTACAGCCATGTCGGCATTAGGGCTTCTCGCCCTGTTTTGGGGGTGAATGAGATGGCCAAGCATAGTCACTACCCGTCCTACGATGTATGGGACCAGCACAAGGAATGGGACGCCCACACTCAAAAAGTCGTCGGGAAAAGAAGATCGCCCCAGGTTGCCCATCAATTTTTTACAGAGACCGAAGCGCTGCTGCTGCAAACCGTCGTGAGCGTGCTCGTGGATGATCACCGACTGGAGGTTCTCACCTTTGTTACACAGCATCTGGATGATTCGGCTGCAAGCCCGATCGGAGAGTCGCAGAGAAAGGTCGGAGTTCCACCTAAAAAGGAATTGTACCGTCTTGGACTGGCAGGCGTAGAAGCAGAGAGTCACCGTACATATGGGGCCAGCTTTGTTGCCTTGAAGCCAGAGGAGCAAGAGTCAGTGCTTCAGCGGGTAGCAAGCGGGAAAACTCAAAGCGAGCAGGCATGGACCGCTGCTAATCCCGTTGATTTTTTCAAGAAGCTGCTGCAAGACACTGTGGGAGCCTACTATTCTCATCCGCTGGTTTGGTCGGATATCGGTTATGGTGGCCCTGCTTATCCACGCGGGTATGTACGGGTGGAAAAAGGTTTGACGGACCCATGGGAGGCGAAAGCGAATGGCAACGGATGACCGGGTTACACATAACAGTGATCATTACGATGGTTACCGCTCGAGAGGAATGGACAAGCGCAAGTATGCGGATGAGGCGGATGTGTGCATCGTCGGGGCCGGAGCAGCAGGCGGGGTGCTTGCCTATGAGCTGGCAAAAGCTGGTCTGCGTGTCGTTGTCATTGAAGCCGGGCCATTTTGGGATCCGCAAAATGACTTTGCCAGTGATGAATTATCGATGCGCAGATTAGCGTGGCAGGAGACACGGCTGGTGGCGGGAAATGATCCGCTCAAGCTGGGGCACAACAATTCCGGGCGAGGTGTAGGCGGAGGAACTGTGCATTTTACCGGTGTCTTCCTGCGCTTTCATGAAAGTGATTTTCAGACGCGGACGATCGATGGGGTGGGAGAAGACTGGCCGATCCGTTACAAAGATCTTGCTCCTTATTACGATAAAATCGAAAAAGAAATCGCTGTGTCGGGTCCGGATCATTTTCCCTGGGGAGCTTTCCAAGGTCCTTATCCGTATCCGGTAAGGGAGCCAATCAGTGCTAATGCCCAGCTGTTCCGGGAAGGCTGTGACAAGCTTGGCTTCGAAAGTGTCGTTGCTCCGCTGGCAATTTTGTCAGCACCCTTTGACGGGCGGCCACCGTGTATCAATCGCGGATTTTGCAATCAGGGTTGTATGCCCAATGCCAAATACAGCGGCCTGATTCACCATATTCCCAAAGCGATTGCCCACGGGGCCGAGGTGCTTTCTGACTGTATGGTCACGGAAATTTTGATGGCTGGCGGTCGGGTGAGCGGGGTCCTATTTCAACATGAGGGCTTGACTCATCGGCAAATGGCGCGGGTGGTCATTCTTGCCGGCTTTGTCGTCGAGACGCCGCGACTCTTGCTTCAGTCTACTACTTCTCGTTTTCCGAACGGGCTTGCCAATTCGAGCGGATGGGTCGGGAAAGCGATCATGCCTCACTCAAGTCATGACGTCTACGGCCGTTTGCCGGATGAGGTTCGTCTGTACAAAGGAACTCCGGTTCTAGCCCTTACCCAGCATTTTTATGAAACCGATCAGAAGCGTGGCTTTGCCCGGGGGTATACGTTGAGTGCTCACGGGGCAAGACCGGTCGGGATGGCAGGCGCGATCTCGGCAGAGCGGGAAGACGGATCATTTTTATGGGGAAATAGGCTGCGAGAGACGATGCTTGATTACAACCAGTTTGCAAGAATTACACTTGTAGGTGAGGTTTTGCCGAATCCAGATAATGCTGTGACCTTGAGTGGGAAAAAGGATGAATACGGTATGCCGATTCCACAGGTGACATTCAGCTATGGGGAAAACGACCGCAAGCTATATCAGCATGCCATCGGACAAATGAAGCAAATCATCGAGGCTGTTGGAGGAACTCCTGAGCATGTCGTCTCCGATACCGCTCATTTGATGGGCGGCTGCCGGATGGGAGATGACCCGGAAACCTCTGTTGTCAACGATTTTGGTCAAACTCACGACATTCCCAATCTTTTCATAGCAGGTGCTTCTACCTTTGTCACATCTGGTGGAGGTAACCCGACAAACACAGTAATGGCGCTGGCTGCACGTACTGCTGACAAGCTGGTAGAGGCGATGTCCCGTCGAGATGTTTAACGATCTTTCACGGAACTTTTACGTTCATATCTTCCCGACCTTATAAGGCATATAGTATACTGGGATACAGATATGCAAGGCAAAGGTGGGTTCGTATGGAAATGGATTTGATGCAGGTACTGTTTTTGTCAGAGGTTTACAAGCTGCTTGGTGACAAGACGCGCTTGACGATCATGGCCCTCCTGCAAGTACAGTCCTTATGTGTTCGTGATCTTGTGGAGATTCTGCAAACGTCCCAACCCTCGGTTTCCCAGCACTTAGCTAAGCTAAAGACACATGGTTTGGTAAAAGAGCGCAGAAAAGGACCGTGGGTATTTTACTCGGTCAACACGGAGTGCGCTCCTGCAGTTAAGCAGATTCTTTCACACTTGCCGGATATGTCACCAGTCATCAAACAAAAATCAGCCGAGAATGAACCATCCTTCGGCTGATGCGTCTTAGGAGCGTTGGATCAAACAAGATCCAACGCTTTTTTTCGTAGAGGAAAGTTGATACGTTTCCCACTCTTTTACAACAAATGTTTTGCTAATTCTTCCTTGTCGAAGCCATGGACGACAATTTCGTCGCCATTTTCCTTTTTGATATGTGTGACGGGGGTCATGCTTGCACCGAGGTTGATTGCTTCCTGGAAGTAGGTATCGTTTTTACGGATATCCCTGTCTTCAAAAGCAATTTGCTGCTGGGTCAGCCACATTTTTTCTTCCTGGCAAGGACCGCAGGTTGTTTGGGTGTAAATGATTACAGTATGGGCCATGGTATCTGCTCCTTTCTCTCGATAAAAACGGAATGGAAACAAATCAATTCGCGTACAGCACAAAAAATCCTGCTCACGTTAACACTTATAGTGTGCTTTCAAAAAGCTGGACTTTCAGCTTCGGAAAATGGCGAAACGACTTTTAGCATGCCCAAAAGTAGAACCCGCTTTTTCTACCAGCATTCTGGAAAAATGAGGATGAATACGATCAGGGTCCAACGTACAAATTAACTTCAGTGACGTCGAGGAGGTGAAAGGAACAATGCCTAAGCAAAACAAACAAGCTGGTCAAGCAGGAATGAACCAAGCGAATCAAGCGCAAAACACTGCTACTGAATTCGCAAGCGAGACAAACGTATCGGAAGTTCGTCGTCAAAACCAACAATCCGCTGCGCAGTCTGCTTCTCAACAATCTGCTAGCCAAGCTACTGAATTCGCAAGCGAGACTAACGCAGCTGAAGTTCGTCGTCAAAACCAACAATCTGCTGCGCAGTCTACTGCTCGACAATCTGGTGGCCAAGCTACTGAGTAGCCAGTGGAAACGACCCTCGCAATTTGCGGGGGTTTTTTGCGTTGTAGCTTGCCAACAATAAATACGAATGATACTGTGAGGCGTGAATCCAAAAGACGGGAGAGAGCCTAGTCAATGATTATTGGCATTGGTGTAGATATAGTGGAGATCGATCGTGTTTCTACGCTGGTCAAGCGACAAAAAAATGCAATCAGCCGATTTTTAACGATAGCGGAGCAGCAACTCTTGCAGGGCAAGTCGGAAGCGAGACAGACTGAGTTTATTGCTGGGCGATTTGCTGCAAAAGAGGCGGGAGCAAAAGCACTCGGAATGGGGATCGGGGGAACAATTAGCTTTCTTGACATGGAGATCGTACCGACCCGACTTGGAAAACCGGAAATGCAAATAAAGGATGAGGTTTACGAAAGACTTGGCCTAGACCCTTCAAATGTAAGGGTACACCTGAGCATTTCACATAGCAGGGCTTATGCCATTGCGCAAGTTGTTGTGGAACAAGTTTAAACTTGTCTGCATATTGGGACGAGGATGGACATACATTTATATCGCGTAGATCAGGAGGGACTACCTGCTCTTACAGGAAGAGTAAGTCTTTAGCCGATCAAGCGATATCGCGTCCCCATAGGCATAAAACGACAAGTGACACGATGAACGCTGCATGAGGCGATAGACTGACAGATTTCCCAGGAAATAGACAGGGATGCCCTTCTTTGTCGAAAATTTTGACAAGGAGGAATTCATTGAATGAAACGAGCAGCTTTACCACTGGTGTTATTGTTGGTCTTCTCTCTGCTGCTCGGCGGCTGCTTTGGTCAGAAAACACCAGAAGATGTGGTGAGCGACTTGAGTGGTACGCTGGGGAAAATGTCGGGGTACAAGTCTCAAGCAGTTTTGACCATGCAGACGGGCTCTACGCCGATGGAGTACGATGTCCAGGTCTGGTATGAGAAACCGAACAATTATCGGGTTGCACTCACCTCCAAGCAGCGTGGCATCACACAGATTATCTTGAGAAATGGGGAAGGGGTTTTCGTCCTGACGCCTCATTTGAACAAGAGCTTCCGCTTCCAAAGTGGCTGGCCAGAAAACAACGGTCCACTCTATCTTTATGAAACACTCGCTCGCAGTATTATTGACGATGCAGAGCGACAAATGAAGCTGGAAGAAAAGCAGTATGTTTTCGAGGTCAAAGCCAACTACAGTGGCAATCGTTCGCTTACGAAGCAAAAAATTTGGCTGACAGAAGATTTCAAACCTACGCATGCAGAGATCATGGATTCCAGTATGCAGCCACTGGTGAAAATCAACTTTACTGAATTTGTGTTCAACCCATCCTTTGATAAGGATGCGTTTGACAAGGACCGCAATATGACAACCAGCTCACTGCCTTCGATTCCAACAATGGGCACTAACGGGCAGGTCATGGAGCAGCCTACCAGTCAGTTTGGTGTGATTGTACCTACCTATGTTCCAGAAGGCGTGAAACAAGGAAATATAGAGCCAGTGACGAAAAATGGTGTGCGAACGGTCGTCCTGAACTACAAAGGAGACTATAACTACAAGCTGGTTGAGGCACGTCCGACCGAAGTCTCGGTCACATATGAGCAGGGTATGCCAGTCAATCTGGGCTTTACAATAGGAGTTCTGGCTCAGACGGACGACAATCGCCGGATTCTCACATGGGAGCTGGACGGCGTAGAGTTTATGCTGGCAGGAGACTTGCCTGAAGAAGAAATGATTTCTGTGGCACAGTCTACGTATGGTGTCGGCGGCAAATAATGATGGGAGAGGGGACGGTCAAAGCCGTCCTCTTTTTTTTCGTGACTTTCCCTCAAGTTTTCCACTTTTATCAAAGGGGAATCTAAAAAACCACTTGTACACTTAGTCATGTACCCAAGAGGTACGGTACATCACAACAGCAGATGAAAGGATTGAGTGTATATGTTTAGCAAAGCAAAATTGGGGATGCTTTTGGGAACGATGGCAGCGGTTCTGAGTCTGGGTAGCCTGGGCAGCGCCTTGGCGGCAGATACGGCAAAACCACAAACAACACAAAATCAACAATGGAATAAACCTGCACAAGTGAACTTCGCAGGAGGCAAAATGGACCACCGTGGTGGATTCGGCATGAAGGTTTCCTACAAGGAGAACTCGGAGCTGCTTTCCCTTCTGAAGCTGGACGCTGACAAGCTGCAAGAAGAGCTGAAAGCAGGCAAGTCCTTGGCAGAGGTAGCAGAGGCTCAGGGCGTGGATACAGATGATGTGGTAGCGCTTCTGGTGAAGGAGCAGGAAGCCAGGCTTGCGGAGGCGGTAAAATCAGGCAAACTGACACAAGAGCAAGCTGACAAGATGACGGAAAATGCAAGCGAGCGTGTCAAGAAACAGGTAGAGAACACGCATGCAGGGAAAGGCTTTGACAAAGGAAGAGGCTTTGGTGGAGGCCATGAGAAGAACGAAGAGCTGCTCTCCCTTCTGAAGCTGGACGCTGACAAGCTGCAAGAAGAGCTGAAGTCAGGCAAGTCCTTGGCAGAGGTAGCAAAAGCACAAGGAGTGGACACTGATGATGTAGTAGCCCTTCTTGTGAAGGAGCAGGAAGCTAAGCTGGCTGAGGCGGTAAAGGCAGGCAAGCTGACGCAGGAGCAGGCTGACAAGATGAATGAAAATGCAACTGACCGGGTTAAAGCGATGGTAGAGAGTACACATCAGGGCAGAGGACCAGGAAAAGGAGGGATGGGCTTTGGCTTTGGAAACGACAAAAGTGAAGAGCTGCTCTCACTCTTGAAGCTGGACGCTACCAAGCTTCAGGAAGCCCTGAAAGCAGGTAAATCCCTTGCGACTATCGCAGAGGAGCAAGGTGTAGATGCAGACGATGTGGTCGCTCTTCTAGTCAAACAGCATGAGGCACAAGTAAAAGAGGCGGTAGCTGCAGGCAAGCTGACACAGGAGCAAGCTGACGAGCGCAACGAGAAGCTGACAGAAATGGTTCAAAAAATGGTTGATGGAAGCTTTGAAAAAGTAGTCTTCCCACGCCATGACAAGGATCAAAAAGAAGCAAAAGCAGAAAACAACGAGGCGTAATTCACTAGAGCTAACGAAAAAGAAACTCCATTTATTTGGGGTTTCTTTTGCATTTCTGTCAATTGACACATGACAGCAAAAAAGGATACATTCAGAGTAACTTATATCGATTGAGGTGGCATGCTTTACATGAAAAAACCGACTACCGATGTTTTGTACCAGGAGGAATCGAGCTACAAGGACATGCTATTGCGAAAAACATGGCGCATGCGCATTAGTGAAACCATCCTGTTTGTTATTGGGATGATGATTCTGGCGCAGATTCTTCCGACCAATAACACAACCTTCAAGGTGCTTGCTTTTGCCATTGCGATTGCAGTCGTTGGTCTGTCGCCCTTTTTGTACAAATCGATTCTGCGACCGATGTACAAGCTGACGAAAACGCATCTGATTATTACCATGTCTGGGCAGGAGACCAGCTACCCGTTATCTGAGGTGGAGCAGATCTACGAAGGACGTCATTTTTACAGACTGGCGGGAAAAAAAGAATCGCTAATGGTTTCCCGGCAGTTTCTCACACACTTAAATGAGCGCTTGTTTTACTATAAAAAAGGGAACAAGAGGAGATAAAAATGAAACCGTTTTGTCGTGACACTTGGGTTGAGGTTGATTTGGACGCCATTCGGGCCAATGTTGAGACGTTCAGACGTCATTTGCCAGCGAGCACAGGTATTATCGCCGTAGTGAAGGCAGATGGCTACGGCCATGGAGCTGTCCGTGTGGGAGAAGAAGCGCTGGCGAGTGGAGCAGATTCATTAGCTGTTGCTATGCTCGATGAAGCGATCGTACTGCGTGAGGCGGGGATTCAGGCGCCTATTCTTGTGCTTGGATTCACACCTGCCCGGTCAGTGGAGATTGCCAGCAGGTTGAAAATACACCTGACTGCGTACAACAGTGACTGGATTACCCAGGCCAATGCTCTTTTACAACAGGCGAATCTGGAATCGATTGGATTGCACATCAAGGTCGACACTGGAATGGGACGACTCGGAGTCCGTACACAAGAGGAATTGATGCAGGTAGTAACTGCTGTAGAACAGTCCTCCAAGCTGGACTGGTCTGGCATTTTTACTCACTTTGCCTGCGCGGATGAGCCAGATACTACCCATGTGCGACGACAACACGAAACGTTTCAAACTTTGTTACAATCTTTGCGTGATGCTGGCAAAAAACTGCCTATGATTCACTGCTGCAATACAGCTGCTGCCATTGCTTTTCCCGAATGGGGGTATGATAGCATCCGTTTGGGCATAGGTTTATACGGATTGTATCCTTCGCCTTACATGAAAAAGCGAAAGGATGTTTCGCTTGTTCCAGCCCTCTCGTTAAAAACAAGAATTGCTCATGTAAAAACAGCTTCACAGCCAATGACAATCAGCTACGGAGCTACGTATTGTGCGCAGCCTGGCGAACAGGTAGCTACTCTGCCGATCGGGTATGCTGACGGCTTCTCGCGTCTTCTGTCCAACTCGGGAGAGGTACTGTACAACGGTTCTCGCTCACCGATTATCGGCAAGGTTTGTATGGATCAAATTATGGTGAGGCTGGAACAAGGAACGGGTCAACCAGGTGACGAGATCGTCCTCTATGGAAAATCGGGCGATGAGGAAATCTCGTTGGATGAGGTGGCAGCACGAATTGGCACCATCAATTACGAGGTTCCTTGCATGCTGAATTACCGGATTCCTCGCGTTTATTTCCGCAACCAGGAAGAAGTCGGTGTTTTTCATCCACTTACGATGAAGCAGGTTGCTCAACAAACTGTAAATAACTAGCAAGCAAAATCCAGCAGGAATTTGAATGCGAAACGCGAATACTAGTTAAGCGCAAAAACAGGCTATTCGTGTGAAGAACGTTATCGTCGTTTTTCATTAATGGTAGATGTGGCCGCTTAGCGGTTTACAAAGCGGACATGACCGTTTTGTTTCAGAGCGTATGGATAGGTATATTTTTGCAATGGTTTCGACATAATGGTATTGTTCGTACTGACACATTTTATTCAGTAGAGCAATCGTAGCGGATGGAAGTTACGGTCATGGTTGGAGGTGGATTTGTCTTGTCGAAGTCAAACACGAAACGCATCATGATCAGTTTGCCACAACACTTGCTTCAAGAAGTTGATGGCGTCATTCAAAAGGAAAAATCCAATCGCAGCGAATTTATTCGCCAGGCGATGCATTTGTATTTGAAGGAGCGTAAGAAACGCACGATCCGTGAGACGATGCAAAAAGGGTACATGGAGATGGCTAAGATCAATCTGAAAATGGCATCGGAGGCTTTTGGCGCTGAGGAAGAGGCTGACCATACTCTTGTCCGCTTAGTTAGCGGGGTGTAACCAATGATTGTCAAACGCGGCGATGTGTTTTTCGCGGACCTGTCACCGGTCGTTGGTTCTGAGCAAGGAGGCGTGCGGCCTGTTTTAGTCATTCAAAACGACATTGGAAATCGATTTAGTCCGACGGTCATCGTCGCAGCCATTACGGCGCAGATACAAAAGGCAAAGTTGCCTACGCATGTTGAGATTGACGCAAAAACATATGGATTTGATCGTGACTCCGTCATTCTGTTGGAACAAATTCGAACCATTGACAAACAACGGCTGACCGATAAGATAACCCATCTTGATGATGAGATGATGGATCGAGTTAATGAATCCTTGCAAATCAGTTTGGGACTTATTGACTTTTAATGAATGGATCAGACCTTTGGAGAGGAAAAGCCACTTGAGTAAAGCAAGTGGTTTTTTTGCATGTTGAAAAGAATTCTTTTTCGCTCAGCTATAAAGGTTTCGCTATTGCACTTGGTGATATGTCAAGTTTTTCTGATGTGGGGGGAAGGGAATCCCTGCGCATGTAGCGAATTTAGTTCGAGAAGAAATGTAGACAAAATGTGACACGATTTGCTTTAAATTCCGAGGCAGAGAAAAACTTCGCTTCGCATTCATTTTATTTCTACCTATCAAGTGAGGGCGGAAGGGGTTTTTTGATTGTGGCAGTGCTGTTACCCTGAGACAATCAATATTGAAAAAGAGACGGATATTGTGGCAGCTAGACAAGTAGGGAGAAATATGTCGAGACAGCTTGGCTTTGGCACAATCATGCAGTCCCGAATTGCCACCTCCATTTCAGAATTGGCTCGCAATATTTATTTGTACGCAGGCAAAGGAACGATCACCATAACACCGGTAGAACGCAACGGTTCGATCGGATTACAGCTGACAGCCGTCGATTCGGGACCTGGAATTCGTGATATTCGCAAGGCACTTGAAGATGGATTCTCTACTTCCGGTGCACTCGGTGCCGGATTGCCAGGAGTCAGGCGCATGATGGATGAGTTTGACATTCAGAGCTCGCCAGGAGAAGGGACCCGCGTCGTCGTTGTGAAGTGGCACAATCAACCAGAGGAAGGTGGACGAGAATGGTAGCCCGGAGCTTGGAAGAAGAGTACGTAAAAATTCTTCGGGATTACCTGAGTGGCCTCTCGGAAGACCAGCTGTATGGTGCGCAGCAGTTGGGTAAATGGCTTCTCTCCAAAGATATTTCGCCAGAAGAACTAACTGATCTGCACGGAAGAGCACTGGAGAAGCTGGGGGAGGTACCAGAGTTTGTGCGGGCCTCCTTTTCCATTCTGACCGAAGTAATGATTGAATACGGAATTGAACACAGATCAGTGAACAGCTGGAGAAGCCGGCACCAGCAGATGGAATCGGAGATCGCGGTAGCATCCGCTATGCAGCAGACGCTTTTGCCACGTGAGATTCCTGTCTATCCAGGTATGGAGATCGGCTTGGTGAGCGTGGCGGCCCATCAGATTTCAGGCGATTTTTATAACGTGATTGCTCAGGACGACCATCGATTTTGTCTCACCATTGCCGATATTACGGGAAAAGGAATACCGGCAGCGATGTGCATGTCCATGCTGAAATATGCCATGGACAGTCTAGGAGAAATTCAGATGGGGCCAGATGATATGCTTCACCACCTAAATCGCGTCGTGGAGCGAAATATCGACAGCAGCATGTTTGTCACTATGCTTTTGGGAAGCTACGATACGAATACTCATCGCTTTCGTTATGCGGTAGCAGGACATGAACCAGGCTTCCTCTACCGGGCGAAAACAGGCCGTTTTTACGACCTGGAGGGCCAGGGTGCGGCGCTCGGACTTTGTCCTGACACGGAGTACGAGGAGTACGAGATCTACCTTGAGGAAGAAGATGTTCTGATTCTTCTGACTGATGGTGTAACAGAACGCAAAATTAACCGATATTACTTGCAAAGGGACGAGCTTGTATCCTATTTGCAGGCAGAGGTAGGCTCATCGGCACAGCATATGGCCGATGCAATCTACAGCAGGCTGCTGCTGCTTTCCCAGTTTGAACTGCCAGATGATTACACCATGATTGTACTACGAAGAAACTGAGCAAAGCTCGGGAGGGAGCCTGAGGATGGATCTGACAATAGAAACAACGAGCACAGAAAACGAGCATTATGTGACCTTGAGGGGCGACATCGACGCTTATACAGGGGCACAAGTGAAGGATACGCTGATGGCGCTAACCAAGCAGCCGAATGCGACTTTGATTAGCGTCAATTTGGAAGCAGTAGAGTACATGGATAGTACGGGAATAGGAATTTTCATCGCGGTCATGAAAGCTTGCAAGCAGACGGAGTGTACCTTTCAGGTAGACAAGCTGTCTTCTCGCGTGGAAAGGCTGTTTCGCATTACTGGCTTGTACGATCATATTGCCATCCGCAAAGGAGAGAGCGAGTAATGGGTCAAAATGGACCTAAGGCAGATGTGATTCAGCTGACCTTCCCTAGCCAGACAGAGTATCTGGGAGTGGCTCGTCTGACTGTATCTGGTGTAGCCAATCGCATGGGATTTTCCTACGAGGACATAGAAGACATCAAGCTAGCAGTGGGAGAAGCCTGCACGAACGCGGTTGAACATGCCTATGGAGAACACGAAGAGCCTGGTGCGATTCACATGACGTGCCACGTTCATTCCGATCGTTTGGTAATTGTAATCTCTGATCAGGGAGTTGGATTTGCAGGAGAGTTGAAGCCGGATCAACTGACCCCGATTTATTCGGGCAGGGACATTGATGATCTGGAAGAGGGCGGGCTGGGACTCTATCTGATCCATACACTGATGGATGAAGTCGTGATTCGTTCGGACCGAGGCGTGGCAATTTCCATGACCAAGTATGTTCGTCGGGATGGGGTGGCTGGTGATGATGACTGGACAATCTCGAAAGCAGAAGTATAGTGCTGAGGAGTTAAAGGAGCTTACCCACCAATATTGGCAAACCGGACATGCCCATCTGCAGGAGCAATTGGTGAGGGCCTATACTCCCCTCGTAGAGACATTGGCCAAAAAATTTGTCCGCGGACAAATCATGCACGAAGACTTGATTCAAGTCGGAATGATTGGCTTGCTAGCTTCTCTACGCCGATTTGACCCGTCCTTTGAGAGAAGCTTCGAAAGCTTTGCCATTCCCACGATTGTGGGTGAAATCAAACGGTATATTCGGGACAAGACCTGGAGTGTCCATGTTCCGCGAAGAGTAAAAGAACTGAGTCCAAAAATTAAGCGTGTCGTTGACGAGTTGACCACACAGCTCCAAAGATCTCCCCAAATCTCAGATATCGCGCAGCACCTGGGTGTGACCGAAGAAGCCGTGCTGGAGACTTTGGAAATGGGGCGCAGCTACCATTCCCTCTCCATGGACAGCGAGCTGGAAGCAGATAACGACGGGCATACCATTACGCTGTTAGACCTCGTAGGCACGCCGGAGCCGGGTTACGACCAGGTCGAGCAGCACATGATGCTGGATCGAGCCCTGCATGTACTGGACAAACGGGAAAAAGAAATCATTCACTTAACTTTTTATCAAAACTTGAGCCAGAAGCAGGCAGGAGATGTCATGGGGATGTCCCAGATGCATATCTCGAGGCTGCAGCGACGGGCATTGGGAAAGCTGCGAGAAGCATTGAGAGTGGAGCAACTGGAAACGGCAACGTGAGTGAGCACGTAAAAAAGGTGTCAGCTGGCACCTTTTTTCTGTTTCAGGTTTCCAGTCCTTGCAAGCAAATATGGTACAATAAACGGCGAAATACGAGCGCAGGAGGATATGTATGGAGCTTACGTTGATGATCCAGACCGTTGCCCAAGATACGGGCGTTAAGCCACATCAAGCGGAACGCACGATTGCTCTTTTGGATGAGGGAAACACGGTTCCTTTTATTGCCCGTTATCGAAAAGAAATGACCGGGCAGCTGGACGAGACGCAGATTCGAGCCATTGAAGAACGCGTTCGTTATTTGCGTAACCTGTCTGTACGCAAAGAGGAAGTCGTACGTCTCATTGAAGAACAAGGGAAGCTGACAGAAGAACTGAAGTCGGCCATTGAACGTGCAACAAAATTGCAGGAAGTAGAAGACCTGTATCGTCCCTATCGCCAAAAACGGCGTACGAGAGCGACCATGGCAAAGGAAAAAGGGCTGGAGCCGCTTGCTGCTTACCTGCTCAGCCTCCCGAAAACAGGAGTGCCTGAAGCAGAGGCAATGAGCTACGTTAACCCGGAAAAAGGAGTAGAGACGGCAGAACAAGCTATGCAAGGTGCTATGGATATCATCGCCGAGCAATACTCTGACGACCCGGATATTCGCCAATGGGTTCGGGAGCGTACCATGCAAAAAGGCCTGCTGATTTCCGAGCAAAAGGCGGAAGAAGCAGACGAGAAAAATGTTTATCAAATGTATTATGCATACAGTGAACCACTGAAAAAAGTAGTTCCCCATCGAGTACTGGCGATTAATCGCGGAGAGAACGAAGGCATTCTCAAGGTAGCGGTGGAAGCCCCTGTACCGGAAATCCTGGCTTGGATCCAGCGCCGCGTCATTTCCAGTGAGACAGTCGTCCGCACTATTTTGGAGATGACGGTAGAGGATGCCTATAAACGCTTGATTGCACCATCCATCGAGCGCGAGGTACGCACAGAGCTGACAGAAGCGGCTGAAGAACGCGCGATTCATATTTTTTCCGAGAATCTCCGCAATTTACTGCTTCAACCGCCTGTAAAAGGCAAAGTAGTGCTCGGTGTCGACCCAGCATTTCGTACAGGCTGTAAGCTGGCTGTCGTAGATGAAACTGGCAAGCTGCTGGAGGTCGCCGTTGTTTATCCGACTCCACCCGTAAACAAAGTGGCGGAGGCATCGGCAAAGGTGAAGCAGATGATCGAAGCATACGGTGTTACCGTAGTGGCGATCGGCAACGGAACAGCGTCACGAGAGACGGAGCAGTTTATTGCGACTCTGCTGAAGGAACTGAAGCGAGACGTTATGTATATTATCGTCAATGAAGCTGGAGCGTCTGTTTATTCGGCTTCTGCAATTGCCAAGGAAGAGTTTCCAGACCTGGATGTGGCAGAACGCAGTGCAGCGTCCATCGCTCGGCGTTTGCAGGACCCGCTCGCTGAACTGGTCAAGATCGATCCCAAATCAGTTGGGGTAGGACAATATCAGCACGACGTATCCCAGTCGCGTCTGGCGGACAGCCTCCAGTTTGTCGTCGAATCGGCAGTTAACCATGTCGGCGTAGACGTCAATACGGCATCGCCTTCCCTGCTGCAGTATGTGTCAGGGATCAGTCGGCAGGTCGCGGGCAATATTGTGAAGAAGCGCGAAGAGGTCGGGAAATTCACTACTCGTTCCCAGCTCAAAGAAGTCCCACGTCTAGGTGCTAAAACGTATGAGCAATGCATTGGCTTTCTACGGATCGTTGATGGAAATAACCCGTTGGACAAGACACCGATTCACCCTGAATCCTACACGGCTACTCACAAGCTACTTACGATGATCGATATTGCGCCGGAGCAAATCGGCAGCGAGCTGTGCCGGGAGCGGCTGCAAGCGCTGGATGTGGCTGCAACAGCAGGCCAGCTGGGGATCGGGGAGCCAACGCTGCAGGACATCGTAGAGAGCTTGCTGCGTCCAGGGCGCGACCCGCGCGATGAACTCCCTAAACCACTGCTGCGCAGCGATGTTCTCCAACTGTCTGATCTTGCTGTGGGTATGAAGCTGCAAGGTACGGTACGGAATGTAGTGGACTTTGGGGCATTTGTCGACATTGGGCTGAAAAATGACGGCCTGGTTCACATATCACGATTGAAAAAAGGCTTCGTCAAGCATCCGCTTGATGTGGTCACGGTAGGCGATATCGTGGATGTGTGGGTTGTTGAGATTGATGAGAAGCGCCAGCGTGTCGGCATGACGATGATCGCTCCGGCAGAAGGCTAATCGCTTCGCTTCAGATACAGCAAAAAGGCGGCCTCCTCATTTACTGTGGACGGCCGCCATGTTTTTCCCAATATAGAAACCAACAACTGTTCAACAAACGAATTTGTCGAACGTCCTTCCCGATGAAGGCACGCTGCAATTGCCTACGCATCCATTGTGGCATGAAGGTACCTCCTGGATTTAATCGTCTATTGGCAATGTATGCAACGGACGAGCAGGAGGTACCTCTTTTTGTAAAACTTATTCTTCTTCGTTTAAAAACTCCAGCTGTGCTTGCAGCGCACGAATCTCCGTCAACAAGGAGATCAGTGGATACTCGTTCTCCTGCAGGGAGGCAAATCGGCGCTCCAGCCCACTTACGTAAGCCAGTCCGTCTGTGACCGAAAGCTCGCTCCCTAAAATTTCGAGATCGGCACATTCTGCCAGAACTGCTGGCAGCTCAGGTCGATCCGAAATCGTCAATTTGTCGATTTCCTTATGCAGTCGCTTGAAAAGCGCGACCAGCTGGTACATATGCGATTCAGGGAGTGCAACAAAATGCAGCCCTGTATTCTCCTGCAACATCAAATAGCGCATGAGCTCCTCCACCATTCTACTTTTCTCCACCCAGTGTAGCCTATCTGTCTAGCACTTTTCAACATTAACTGCTATCGTGAAAGAAGAAGAGAAGCGGAGGAGATGAGATGACCGATCAGGAATTGCAAATGCTGGTGGAGGAAATATCCAGCGAGTTTTTTGCCACGCCCTTTCGCCATCAGGCCCGCTTTAACAGCAGATTGCGCACGACGGGTGGAAGATACCTGCTGCGCTCGCACGACATTGAGCTAAATCCTCGGCATTTGGAGGAGCATGGTTTAGAAGAGCTGACAGCGATCATCAAGCATGAGCTGTGTCACTATCATCTGCATATTGCCAAGAAAGGGTACCGTCATGCGGATCGAGATTTTCAGGTGTTGCTTAAACAGGTGGGAGGAAGTCGATACTGTCAGCAGGTAGGTAATGGTCGCACAGTTTTGCCCTATCGCTACGAGCTTGTTTGCCGGACATGCGGGATGAGCTACAAGCGCAAACGCAAAATGAAGCCGGCAAAGTATCGATGCGGACGTTGTAGCGGCAAGCTGGTGCTGCGCGAATTAAAAGAGCTAGCTCAGCCCTAAGGTGCGCGTCGCCGGGGCTTTCTTGCACGTATTTTGACAGCAGAGGTATAATGAATTCACTATGCAGTAAAGGAGCGTTTGAGGTGGCACAAGATGAATTTTCCCTGATCCGGCAATGGACAAGTCGGTCGGACGGACAGGAAGGGGACGGCTTGACCGTCGGGCTCGGGGATGATGCCGCCGTTTTTACGCCAGGGAACGAGATGGAAGTCGTTGCTTGCTGTGATGCTATGGTGGAAACCGTCCATTTTTTAAAAACAACCATGAGCCCGAGCGACATAGGGTACAAGGCAGTCATGAGCAACATCAGTGACGTGGCAGCCATGGGCGGATATGCGAGGTACGCATTGGTCAGTATTGCGGTATCGCCCAAGTGGTCACAAGAGGAATGCAGTCAAATCTATGATGGCATTTACCAGGCTTGTGAGCTGTATGGTGTGCGTGTCATTGGCGGAGATACGGTGTCTGCCCCAGATGCCCTGCATTTGTCAGTGACCGTGCTCGGTGAAGTGGAAAAAGGCAGGGCAATTCGTCGCTCGCAGGCAGCGGCGGGGCACACCGTGTTTGTTACAGGGCATGTAGGAACCTCGGCAGCGGGTCTTCACCTGCTGTTGCAGGAAAAGAAGGGAGCTAGCAGCAGCTCTGGCGTGTGGAGGGAGCTGGAGATTGCTCACCAGCGTCCGCTGGCTCAGGTTGCTGCGGGGAGACTGCTGCTCGCTTCTGGCGTATGTAGTTCCCTAAATGACGTGAGCGACGGCTTGGCATCAGAGCTATGGGAGATTGCAGAAGCGAGTCGAGTAGCGATAGTAGTAGATGCTGCGCAGGTCCCCATCAGGGAAGATGTCCGCACCTATGCAACACAGGTAAACAAGGACCCTTTGGAATGGGCTTTTTATGGGGGCGAGGACTACCAGCTCGTTGGCACAGTGGAATCGAGCAAGGTAGAAGAGATTGCGCAGAAATTCGCGGAAGCCGGTATTCCGTTTGCTGTTATTGGCCGGGTAGAGGCACAAAGTGAGGACGGAGTGCCTGCGCTCTCCCTGATTCAGGATGGCTTGCAGCTTCCGTTGCCTAAAGCCGGGTTTAACCATTTTGGGCAGCGCGGATGAGGAGTGATGACGAACATGACATATACATGGAGACTTTCGGGTGCAGCGCAAACACAGCGCTTTGCAGCATGCTTGGCAGACCAGCTGCAGCCTGGTGATTTGCTTGCACTCGAAGGCGATCTCGGTGCAGGCAAGACTACATTTACCCAAGGGTTGGGGCGAGGACTTGGCGTTCGGCAAGTAGTGAACAGTCCGACGTTTACAATCATAAAAGAATATCAGGGCCGTTTGCCGTTATACCATATGGATGTGTATCGGGTAGGCGATGATATAGACTCGCTTGGGCTAGACGATTACTTTTTTGGCGAGGGAGTCTGTGTCGTAGAGTGGGCTTCTTTGATTGAGGATGTGCTTCCAAACGAGCGATTGACCGTTTACTTGCGTACAGAAGGAGCAGAAGAGCGGACGATCGAGCTGGTGCCTCTCGGGGCTCGATATGTGAATTTGTGTGAGGAGTTTGATTTTGATGCGGTTACTTTCGATTGATACATCCAACCTGGTGTTAAGTGTAGCTGTCGTAGAGGAAGAGAGAGTCCTCGCAGAGATGACAACCAACCAGCAAAAAAACCACTCGATTCGACTCATGGATTGTGTCAGTGAATTGCTGGACACAACAGGCACCTTGCCAGAGCAGCTCAGCGGATTAGGAGTAGCCAATGGACCTGGCTCCTACACGGGCGTAAGGATCGGGGTGGCGTCGGCAAAGAGCATGGCATGGTCGCTTAACATTCCTGTGATCGGAATTTCTAGCCTGCAGGTAGTGGCGATGAATGCTCTGGGATTTCCAGGAATGATTGTGCCACTGTTTGATGCTCGCAGAGGACAGGTTTACACAGGATGCTATCGTACAGACGGCATGGAGAGCGTACGGGCGTGTGAAAACGAAAAAATCATTCTGCTCGAGGAGTGGCTTCCACACCTCCGTGATCAGGCACAGGGAGAGGCGATCCTGTTTCTTGGCGAAGACGTTCGGATACACAAAGAAGCGATTGTGCAGGCGCTGGGTGAGCAGGCGAAGTTTGCCTCTCCCGCTGCAAATCATCCCAGAGCAGCGCACATCGGTTATCTGGCGATGAAAAAGCTGCAGGATGGTACGAATGCGCATGAGCTGGTTCCGGAGTATCTCCAATTGGCGGAAGCGGAAGCGAAATGGCTGGCCCAAAAGCAGGAGGGTTTGGTAAAGGAGTAATCATATGAGTCAACATACAGACTTGGAATACCGCTTTATGACGATGCAGGATGTCGGGGCAGTCGCCGAGTTGGAGCGGTTGTCCTTTTCAACACCGTGGCCGCATGATGCTTTCGTCAACGAGCTGACGATGAATCCGAATGCGCGCTATGTCGTTGTCGTTCATCAGAATCGAATCGTCGCATACTGCGGCATGTGGATTGTGCTCGATGAAGCGCACATCACGAATGTTGCGGTCCATCCGTTGTTTCGGGGAAAAAAAATCGGGCTTGGACTTATGCTCAAAATGATGAGTGTAGCGAGATCGTTTGGTGCACAGAGCATGACGCTAGAAGTACGGCCTTCCAACGTCGCGGCGAGAAATATGTACATCAGGCTCGGATTTAAAGAGCATGGCGTGCGCAAAGGGTACTATTCGGACAATAACGAGGACGCAATAATTATGTGGGTGACATTGTAATGAACAGGACAAATAGCTCGCGCTACGAAATGCGCGTACAAGAAGCTTATCAAGCACATAAGGAGTCAGGTGCTCCGACCTATATTTTGGGGATTGAAACCAGCTGTGACGAAACCTCCGCATCCGTTGTTCGTGACGGGCGCGAGGTGCTCTCCAATGTAATTGCTTCTCAAGCTGATATCCACAAGCGATTCGGCGGGGTGGTGCCAGAGGTAGCCTCCCGCAGACATGTGGAGAACATTACGCTGACGATCGAAGAAGCATTGGCAGAGGCAGGCAAGACACTGTCCGATATTCAGGCGATTGCCGTCACGTACGGACCAGGACTTGTGGGGGCGCTGCTGGTTGGTGTGGCAGCAGCTAAAGCAGTTTCTTTGGCGAGAGGGATCCCACTGATCGGCGTTCATCATATTGCAGGCCACATCTATGCGAACCGTCTGGTAGAGGAAATGGATTTCCCGTTGATTGCGCTGGTCGTCTCGGGAGGACATACTGAGCTGGTCTGGATGAAGGGGCACGGTCAGTTTGAAATTTTGGGCGAAACGCGTGACGACGCTGCAGGTGAGGCGTATGACAAGGTAGCACGCGCACTGAATTTGCCGTATCCCGGGGGACCGCACATTGATCGGCTCGCGCACGAAGGCGAACCAAATGTACCGCTCCCTCGTTCGTGGCTGGAGCCAGGCTCGTACGATTTCAGCTTTAGTGGCTTGAAGTCAGCAGTACTTAATACCTTGCATAATGCCGCCCAGCGTGGAGAGTCGATCGAGCCAGCGAATCTCGCGGCCAGCTTCCAGGACTCGGTGACAGAGGTACTCGTAGAAAAAACGCTCCGAGCCGTACGCGAATACGGAGCGAAGCAGGTGCTTTTGGCGGGCGGAGTGGCAGCTAATCGGGGATTGCGAGATCGGCTGCAGGAGCGCTGCAAGGCAGAAGGAGTTCCCCTCGTTATTCCTCCATTTTCACTCTGTACGGACAACGCTGCCATGATCGCAGCTGCAGGCTATATCAAGTATGAAAAAGGGCAGTTTGCCAAGCTGGACCTAAATGGTGTACCTGGCTTGTCTCTCACTGAACAGTAATGACTGAGTGACTATAAAAAGGAGTTATCCACATTGGGATAACTCCTTTTTGTATCGAAGAGCGCCCCTCCTGAACGTGTTACAACTCTATATTCGCTCTTTTGCAAGAA
The DNA here is from genome assembly GCF_947502445.1 of uncultured Brevibacillus sp. Classification (GTDB taxonomy): domain Bacteria; phylum Bacillota; class Bacilli; order Brevibacillales; family Brevibacillaceae; genus Brevibacillus. Next base: position 21,890 of record NZ_CANMZW010000049.1, read on the forward strand.
AAGGTTCAGTATTCAGACTGCATATTCGGTTTATCTACTGTATCGGCTGATTGATCAGCTGAATTTGGAGCAGAACAATAATTATCCACAAGGAAGAATAACTTTGCAGGTTGTTCACAGCCCCACCTGTGAATACTGGTGATAACGCGAAAAATGACCGGGAAAATTACCGGATGAAACAATTTATGCTTGTGGATTATCCTGTGGAAAATGTGGATAAGACGAGTAGAGTTATCAACAGGAGGCATCTCGTGAAGACAAAAATCTTGCTTGGTTTACTTGCGTTCCTAATATTGTTTGCAGCTACAAATATCGGAAATCGCATAGCCACAGCTAAAGAAGCTCAGCAAGTACTCGTGTTGTTTGTAGAGGGAATGTCTTTTTTAGACATGGAGACATTCGCAGGTAATTTGGCTGTGGATAAATGGGTAAAGGAATCATCTGCTGGCGCTGTTTCCATGCGCACATCTGGAGCACGGACTGCCCCTAATGGCTATTTGCTTATGGGAAGTGGCGGACAAGCCCAGTACAGTGTAAAAAGCGGAACAGCCTATCACACTACCGAGCTGTTGTCAGCTAGAGAAACAGCCGGAGACCGGGTGCGAGAGCTTGGCGGAATAGCAGAAAACAATTTGGGACATTCAATTGTGTACCCTGGGATATATCGATTGCTGGCAGAAAATGAGGACAAGCCGTTTTTGGCAAGGATAGGGCTGTTGGGAGATACTCTTGCTGCAAAAGGAATTCGGGTGTCAGCTTATGGCAATGGAGATTATGAAGACGCCAGGCAGCGCCACAGTGTCCTGTTTGCGATGGATGGAAAAGGACGCGTGCCGCATGGTGATATATCAGCAAAAAGCCTGCTGCCAGCCTATGGCTATCCGTATGGGGTGAAAACAAACTACACGCATATACTCAACCAAATCCAGGCTGATCAAAAGTCGGGGGTTGTTACGGTTCAGCTTTCCGATTTGGCGCGTCTCTACCAGCTGGCAAATGATATGGAGCCTACACAGTTTGCCCGTCACTATCAACAGGTGCTAACGGACTTGTCTCATTTTGTGGATCAAGTGCTACAGAGACAAAAAAAGAACCAGCTCATCATTCTGACATCACCAGCGGTCCATGCGGTGGCGACAAAGGAAAAAGCGCTGCTGTCTCCGATTCTCATTTGGAACAACAAAGACAGAGGCTTGCTTACATCTGCGACGACACGTCAATCCGGGCTCATTAGTGGAGTGGATATTTTGCCAACAGTTTTAGCGTGGTTAAACGTACCGCTGCCCACCGATTTGGCTGGACATGTCGTGAAGGTAGACCTGCAGAGAACATCGATGATTGAACTGCTGGATCAAGTAAAGCAAATTCATCACATATATGCTACAAGACCTGCCGTCATCTATACATACGTCATGCTGCAAATCATTACGCTTGCCTGTGCGGCACTATTGTGGTTGTGGGGGAAAAGAAGGGCGGGCGCGATATACGCCGGGTTGCGCAGAGGGGTACGTCTCGCTCTATTGGCACTTCTCTGGTTTCCTTTCCTATTGCTGGTGGAAGGGATGCTCGGCTGGAATGCTTCGGGGCAGGTTGTATTAGGCTTGCTCATCACGGTGGCGCTGCTGGCTGCCTTCCTGCAGGAGCATCGCTCACTTGCTCACACGACACTTATCATAAGTGGTGTCACGGCGCTGGCAATAGTAATCGACGGGTGGAGTGGGGCAACGATGATGAGACATTCGTACCTCGGCTATGATCCCGTCATCGGGGCTCGCTTTTATGGATTAGGTAATGAATACGAGGGTGTACTGATCGGGAGTGCGATTCTGTTTGTGGCTTCGCTTTATCAGGCTTACAAGCAGTCGGGTAGCCATGACTCGCCGCGTAAAAGCATCCTGTTGCCGGGGACGGCTGCCAGCTTTTTCGGACTGGTGCTGTACTATATGGTGGCTCCTGGCTTGGGTACGGACGCAGGCGGCTTTCTCGCGGGATTAGTTGGTTTTTCCGTCGCCTTTGCGAGGCTGCAGGGCTTACGGATTGGCAAAAAAGGCCTCCTGGTGCTAGCGGGAGGCCTGATGCTTGGTGTCGCTGTATTGATAGCCGGAAGCCTGCTAACCGATCAGCCCTTAACGCATGTAGGGCGTGTTTCCCAGCAGATTGTGTCAGGAGAATGGGCTGAAGTCGGCAAGATGCTGGAGCGCAAGCTGGCTATGAATCTGCGGTTAATCCGGGTTTCCATGTGGAGTAAGGTGTTTGTCGTATCCCTGGTCGTGCTTGGCTTACTGGCACTTAGAAACGATCGATTCCTGCGTCATTTGGCGCTGGATACACCATTTCTGGTCAAAGGCTTTGCTGGGGTAATCGCAGGCTCGCTGGCAGGACTAGTGCTGAATGACTCTGGTATCGTCACAGCAGCCACCTGCATCGTTTTTCTTGTCGTTCCCGCACTTTATGCAGCTTTGGAGGAGCCTGCACATGAACGCTGCTCGACGTGAGGTTATGCCTCGGAGAGCTCGCTCCATTCGTCATACAGCTGCTCCAGCTCGGCTTTTGCGGCATGAATCTGATCGTTTCTTTCTTTTGCCTGGACATGGTCGCTATAGATCTCAGGAAGACATAGCTCTTCTTCCCATTTGGTAATATCAGCTTCCCGTTTTTGGATCGTGGCTTCGATCTCTTCCAGACGGCGCTGGCGTTGGCGTTCTCGCTTCTTGGCTTCCTTATCCAGCTCGTAGGATGATTTTTCTGGCTGAACAGCGGCAGCAGTGCCTTGCTTTTTGGCAGGGAGCGCTGCTTGCTCGGCTGCAAGCTCCGCCAGCTCTTGCTTTTTCTCTACATAGTAGTCGTAGTTGCCCAAATAACTGGTCACTCCATCACCTGTCAGTTCAAGCACCCGGGTTGAGATCTTATTCAGGAAGTAGCGGTCATGGGAAACGAACAGGATGGTTCCCGGATAATCGTAGAGCGCATTTTCCAATACTTCCTTGCTAAAAATATCCAAGTGGTTGGTAGGCTCGTCGAAGATCAGGAAGTTGGCTTGCCTTAGCATGAGCTTTGCCAAGGATACACGCGCGCGTTCTCCGCCAGACAGGTCGGAAATGCGCTTTTGCACATCGTCTCCGCTAAACAGGAAGTTGCCTAGCAGCGTACGCACGTCTTTTTCCAGCATTTGCGGATACTCATCCCAGATTTCACCGAGCACCGTACTCTGTTCGTTCAGATTGCGATGCTCTTGATCGTAGTAGCCGATAGTGACGTTGCTTCCAAAATCTATGCTGCCACGAAGCGCGCTCAGCTGCTCCACGATCGTTTTGAGCAAGGTGGATTTTCCGATCCCGTTAGGTCCGACCAGCGCGACTCTCTCTTCGCGTTCAATCTCAAATGTAATGCCCGAAGAGAGGACAGCATCCGGGTAGCCAATAGCGACATTTGCTGCCTTCATCACGATGGTTCCGCTCATTTTAGAGACATCAAAGGAAAAGTGGACCGATTTGTTTTTCGTGATCGGCTTGTCCATGCGGTCTATTTTTTCTAATGTCTTACGTCTGCTTTGTGCGCGCTTGGTTGTCGTCGCACGAGCGATGTTTCGAGCGATAAAATCTTCCAGCTTGGCGATTTCATCCTGCTGCTTTTCAAATCGCTTCAAATCTTGCTCCAGCCGCGCAGCCTTTTGATCGAGGAATTGACTGTAGTTGCCGACGTAACGAGTGGCGCGTGTCCGCTCGATTTCATAGACAACAGTCACCAGCTTGTCGAGGAAGTAGCGGTCATGGGAGACGACGAGGATTGCTCCCTGATAGTTTTGCAGATACGTTTCCAGCCAGGTGAGTGTTTCAATGTCCAGGTAGTTGGTCGGCTCATCGAGTAGAAGAATCGTTGGAGATTGCAGCAGCAGCTTGGCCAGAGCCAAACGTGTTTTTTGTCCGCCGCTTAGCGTACGAATCGGCGTCTGGTAATCCATGTCGGCAAAGCGAAGACCGTGCAGCACTCCGCGAATCGCCCCCTCATAGCTGTAACCTCCGCGCTCCTTGAATGCTTCCGAGCGGTGAGAGTAATTTTCCAAAAGCTGCTGGTAGCGTTTTTCATCAGCGAGGATAGCAGGATCGCCCATTTTTGCTTCCAGCGTGCGCAGCTCCTTTTCCTCGACCTGCAGATGCGCAAATACAGAAAGCAGCTCATCCCAAATGCTTCTCTCCGACTCCAGCCCGCTGTTTTGTGCCAAATAGCCGATCGTTACCTCTTTGGGAATCCGCACAATTCCGCCATCGTAGCTAAGCTCGCCAGCGAGAATCTTCATCAAGGTAGATTTTCCGGCACCATTGACACCAACGAGCGCAACGCGTTCACCCGTTTGTATTTGCAGGGAAATGTCCTGTAGAATGGTCTCGACGCCATACGTTTTTTCTATATGTTCAGCTTGTAGCAAGATCATGTGGTTCACCTCTTTATATACTAATGCAAGTGTAGCCTAGAGAGAGTGTACGGGACAAGCCTAGAGGGGGCGTTGTTTGAACCCGTGCAAAAGGAGAGCGGTTGAATTGGACAAAAAAGCGGATAAAAAACAGCTCCGAACCCATATTATGGAGGCCCGAAAAACGATGTCTCCAGAAGAACGCAAGCTCCGATCTGAGAGAGCATGCAGTCATTTGTTGACATGCGAGCAAGTGGTGAGCAGCAAAGCAATTATGGCCTTTCATCCTTTTGGCGCCGAATTGGATATTCTCCCGTTCATCGAACAAGCGAAAAAACGAGGACAGGAAATCTGGCTGCCCCTGACGCTTCCTTCTGAGCGGCGTCTGGTTCCATACGTATTTAGCGGACCGGAAATGTTAAAGCAGGGAGTATATGGTATCTGGGAGCCTGATCCCGAAAAAGCTGTGGAAGCAGACGTAGATAAGCTCGACGTGGTGCTCGTTCCTGGTGTGGCCTTTGATCGATCCGGGGGACGCATGGGCTATGGAGGCGGCTACTACGATCGCTTTCTTGCAGGACTTATGCATCGCCCATTTTTACTAGGAATAGGATTCTCCATGCAGGTAGTCGACCATGTACCGCTTGAGCCGCACGATATACCACTGGATGCTTTGGTGACCGAGGAAGGCCTTTTTCATTCGTGAACGTTTTGTGTCAGGAACTCTCTTTTCTGACAGTACTATCTACAGCACGGACAAAAAAGTGTACAATACTATCGAATGAAAAAACGGAGGAATGAGCTGTGGGCAAATGGAAGGTAGGCGTTATTTCGGCAAGTGATTCGATTGCCAGAGGAGAGCGGACAGATGATCGTATTCCGATCATTCGTCATCTGACAAGGGAATGGCTGCACGTAGATGTCGCTGTATACCGTGCCGTTACCGATGATATGGAAGACTTGAAGGAAAACATGATCGAGTTCGTGGATCGGGAAAAGTGTGACCTATTGATCGTAACAGGCGGGACAGGTCTTAGCCCGCGCGATGTCACCCCGGAAGTGACCGCATGGGTGATGGACAGACCAGTCCCAGGGCTCGCAGAAGAAATGCGCCGTGCCGGCCTGCAGCAATCTCGTCGTGCGATGTTGACGCGTGCGGTTGCGGGTACGCGTGGAAACTCGTTGATTATCAACCTTCCTGGCAATCCGAGAGGCGTAGAGATCTGTTTCAACGCCATCGGTGATATGCTGGCGGATGCCTTGCACATTTTGCAGGGAACAGGAGAGGCCAATGAAGATTGGGGAGGATTGGGTTGGTAGAAAAACCACAAATGCGTGAAGTGCCAGTACGTGAAGCGATTGGCATGATGCTGCCACACGACATGACGCAAATTCTGCCCGGAGAATTCAAGGGCCGCCTGTTTAAAAAGGGGCATGTTGTTACGGAAGCAGACATCGAGCCACTGTTGTCGATCGGAAAAGAACATATTTACGTGCTGGAAATGCCAGAGGGCTATATTCATGAGGAAGAAGCGGGGATTCGTATTGCCAAGGCTGTTTCTGGCGAGGGCTTGACCTTGACGCAGCCGTACGAAGGAAAGGTCTCAATGAAGGCATCCCGTTCCGGGCTAGCCAAGATTAACGAGGAAGCCGTTCATGCGCTCAATGTATTGGAAGGTATCGCATTTTCTACCACATATGGAGATCAGGTGGTCCATCCCGGTCATACGCTGGCAGCCACCCGGATTATCCCGCTGATCATGGAAGAGGCGCGTATTATAGAGCTAGAGGAGCTGGCGAAGCAGTTTGGTGAGCCGATTGTGCAGGTAAAGTCTTTCCTGGATCAATCAGTTGGTCTTGTCACCACGGGTGGAGAAGTTTTTTCTGGACGAATTGCAGACAAATTCGGTCCGGTGATTCGCTCCAAGGTAGAGGCGCTCGGCTCAACGGTTGTGGAGCAGCGTTTTGCACCTGATGACAAAGACGCGATTGAGCAGGAGATTCATTATTTCCTCGATAAAGGTGTCGATTTGGTACTGGTCACAGGCGGTATGTCTGTAGACCCTGATGACCGTACACCAGGAGCGATTGCAGGTGTAGGGGCTGAAGTGGTAAGATATGGCACACCAATGCTTCCGGGGTCTATGCTGATGGTTGCTTACAAAGGTGACACCCCAATCCTGGGCTTGCCTGGGGCTGTTATGCATGAGACATTTACCTCGTTTGACGTTTTTCTACCGCGGATTTTGGCAGGAGAGAGAATTGAGGCTTCTGACATGACGAGGCTCGGATATGGTGGTTTACGAAAGTGTTAGCTGGTTAGACTGACAATTAACAGGAAAAAGGAGTGAAGGCAAATGGGCAGTATCGGGATTCCTGGATTAATTTTAATTTTGATTTTGGCGCTTGTCCTGTTTGGTCCAAAAAAGCTTCCAGAGCTGGGGCGTGCTGTTGGTCATACCTTGAAAGAATTCAAGAATGCAACGCGCAGTCTGACGAGCGATGAGGAAGACGATGATGCAAAGCGCAAGGAGCTGGCTGCAAAGGATACAAGCAAGGACGCTACGACAGCCAAGGCTGCGGTTGTGACGGAAAAGGATGCGTTTGACCGCGAAAAGATTGAACGCGAAGTACGCGAGCGACTCGAACGCGAGCGTCTTGAAAAGGAAATCCGCGAAAAGCTGGAAACGGAGCGCACGCAGCTAGAAAAGGAACAGCAAAAGGCGTAATTGGGTAAGGTGGTTGCCATGACGGATCAAGAAATGACAGTGGTTGAACACCTGACGGAGCTGCGCAAGCGTATCATTTGGGTGTTGGCCGTATTTATTGTCGCGTTGATTGCCGGCTTCTTCTGTGCCGGTCCGCTCATTGAGTATTTGAAGCAAGAGCCGATTGCAGATGGAGTGCCGATCATCTCCTTGCATCCCTCGGACGCACTTCGCGTGTACATGCAGTTTGCTTTTCTCATTGGAATTGTTGCCACTCTTCCTGTGGCGCTATATCATGTATGGCGGTTTGTTTCACCCGGTTTGGAGAAGAACGAGCGGAGAGGGACGCTTTATTTTATCCCGGCGGCAAGCTTTCTGTTTGTGACTGGCATTTTGTTTGGTTATTACGTGGTCTTTCCCATGATCATGCAGTTTATGACCTCGACGTCTGCCAGTATCGGGGTAAATCCTAACTACGGGATCGGGGAGTATTACGGATTTATGTTCAACATGGTGATTCCCTTCGGTGTGTTGTTTCAGCTCCCGATTATTGTCATGTTCCTCACTCGTCTGCGTATTCTCAATCCGATGAGGCTGGCAAAGGTACGCCGGTTTGCCTATTTCGGTTTGACGGTGGTAGGTGTTACGTTGACGCCACCAGACATTGTGAGTGATGTACTGGTTATCATCCCTTTGCTGCTACTTTATGAGCTGAGCATTTGGCTGTCGCGAGTTGTGTACCGCAAGCAGCTGAAGGAGCAAGAGGAATGGGAAAGTGAATACAGCTTGGAAGCGGACGAGGTTGTTCGCTAACGAGTCATGAAGTCTCCTGTTTTTAAAGCGGGAGGCTTTTTTATTTGCTCTTTCTGTGGTGAGGTTCGATTCCTTTACGCATGGATGTATATAACGGCGAGATAGGAAATACTAGGAAAGCTACTTGAGGGGAGGTGCAATCCAGCAAGATGTGGCTGATTCTTTGCTTGGCGTTGTTTTTTTCTGGCGGGACGGCACACGCGGCGGAGCAGGTAGAGCTGTTTGATTCTGATCAACAGAAGGTGGTCGCGACATTTGCCAATACCGAGGTGTTTCAGACTGAGGCGCAAAAGCTGCTGCACAGTGTGAGTGGACGTGTGCTTGAGCTGAATCCGTCGCTTGAGCACGCGATGATTGTCAGGATACCGCTAGCTCCACCGCAGCACTTGACACATTCCTCTTCGGGGATTGATACAGATATCGCGGAGATGTTTGTCATTATGCCGAAAAAGGGAAGCCGACCGCCATGGATGATTTTACATACCAAGCAATATGAGACGGTAGTCGTAGAGTTTGGAGCAAAGGTGGCGCAGCTTCGAAAACAGGTTCAGCTTCCATAAGCACAAGAGCAAGGACAAACCCGGCCCGTCCATAAAGAGGCGTGCCGAGCTTGTCCCAAGCGCCAAACCGTTTAGTTGCGAGGTGTCAAAAAAGCTTGTGTGTAATAGTCCGCGATCACTCCAACACCTAATTGGGTAAAATCCTTTTCCAAAACGTTTTTGCGATGACCTGGGCTGTTCATCCAGCTTTCATGGGCCTCAATCGCATCGGGATAGCCTGCTGCGATATTTTCGCCTGCCATGCTGTAGGGGATCGAGGCTTGCTTTAAACGGTCAAAAGGACTGGTGCCAGTTGTAGCGGAGACGTGATCGAAGAAATTGTTCGCCTCCATGTCGTGACTATGGCCCCTTGCTACTTGGGCAGCCTTTTCATTCCACTGAAGCGCGGGCAGCTTGTAGTGATAGCGTGAAACGTTAACCAGATCGAGAATTTGACGCTCATATGCCTCGTTTACCAATTCCCGCTCGCCCACGCTGAGGGCAGGAGGGTTAAAATCAGGAGCCTTTCCTTGATAAGACCATTTGGTATCGTAAAAGCCCCCGCGCAATAGCATCTGTGTGTCGATCATCCGGACAGCCGTTACTTTATTGTCATTTTGCTTGTCCAAATAATAGATAAAGGGAGTGCCGTTTTGCATAACCAGAGGACGCTGCTGTTTTTGATTTGTCATCTGGATTTGGGCACCCATATAAGAAAAGGAGACGATGTTTTGCAGGTCATATTGACGCTCTAGCGACTGCTGGCTCGTGCCGACACCGACATTGCCCAGTGTGGCTTGTGGAGCCAATGAGTACAGGTCGACTACTTTGTTGTTTGTTATGCCAACCTGTAAGTATTTTGCCGGGTCAGTATTATAGATCCACCATTGATAGCCCAGACTGCTCGGTTCAATGCGGACTGGCTTTCCTAATACTTTGGCTACTTCCTCTGACGACATGCCAAGTGTCAGTCCAAATAGAGTATGGGGAGACGTATTTTTCGTGGTAGCAGGAGTCTTATTGTCGCTTGGTGTCTTAGCGGTTGTGTTGGCGGGCACGGCTGGTGGCAGAGCAGCTGGTGCAGCATCCGTGGGCGGGTTGGGAGCGAGAGTAGGCTCGACAAATGCGGGAGGTTGTCCAACCCAGGCAAAATGGGTAGAGCTATCCCAGCCGACTGGCTTGTTCAGGTGGCGGCCAATGATCGACAACGGGACATAAACGGTACCACGATACTCAATGGTGGCAGGGAGTTCCTTTCCGCCGTCTTTATAGTAGCCTGGCTTTTCGCTGGTGGCGATTTCCCTCCCGTCCCAATAAATCGAGGCAGGATAAATACTGACACGAATAAAGGAAGTATTATCGGATGAGAAGAAGCGGCCAATCCCCAGGACACAGAGGACGACGATCCCGATCCAAAGCCATTTGTGCATGTGAGGGTTCCCTCCTTGAGAATAGCTCTATTCTGATTCTATGATAGATTTATATGACTGGGTCTGGTTACTAGAACTGAATAACTAGGGCGGCTGCTAGAAAAAAGGATTTAGAGATTTCAAATGGAAAAAAGTGAGGGAAACTACTTGCAAAGTACATAGCGATTCAATTATTATAGGAATTGGGTGTTAGCACTCATACAAGTCGAGTGCTAACAACAGCAAATTTGTTTACCTACATTTTTTGAGGAGGGTGTTTTTAGTGCTTAAGCCATTGGGTGACCGTGTGGTAATCGAAGCTATCTCCAAAGACGAAACGACTGCAAGCGGTATCGTTTTGCCTGATTCTGCAAAGGAAAAACCGCAAGAAGGCCGCGTAATCGCAGTAGGTTCTGGTCGTGTTGCTGACAACGGCGAGCGCATCGCGTTGGAAGTAAAAGACGGCGATAAAGTAATCTTCTCCAAATACGCTGGTACTGAAGTAAAGGTAGACAATAAAGAATACCTCGTGCTGCGCGAATCCGATATCCTCGCGATCATCGGTTAAGGCTCTTGACATAGGAAGTCGAACGAAAAACACATAACAGGAGGTAGAGTTCAGATGGCAAAACAAGTGAAATTCTCTGAAGACGCTCGCCGCTCGATGCTCCGCGGTGTTGAAACATTGGCAAACGCGGTAAAAGTTACACTCGGTCCAAAAGGCCGCAACGTGGTACTGGAAAAGAAATTCGGTTCTCCATTGATCACAAACGACGGTGTAACCATCGCGAAAGAAATCGAGCTGGAAGACGCTTACGAAAACATGGGTGCGCAACTGGTTAAAGAAGTTGCAACCAAAACAAACGACATCGCGGGTGACGGTACGACTACTGCAACTGTTCTGGCTGCAGCGATGATCCGTGAAGGTCTGAAAAACGTAACTGCTGGCGCTAACCCAATGGTTATCCGTCGCGGTATGGAAAAAGCAGTTCGCGCTGCTGTTGAAGAAATCAAATCCATCGCAAAGCCGGTTGAGAACAAATCCTCCATCGCGCAAGTTGCTGCTATTTCCGCTGACGATCAAGAAGTAGGAAACCTGATCGCTGAAGCTATGGAAAAAGTGGGCAAAGATGGCGTAATCACTGTTGAAGAATCCAAAGGATTCGTAACAGAGCTGGAAGTTGTAGAAGGTATGCAATTTGACCGTGGCTACGCTTCCCCTTACATGATCACTGACACTGACAAGATGGAAGCAGTTCTCTCCAACCCATACATCTTGATCACTGATAAGAAAATCTCCAACATCCAAGAAGTTCTGCCTGTACTGGAGCAAGTGGTACAAAGCGGCAAACCTCTCTTGATCATCGCTGAAGATGTTGAAGGCGAAGCGTTGGCTACTCTGGTAGTAAACAAACTGCGTGGTACCTTCACAGCTGTAGCGGTTAAAGCACCTGGCTTCGGCGATCGCCGCAAAGCTATGCTGCAAGACATCGCTGCTCTGACTGGCGGCGAAGTAATCACAGAAGAGCTGGGTCTGGATCTGAAATCCACCAAGCTGGAACAATTGGGCCGCGCTAGCAAAATTGTGGTTACCAAAGAAAACACAACGATTGTTGAAGGCGCTGGCGACAAGGCTTCTATCGAAGGTCGCGTATCCCAAATCCGTCAACAAATCGAAGACACAACTTCCGATTTCGATCGTGAAAAACTGCAAGAGCGTCTGGCTAAATTGGCTGGCGGCGTAGCGGTTGTAAAAGTTGGTGCAGCTACTGAAACCGAATTGAAAGAGAAGAAACTCCGCATCGAGGACGCTCTCAACTCTACTCGCGCTGCAGTAGAAGAAGGTATCGTACCTGGTGGTGGTACTACTCTGATCAATGCGATCAAAGCTGTTGAAGGCGTTAAAGTAGATGGCGAAGAAGCTGTTGGCGTACAAATCGTACTTCGCTCCCTCGAAGAGCCAGTTCGTCAAATCGCTGCGAACGCAGGACTTGAAGGTTCTGTAATCGTTGAGCGTCTGAAAAAAGAAGCAGTAGGTATCGGCTTCAACGCTGCTACTGAAGAGTATGTGAACATGCTCGAAGCTGGTATCGTAGACGCGGCGAAAGTTACTCGTTCCGCGCTGTCCAATGCAGCATCTGTAGCAGCTATGTTCCTGACTACAGAAGCGGTAATTGCTGACAAACCAGAAGAAAACAAAGCTCCTATGGGCATGCCAGATATGGGTGGCATGGGCGGTATGGGCATGATGTAAGAAACGGGATACCGTTTCGAGAGAGGCAGACAACTCGTCTGTCTCTCTTTTTTTGCTATGGGCTTTGGGTCAGCTGATGTGCACGAGGATGATTCTTATGAACTATTATCTGAAAAATACGAATATTTTGTTGAAAAAATATTTCCGAATTCTATAATAGATTGTAAAATATTACTACATAGAGAAAATTGCACAGAAGACAAGCAGCATAAATCTTGCATGGAGGAGATCTTTTGATGAGACGTGTAGGGGTTTGGTTGTTTTGTGTAGTGCTGATGCTAGTTCTGGCTGCGTGTAATGGCGGGACTTCAGCACCGGCGTCAGGAGGGCAGACGGATGGATCGACGGCACCAGCCACAGAGCCGGCAAAAGGGGAGCCGGTGGAGCTTGTCATGTACAGCTGGCGTACAGAGGATAAAGAGGCGTACGCCAAATTCATTGCCGAGTTTGAGAGGCAGCATTCCAACATCAAGGTGAAATTCAAGCCGTTTAAATCTACTGAATACAACACGATATTGAGTAACTCTCTCACGTCAGGTACAGGGGTAGATATCGTGCAGCTGCGGCCATACTCTGGTGCTACCTCCATAGCGGACGCTGGATATCTGCTGCCACTGGATGAGGTAAAAGGGGTAGCAGAAATAGAGCGGACGTACCTGGATGCAGCACGTGGCAGCGATCAGAAGGTGTACGGGGTACCACTCTCGATCAACTCCGCTGTCATTTTTTACAACAAGAAGCTGTTTGAGGAGAATGGCTTGGAAGCGCCACAAACCTGGGATGAGCTGCTCCAAGTCTCCACGGAGCTGCAGAAAAAGGGAATCATTCCAATTGCCCAGGCAGGCAAGGCATCCTACCTGCTGTCAATTACCCATAGTGTCATCGGGACGAGCTCCTATGGCGGAAACGAATACGTCGATCAGCTCTTAGCAGGGCAAACCAAATTTACCGATGGAGCTTTTACGGAGTCTATCAAGCGGATGCAAGAGCTGGCTCCTTTCTTCCCGCCTGATTTTATAGGTATTGATGACAAAGATGCGCAAGCTCTTTTTTACACGGGCAAGGCTGCCATGTATATCAACGGCAGCTACCGGCTGGAAACCTTTGAAAAACAAAGCACTGACTTGCCGATTGATATCCTGCCGGCTTTAGCGAAGGAAAAGGGCGGGGAGACTCCCATGATTAACTGGGTGGATGGCTCTTATGGCATTGCCAAGTCTACCAAGCATCCGGAAGAGGCCAAGGTTTTTGTCGAGTGGCTCGCGTCCAAGGAATTCGGACAGATGTTTAGTGATGATCTGAATCGACTAAGCGCGATTTCTGGCGTCACTCCGAAGCATCCATTAGTGCAGAAAATGACACAGCTAAGCGAAAAGAGCATGGCACCGTTTTTGATGCTCGTTCACTTTGGCGAAGGAACGCCTACAACGAAGACCACGTTTGAAGATTCCCTCCAAGGGCTGTACATCAACAAGATCGATGTCGACAAAGTAGCAGGAGATACCCAGGCTTCTGCTGATAAATGGTTCAAACCGAAAAAGTAAGGCTGGAACAAGGAATATGGAGGTACAGTCGGGCCTGACTGCTTGGCTGTACCATATTTTAAGGAGGAACCCCATTACCATGCCTGTACTGGAAAAAAAGACTGCGATCAAGACGGAGACGGCTAGCGCGCGGAGCGTGAACTGGAAAAAGCACATGGTTCATTTGTTTTTGCTACCTGCTCTGCTTTTCTACATTTGGTTTCAGGTATATCCAATTTTATCAGCATTTCTAAACAGCTTCTTTGCTTGGGACGGACTGAAGCGCGGGGCATTTATCGGTCTGGAAAACTTCGTACGGCTGTTTACCGAATCCCCTTTCCAAGAGACGTTTTTTCGTGGACTGGGCCATAACGTTATCTTTTTTATCGGAATCGTGATCACCAAGCTGGCAGTAGCTTTTCTGATCGCGCTCGTCATCAACAGCAAGATCCGCGGCAAAGAGTTTTTCAAAATGGTGATCTTTTTACCAAAGCTACTATCGGTAATCGTGGTAGGTTTCTTGTTTAGCCTGATTCTCAATCCTACTTACGGTGCCCTGAACACCTTTCTTGCGTTTATTGGGCTACAGGAATGGGCCAGACCGTGGCTTGGCAGCCCTGATACTGCCTTGTACACGATCATTTTGGTGAATAGCTGGTATGGACTCGGATTTGCCGTGCTTATTTTCCTCGCAGGCTTGCAGGCGATCCCGACAGAGATATACGATGCTGCCAAAATTGATGGTGCCTCTGGGCTTACCATGCTATGGAAGATGACGATTCCGCTGGCTATGCCCTCAATCATGGTGATGACGATTCTTAGCTTTATTGGAGCTTTTGAGACCTTTGAGCTTATTTTCGCGATGCAGGGCTCGCAGGCAGGACCTTATTTTTCAACAGATGTTTTGGCTACCTACTTTTACAGGCTGGCATTTGGCTCTGTAGCTGGCGGGGAGTCGATTGGGCTTGGATCGGCATTGGCGGTAGTGCTTTTCCTCATGATATCGAGTGCAACGGCCGTTCTGCTCTTTTTCTTTAAACGAAAGGAATATGAACAGTAGGAGGGAGAACATGACGGTACGTCTCGGGCAGTATGCAAAGTATCTGTTGCTGTCGTTCTTTGCTTTTTTAGCGCTGTACCCTATCTTTTTGATGATTGTCTCTTCTTTCAAAAGCAATATGGAGATCCTCACTGAACCGCTTGGGCTGCCCCATTCCTTATCGATTGAAAATTACGTTTCCGTCTGGGAGAAGGTCAACTTCGGTGCCTATGTGTGGAACAGCATCTATGTGAGCGGGCTGTCTGTCTTTTTCATCCTGTTTATTTCATCGCTTGCAGCCTTTTATTTGTCGCGCTACACGTTTCGTTGGAATTCGTACGTCCTGTTCTTTTTTATGATCGGCCTGATGCTGCCGATGAAGCTTGCTATTTTGCCACTGTACATGATGATGCTGAAGCTGCAGCTTTTAGATACGCTTACGTCGCTGGTGATTTTGTATGTGGCGGGCGGCATTCCTTTTGCGGTATTTGTGTTCTACGGATTTTTTCGAACGCTTCCTACGGAACTGGATCAATCTGC
The DNA here is from genome assembly GCF_947502445.1 of uncultured Brevibacillus sp. Classification (GTDB taxonomy): domain Bacteria; phylum Bacillota; class Bacilli; order Brevibacillales; family Brevibacillaceae; genus Brevibacillus. The sequence goes on from NZ_CANMZW010000049.1 coordinate 37,126, forward strand.
GAGACTGGATGGATGCAATGGGTTTCAGGTGTATTACAAAATCATTTTGCCTCTTATGAAGCCGGCTCTTGCCACTGTGGGGATTGTTCATCTGATCGGAGTATGGAACGATTTCTTTTACCCATTGATATTCTTGAAAAGTGAGGAGCTGAGCACTATTCCTTTGGGGGTACTTACTCTGTTTGGAGAATACGATACAGAGTGGAATCTGCTTTTTGCCAGTCTAACTATTTCATCTTTGCCGATGATTATTGCGTTTTTGTTTGCTTCTAAGCAGTTTATCGAAGGATTGACGTCGGGGGCGATAAAATGAGCAAGCGGTGGGTAACCTTTGATTTGGATGGCACGCTTATGCAAAATCCTTTTGGGGCATGGGTTTTTCCGGAGATCGCAGTGGTGATCTCCGGGAAGCTTGGGCGAGAGATCGATATTATTTCGGAGATGGTAGCCGAGCATGAGCTTCGGATGGAGCAAGGCAGGTATGTAGAAGCGTATGATTGGGATGATATTTTAGGATTGCGATGTACGCTGCTCGGTATGGAGGCGCCCTTTGAGATAGAGGCGTTGTTGCGAAAGCATGCGGTCGCCCCTAAGATCAGTTTGCTGGAGCCAGGAATTTTAGAGGTATTGGGTGCGATCAAATCCCGTGGCTATTCGCTGGCGGTTGTAACCAATGGGTTTTACAAGTTCCAAGCCCCAGTAATGGAGGGCTTGGGATTACTCGATTACTTCGATGAAATATTGACGCCTGAAAAAGTGGGAACGGGAAAGCCTGATCCGAAAATGATTGATGTGCTGACAGGAGAGGTAGTCGCCCATGTTGGAGATAGGCTGGATCACGATGTTCAAATGGCCAATCGAAAAAACGTAACTTCTGTGTTCGTTGATCGAAATCTCCCTGATGAATTAAAAGAGTTCGACCCTCGACAGCGCTCGAGTGATCAGAGAATGAGAACAAGGTGCCTGGAGAAGTGGAAGAAAGAAAGTAGAGACACCACTGCTACTGCTCTCTCAAGTGAATTGATACCTGCAGTGGTGATTCATTCTATAGAAGAACTATTGACGATTTTAGATGAGCGGAAGGGGGGGTAAAATTTATTCTTTCTTTTGCTTGCATTTCTGTTTGGAACTTGTTAAGATAGACCTTGTCGCTTTTGAGGGTATTTTTAAAGAGAATGAAAAAAACTTGAACTTCTAAAAAATAACCCTTGATTTTAAAAGAAAGACCTGATATAGTTTAAAAGGTCGGCGCTACGAGCGCTAACGACGAAAATGCTCTTTGAAAACTGAACAGCGAAAGCGTTAATGAGTCTATCATTAAAAGATTTGCCAGCTTTGAACCAGTAACAAACTTTATTGGAGAGTTTGATCCTGGCTCAGGACGAACGCTGGCGGCGTGC
>NZ_CANMZW010000050.1 GCF_947502445.1 uncultured Brevibacillus sp.
ATTTTTTCTCAAGTATACAGAAAAGTACCCTATAGGTAGACTTTTTTAACGTGTCTACTCTATAGGGTACATTTTACATTTGCCTGGCCCTTTTTGTTTCATAGAAAGTTCTAGGTACTACTCTTACAAGTGTCATTCCTAAAATGCCGTTTCTCAAGTGGGATTGTTTGAATTACGATCTGTTGGTGGTACCCCTTTAAGATTTTGATCGCTACACTGTTTCTTATTGAAGTTTCTGCCTTCTCAAGTTAATGAGGTGCAGGTTCTCCCCTGCCCCCCGCTATTCCTCACTTATAGATGGGATTCGCTTTCATGATTCTGTTCGATTCGTGGCAACACCGTTACCATCAGCATCCTGCACGTTTTTGGAATCGTAGTTGGCACGCCCTGCACCCTCACCCATCTTGTTACCCAATGCACCGCCAGCAATAGCACCTGCAACGGTTCCAAGGGGCCCAAAAACAGAACCCAATGCAGCTCCTACAGCAGTACCGCCAATGGTTCCTACAGTTTCACCTGTGTCGCTGCCTGCCGTATTGGTAGCGTTAACGTCATCAGTATCGTTCTGATTGCGCTCGTTGTTTTCAGACATGCTACTCACTCCCTCGTTTTGTGATTGGGAAGCGCTTCTACTTTTCAAGCGACAGTCCCAGGGCATATTTTGCCCAAACAGGATGGTTTGGATTCCAAAAAAATATCTGTATTTGTCGATTAAATGTAGCGATTTTACTTCTGCCTCTAGCACCTAGAAGCATAGGAACAAGATTTCACGAGCAGAATATTTTTTATCATTATATATGTATTCCTTTGATTTATCCAAGGAGGGGAATGTAATTAGTGACTAAATGGATGACCTTTTTGATCGGATCATTTACAGGAGCATTGATTGCTATTGTATTTTCTGGAGTGCTCATCCTTGCTTTTTCTAGAACGCTGGTACAATGGATCGTTGGTCGATTCACGAAAAGATTGATGAATGAACGTTACCCCGAGAATATTTGGGAAATGGTAACTGCTTTGACGCGTGTTTCTCCAAGAACGGCCATAGAAAATAGTTTGAGGTCCTCAGTAGGAGATGTAATTGAAAGACCGTTTGGGAGTCCCCGCAAATTTCTGAACTTCGACGGACTTATTTTTTCACCTGCTCAACTGGCGGTATTACCAGCTCCAGAATTTGCAGAGGTAGATATGCGTATAACCATTGGACCTGCGGCAAAAAAACCTCTGTCGTTAGATATCCCTATTATGGCAGGTGGAATGGGTTACGGAGTTGGAGTCTCCGAAAAAGCGAAAATAGCTATTGCAAAAGGAACTGCTGCGGTCGGTACGCTAACAAATACTGGGGAAGGGGGATTTCTACCTGAAGAGAGACAAAATGCCAAATATTTGATCGTACAATACCACTCGGGGGAATGGTCAAAAGAACCGAATATTCTCAGACAAGCAGATGCGATTGAAATTCGAATGGGACAAGGAGCTACTGCGGGTGCCGCCAATTTCACACCTGCTGAGTACATTCAGGGAAGAGCACGTAAAATCATGAAGTTGCAAAACGAAGATTATGTAGTGATCCCTTCAAGACATGAGGAAATTCAAAAACCTCAAGATCTTCGCAAGTTAGTCGATAAACTCCGTGGCCTCACCGATGGAGTCCCTATTGGAGTTAAAATATGTGCAAGCGCAAAAGTGGAAGCAGATTTGGAAGTTGCCATTTATTCTGGGGTCGATTTTATCAGCATTGATGGAGGACAGGCAGGGTACAAGGGCAGCCCCCCCATCTTAGAAGACGATTTTGGACTTCCCACCATATACGCCTTATCACGAGCTGTACAATACCTAGAGAAACGTCAGATGAAGGACAGGATTACTCTTTTAAGTGGTGGTGGATTTTTCACCCCATCTGATTGCCTGAAAGCAATTGCGTTAGGTGCAGACGGCGTTTACATGGGGACGGCCATTCTATGGGCAATGACACATGATCAAGTAACAAAGGCGGTTCCCTGGGAACCTCCTACAGAACTTCTTTTTTATCCGGGAAGCTTAACGGATGAATTTAATGAACAAGAAGCAGCCATATACTTAAAAAACTTTTTAACATCGTTTGTCGAAGAAATGAAGGTTGCTATTCTTGCACTAGGAAAAACCTCTCTTTGTCAGATCGGAGTTGAAGATCTTGCTGCTCTTGATGACGAGACAAGTAAAGTAACAAGAATTCCACTCGTGTATGAACCTTATATACCAACCAAAGAATTTACAGAATCACTATGGGCGTCCTGCAACAACGAAAGTGAGGCATCGATCTCTCGTTCCTAGAACAGAAGATGTAAAAATAAAAAAAGGTTCGTAATTTCAAAAACACCGTAAGCGTCTTTCAGATCAAATTGGAAATGACTACCGGAAAACAAAGATTAGCAAGTCCTGAAAACTGGGATGCGGGGCCCCGCCCCTTTCCTACTTTCTCGTTCCGAAAGTTGATAAAAAATAACACATATTGCTCTCGACTTACTGAATAAAGTGTGAAGTACAATTGCAAACTAAAGACTGATCGTAGAGATTAGCTAAAATTAAAACGAAACGACTAGGTAATGACAATGATGAATGTAAATGTTGTTTCACCTTTCATTCGGGCTATTGCAATTGCTTTATTGGTTTTGATCACAACTGGAGTAAACAAGACATCCGCTTTCGCCGACCCATCTTTACCAATTGTAGTTGACCAAGGGACTTTTTCGATTGAGGTTTACCCCCAAAAACACCAACTAATCGTGCGAAAACAAGGGCAAAAAATAAAGTCATATACTGTTGCAGTCGGGAATCCGGCCACCCCTACACCAATTGGAGAATACCAAGTCGTGTATAAAGGGAAAGACTGGGGCCCGTCTTTTGGGCCAAGATGGATCGGTTTAAACGTTCCCTGGGGGACTTACGGTATACACGGGACAAATAGACCAGATTCCATCGGCAAGCACAAAAGCCATGGATGTATTCGAATGCTCAACAGAGACGTTATTGAGTTATACGAGATAATTCCACTTGGAACAAAAGTAACGATCTTTGGTCATGTATTAGGAGATTCAGGTCATAATCCAAGAGCTTTAGCAGAAGGCGATGTGGGTGGAGACGTGCAACTTATTCAGTCCCGATTAAAAAGTGCTGGATATTTTAACGGCGTATGCGACGGTAAATTTCGTCGGAGCACAACAGCAGCTTTAAAAAAATTTCAACGCGATCGTAATTTACCACAGAATGGTGTTGTTTCAAACAAGGTTTACGAAGAATTGGGATTGCTGGAATAAGTAATAAAACCCAGTACACGATGGACTTTAACCTTACTGTCTCTATCGAGTACCTGGGTTTTCTTGTAATCCCTTTCCAAAACCCGCATGTTTTCTACTTGAAGCAGTATAAATGGGGTCACTTGTTTCATCCCGTTTCGCCATAACTACAAGATGAAAGAACATGTTGATCATATCAGTAGGGGTGCTTTGCAATCGTGTTATTTATGGGGGGATCACCATTACAGCTGCTCTGATTGGTTTAGTAATCTTGCTTGCGTTGGTCTGCTTTGTTTTATGGAGAAACATACGGAAATAAGACTCGTGGTCTGTTATACATCCGGTTAAAATACCAAAATTCAAAAGTTGTGGTGATGCCCTTGTCCAAATTAACACCTCCGGCATATTTTGATACTAGGAAGTGGTAAGACATGGCAATGAACCCGCCAATTACGATTGGAGCAAATAGTATCGCAAGAGAATCGGCAACCGTTTTTTCCTGATTGTTGAGGTCGAGGCAAAAGTACCTGGCGTTGAAGTTGACCCAGTATTTGCGGTCCGTTTAACCCGTGAGCAAGCACGAAGACTCCTTAATGCAGGTGTAATGCGAACAGCTATTCAAAATACACGTCCCCAACCCAGACCTGGATATCCTAATAGATAGGGGGAACAATATGGGAAAAGATGAGACTAAGAAGACGATGCGGTTTTGGATCGTTACTGGAATAGTGGCTATCGCTGCATCCCAAATACCATTGTTGTTGCGAAATGGACGTCAACAGGAAGACAACCAAACTCAAGTTCAACATAAGAAAAGGCCTCGGTGGGTATGGTTCCTTTTTGGCGCTATCTGTCTAGTTCTTCTCCTTTGGTTGTTCAATTATTTTATGAGTGAAAATACATAACGATTGTATAAGTTTAGCCGGTCATAAGTCCATTCGCATCTATCCCTCTCTTCATATCTTGTTAGTAAATTCATCAAAGGGGATATGGCGATGGAAGATTTTCACCTCGTGTTAAATTCAATTACGGATACCATCGTATTAGAGTCAATGAGAACGGAATTAGCTTCTAATGCCCACTCTATTGACGTAACCTGGCATGAGCGGAATTTTATTTATGAAAAAATCCAAGCCATCGTTTGCCGATTAATGAATTTAGAACGAAGGTAACACTCCCCCGAATGCAACCGCATAGGGTTCCTTACCTGAATAAGCATTGTATATGTCCACCAAGAAAATTACGTTTTAAACCCAAATTTTAAATTTGTAAACGAACGCCCATACCTTGTTGGTTTTACTGAATACCTTGTTTTGAGGTTTTCCTCAATCTCATTACAGGGGTGATACGAATGAGTGGATTTTTTGGTGATAACTTTGCCTTGGTCTTAGTTCTTTTCGTCCTTTTAGTTATTGTCGGTTGTGATTGTGATTAATTTTTTTATGTTTAGGGGCGGCTTATAAAGCTGCCCTTTTCCACTTGTTTAAAGCAAGAGAAAATGGGAATCGTTATGAAGTGGTTATTTTGATGAACTGCAAAATGAGTGGAACCCCCGGGATTACTCCCGAGGGCAAGTTGATGGAGATGATGATTACTCGATATTTTTGCTTGTTATATTGGACACACCTGCTCTCTGACCTCCATCAACAATCATCCGGAAATAATAGGTACCGGAAGCGTAGGACGGTAATTTTGCAATTACTTCATCCATTGTAGAGGTAATAGGGCCATCTACTTCCGCATCTTGCCATGTTTGTTGGTCTGTTGAATATTGAATTTTAGCCGAAGTAACCCCGGTCAAGTGGGAAAATGACAGAAATACAAATACATCTCCCAGTTCATTTTTGGCGGTTCCATAAGCATCAAAGTCAGTAATCGGTTTTGGGCTATTCTCGACTTATACCCTTATCTTCGGGAGGTTTTCGTTCGAGCCTACACCGTGCGGGCGACTTTCATCGCACACGGCGTTCCACCAACGGATAAGATAGGTTTTTACAACGGGCACCTTCAGGTTAACCTAGCAACACGCGTTGGTAACCTATCCAAAGTTAATGCATTTCATCTGGGCGCCACTTTAGCAATTAGAATATCGTGGCCTTACCACCACCTACTACTAACAATCTGTACTTCACCGGTGTTCCTATGAACGCTGGTGTGCATTGCTACAGCCACTGTGAATGGAATTGGAATCGTAGAAATTCAAATAGTTCCCGGCAAAAGTGGTATCGTTTCAGTGACAGTCACAGCCGACGATGGTAAGGGTGGAATTAGTTGGGAAGGATCTGTTTGTTTATCGGATATCAGACCCAGGAATAAACTCTGCTACCGTCACCTTTGATTACACAGACAGCATGGGAATTACGAAGGCCATTCCTGGAACTTCATAACGGTGTACAAGAAGAAATTCCATTGACATTCCCCTTGGGTTATCCCAGGGGGGATTTTTCAACTGAAAGCTCTCTTCCTTCTTTAACAAATTACTGTCTTGTTTAAAAAATCGTTGTATACGCTTATCTCATCGTTTGTTTTGTTGAATCAAGGGATTTTCAAATTATTGCGTAAATCACATTTTTCAAACGTCATTTGTGACATAATAGTATTGCCCGTTGTAAATTCTCACCTTTTCTTCGTTGATGGAACGCCGTGTGCGATGAAAGTCGCCTGCATGGTGTAGGCTCGAACGAAAACCCTCACAAACAGAAGGGAATAAGTCGAGAATAGCAATCATGCACCTGTAGTTAAAGATAACGATGGAGTTTTCCTTACTATCGAGGCTCAACCATTTGTCGGTGCTATGCACGTTCCTCTCAGTCCCTTCTTTTCTGATCCAGACTCAGACGAATTAACATTTACTGCTGTTGCCGATGTTGCAAGATTTTTTATTTCGACTTATACAGATCCTCAACCAACTCTACAAGTAAATTTTCCAATAAACCCTGCAGCGAACATTGGAGATATTGTGACCATCACTGTTACGGCTAGAGACGGTAAGGGTGGTAGTGTTTCAAGCAAGTTGATTCTTACGATCGCCCAATGACATAGTTTCCATCAACGAACCCTTAGGGAAACCTAGGGGCCTTTTTTTTACTAAATTACCGCTATGCTAAATGTCTTTACTTGGAAATAAATTACAGTTTATATTCTTAGTATCACGATGGGTTTATCAGAAAACGCATTGGTTAAATTGATCATTTCTTCACTTACTGCTCTTCTTTTCGGATTCATCCATATCAGGAAATCCCGTTTAAACGGGTAACTATTGTGTTAATATATTTGGATACTTCCAAAAAACGGGTGTTCTAATGAACGATCTAAGATCATTATTAACATCAGAACAAATTTCAGAAATCGAACTGTACAAAGAGATGTGTGTCGGAATGAGCGTAGATGGTAAACCAATTATTTGTTTTGACATTCTCTCCAATATTCTGCACAACAAATTGTCCATTGAAGATCTGTCTAACGATGAAATTTTAAACGTTTACGCACAATTGAAAGGCTACAAAGGCATATGGAAAGAAGCTATATGGTTTGATAGTCGTAATCTTGAACAAATATTTTTCATCTTTAGGGAACAAGTTAACAGTATTCGTCGCGAAAGTGATGGAACGTGATCTCCATACACACACCCCTTCCTGGGAAGCTTTTGCAAAAATCTTATATGCCGCCAAATACTACGAATAGTTCAAGACGTAATTAGCACAGTGAGCACTTTGAAAATACTTCTACTCTCCAAAGTATGGTAATATTTACCTAATTGGAGGTGTCCCTTTATGAAAGAGAATCCTGATCATTATCAAAAGATAGTGGGCATGTCCACCCGACCGGCTGATATCAAAAAGTTGCCAAAACCTATTCGTTGGTTTGGTTATTTTGTTTTTTCATGCGTACTCATTGGTGGATTTATGTTTTTAATCCTGTTGGTTATACAAAGCTTTACATGAAATGTTTTAACAAAATTCAAATGCAATTAAATCCCGAAACTACAGGTATTTTCATCGCATCATAATGGGAGGAGAGGATTCTCATTCGAAAAACTACACGCTTTGTTGGATATGTAAGCTATAATGATTATTGTTTATTTTATACTGGACGCTCTAATGCAATATGAGCTCATATTAGTTGAGCAAGCTAAGGAAACATACAATTCCTTTCCGTCAAACTTATACAGTTCGCTTTATCCAATATTGATCGGATTACTGTTCGCCCTTCCAATATTTGTTCGAGTAATTAAAGTAGAGAGTCGCTGGAACTATGATTGGATAAGAATCGTGGCTGTTGGAATACCTACCCTTTTCGGAGCAACCGTATTTCTTATCTACTTCTCGCCATTAGGGACATACTTTCCTTCCATTTCGATTCTTTCGGTTGGAACAAAGTTTTCCACTATTTGCGGTGGTCTTAACTGGTTCTTCCATTCATTATTTCTTGGTCCAATCGCAACACTAATTATTGTTGTTTGGGATAAGCTGCCCGAACAACAAGACTTATCAAAATGAGCATTTTGCAAACTACATAATCTCGTGATACATTATTTGGAAAATACTAAATTTAGGTGACTCTCATGAGAAAAAACACTTTGCAAAAAATAGGTTCACTTGTAATCTGCTTCATTGGCCTTTATATATTGGTATCTAGCTGGGAATACGGGTTGTTTGGTTTCTTCTATCTGGCTATTGGAATTTGGTGTGTTTTTACATACTTTGGCAAAAGTGACGAGTGATTTAACATAATTTCTCTTATGTTAAATTACCGTCCCCTTCACCTGTAGAAATGCTAGGCTTACTGCTTGAGGGACACTGCCTGCAATCGGCGGTTTGATCGCGCCATCTCTTGGGATGCTCAACCAGTCGTCTTTATCCTCGCAAAATTTCAAGCACGACCCAGGTATCTGCCTTTGTTGAAGTGTTCGAATTCTAGGTAAATACCTTTCTTCTCGGCTTCCTCCACCAGCAAACCCATGCCGTCCCATGTAGTGGAGAAATGAGGCATATCAATTACCTCTCCTATTAACGATACAATCCATCTGATAGCTGTTGCAGTTGGACTCAACCCTAACGCCTCCGCAACTTTCAAGTCCAACTCACGTCCTGTATGCATTCCGTTCCCCTCCTACAAAATTTCATTGCAGCTTCTTCCACCGTTCCGAGATTAGCTTTGCCTTGGCCTCTTTCCGGTCAATCGGATGGACGGTAAAACTAATCTCGATATCGGTACCCTTTATCAAAATTTCGGTGTACTCCTGAATCTTGTAAGCCTGTCCATCGATGTAGTGGACAGTCCCTAATTCGTACAATCTGAGCCGCTCATTGTCTTGCTTTGCCTTTACAAATGCCTCTACAGTATGTTGTTGTTTATAGGCTTTGTTCATCGACAGAAAGTCTGTCTTAGTCAGGTCCTGACAAGTGAACCAGATGGTCAGTTCATGACCATGGAGTATAAATCGCTCTATGCCGAGAATGAGATAAGACTTATCTCGGATCTCGATGACGTCTCCGATCTTAAACGGTTGTTTGAAGAGACGGGGTTTCGATTTAACTGCAGTAATTATCCGTTCCATTCCGCCCCCTTTTGCACAAGTAATGTTGAATTAACCATGAATCTAATGGTAAAATTACCGAATATGTCCAATTTCGGAACAACAATTGGAAGCCTATTCCAACTGATCAATGAAAGAGAGGAGCTTGTCATGTCATTTCATGTTACGTATTTCAGCAAGGGTAAAAAGTTGTTAATGGCACTTCTACTATTGCCCATCATGTCGGTATTTGGTTACCATGGCGTTACCTTGGCACAAGAGAATACAACTACTGTTACTATCCTGATTGATGACAAAGAAGTTCTATCAGAAGGGCAAACATCTACATTAATAGGGGGAACAGTTTTTTTCCCCGCTAAAACGCTCTTCCAAGCATTATCCATTCGTTTGGAATGGGATCAAACGACAAATACAGTCAAAGGGTATCGAACTAACGAACTTTGGCTTGAAATCGACCCATCAAAAGAGATTGGAACCCTTGAAGGGAAACCTTTTTTGATAGAACCATCCCCAATGGTCATAAATGGTACACTTATGCTTCCTTCGACAATCATCCCACAGCTATTTAATTATGAAACAAATTATGAGCCTTTTACTCGCACGCTAAAAATCGATACGACTTCATACGTCGGAATTAACCCCTATACAAGTTATCAAAAGAAGATGGAACGAGATTCAGATAAATCGTCTCCAGATAAACTCTTCGAAGATATATTGAGCCTGTATTTGGAGAAAACAATCTACTACCGGGGAGGTGGAGTGTACGATTCGAATGGCACTAGAATTTATTTAGACAACCTCACCCCCATGTCGATTGTAAAAGTAGATAAATCACAGTCAGATATCCGAACGTTAACCCTTCTCTCAGGAAGCAAGACTTACACATTAGATTTGTATAACGAGTTTGACATCCTGGATACATTCTTGTATTACGATCCGTACAAAAAATATAATTGGTCCAAAAACACTTGGGATCAAATAAAGCTACGAAGTGTTCACGTTGGTATGAATGTTGATATGGTATTACTAGCAAAAGGCAATCCAATCCAAAGAATTCCTATCCTAAACGATCAAAGTCAATCTGAACAATGGGTCTATAAAAACGGTACCGATGGATACTTGTATCTCACTTTTACCAAAGGTGTTTTGGCAAGCATTCAAAATCATAAATGACCCATCATTCCCGCCATTGAATGGAAATAGCATTAGTCTTGATATTTCTTTGATTACACCAATGTTTGTTGAGATGACATGTCCGTTAAAGTCGAAATACCAAGCTAATATTGATAGTGCCTATACGTTTATAAAACCATAATAATAAGTTAACCCTTAGGTTAATTCCTAAGGGTCTTTCTTGACCCACTTGCTATTATTAACAACCCAGCATTTCTGACAGATCATCATTTCTCCACCCAATTTAACAAATCAATTGTTTTATAAATGCCAAACTTCCCAATTCAGTCTCAATTTTGTCTCAATCTTTCTCAAGTATGCTTTTCACGAGTCTTTTGTACTAAAATTGAATTGCCCAATGTAAGAATCTTCTTATTCGTTGACGGAACGCCTTGTGCGATGAAAGTCGCCCGCACGGTGTAGGCTCGAATGAAAACCCTCACTACGAGAAGAGGATAAGTCGAGAATAGCAATCAAGCACCTGTAGTAGTTAGTACCATTCCGTTCACCAGCTACCCAAAAAGTTACCTTTTCGGGTATAGCAATAAAGCCCAAACAATCGGGCTCACACGCACCTTCTTTACTTTTCCTCTCCAGAGGAACCCGTAAAAATATTTGTAACCAGTCTATAGAGGTTCACAGCCTAATCACGATGTTTTCACTATCATCCGAAGGTACTAGCCTTTTTTGATGCCTAATCTCTCCAGTGCGGCTTGTACATTCCAGTTGCCTCAATCACTTATACATTGCCACTGACCAGTATGTATAACTGCTGTCCATCTTGCATCATGAAGAAAGAAACTACATCCTCATCCTTTGTTGATTGATTATCTTTGACATGATAGCTTGTGATGACCTGGCCTTGCTCGTTGTGCTTCACAACTATGCTAACGGGGCTTGCATGAACAAAAAACCAGCCAAATTATAGCTTAGCTGGTTTCGATTTGTTACTATTTAATTAAGCCTTTAGAACGAGCTTCAGTGAGATACGATGGGAACTCTGCAAGAGAACGATTGAATAATTCTTCGTCTGAGATTCGATTAAGATCGGTGCAACTAAAGAAGTTTGCATTGTCGATAAATCGTCCCTGAAGATTATCAAGCTTATTCAGGAATTGGAATTTTTCATTTCCGATCCCAACGAATTGCCAAAAGATGCCCAATTTAGATGCTTCCCGAATTACTAATTCTGATTCATCCTTATCGCCATTATCACCATCTGTAAGAAAGTAAACATACACTGGTTCACTATCCTGGTAACGCGCTTTATAAGCATTCTGGTCAATTGAAAACTTTTGTGATCCACCACCCCCACCAAATAGCTTCCCGAAGAACCCTCCACTGGAAGAAGAACCCTCAAAAGCTTGTGGGTAATACTTTTTAGCAATACGTTTCATTACCCCTGCGTAATTTGTAAAACCCTCAAGTTGATACTTTCTGACAATGTGATTATTTACGTAGTTGAAGAAATCCCTTTCAGAGAGTTCTCCTACTTCGTAATCATTTTTGCCAAACAGAAAGATGTCAATCGAACGATTATCATCAAACTTCACCCCAAGCGCAAGCAAACGCTCAACAGCACGTTGGACTACACCATTTTTGTATAGAGAACTCATCGAACCAGAAATATCAATGGCTAGTGCGACCCGCGCTGTTTGACCATTCAAACCGACTTTAGAAATTGCTTCATCAGCCTTTTTCTTCAGACTAATAAAGTTCTCTTCTGATTTCTTTTTCAAATCAATAGACACTAAGATCACTCCCTTTAATTATGTTGAGGCATTGCCTCTATTAACACCTAAATCATATATCCGGTTCTTCAAATGAAAAGAGAGAACGCTAAAAAATATGATCCAGTACAAATTCTTTCTCCATATCAGTTCAATGGATTCCATAGCGCTACTGCGCAAATTCTATCTATTGAAGCAGTCTTTCATTTTACTTCTTCCAGCCAAAGAGGAAACTCATTTAGACACTCGTACATCTTTTATTAAGCTAATCATTGTCAGAGACTTCCTCACAGTGTAGGATCCACGCCCTACCTTACAAATGTGACCGTCATACTTCATTAATTGTTTCATGATTACAGTGATATTCTGATAATGAACTCCCAGTTCTTTTTGAATAGCATCTGAGATTGTTTTAAGTCTCAATGGCCCTGAGGCGTCCTGAAGCGTTTGCAGAACAAATGGAAGAACATCTTCTTTGAGACTCTTGTACTTTTTCTCTTCAAGTATGATGTTTCTCCCCGATTCACCAGTTTTATTTAACAGAAACGAGAGTTTGTCTAACTCATTTTGCAATTGACGTTCAAGTTCTTTGTCTTGTTCCATAAACTTATCTTTCAAAATTTGCTTCTTCAGCTGTATTTTCTCGATTTTATTTAGAATTTCGTTTCTGGTTTTTATTGTCATGGCATATAACTCACATCCTCGAACGTTTCCAAGAAAGGCATACCAACTCCTGGTATGCCTTTTCGTTCTACATCATGCTCCTAAGCAGCTGCACGCTCTTGTTCATTTGCTGCTTTACGATTTCGCAACCAACCTGCAAGTACAACACCAATCGTTACAACAATACAAACAATTGTACCTACTGTAGTTGGAATGTAGTTAGACAAGATGCGATCATGTACCATCATGCCGGCAGCAGTCCAGGCAAGAACACCAGAGCCAATATAGGTAATGATCGGGAATTTTTCAATGGCTTTCAAAATAATTGTGGACCCAAGCAAGATAATCGGAATGGATACCAATACTCCGATTGCGATCAAAATAATATCACCATGACCAACACCCGCTACCGCAATAACATTATCCAAGCTCATTAAGGCATCAGAGTAGATAATGGTACCGACAGCACCTGCTAAAGTTGTTCCGGCTTTAATATTTGCGTCCCCTTCTTCTTCAGCAATCAGCTTATATGCCACGATTACTAAGAGAATACCACCGACAGCTTGAAGAAATGGAATTTTAATGAGCCATACAACAATTGCTGCGAAGAGAATACGAAGCGCAATCGCGCCGAAAGTACCAATGAATACAGCCTTTTTTTGCTGTTCCTTCGGTAAAAGACGTGCAGCCATTGCAATAACCACCGCGTTATCACCGCTCAAAATAATATCAATAGCGATAATCGCTAACAACGCTTCCCAGTTAGCCGTTATAAAGTTCAAAATAGAATCCATTTGAACATCTTCACTCCTTAAGGTTTTTATTTTGGGTTTAAAACATAAATGAAGAACTTTAATCTTTACTACCTGCTACCCAACGGAGGCCCCATCTATATGTACGATCCATTTCTGAATGACCCGAGAAGTAATCTACAAGCCTGCGAATACTAAACGTTTGCCCATTTTGATTTTCGATCATTGCAATTGCGCACATGGTTTTTCGTGGATCATGAACATCTAGGCGCACTTCAATTTCAGGATTATCTGCTTGTTTAATTGAAACGACACCATCTGCTTCTGACCAACTGGCAACCCCATCATAAATGTAGGCATAAATGAGGATTCGCTTTATTTCATCAACGCGAGAGCCGTTGATTCGAAGATTTTCACCATTTGTTTTGGTTCCGGTCCGATCATCCCCATCTAGTGAGATAAACGGGAAGTCATGATAGTTACCAAATCTTTCACCAAGTGCCTGAACGCAACCTTTTGAACCATCGTGCAATTCGAATAAGCAGCCGAGATCGAGATCAACATTTCCCTTTTCACCAAAGTTCAGGAACCCTAGGCCTCTACGCTTACCACCACTTGTCTGGTTCCAGTTCAAATTGACCAAGATCTCTCCAAGTTCACCGTTTGTTTTCTTTAAACTAATCGAGTCACCTTTTTTCTTCAGTTCAACTTTAGAAAGGTTGATCGGTTCGAGAGTGGGAGGTTGTGGTGGACTACCTGGAGTAGGGACTGGGGGTGGAGTTGTTTGAGCGTCTACTTCTACACCAAAGTTGTTGCATAACGCTGCCAACCCACCGTCAAACCCACTACCGATGGCATTAAATTTCCAGTCACCTTTATAACGATATAACTCCCCTACAACAATGGAATTTTCAACAGTAAATTGATCTATGTTAAAACGGATGATTTCCTGACCATTATCTTGGTTAACAATTCTGAGATAAGCATTTGAAACTTGACCAAACGTTTGTCTACGATTAATAGCTTCATAAATGGTAAGTGTAAAAGCAATTTTCTCGACGTTTGAGGGAACCTTCGTGATATCAATACCAAATTGTTTTTTGTCTCCAGTACCTTCAAGAAGACAAACAGAATTTTGACCTGCACTTGGGTTTCCATAAAAAACGAAATCTTCCTCTTGGTTCACTTTACCGTGCGCTCCCAATAGAAATGCGGACGCATCAATATCGATTCCAGCGGATTCATTCCATCCCAATCCAACTGTTAAACATCTGATTCCTGGAAATGACTTTGTAACCTCAACCTTCTGCCCTTTTATAACCATTGTAAACCTCCACCCCAAGGCCAATTGTACGTAGAAGAATAGGGTGCAAGTAAGATCACTACTTGCACCCAACGAGATAACTACCGCTTATTTCACATCAAGACCAAAACTTGTGCAAAGTGCATGCAAACCCCCAGAGTATCCAGCACCTATAGCAGAAAACTTCCACTCACCGCTATGACGGTAAAGTTCACCAAACACCACAGCTGTTTGTACGGAGAAATCTTCCCCGAGATCGAAGCGAAGAACTTCTGCACCAGTTACTTCATCAACAATACGAACGAATGCGTTCGATACTTGTCCAAAGTTTTGACCGCGAGATTCAGCTTCATGAATGGTTACTGTGATTGCAATTTTTTGGATCTCAGCAGGAACATTCTTCAAGTCAATTTTGATTTGTTCATCGTCTCCATCACCATCACCAGTTAGGTTATCACCAGTATGAATGATTGACCCATTGCCACCACGAAGGTTGCCATAGAAAATAAAATCGTCAATACCCGATGCTTTATCACCCGCCCGAAGCAAAAATGCTGAAGCATCAAGGTCAAAATCTGCTGAACCAGAGTACTTGTTAGTATCCCATCCTAAGCCTACGACAACTTTACTAAGAGTCGGATTCCCTTTTGTTAAATCGATCTTTTGTCCTTTTGCCAAGCTTATAGACATATGGTCACAGCCTTTCGTTAGGTAGGTAGATAAATTCGAAAATAGTGTAATTAACCAGAAGAATTCCCTCCCTCTCGACCGAAGGAGAGGCTTTTCAAGATTTTGAAATTGTTTTAGCCGATATTTACACCGAAATCTGTTGCCAGACCAGCAAGGCCATTTTGGTAACCAGCTCCAACTGCTGCGAATTTCCACTCACCACTGTGACGATACAGTTCACCAACTACCACTGCTGTTTCAATAGAGAAATCTTCACCAAGGTCATAGCGGATCAGTTCAGCACCAGTAGACTTGTTCAAGATACGAACGTAAGCATTGGAAACTTGTCCAAAATTTTGAACACGTTCTTGAGCTTCATAAATAGTGATTGTAAAAGCAATTTTTTCAAAATCAGCTGGAACTGTAGCGAGGTTAACTTCAATTGTTTCGTCGTCCCCTTCACCCTCGCCTGTACGGTTGTCGCCAGAGTGAACGACAGAAGCGTTTGCATTTTGCTTGTTTCCGTAAAAAATGAAATCAGCATCCGATGTTACTTTCCCTGCACCATTCAGCAAGAAAACAGAAGCATCGAGGTCGAATTCCTTACCACCATCGTATTTGTTTACATCCCAACCAAGACCTACTACAACTTCAGTCAGCCCAGGATTTGTTTTAGTTAGATCTACTTTTTGTCCCTTAGTCAAACTTACTGCCATTTGAAAATTCCTCCTCAGAAATAGGTTTATATTTTGAAAGTCACCACTTTGTATTACTGTTAGTAGCGATCTTCCATATCGGAAATGGATCTGTCAGTTGTGCCTTCACCAATCGCGTTAAATTTCCATTCACCATTATGTCGATAAATTTCACCAACAATGAGTGCAGTCTTACCTGAATAGTTTTCAGACAGGTTAAATCTGCAAAGCTCGGTTTGGTCAGAATGATTCGCTAATCGTATGTAGGCATTGCGCACTTGACCAAAGTCTTGGCGTCTGCTTTCGCACAAGTAGATGTTTACAATGAACACAAGTTTATGGATATTGGATGGGACTCTATCGAGATCGACGAAGATTTGCTCATCATCCCCATCTCCGTCTCCAGTCAGATTGTCTCCGCCGTGAACTACGCTACCACAAGGACTTTTTAGGCTACGGAAGGAAACAACCATTTTGGATCCTCCCATTCCAAACAATCCACCACTTTTTGCAATCTTTCCATTCTCATCAAGCATGAGAACAGAAGAATCAAGGTCGAAGTTGACACCAGAATTTCTGATTGGGTCCCAACCCATTCCTACCAGAACTTTCTTCAGATTAGCATTTCCTTTGGTCAGATCAATTTTTTGACCCTTTTGCAAACTTACTGCCATCCTATTGCCTCCCTTCAGGGATAGGAATTAAATCCCTTTATTGGGATCGTGCCCCATGATCCTATTGTACTATTTTATATGCCAATTTTCTACAAAATTATTAAAATTTCTACAAATAATTATTATTTGTAGTATTTACATATTCTTGAAGTATTTTAATCTTCAATCGATGCTACGAATTTCAGAATTTCTTCTGAGGCTTTTATCCCATTGCTTTGAGTAAAAGGCACACCTTCATTTTTTCCAAGTTCGAAGACCTCTCCATGAGCTGGTATTAAAGCATGGCTCGATGCATGAATTAATGGCAAATCAAGCAGTGAATCTCCACTTGAAACAACGATTTGCATTCCTTCGCTCTCTTTAATGTGGAGAACAGCATCACGTTTGTTCACAGCTTGGGGGATAAAGTAGACCTTTCTTCCCTGAATAGATAACTCCCAACCATTACTAGATAGCCATTCGCCAAAACTATACATTTCATCAACTGGCAAAAGGTCCCGTTCTACAATGCAATAATAGAACAAATCATCAGCTACTAACCCTCTATGCAACCACGATTCATGCGTGAATTTTTCAAATTCGCAAAGGATATCATCCATCGCCATAGAATCTTTCGAAATCCTTTGTCGAATATGCTGAGACCACTTTTCGTCGACTTTTCCATCAATTAAGATGTTCCCTCCATTGCTAGTTACTGCATAGGTAGGGCGTAGATCTTCACTAAAAATTGTCACTCGATTATATTGGTTGATCGTTCGTGTCGTTACCGGAATAAACATGATTCTTTTCATCAAATCTTGAAGACTGTTAATCGCGTCATCCGTCATGTACGAAATGACCTTGCCTTCCAGAACTTCAACCACGCGCAATTTTGTTGGGTCTGCATCCTTCGTATGACGAGAAGAGTAGATCAGTGTTTGATCCAAATCACTCGCAAATAGCATCATTACGCCTCTTCTCCCTTCACCGATTTGATTAGACCACAACATGAATATGTTAACTCGGGATAGACCTCAACAGGTACATCTCTATCTTTTGCAAGAAGATAAACGTGCTCCAAGTATGGATTTTCCAAACTATTCACAAGTATTTTCCAAGGAACTCTTCGCAATAACACACGAGTGGTTTCACCTATACCTGGTTTGACTAGGTTCATATCATCAATGCCAAATGTCTCTTGAATCCTTTTGATATCCCTTAATCCCTTCCACGTGACGTCAGCTGGATTCTCTAACATAGCTTTGGCAACTTCCTTTGCTTCTTGTGTAATCTGGGCAAAGAAAGAAGAAATAGTGTCTACAAAGTAATTGGATAAGTCATCACTTTCCCATTCCTTGTAGAACTTTGAACCATGGAAATCGGTTGGCCCGATCAGATCGTCTCGGTGCACGGTTCTACTCATCAATCCAGACACTGTAGAATTAAGGGCAGCACTAGGAATCAAGTAGTCTTCTCTTGTTCCAAAAGTACTTACGCAGTGCCCTGGGTCTGCAAGTACAGCAAGATCCGGATTTAACAAGATACCGAATTTGTTTTCAAACTCAGAGCAAGCATCTTGAAGTACTTTTGTTATCGCCCCTTTTCCCGTCCAACCATCAACAAATTGGATCTGTGAATCAGGATGATTTTGCAAGATATAGTGAAGTGCATTTTCATCAAAGCCTTTTCCTCTGATGATGGAAATGCTGTAGTGAGGAACCTTTACTTGATAGGCAAATTGGAGATAACGAGTAATGAGGACACCAATAGGTGTACCCGCTCTTGCTAGTGAAGCAAGCACAAGCTTTTCCCCGCGTTTCGTCTGAATTAACTCGGCTACTACTCCACTGGCCAATGCCACATATTTAGCGTTGTTTTCGAGAGTTTCCTTAAAAAGATCAAGATATGCTGTAGATGGCTGATATTCTACAGGCAGCATTTCTGAATAATGGATACCACTCTGAATCTTCTGTTCACGATCAACGTTATTTATCTCTAATGGGACATCACTAATATCTTTCAGGAGAAAAATTGCGTCTTCTTGCTTATAACTCCCCAAAGGCTTAGGATCTGGAATGACTGGAATCTTACGTTTATTTACCCGCAATGTCACTGTATTCCCCCCTACCTTCTGAATTACGATTCGAGAGTGAGCAAATAACGAGATAAATGTTCTCGATGCCCAAATTCGATAATACTTGTGCTAGTGTTTGCATTCTCTGCTCTGACACATCTCTTTCCAAGAACAAAAAGAGGTCATCATAACCGCCATACGGGATGTTATAGAAAAAGTTGATTACCCCAGGATCCTCTGGGTTCCGAAATTGGAAGGCGTTATGCGCTCCGTATCCTGCTTTAGCATTCGGATAAATAGGACTTCTAGTTGTGGAATGATAGAATACATTTCGCCCCATATTATGAGCGATTACCATTGGAACATACATAAATTCGCCGGTACCTAGAACCAACGTGCGACTATCTGCCATTCGGTAGGCGCTCAGGAACCGACCAACTTCTTTGGCTTCCTTCATAAAACGAGTCTGTTCTACTGGATTAATACCAAATCTACCTGTTTCTAACAGATAGGGGCTATCGTTAACGGTACCCATCGAATCAACAGAGCCATAAGAAACGTAATTAAAGTGATTTTGTGTGAGATAGATCTTTTGAATTTGATTGCCAGTAATTGAAAGCTTGGTCAGATTAATTTTCTGTTTTTGTAAATCCGGTTGATTATGTACTAGCGCTCTACCGCTAATTAATGAAATTGGTGTAATCGTAATTCCTAATTCCTTTTCAAGATTCCCAAACCTATGTACATCCTCTTCTGACCGCCAATCAAGTAAGGACATTACAACATAGTGTTTTCTTGGAAAACGCTGTTGAATGTCACGGATGATATTCAAAGTAGTTTTCCCAGTCGTGATTTCATCATCAACCAACAGGACAGGTTCCTGTCCACTTAAGAAGTCTTCAGTATGGGCATAAAAACGATGGGAAGTAGCATGTGAATGCTCCTCCTCAAAATTGATAATCGAGGTTTTATCAACGAGCAACTCTCTAGTTGTATGAATATATTCAACATTCTCATGAAATGCTGCAAATACACTATGACCTAATGCTGTGGCCGTTTCAGCAAATCCAATGATTTTTACCTTCTCTGGTACAGATAAAGGCTTCGCCATCAAAAATTCCAAAGCATCATCAGCTTTATTCGCATCCACCAGGCCCTCAACAATTCGTTTAGACAGGGTGGGAAGTGCTAAATTGTACACTTTTTGAAGAAAACAGGTAGCAAGAGCAGCTCCACCCAACATAGAAACAGCTGGTTTTACCGGAATGTGCTTCCCTAGCACCTTGCTTACAAATAAGAAACTTCTCTTCGTGTTAACTCTAGCTGCCATTAAAAAAAGGGATTCGAGAGGTATATTAAACGGGTTATGGGTTACATCGATATCAATTGTATGGTTCCCAATAATGTTAAACGTGTGCTTTTTCAATGAGAATGTTTCTGTAGCTGTTTTGTGCATGATACACCCCATAAATTCGAGCGCGGGTAAGAATTTTTCTAGCCCAACTCAAGTGTGGTTTAATTTCGTTCATTTTATTTTCATAGTCACTCTTAATGACCCCGAGATCTCCATTCGCGTTAGAAATAATGGTCTGAGCATCCATATATTCTTCATAGGAGGTAACATATAGCGACTGGACTACTTTCAAATGTGTTGGGTGGATAATCGTTTTTCCGAACAAACCGTTTTCCTTATCCAGCAGAACTTCTCGAATCAGACCCTCTTCATAATCCATTTGACTATATGTAGACAATGCTTTTCCCTTTTGGCCATTAAAGTACTCCCAAACAGGTCCAGAAATTACGTAACCACTTTCCCGTCTTCCTAAAATATTTACGACATCAACTATACAATCTCGAATAACAGAAATATCGTAAATGGTTACATTATGGCTTCTCCTCAGTCCAAAAAGGCTTGAAAAGTCTGTCGCACCGATTCGTACATTGAGAACAAGTTCACGGTACTTTTCTAATATTCTTCGGATCTCCACTAAGGCGCCAAGCCTTGTTTCCTTATAGATGATTTCTGGCGATTCTAAGATTGGCATCCCGTATAGGCGAATCCCTAATGTTTTATTACACTCCTGCAACGTCTGGAAATACTCTTCTGCATTTGAAACGGTGAATTTCGGAAATACAAACCCCGTCAAAAAGAAGCTACTCTCTCCAAGCAAATTTACAATTCGCTTAATTTGAACAGGCTCTCTAACCCTGACGAAAATAAGAGGAATATCATCCTCAGCTACTCTTCCGTTATTAGTCACTAGAGCCAACTGATTCATTTGTGCAACAAGTGTACTCTCCGCCTCTGCTACCTGATTGTCACCGATAGCATCTTCTAAACAAATGACCATCGAAACAAGGCTACGATGCTTAGTCGAAATGATTTCATCCGCGATCTGGTTTCGAGTACCAGGCATATAAAGCAAAGGACCAATGCCATGGGCTAGAATCTCCTTTTCGGAGTTTTTTGTAAAAGAAACAGGCGAAACATGAAAGATCCCTTGTCTTTCCTCATTAGTTAGATATTGGAAATATCTCAAGCTTCCTACAAACCTCCTAGAATTAATTTTCGACATACTTTGCCACTACTGCGTTCTACATGCATTACGAATATCTAGTTGCTCGATATAAAGCTGAGATTCTACTAAACAAATCGTACCATAAAATGCTAAAATCAAAAATATATAGGGAACCCGACTAGGATGTGTAAAATCGCATACCCAACTCATTGTTCCTCCCCTATTGATGGCTCTCTTATTTGAGAATTTCTTGTCGAAGGACGAAATAGACATCTTTACATATTTTTTTGTCATGTTATATATGGTTTACAAGGTTTCCGATAAAAAAGTAAGAAAGAGAGGTTGAATGATGAAAAACGGAGTTAGATACAGAAAAAGATATGCATTCCTTGGTGCTGTAGCCGGATACTTCATAGCATTACTTGCATCCACGATACTTCCGACTTTTATCACGATAGCCATACCGTTGCTGACAGCAGCCATAGGGTTTGTCTTTACAGAAAAGAAAGAACAGCATTTAAGTGGAATAACGGTACCAGAACCGGACCAGAGAATTACTTCTATTGAAGCAGGGAGTGAACAAACTGAAAGGGAACCGGAATCTACCTACTCATCAGAAATACGAGAGTATCTACAAATTATTAAGGAAATTGTGATTAACGAAAATGAAAAGCGCAACCTTGATGATGAAATATCCGAAAAGACAACAAACCTTTGTTCGAAGATCGATACTCTCCTCCCCTACATAGAAACGCTCGGTAGTGCGCAAACGAAGCATGATATTAAAATGCTCGTCATGAAAGACTTGAATAGTGTCATCAACCCCTTCTTGAGGCTGAGTGTTGAAAACAAGCTGAATAATAGGCGAAAATTATTAGCCGGTCTCCGTGACATCAACCTAAAGCTGAAAGTGATCTCTACATCCATCGAACAACACGACATCTATGAGTTGGAGAGAAAGCTTACTCTTATTACCGAAAAATATAATGCCAAAGAAATATACTAAACACTCTTAAGGAGCGTGTTCTAGCTATGACGACACAGGCAATCCAATTAGTTAAACAAGAAGACATCATCAAGATCCAATCTGAAGCAGAATATGTGGTGCGCCAGCTGCAAACTGATAATCAAAGCCAAATGGATTCAATTTTTGAGCAGCTGGGTAATTTGGGCGAAAGCACCCAACGAAATGCCGCTGAATCTCTTGAAATTCTAAAACGACCTGTGAAAGATCTGATGGATGGGAAAAACAATGATATTCCCAATACACTCTTAAAGCTTCGTTCTTGCACAGAAGAATTGAATCCTAATAAAATCTTTCAAAGTGGTGGAATCAGCAATTTTTTCAACAAAATCTTAGGGAAAAACCCAATTTCCACCTATATTCGAAAATATGAATCCGTAAGAACTCAAATTGATAACATCATTGCCTCCTTGCTCAATGGCAGTGACAAGTTAAAAGAAGATGTCATTAACTTGAAATACATTAAGAAAAAATCAGGTGAAAATATTTATGAATTAGAGAAACGTATTTACTTTGGTAACAAGTTGCTTGAGATGCTTGAAGTTGAAAGCAATAAGCCTGGAAATCAACTTCGCAAACCCGAATTTGAAAAAGCAATGGTCAAAGTCGTAACAAGAGTAAAAAATATGAGTCAAATGATCAATATTTTACAACAATCCATCGCTTCTGTTGATGTTATAGCGGACAATAACGAAAAGTTGGATGAAGCTGTCTTTAACGCGATTACGATGACGCAAAATGTTGTCACAGTGTCCGCTGCAATTCAGTTAGCTTTGAATAATCAGAAGAAGGTAATCGAAGCCGTACAAAATACCAATCAAGCAATTGAGGATATGCTGGTAGCCAATGCTCAAAGCTTAAAACAGAATACACAAGAAATCACCTTGATGCTGGAGCAACCAAGTATCGCAATCAATAAACTGCAGCAGGCATTTAATGATGTGTATAGTGCAATCCAAATTACCGAAGATTCAAATCGGAGAATTATAAATTCTAGTAAAAACTTCATCCAAGAGATGGATAAGCTCAATGCGGACATGAGAGTAAAACTCGGTATGGCAGATTCAAATCAACTTTCTGCAACAGCCAATCAGCCAACCTCACTTCTGCAGTAAATAAACAAAAGAGGAAACCAAGTGATCCTTACTAGGTTTCCTCTTTCGTTACCTTTTTTGGTTCGTTGAAATATTGTATCAGACAGAAGTGTTTGACCCTATGTAATTCTTGGATGGACTTCGTATTAGACTAATTGGTTCCTTTAGCTATTATGAAATTTCACATGTCTTTAGAATGGCAATAAGGCATCTTCTGAGGAGCAGCAACATTCGGGATGACCACACACAGACTTGTCATTCCCCCGTTTACTTCTTCTTCCTTCTACAAATATTTGGCAGGTATTGATCGGTCTTTGAGATACGCTCCTCCCAATGCCATTATTGTTATTCCGTTAAATTGACTGCCTACAGGATGCCATAATGGCGCTCCTTCAGATGTTGGATCTGTGGACATAACGCTTCACATATTGATACGTCGCGAGTTTTGCCTGGACAAGATTCGCGTGTTGATTGATCCAGTATTTCTGAAACTTCAACCGACTCATTCTTTCCTCCTACGATGAGTCTTTACCAAGAATATCTTATTGAACTATCGATCCCAGTTAGGTTAAAAACTCTTCGGCTAGTACAGAGAACATAAGATGATCTTCCCAGTTCCCATTGATACGAACGTTCTTGCGAGCGTAACCCTCTTTTTTAAAACCCGCCTTCTCTAACACCCTAATGGACCCTACATTATGAGGCATCACACCCGCCTCGATTCGATGAAAATTCGCTTCTTTAAAAGCAAATTTCATAATGAGATGCAGTGCCTCAGTCATATAACCTTTTCCATTTTGCTTTTCATCCAAGCAGTACCCTAGAATACATTTCAACATGGGCCCGCGAACCACATCGAACAAGGAGATCTCCCCAATCAATTCGTCATTTTCATTGAGAAAAATACCGAAGCTGTACCCCTTGTCTTCTTCCCTTTCTTTCATCCACAGTTCAATCATTGATTGTTGGTGCTCTAAGCTATAAAAGCTTTCTTTGCGCGTCGGAACAACTTTCTCAAATAATTTTCGATTTCGATTCATTAATTCTAGCAAGGCTTCTGCATCCTCTACTCTGAAGAATCGAAGATATACTCTTGGTCCTTTGTTCACCATACAATACCATCCTTTATTGTAACTCTATTCATAGTTTCTGATATGATCTTGAATAATTCTGCTCGTTGAATAACTTGCCTTCAGTTCGTCAGTCTAGTACTTTATTTTGCAGTCTAAAACATTATTTTCATCGAACAGTGCCAACGGTAGTCAACTAGGTCATCTCTACCTTCTGTGCTGATAATGGTAGCAAACCATTCGGAAGGATAGAGAAATACCTTCGTCGTTCTGGCTGGAAATTGGGCCCGCTCCAGTACTTTCACATCGATCAATTCATTTATGGCCTCATTAAGAAGCTGCTTCTTCTTGTCTTTGGGGTGTTCCTTCCTGATCCCGATAATATCGCAGAGGTCATCGAATTCAAATTCGCATCGCCCAAACTCTTGTACGGTGCTGCTGCTTAACAACAAGTACAGATGGTGAGCTGTATCCTTTTGAATGTCTTCCAGTAAAGCTAAGCTGATATAACTCACGTACCCTTCAAGTAAGGAGAGCTGGAGCAGGTCGGAGAAGATAATAGACCGCTGGACAGACAGCTTTTTGTCAGTCCCGGTGCAACCGTCGTGATTTGCTGATCAGCTGAGAGCATATGAAAGCGGGTTACAATGATCCGCTCGTATTGAGATTTAGTACTTTGCAAATTTCATACTTCTCCCTTCGCATGTTTCTCGATCGGCATAGGGACCATTTTCTTGCTCTCGTTCTTTTTACTAGAACTGGCAAACATGATGGCTCCAGACTCCAATATAACTTTGGAAATGGTGACATCATTTTGCTGGTGGCCCTTTTTTCTTTTTTCTTATGCTCATCGAATCAGCTTCATGCTGGAGTCTAGGACCTTAAGCCGATCTAGCTCTATTGATTTCATAGAGTCGCGTTCTCTGACGAGTTCGTTCCCTTTTGTAATCAGCTCGATAAAGGTATGCTTTGTTTGTAAAGCTGAAGCAGCTTTTTCAAACAACTCTTGATGTAAACGTACCTTTTCTTCTTCGGACTCTTTCAGTCCTTTTGAATATTCGTTTACTTGGTAGAAGTCGCCATTTGATTCACACTCCCTCTACCCTTCAGTGTGCTTGACTTTTGGTTTATATTCAAGCGATTTTTATCCACGAAATTCACCTCTAGTTGGATAAAGTATGTATACAAATCAGGTCGGATCTCTGTCGTCCCCGTTGTTTATATCGCATTGATCGTACTTATTCCAACCTACAGCCGCCACAATATCGTGCCATCTGATTTAAGCCCAACGGTATGACGACGACCCGCCGCTATGGTATCTTTAGACCACCGTTTCACCTTTAACATCGCTTCTTTCGGTGAAATGTGATCCATGTTCTACCTCCTGATTCGGCTCCCCCTTCGATCGTTTACACCGCTAAAAGCAGTGTTCTTCTCTTTCCAGTTCTTTCAAGAATGCTTGTTTGGCGTTCGCATACGCTGTCATGCCAAGCCTGCTCACTTTTCTATTCTCACGCTGCCCTGTTCTCTCAAAATGGGTACGAAGATAGTTTCTTACAGCCAAATGGCGGTCAATATTTTCCCGGTCCCCCTCCTGAAATACATGTACTCGATGGGTTCGGAGATTTTTTCCTTTTATGTAACATCTTTTTCCTTTTATACTGAATTCCCCCATGCATTCATATTCGAGCCCTGCCATTTGTTCATTAAACGAGTCGATTATTGCAATATCCTTTACGACTAGCATGATATCAATGATGGATTGACCAGATAACTCAGGAACCGAAGTGCTGCCGATATGATGAATGGATAAAATCTCATCCGCAAAAATATTAATTATTTTTTGCGCTTCTTCTCTAAACATCGGTTTCCACTTCTTGTAGTATTCCGAATCCATAACATTCATTTTCTGCCCTCCATAAGTCTGTTGTACGAAGTGAAGTAGAAAAATGCTCCTTTGTATAAGGATAAGTCAGTTATTAACCAGAGCTGGATTATTCGTATTTTTCTTTTTCAGTCCAAGCTTTCGTTTTTCGCGCAGCATACAAAGAATCAGGAGCAAGGCCAAAATCGCTGCATATAGCAGCAGCGCACCGATTTCTTTTTGAAAATAGGACAACTCTCCTCCTCGTAAACCCATCCCGCGGATAAAGGTGAACAGCCAGGTAAACGGGATTACTTTGCCAACGTACTGCAAGGCAGTGGGCAACAAGGCAACAGGCGCCTGCACTCCCCCGAGCAGCATCGACGATAAGAGAAAAGGAGGTACCCGGATAGCCGCCTTCGCTGGAGTGGCTACGTTCCAGCTTACCAGCATGGGCAGCAATCCCGCTACGACCGAGTATAGGAATAGCGGCAGCAAAAACTCCCATGGATTACCTGTAAAGCGAAAGGAGCCCAACACCTTTAGGACGCCCAGCGAGAAAAAGAGCCCAACCGTCCCGACCAGGGCATATGGGATCACACGGCTGAGTAAGGCAACCGGATTATCCAGCTCAGCTCCAAGTCTCCCCTCCACACGGAGCCGCGGAATAATTTGCAAGCATTGAAAGGTGTAGATCCCCAGGCAAAC
Source organism: uncultured Brevibacillus sp. (assembly GCF_947502445.1). Classification (GTDB taxonomy): domain Bacteria; phylum Bacillota; class Bacilli; order Brevibacillales; family Brevibacillaceae; genus Brevibacillus. The sequence continues at coordinate 26,806 of NZ_CANMZW010000050.1, forward strand.
CAGCATGACATACCCGATAACATTGGAGTTGATCGGATCTGTCGTTGGATTAAACAGGAGTCGCTGTTGCAGGGAAATACTCGTGACGGTTGCATTTATCTGGTCATCGTTCATTCCGATTGCTTTTAAACGCCCCATTGAAGAAACGATATTTTCTGTCGAGATGACTTCGGCAACTCCCGTACGCAACGTGCCGACCGCTACAGCATTCGCGTTGTCAACGAACAGGCCGATATTGCTTTGAACCCCCTTGTAGCGGTTTTGCTCCAGTCCCTGTGGTATGTATAGAACTCCCATAAAATCTTCATTATAGAACAGCACATCAGGCTTCACCGCATGCAGAAAAACCGCTGCTACATTCACGTACTGGGAAGCATCCAGTCGATCTATCAGCTGCCTGCTGTACGAGCTGTTGTCCTGATCAATTACAGCCAGTTTCCCCTCCGTAATCTGGCTGTTGCTGAATATATAGCCAAACACGGCCGCAACGATCAGCGGAACAATAAGGGCAAGTGTAATAAATTTTCCTTTCCATATATTCGAGAATTCATCGCGCAGGGATTTCATCCACTTTCACCTCCACTGTCATGCCCGGAAGCAAATCGTCCACTCTTTCTAAGTAGACTCGCACTTGGAAAGAGCTCAAGTCCGCCTGTCCTTTCTCCCTACTCATTCGCAGATTGGCAAATTGCGGTGCAGCTGTAATGAAGCGCACATCTCCTGTAAGGTCCTCGTTTAGGGCTAGGACATGTCCTCTCACCTGTGCTCCGACCTTAAAATTAGGTACTTGTGTCTCGGAAACATAGATATCGTAGAAAAGGCTATCCGTCTCCAGCAGAACCACGGTACTCCCTATTGCCACATTCTCTCCGACTTTCGGCACTACTTTAATAACTTTACCATCTTGCGGTGCTTTCAATGTCATTCGCTCCCGCTGTGTCTGGAGCGTTTTCAACTGAATGTCAGCCGCTTCTTTTTGCTTTTGCAAAATATCTGCATTCATTGCGTTATTCATCAAATCATCGCGGGCTTGCTCCACTTGCGAGAGCACTGTTTTCGCTTTTTCCGCGGCGATGCTGGCTTGCTGTCTTTCTTCGGCTGTAGCCCCTGCCTTGAGCTTTTTCAGAATCTCTTCTTGCTGGGCCAAAGTATTCTGGACCGTGGATAAGGCAGTCTCTGCGCTGTCCAAACTTGCCTTTGCCACCGCTCCCTCGTCAAACAGCTTTTTCGTCCGATCGTATGTAAGCTGTGTATTTTCTAATGATTTGTGCGCATCTTTTACAACAATTTCTTGGCGGCGCAAATCCTCATCCCGTGCCCCTTTGTTTATCTGTCGCTGGCTGGTTACCGCAGACTCGACCCCCAATCTCGCTTGAAGCTCCTGTGTGGTTACTTTTTGCCCGCCATTTCGTACAGAATCCTGGATTTGCGTGATCTTGACGTCCATCTGTTCCAATTCCTTCTGCGCCTTGGCGATTTGCAAATCCAGATCGGTTGGATCTAGGAGCATGAGCACATCTCCTTTTTTCACTCGTTGTTCTTCCTGCACCTCTACTTGGGTCACACGTCCTCCTACTTGTTGAAAAGAGATATTTACCTGCTCTGCCGTCAAAATACTCTCTTTTTGCTTGGCCGCCACACTAACTGCATCTTTTCCGTTCGTAGTCAGTAAAAACCCGCCTCCGATCAGACAAATGACCAAAACTCCAGCAAAAACCAGATTTCTTTTCATGTAAAACCCTCCACACAAGAATTCATCTATATTCGTCTAAAAATGATTTGGTGGTATAAAATTGACCACCAAACTACTTTTGCAAAAAAAAGGATTACTCTAATCGAGTTATCCCTGTCTGGATTTTTCCGAGCAGCCTGATCAATATATTTCTCTCTTCTGCTGTAGTCTCTTCCAATACAGTCCGTATCCGTAACAGCTGCTCTGGGAAAATGGAAAGCAACAAGTTCCTGCCAGACTCCGTAAGATAGATCGTTATTTTCCGGCGATCATACGGATGATTGCGCCTCTGAATATAGCCCTCTCGCTCCAGACCATCCAAAAGACCAGTAATGGTCCCTCTCGTCACGTTTGTTCGATCTGCCAATTCGGATGGCGTCAGTTCTTCTTCTCTAAGCTGCTGATTGGTGTAAAGGATCATCAGTAGAAAAAGCTTAGCCTGTGAAAAATTGAATTTGGCTAGGTACTTCCCCATGGAAGTGTACATGTCGTTAGCGGTTTTTAAGAGGTATAGCCATGTTTCTGCCCCGGAAATATCATCTTCTGTTAGTTCATGCTGCATTTCTTTTAAAAGGATGTCTGAAGCAAGATCACCAAAAATAAACATTGCCAACGATTCACCTGCCTTCCTTTTTAGTTCCTGACCATATAATATGGCACCAAATTACTAAGCGTCAATCCCTTTTTGTTCATCCATACTCATTTCGTTCGTCATGCCCCTCTCCTTCCTGTACTGATTCAGCCAGAGGTTATGAAAAGAAACAGTCGCCACTGACAACTGCGACCTATACAAAAAATGGCTGCTAAAATACATGACAGACAAGTCTTAGCCATGCACTCAGTAGCCACAGGTGAGTAGATAAACTCACAACTTCCCTTGGATAATTCACTCTGGCACGTTTAAAGTAAAAAGTTTCGCACCAACGAGCAGGCATTTGCTTGTGACTAAGGATTCGTGGCAGGAGCCGACCCATTTTCAGTTCGAGCGAACAGGGAAATAATTCTTCAAGACGTGTCCAACTGCACATCATTGCCGAACGCCCGTATATCGCTCGTGATAGGTCCCTTATTCCATGCTTCTAGCCAAAGGTGCTAGAACCCTGACTGTATGACCCCAAGTCATTCAGTTTGAAAAAACATTTAAGACAGCTCAGTGCTGTAATGCAGGATCTGCGCAAAAAGCAGCGGCAGCTAAAGATGATATTCCGCCGCATGCTCGAATTTGAGATTATTTTCACTTGTAAGGCACTAACTATTAAAAGGTAGTGTCTCATCCTTTTTAGTACTTTGCGTAAGTCCAAGCATACCCGATTACAAAATCACAGTACTGCGTCGCTCGTCCTTTTTGGCAGGAAGAGCATGGATATTTCGACACTTTCAGGACTTCAACCATACTCTTTCAGCCTTTTTCAAAAGTAATGTTGTGATAAATATCCATAGGAACGCAAGACTCACAAGACATTCCATTTATATTAAGTGTAACTTTGCACATTATTATTTCTCTTAAATTACAGTACAAGGGTTAGGTATATTTTGCAGAAGTTTATTATTCTCGTTAATGTGACTCTCTAACAGGACTCGGGATACAGAGTCTAAGTATCCCCTCGTATTAACATGCGTTTGCCCCTAGTGTCAGCTACGCTATACTACCCCTAATTAAAAAATAGTCGGGAAACCAATAGTTCCGTTTGAACAGAAAAAACAGGGATCTTCATTATTTCTGATGTTCTATGATTTGCTGCACTATAAATTCGGCATCCTGGCCAACTCCACCAATCAACGCTGAGCCTCGTCGGTATTGCCAAGGCAGTCCAACAAAATACAATCCGGAAACAGGACTGATGCCTCTATGGTGTATGGGTTTGCCTTTTTCATTTAAACTTTGAGGGATTTTAATCCAACTGTATTCGGGATAAAAACCTGTGGCCCAAACGATATTTCTTACTTTTACTGTGCTATGGTCGGCAAACACAATCTCATCAGACTGGATGCGTTTCGTTCTTGGTTTTAGCTTAACCGCTCCTTTTTGAATGGCCTCTTTTAATTCAAATCCAAATATCGGATCATGTTGTCTACTTAACCATTTGCCGATTTTGGAATGAATATTAGCTTTCAAAAATCCGATCTTGCCAAACCACCAAAAAATGCTTTTATTCATCAATTGCAAAGGCATAAATTTCATTTTATGCCCAATGGATAAATACACTTCTCTTTCCTTGGCAAGCTCAACAGCAATCTGCGCTCCGGAGTTTCCAGCGCCTATGACCACTACCGGGCCGTCTTGTAATGAGGATGGATTCAGATAATGAGCGGTATGGATCTGAACAATATCCTTGGGCAACGCATCAGCCATTTGGGGTATGAGCGGTTGCTGAAATGGTCCGGTGGCGATAATAACGTTTTTTGCCGCATAGTCCCCTTGATTGGTTTCAAGTAGGAATCCCGTCGATGATTGCTTAAGCGCCGTCACTTCAGTTTGAAAATGAATCGGAAGCTCAATTTGATTAGCGTATGAATGCAAATAATCAGCGATTTCGTCTTTTGCCGCGTATCCGTTCGGATCGCCCTCTAAGGTCTTTCCTGGCAACGAGCTGTAAAAACGCGGCGTGAACAGAACCAGACTGTCATAACGATTTTTCCATGTCTGTCCCACTTCTTTACCCTTTTCGAGCAAAACGAAAGACAACCCTTTTTTCTTTAAAAAGTAACCCGCAGCAAGTCCCGCTTGACCCGAACCAACCACAATAATGTCATACGATTGCATAAAGACCTCTCTCCTAGTAGCTATATTTTCTCCGAGAAAATGGACATAGGCGCTTTTTGGTTCTTAGCCTTGTTCACCATCTTTGACTTGTAACAGTCGTAAACTATCGATTGTAACAATTAAGGTTGCCCCCATTTCGACGAAAATCGCCATCCATAGGGTAAGCCACTTAAAACAATACAGATCACATGTATCTTTTTCAGTCAATTAAGCAACCTTATCATTCAAGCGTTTATTTGAATATAGTATCATCATACTCCAGATATTCTTTACAGTCAAATGTGTGTTTGAATGTTTTAATAAACATCAACAAAAGGAGATGGCTCTGAGCACCCCCTGATTCCGATTCACTGCATCGTCTATTGAAGCAAGAACGATCGATTACTTACCCCGTCTATTTGTTTCCTCATATTCTCTCACCTGTAATACAAGATGATGAAATCCTGCAAATGAGTGAGAATACGTAAGATAAACCCTTAAAACCGAGGGACGGGCAGGATATTGTGAAAGTTGACCTATAGAGCAATTTCTGAAAGCTAACTGACACACTTTTCACCACTGGCCATTGCCTTTACTAGTTTGATTTTGGATTCACCGCTATACCTTGTGAAATACGGTTAAACGGAAGAGATTAATTGAACTTTGGAACGATATTTCTTGAACTCTTAACCCCACTCTTTGAGGTTGGTGCTTAACTTGGTTTTGGGTAAAATATGATAAAAAATGAAGGAATGCTTCATGACCACTGTCAAGACAGTAGATTTATTTTAAATAAAATGCCTGAAGTGGACTATTTTCTAGACGCCGCCGCTGTTTTCCAACAGCTCAGTGATGGCTCACGCCTTCGAATTCTTTGGCTGCTCTGCCATTGCGATGAATGCGGGAACAATATTGCCGCCGCTCTTGGCATGAGTCCCGCTTCTGTTTCTCATCACCTTAAAACATTAAAACTTCACGGACTGATTCGCAGCAGACGTGCCCGCAAGGAAGTTTATTATTCACTTGCCGATAACGAAAGGGCAAATCTGGTTCATAAGATGGTAGATGATTTTTTCCAAATGAGTTGTCCAGAGAATGGGCTTCCTTAATCACTTCTTGATTTAATGCCTCTGGTATTGGCGTATTGAATTTCTTCACGTTCAGTGCACGAATAGCATTAATAATGGCAATGACAGAAATGCCTACATCGGCAAATACAGCTCCCCACATAGAGGAAAAACCCAACCCCCCATGGCAATACCGATATCTGCTCTTGCGAGGACAGGCGATCTGCAGGCAATAGCTCTGTGTAGGCTTTGTCTAGTTTGAGGGCGGCGGCGACCTTTTTCCCTACCGCGTCAGCATCCACGTTTTCTCCGACCTGTACTTCGCGTGGGACCGACTCTCCTGTAAGAGCAGAAATCCTCCCCTTATTAGAAAAAGCAGTAGCTGTGTTACCACAACCACCGCTTCTTCCCAATTGGCATTTGAATGTTATAATGCTGCTAGTTGTATGAACCCCAATCGAAAGACATTCATTAAGCTTCGATAGTTACATCCGGTTCGAACTTATTGAAAATCTTCTTCGCTTCATTAAAAACGGCGTTGAATTTATCATCCGGGGCTTCCAAAATCAACTTCTGGCCCATGAAATTTACTTTCACATCAGTGACCTCAGGCAACTTTTTAATGCCATCTTCAATTTTGGAGATACAATTTGCGCAATCCAGATTTTGCAGTTTGTATGTCTTCTTCATGAGAACTTCTCCTTTCCAGTTTTAAAATTGCCAAATCAATCAATCTACATTACAATCAAATATGTGTTTGAATATTTGCGTGATTAGTATATTTTCTCTGTATGTTGGCGTCAATAAATGACAAAAAGTACGACTGATCGGGCTAAAAACTCGTCTGATTGGATTAAATTAATGGTGTATATCATGAAAAAATTCTCGAGGGGTTGGAAAAATGGAACATACCTCCTTTTCACATATAAGTACGAGCACGATTATTGAACAAAACAGTCACCATACTGTTTACCGCCTGGATTCCAACGATGGGCAAGGTACGGCTTCCGTTTATTCTGTATTGCCTGGAGTTGAAGTTGTTTACGTGGACATTCAAACAAGAGTTTATGTACCAACTTACTCAAGCCACAATATAGTCGAAATAAATCACTGTCTGGAGGGACGATATGAATGCAGAATGAAGGATGGATGCCTTCAATATATCGGAGAAGGCGATATGTTCATGCATAATATGCACAATCACAGCAGCTGCATTGAATTTCCGCTAGGATATTATAGGGGCATAAATATCACGATTGATCTAGGCAAGATTCCAGACCAATTACCGAACAATCTGCCTGATATCCCGATTGACATTTATGCGCTTTTTAAACGCTTTTTTCTTGATGATGAGTGCTTTTTAATACAGGCAAAAGAGGAACTTCGACTTCTCTTTGATGGGATGTACTCGATTCCTATCGAGGCAAGAAAAACCTATTACCGTCTCAAATTATGGGAGGTTCTTATTTATCTTTATTATTTTGATGTAGCTAGTGAGGAGCAAAAGAATTTTTATGCACGGCAACATGTTGATACGATTAAGCAGATTGAAAAGAAAATTACGGAGGAATTTCAAAAAAAATTTACGATCACAGAACTTTCAAGGATGTATTGTATCAGTCCCACTACTTTAAAAGCCACCTTTAAAGGGGTGTTTGGTGTCCCGATTTCTGCCTATATGAAAGATTTTCGAATCCGAAAAGCCGCCTCCATGCTACGGGAGACGCCAATAAGCATCATGAATATTGCACTGTCTGTAGGGTATAGAAATCAGAGTAAATTTGGGGCCGCTTTTAAAGAAGTTTATCAAATGAACCCTTTTGAATATCGAGCAAAGTATCAAAGCTCCAAGGGCCGATCATAGCAACTAGTTAAAGAGGTCATGTATTGCAAATTCGAGTCAATGTGCGCGTTCGGTGCGTGCGCCTTGGTGCAACAGAAGATATAAACGCAATACAAACCTTGTTTATCAGAATCGGGCCCCACTCATAGCAAGAAGCGGACTTTAGAACCGTCATGCCCTCTTCGCTCAGGTAGTGACGGATGAGTTTGATACGCTTGTCCGTTACTTTCTGATCTATTTTGCCATGAGGATGTCATGGATTCCCCGATAAGCCTGCCGCAAGCAACCAAGAATGTCGTTATAAGCAAGCCAATTATGTCAACTTGTTTCATGTCATGAATTATGGCGTCCGTAATACTGTTCAAATCACCCCGCATCAACATTACATCCGCCACTTCCACGCAACATAAGTACCGGTTCCGATCGCCTAAGTTTACGTTTTTGCAATGTTCCTGCTTTTGGCGATTCTCTCTAGGTTCCATTTCTTCCTTTTTGGGTCCCCTTTGTAGCCAAGCTTTCCACTTTCTTCAGCATATCAGAAACAGACACACCCGCCTGATTATACTCGACATGTGCCATCTCCATTGCAAATTGAAGGTGGCTATTTTGTTCAACAATCGGTTCGTACTTAAAAGGAAGCGTGTTCCGTTTTTCCAACTCCTCGTAGTTTTTTTCGTAACTACACATTAAATTAATCCAAGTGGTCGAGCTTTTAGCCCGATTGGTCGTACTTTTTGTAACTTATTGACGCCAACATACAGTGAATATATACTGATCACACAAACATTCAAACGAATATTTGATCGTAATATGGATTGATTGTATTAGGAATTTTAAAACTGGAAAGGAGAAGTTCTCGTGAAGAAGACATAACTGCAAAATCTGGCTTTGCGCTAATTGCATCTCCAAAATCGAAATCGGCATCAAAAAGTTACCCCATGTCACCGATGTAAAATTTTATGGGTCAGTAGATGATTCTGGTAGCTCCAGACGATAAATTCATCGCTGTTCTTGAAGAAGCGAAGAAGATTTTCAATAAGTTCGAACCGGATGTAACTATCGAAGCTAAATGAGTGTCCTTCGATGGGAGATATTACACATATGAACAAATCATCATGTGTTTAACTAGAAAAGGAGGTAGCATGATATGGGTGGACATCATCACGATCACGATCACGATCATAGTCACGGGCACAACAACAAAAAAGTGTTGTTGATCTCTTTTTTGATCATTACCGCTTATATGTTTGTAGAGGCATTTGGAGGATATATTACCAATAGTCTGGCTTTGATTTCGGATGCCGGTCATATGTTATCGGACTCCATTGCGTTGGCGATCGCTTTGCTTGCTTTTAAGTTTGGAGAGAAGGCTGTCAATAAAGGGAAAACCTATGGATATAGGAGATTTGAAATTTTAGCTGCAACGCTTAATGGCATTACCCTGGTTGCGATTGCCTTATACATTTTTTACGAAGCGATAGAACGGTTTATAAATCCGCCTGAGGTAGCTACATTAGGAATGCTGGTCATCAGCTGTATTGGACTGCTCATAAATATACTCGTTGCTTGGATTATGATGCGCGGGAGCGATACGGAGCACAACCTCAACATGAAAGGTGCTTATATGCACGTCATCAGCGATATGCTGGGATCTATCGGGGCGATAATTGCCGCTTTACTTATGATGTTCTTCGGCTGGGGTTGGGCAGACCCGCTTGCCAGCGTAATCGTGGCGATTCTCGTTCTTCGTAGCGGTTACTTTGTCAGCAAGTCATCCCTGCATGTATTAATGGAAGGAACGCCACGCAACGTCAATTTGGAGGAAGTTGTACAATCCATTTCGCGGATAGAAGGCGTAAAAGCCGTACATGACGTCCATATATGGTCTATTACCAGCAACTTCAACGCACTTACTGCCCATATTGTAGTCGCTGGAGACAGAACGGTGTACGAGTCCGATACCCTTTTGCAAAACATCCAGCATATGCTGGAGCACAAGAACATTGCTCACTCTACTTTGCAGATTGAGTCCGAACAGCATAGACACGATAAATCCATACTTTGCACTACAGAAGCAGGCGCACCGGATGCACATGCCCATCACCACCATTAAATCAAGAAGTACAGTGTCGATCACGTATGACAATACAGCATATATAGTTAAGGGGCGGCTGAAATCTAAGCCGCTCCTTTGTTAATTTTCTCAAGATCTCTTGGTTTTTAAATTTTAACTCTTTGCAACTCGTAAGCTTGGGTGGACGTATAATTATCCCGAATTGGGAGTATTTTTTTGGATGCCAAACATATTTAAGGAATCTGATATGCAAGAAGCTTGATTCAAGGAACTAGAACCATTCATTTAATGGATGAAAAAGGAATTTTTACTTTGAATGTGTCAGTACCCAGTGCATTAAGTAGAATACCTGGATATTCTGGGTCGGGTAGCAAAAGGTAACGACGTATGCGGACCTTATTGCGAGATGGAAGTCCAAGCAATCGCAAGTTTATGGAGTAGACCCGCCTCTGATAAATGTATATTGGACATAGCCAACAAATCCGGCTAATGAACTACCTGATTTGCAATGATGCCTCAACCAGTATCTCCAACGTCCTCCAGTTATGTGTGCATTCCGTTACTAGCGTTCTTCATTCTCTGTTTCTTTTTAAGCCAGGTAACGATAATAGATGCCATAAGGGTAAACCCGAGGTAACCTATTAAAGGGTAAACAGTTCCTACTAATTGAATAAATCCAATGAAGCTTGCCCCAAATGCTGCCATCCCGAACAGGATAACGAATGTTTTGAATTTTGGTAATTCAGGTTTAACTATCCTTGCTGTAAAAGCATAGAGCATCCCAACAGCAGTATTATAGATCATTCCTAATAATACCAGAGACATCAGCAACCCAAATAACGGCGAAATCTCGTTTGCCAAGAAAAGAATTGGCATATCTACACCTGATATTTTGTTCAACTTGGTCAGCATACCTAGATTAATGAGCAATATAAGAATACCTAATCCCACACCGCCAAGTATCCCCCCTACACCCGCCGTTTTTTCGTCTTTTACCGTTCCTCCCATCACAGTTAGCATGGCTGCTCCTGCTGCGATGTTATAGGAAACGTATAATAGAGCTCCTAATCCCCAATTCGTTGCAGCTGCGTTTTGCTTTTCTGCGATTTGTTGCAATTCAGAGAAGCTTGCATCCATCGTTATAAAAGAATAGCCAGCTATAATGATGACAAGCGCTAGCAAAAACGGTGTAACGAGTCCGATGATGGAAATTACTTTTTGAATATTAAGACAAACGGTTACTATTGTTAGTATTGTCATCACGATATTTCCAACGATGCTTGGAATTCCGAACTGCTGTTCAAAAATTGAACCGGCTCCTGCCATCATGACAACCGTTACGCCAAATAAAAAGAACGTTATGATCACATCGACAACAATACCGAGGTAAGGACCGCATATATAGTAAATCACATCTTTATGAGACTTTGTCTGCAAGCGGCTCCCAAGTTGAGTTAGATTCATCCCTAAAAAGGCGAAAAGAGCAGTTGCGATGAAGGTACTAATAATGCTCATCCACCCAAAGCTTGTGAAAAATTGTAAAATCTCTTGACCAGAAGCGAACCCTGCTCCAACAATCAACCCGATAAAAGCACCAGCAATTTGAATACTATTCTTCATAGTTTACCTTTACCCCCTTTTATTTAAGATTCAGATAATATCTAGTATAGGAAAAGGGGAACGTAGTCCCCTTTTGCCACCTTGACTTACTTAAGAATACGTTTTTTCATACTCTGTAAGCTGTTGAATAACTTCGCGATTCGGTTCATAACCAATTCCCGGTTTATCAGG
>NZ_CANMZW010000051.1 GCF_947502445.1 uncultured Brevibacillus sp.
CCGCCGTATACCGGACGGTACGTACGGTGGTGTGGGAGGTCGGCTACTCAACTAATGGGTAGCCTCCTACCCGATTTTACACGAAGACAGGCTGCCGAGCTTTAGGGCAGCCTTAGGATGGGGGAGAGAGTTTCCCATTCTTTTTTCTTCGTATCTTTAATCTTTTAGCTCGGTAATTACTTTTGAAGCACGTTTTTCATCTGGGGTAGGGAACATTTGATATTGATGCTGAAGCTCGATTTCCTTTTCATTTAATTCGCTTGTCGTTTTTTGCTCAGCTTGTCCGTTGTGTTTATCGCTATTTTCCACGACCAGTCACCTCCCTCAAAGGAGTAGGGTGTACAACAACTCCCTACTTTATCCCAAAAAGAGGAAAATGCTCTTTATCGTTTAATCGGCAGCGAATAGTAGCCAAACGCTAAATCAAGCAAGGCGCTGGCTTCTTGGCGCTTCAGTAAATCTTTTGCGCGGAATGTGAAAGAGCCATCTGCGTTTATCTTCGTATCAGGATCGACGATGCCTTGTGAAACAAGAGCAGTGATCGCATCTGCTGCCCATGTGTCAGCTGTGTCTTGCAGCGTCACTTTGCTGGTTGCCACAGGCTCAAGCTGCTTCAAGTTTTGAATCATGACAGCAGCGACTTGTCTCGTGATTGGTGCCGCTGGGTTCAAATGAGGGATGCCCGCGGCCAATTGCTGTCTAAGCCCGTCTTCACTCCCGGCCATTACGTAATGGCCTTCTGCTTTGATCAGGGCGTCAGCAAATTCGCCTTGTGTCATGGGCCCTGTAGGATCAAATTTACTTCCTGATTTCGCTCCCATAATGGAAAAGGCGCTGAGGTTGTTGATAGGGGTCTTATAGCTGCTAGTGTTAGGGACGTCTGAGTAGGTCTTTTCCATTTCCATTTCCATTTTTTGTGATTCGCCAGCAAGGTTAACGCCTTTTTCCGTTGTATAATAGAAGTATTTGATGTTACCGTTTTTGCCTTCCTTGAACGCGATTTTTTCGCCTTCCTCATCTACAAATAGCAATGGGTGAATCATTCGCAGCTTTTGTTTACCGGTTGCCTCACTCTCAAGCACGAGTGATCCATTCTCATAGGTAATAGAATTGCGTGTCCAATAGGCACGCGTATTTTGATACAGCCCGAAATATTTTTGCGCATCCGCTTCACTCAAGGGCAAGTAAACAGGCTCAGCTTTTTTTTCTGTTTCTGGGAAATAATGATCCATGAATTCTTTGTAAATATCAGCGCTAACCATTGAATCATTGTTGTAGGACATGAAAAAGCCGGTTTTATGTTCCGGGATCAAAACCATCAGGGAAGAATGGCCTGGCATGTTTCCGCCCTTCAAAACAACGTGCTGACCATTTGTATACTCTGGAAAATAGTTTTCAAAGCCTACGGTTGTGATCGGGATGTCATCCGCGAAAATCTGGTGCGTATGCATCAAATCCAAGCTTTTCTGGCTGACGATTTCCTTGCCGTCAAATTTTCCGTTTTGCAGCTGCATGATCATGTACTTTGCCATGTCTTCTGCTGTTGATATAATGCTTCCCTGCGGACCATCAGTTGGAGCGTGTCCTTCTAGCGGACGTTGCTCGCCAGTATTATAGTAATTGGCAGCCATTCTCTTCATGAGCTCAGGCTTCAAACGTACACTGGTCGAGGCCATTCCGAGAGGCTCAAACACTTTTTCATCCATATACTGGGCAAAGGGGATTCCACTTGCTTTTTCCACGGCGTAGCCAGCGAGTAAGAATCCTGTATTATCATACGTATAGACTTCGCCAGGTGGTCGGATGACGGTCGGCATGTGCTTTGGAAGGAATTCATCCATAGAGATGTCCTGCCCGATGTATTGTGGACCGGTAAAGGTAGTTTCGTCCGGCAATTCGAAGCCGGGTGTGTAGGTGAGCAATTCGTACATGGTGACAGGTTTTCCTGTCTTATTAGGAATTTTTAGTCCACCGAGATATTCCTCTATATTGCGATGCAGGTCAATTTTACCCGCATCGACTTGCTGCATGGCAGCCAAGGCGGTAAAGGTTTTCGATACGGAGCCAATTTGGAACACCGTGTCTTTATCAACAGGGATTTTCTTTTCCTTGTCAGCAAAGCCGTAGCCTTTGTTCACGATGACTTTGGCATCACGAACGACAACAAAGCTGGAACCAGCCACATTAAATTCTTTCATTTTAGCTGCAAATAGTGGATCAGCAAATGCTTCTACTTCTTTGGCATCCGCTGGTCCTTTTATGCTGGTTTCAGCAATGGAAGCAGTCTGTTTTGATTCCACAGCACCAAGCGTATGCGTGCATGCGGCAATCAAGGTCGTGGAGAGCAGAAAAACAGTGAGACTCATTTTTTGAATAGCTTTTTTCATGTCGATTCTCCTTTTTGTTTTGGCAACACGTTTTGGCGCATCCGACTCGGAGAGTGAGCGCTTGAGCACAGTATGGCAAAGCTCGTGTCATACTCGGTAGTTACTTCCTGTCATTACTTTTCCGATTTACAAAAAAGCTGCGGTATTTTGATGTCATATGACATTTTGGCACTGGCTCATGTGACGCGCAGCGGATTACGGTAAGGGCAGACCGTCATCAGTGTGTCGGAAAAGGTACAGACAGGAGAGAGTTAGTTTAGATGAAAAGAGCGATCATACGTAACGTTCAAAATGTTATCTTTTTGCTGTATACATTTGGTTCGGGTGTATTTTACTTTTGTTTTTACTTGATCAGTATCGTGCTTGGCTTGGCATTGTCATTTACCGTAGTGGGAATTCCATTGCTCACCAATGTGCTGCGTACAACCCAGGCTTTTGTCCAGCATGAACGTATTCAGACGAAGATTTACACCGATATTTCTATTGAGCCGTTGGCAGCCAGACAAAGAGCAGAGGGAAATCAATGGAGACAGGCAAAGGTGGAATTAACGAATAGGAAAAATTGGATATCGGTTTATTGGCTGATGCAAAAATTCATCCTAGGGTGCATTTGTCTGGTGATCGGAGTGCTCATCTACATTGGACCTGTTTTGTTTGCGTTCGTACCGTTACTCTATCCGTATTTGGAGTTATATGTTTTCGGGATTCCTGTGGATTCAGAGCTGAGGGCATTGCAAATTATGGCTGTGGGATTCATACTCATGATCGGGTGCTCCAAGATTGGGAACGGACTCGTACAGATCATTGGTGGGTACACGCGCTTGATGTTCAAAGCAATTAGGAGATGATGGTTTGTTAGATATCGTAAAACAATGGGCCTGGTATGACTGGGTGATGTTTTTAATACGACTGTTCATTTGCTCTTCACTCACCGTTACGACTATACAATTTGAAGATTATCTTACTTTGCCCTTATGGATCGTTGTACTCTGGGGAATTATGGCTTTTTCCGTCCCGTGGATCTGTTTAATGCTGAGCTACCGCTATTACCTGATTGCAGAAATGCTCTTGTTTGGCGGACTATCCCTTTATCTCACGTCTTTGTTTCCTGAGGCGTACCTTACGTTTTTGACACCAGCTTTTTTGATTGCTGCCAATAGTGCGGAGAAATCATATCGCTGGTCTGCTCCGATTACGATTGGTTTACTTCCGCTGCTGATGATGCTGTTTTCGCGGGAAATTGATGTGTGGGGGATTTTTCTGCAGGTCGGCCTTGCTTATGTGATCGGATTTGTCTTTCATTTGCTCATCGTCAATCATCGGCAAAATGAAATAATCCGCAAGCAAAATAGTGTGTTGGAGCAGTACCTCACCCAAATCGAGAGAGTGACGCTGTTGGAGGAGCGAAATCGGCTTTCCAAGGACCTGCATGACACGATGGGGCATTCGT
This sequence comes from uncultured Brevibacillus sp., assembly GCF_947502445.1. Taxonomy (GTDB): domain Bacteria; phylum Bacillota; class Bacilli; order Brevibacillales; family Brevibacillaceae; genus Brevibacillus. The sequence goes on from NZ_CANMZW010000051.1 coordinate 3,838, forward strand.
ATACCTCGATTATCATGGGGCTGGAAACCTTGCGTCCGGATGTGGCGTCGCAGGAAGGGGAGCAAAAGCTCGATTCCCTTTTACAGCTCGCTCGAAAAAGCATGGAGGAAGTGCGAGGGTACTTGCATCAGATGGAGTCACCACAAGAGACGCTTCCATTGGTTCATACGCTGAGGCAGGTTGCGGAGGAGTTTCAGACACATGCCAACGTGAATGTGCGGTTTCGGACGATCGGGGAAGAGTATCCAGTGGGTAAGCAGGTGAAAATGACCTTGTTTCGCTGCTTGCAGGAATCTTTGACGAATGCCGTACGTCACGGTCAAGCGACAAGCATTGTCGTTTCTCTGCATTTTGAGCCGGAACAGACGAGGCTGGAAGTACAGGATAATGGTCACGGGGTGGAAAATGGGAAGGATGGCTTCGGGATCACAGCGATGAAGGAAAGGGCCGCTCATTTGCAAGGAAGAGTATCCATATACTCAGAGCGGGGAGAAGGAACACTCGTTACGTGTTCAGTTCCGAGGCTGGTAGAGAGCGATGATAGAATCATTCGTTTGTTTATTGTGGATGACCACTCGTTTATTCGGGAAAGCTTGTGCACTATTCTTGAGGGACAGCGGGATCTTCAAGTAGTAGGGATGGCCGAGGATGGGGCGCAGGCTCTGGAGCTGTGCGAGGAGCTGGAACCCGATCTCGTGCTGATGGACCTCGAGATGCCGAATATGGACGGGATCACTGCGACAAAACGGTTGAAGGAAAAATGGCCAGATATTCGTGTCCTTGTCCTGTCTACGTTTCAGGATACCGAGAAAGCCAAGGAAATCATGCGCAGTGGTGCAGACGGCTATCTGTTGAAATCGATTGAATCGCGTGAGCTTGCGGAAACGATTCGCCTCGTTTATCGAGGTGGTACGATGATTGCTCAGGACTTGTTTCATAAAATGCTGGATGCACAGCCAGGAAACGAGCAGAAAGAGTTGCTCGTTGCATCACAAATAAGCGGAAAAGATGATAATTTTTATGGGTTAACGAAGCGGGAGCGGGAGATTTTGCAGATGCTTTCCAAAGGCATGCGCTATAAAACGATCGCAGCCAAGCTGTATTTGTCAGACGGGACAGTACGTAATTATGCCTCAGCTCTGTATGACAAGCTCGGTGTGCGGAACCGGGATGATGCGATACAAAAAGCGCAAGAGGAAGGACTGCTGTAACGTGTAACATGCATTAGCCAGGGAGTGTTGGCCCTGGCTTTTTGTTTTTCCAATGTGTTCAAGAAAACGAATAGTGAGACGAGAGCTCTGACAAATAGCTTTTCATGCAGTCCAAAAGCTCTGGTGGATGCTTTACCGTCACGTCTTTTCCCACGCCGATGAAGAACTTGGCAAAATACAGCACGTCTCGCTTCGCTATGCTGCCTTCCAGCCAGCCGGTTCCATCCTCTCGAATATGGAGCTGGGCTACTAGGCCTGGTTCAGCCTCACATGCCTGTACGCCCGTTTTGGTCAGCTCTGTCAAAAGTACGAGTTGCTCCTGCTCTTCTACGTGATTGCTGGGGCTGTTACCGAGGTGCATATGCCATAGATCCCTCGGCTTTGTGTCGGATGGAACCGCAGAATGGATACGGTCACAGCGAAATACGCGAATATCATCGTTTTGGAAGCTATAAGCGCGGCAGTACCACAGGCCATTTCTTGTATAGATGCCAATCGGCTGTATATGGCGAGCAGCCCGTTTATCTTTGGATTCGTAATCGATGCGGAGTACATTTTGCAGGATCGCTGCGTCGAGGAGGACGGGTAAATACGGTGAGCTGGCTTGTCTGGTCGGTGTAATGAAATCAACACGGTTTCGCATTTGCTCTATCCGATCTCGGACGTCTTGCGGCATGAACTGATAAAACTTTTTCAAGGCCGAAGAAGCTTCTGCGGCGAAAGGCAGTGAGGAATAGTGGCGCAGCGCATGAATGGCAAAAAAGATGGCGACGGCTTCTTCTTCAGTGAAAGCAATTGGGGGCAAGATTCTTTCCTTTAGCACCTGGTAGCCACCATGTGGACCGACTTCCGAATACAGGGGCACACCGAGCTCGCTTAGCTCCTGCAAATCTCGCAGGATCGTTCGCGTAGATACGCCAAACTCCTGGGCAAGCTGCTTGACGGTGAACTTCCGTTTGCGATTGACGGTCAGCATTAATTCCAGCAGTCTCTTGGATTTAGGCATGGATTTTACTATACTCCCGTTTTAATGATGACATGATCTGTCACTATTGTCTGTTAGAGTGAAGGAGAAAGCAAGTCATTTACGAGTCAGAAGAAAAAGGAGGAAATGACATGCCTCATTCCACAGACAATTATTTGGTGACAAGAAAATATTTTCAATCAGGTGATATCACGCTTTCTTACCTCGACTATGGGGGAGAAAGTCCAAATGTACTGCTCCTGCTGCACGGACATATGAATGATGCGCGCACCTTTTCCACATTCGCCGCAGCCTTCCAAAAAGATTGGCGAGTAATTGGTTTGGATCAACGTGGTCATGGCTGGAGCGAGCATCCGCCGGAAAAGGATTACACAAGAGAGAGCTACGTTAATGACATCCTGAACCTGGTTCGTTCAGAGCTGGGCGGAGGCCCCGTGACGATCGTGGGCCATTCCTTGGGCGGAGTAAATGCTTTTCAGTTTGCTGCACGCTACCCTGAATGGGTCAAAGCCGTTATCGTAGAGGACATCGGAGTAGAAATTTTCGCTGATTTATCTTTCGTGGAGCAGCTCCCCGAGCGTTCTGCTTCGTTAAAGGAATTGAGGGAATCGCTTGAGCGTGTAGGTGTGCGAGCCATCGATTATTTTTCTGAGAGTGTATTTGCGGATGAAAAAGGATGGGGGTTTCGTACTGATTTAAAAGGAATGAACAGCTCGCAGCAAAACATCAATGGCAGCTGGTGGGAAGACTGGCTTTCCACATCGTGCCCAATCTTTCTGATTCATGGCAAAAAAAGCTTTGTCTTAGACGCAAATCAGGCAGAGCTGATGGTATCGCGAAGACCAAATACCAAGCTGGAAACCTTTGAGCAATGCGGTCATGGGGTTCATTCTGAGGATCCAAAAGGCTTTGAGAGGGTCGTGAAGGCTTTTCTTGCTCAGGTTAACATCTAAGCGCAGCAAAAAGCAAAAGAACAAACAAGACATGCGTGCTGCTATGTCTTGTTTGTTCCTGACATCTTAGGTAATCACGATTGTTCTGAAGAGAGTCTGTCTCGTATTTCATCAGCGCCTTGCTTCAGCCTATCAATAATTTTATGGAAATTCTTTAGTTCCATTCGAGTAGATGGCCCTGAAACACTCAAAGCCGCGAGCAGCTGGCCAGTGGAATCCTTGACTGGAACAGCAACACATGACAAGCCGTACTCCCATTCTTCTATCTCAAGTGAATATCCATCTGTACAAATTTGAGCTCTGTGCTTCGAAAAATCATCATAAGAAGTGATCGTGTTTACCGTCTGACTTTCGAGTGTTGTCTGAGCAAAATAATTGGTAATGTCAGCGTCGGACATGCTTGCTAAATAGACTTTACCCAACGATGAATTATGCAGGGCACAAGTGGGTGGCAGGATGGATACGAGGATGGAAGCTTCGCCATGCTCACTGTGCAGGATTACAATCTGGTTTTCGTGTAAAACGCCGATATTTGTGGTTTCGCCGATATCTTGTGCGATTTTCTTTAGTACAGGCTTCGCGACGGAAAGAAGAGTGATATCTTTTTTTGCCTTTTGTCCATAAATAATGAGAGATTTTCCAAGTCTGTACTCATTTTCAAATAACGGGTCCCGCTCAACTATGCCCCATTTTTCCAAGGTGCTGATTATTCGAAAAACATTTGCTTTTGGTAAATCCAGGTACTTTGCAAGCTGTGAAATACCCGCAGTACTCTCTGATTTCAGCAAGTAGTCCAAGATTTTCATGGCTCGATCGACCATGGCTACATTATATTGCTTCTCGGTAGATTCGTTTTCGATTGTATGCTCGTCCATTTTTTTCATCCTTTCAACGTTGCTGGGAAGGCGATAAGGCAGGAGAGCCATAAGCTGGCCTTCCTGCCTATCTATATCGTGAATGGTTATACCTTAGTCTCTGTGATAAGCCTATCTATTATATCACAAAAGATATTCATTTCTTCGTCGCTCCCGATACTGACGCGCAAATAATTGTTAATACGCGGCTGTTTATAATGCCTCACGAGTACGCCTTCCTTTTTCAGCTGTTCATAGAGATACGTAGCAGGGATATCTTTATGCGTCATGAAAATAAAGCTACCCTTTGAGTTTGTCAAAGTAAAGCCTGCCTTTTGCAGTTTTTTGGTCACGGTTTCTCGCGTGGCAGTGATTCTGTTCTTCATTTCTACAAAGTAATCCTCATCCTTGAGGGCTGCTACTGCCCCGTACATAGCGAGACGGTCTACCGTAAACGAGTTGTAGGAATCCTTTATTCGTTTCATTCCTTTGATTAACTCTGCGTTCCCGATGGCAAAACCGATACGCAGACCCGCGAGTGAACGCGATTTGGAGAATGTTTGCACAATGAGCAAGTTATCGTATTGATCAATCAAGCTCGCAGCCGATTCTTCACCAAAATCGATATAAGCTTCATCAATCAGAACAACACCATCCGGGTTTGCCTGAACGATTTTTTCGATTTCGGAAAGCTGCAAATAGATTCCGCTTGGTGCATTCGGATTCGGAAGAACGATTCCTCCGAATTGACTGCGTGGGTGAAGCTTCTTAAAGCGTTCCCAGTTATAATCAGCAGGGTTTACGCTCAAATCATCCTGCAGGGGAACCTCAATAAACTCCGATTCGTAATATTTGGCAAATGTGAAATAAAAGTTATACGTGATATCCGGACATAAGATTGCCTTTCCTGCAAAAAAAGCGGCAAAAGCAAAGGCAAGTACCTCATCAGATCCGTTTCCTGCAAACACATTGTCTTCCTTCACGTGATGATAGTCAGCCAGAGCTTTCACCAAAACAGTTGCTTCCGGATCGGAATACAAATTAAGCTTGTGAATCTCCTCTTGGATTGCTTTGCTTACCGTAGGGGAGGGAGGATAAGGGTTTTCATTGCTATTTAATTTAATGTACTTTTTGTCTGTAGGCTGCTCTCCTGGCGTATAGGGGAAGGCTTTCAGAGCCAGTTTACTGTAGAATTTGCTCATTGTTTTTGAGGCTCCCTTCTTATTTGAACTCTTTTTGGACGGCAGAAAGTAAAGAAGCAACTTGTTCCTTCCAAAGCAGTTCTCCTTTTTCCTTAGTTGCTTTGGTAGCTTTCCAGAGGTTTCCACTTTTGGTCAGCATTTTATCGGGTGCCGGAAGAATATCGTACCAACATACTTCTTCCGGACAATCATCGACAGCTGCGTCCATGTTTACCAATTCTGGCTTCAGATGAAGCATGACAGAGGTTTCGTAGATCGAGGCATGCTCGAGACCCCAACCAGCAAAATCGTCCCCGAAAACGGCATCCATCGTTTGCTCCGAAAAACCGTTCACAAGCATGTCGAAAACTAAGATTTTGGTATCGGGGCGCTGCACATTTTTGTATGCTTCAAATGCTGCTTCATAAATAAAGGCTGCATTTTCCATGTGTCCATTAAAAAGGACGATTTTTTTAAATCCATCTGCAATCAATTCTTCTAAAATATCAACAAGCAAGTGAATAAATACGGTTCCTTTGACAGAGATGGTGCCCGCAAACCCTTCACCACCACCGCTAAGTGGTCTAGATTTACAACCATATGCCACGGGAGGAGCCACAATCATATTGGACTCTTCAGCCACAACAATGGCAGATTCCACAGCAATAATTGTGTCAGTGGAGACCGGCAGATGGTAGCCATGCTGCTCGGTAGACCCAACTGGCAAAATGATTCCCATTCCGCTTTTGATTGCAGCCTCAATATCCAGCCTTGTCATTTCCCACATTTTTCGCGTTTTCATAATGAATTCCACCTCGTGAGCTTGATCATAGAATTAAAAGGTATGTGCCGTTAGCCAATCAATGTACAGCTTCATCCCTTGTTCGAGACTTACCTCAGGTTTGTAACCGAGGTCTTCTTCAGCGGCTTTGATCGAGAAGAAGCCATGCACATCCCAGCCTTCAATATCGCCTGGTCCCACCTCAAAATCAGCTGTTGGAATATTTTTCTGAATGATCTCCAGAATTTCTCCGAAGGTTGGCTGGTAACCGCTTGAAATATTGTAAGCGGACAGATCACTTCTTTTTTCACTAAAGCAAGCTTTGATCGAAGCGTTCACGACGTCAGTGATGAACACCATATTAAATTTCTGATCACGTCCACGCGGTAAGGAATATTTTTCGCCAGCTACGGCAGCCTTGATCGCATCACGCGCAAATTCCGGCATGACCTGACCTGGACCATAAACCGCACAACTTCTGAGTGAAATAATATCCATCCCAAAGGACCAGTTATACGCGCGAGCCATCATTTCAGCAGTTGCTTTGGTTACGCCATACGGAGTTCTTGGACACAAAGGCTGATCCTCGGTTACGACATCTACTTTGGCATGTCCGTATGCAGCATCTGAGCTATAGCAAACAATTCGCTTGATTCCTGTCAGGCGTGCCGCTTCAAACACTGATAATAATCCCATCGTGTTCGCTTCCACTGTCCCGACTGGCATGACCAGAGAAATGTCGGGATGGGATTGTCCAGCGGTGTGAATGATTCGGTCTACCTTGTGTTCCTGAATAGTCGTAATCAGACGTGGTATATCATTCAGCTCACCAATTACAAAAATATTTTTCGGATTTTCAAAAGGTAGGGACATGTCTCTGTTGTAGTTGATGACCGTATGTCCTTCTTTCAACAGCTCCTCGACGATATAACGCCCCATATAGCCTTTTCCGCCAGTTACCATGATGTTCATATGAAAAACCTCCCTGAAGTTTATAGATTTTGCGAGTGACGTGATTCTCGTTTCGTGCGTGGCCGAATGTATAGGAAATAGTATACAAAGGCAACCAGGTAGAAGATTCCGGCTGTCACCATGTCTTGCAAAGATTGGGATGAGATCGCAACAACTAACCCAATGATCACCACAATGGGTGGCAAGGGAAACAGCGGCATTTTAAATGGTCTGGGTATTTCAGGGTTTTTGACTCTGCTGACGATCGCGCCAATCGCAATGAGTAGATACACCGTTGCGATCAGAATACTTCCAAATGTAACAAGATTGATCAAGGAAGTGGCAAAAACCATCACGATGGAAACGGTTGCAATGATCAGCGTTGCAACCCATGGAATCTGAGCACTACCAGATACTTTCGTCACTGCATGATTGACCGTATCCGGCCATACGCGGTCTCTCGCTCCTGTATAAAACACCCGTGCCATGTAGATAATCAGCACGACAAGTGCAGTGAATGATGCGAGCAATACACCTACGTTGATCAGAGTAGTAAGGATCGGACCGCCATGAATCTCAACGATATATAACAGAGGGGATACAGCCGATAAGTATGCTTTAAGATCAGGTGCCGCAATCATGGATGCAAGTAAGGTTATAGACATGAGTACAGCCGTCAGGATTGCGGAAATGAGGACTGCTTTCCCAACATTTCTGCTCGTCCCTTTTGTTTCCTCAGCAAATCCTAGAGATGCGGCATAACCATCAATAACTCCAAACAAGATTCCCATCGACATGAGGACACCTGTAAAGCCGGTTGCAATTAGACCGGTATGTGTTTCGTTTAGCATTTGAGGTGATAAAATCAACTCGGTTAATGGCCTTTGTGTATGGGTAAAGCAGAGGAACAGAAACACTCCCAGAATAGCCATTTGAATCACCATTAAAATTTTCGTTACAGTACTGCTTGTTGCAATATCTTTAATTCCCACTAAAAGCGCTACTAACAAGACAATCGCTGCAATCAGGCTGGTTGCCAAAGGAGTCTGTGGCAAGTCAGGAAAAAGCAGCTGAAGGTAAGTCGCAACACCCAGTGCCAGAGAAGGGGGAAAGATAAAAGCCTGCAGCATAAAGGTTAATACCGCGATAAATGTCAGTGGCTTCGGTAATAGATGGCGGACGATGGAATACAGCCCGCCTGAAATGGGATAGAGGGCACCAAGCTCAGCCAGAACAATTCCGATGAAGATTACCAAAATACTTTGGAGTATGGCAGCAGCCGCACTAGCCGTACCAGTAACAGCCAGGGGAGCCAAGGCGAAGATGAAGATCGCCATGACAGGTGAAGCATTGGCGACTGCCATCGTTACATTGCCGCCGACCGTTAGCGTTCGCTGGAGCTCTTGTTTATAACCGAGTTCTTCCAGCCTGGCTTGGGCCCCAATCAACTTAGGGTCTGAGTTCTCCATATTTTTCTGATCCCTCCTTTTTATATTTGAAACACCGTTTCAACGAAATAGTAACATAGAAAAATGGGTGCTTCAACTACAATTTCAGAGGATTCATACTCGATTGTATTTTCATTAAACCGTTTTTCAGCAAAAGGATAACTTGCTCGGGATTGATTGCCTGAATAATATTTTTTTTCAGAATTGACACCGATATCATTCCTGTGATTTACTTAATGAAAAGTTATCCATCAATTGAATAGTGGCGGATGATGATTGTAGGAGAGACTAAACAGACAGGTTTAGCACCGAAGGAGCAAGTCCCATAAAACCCTTGGGATCAATCTCTCAGGTACCAGATACTACAATTGGACGCACCTCTGGAGAGCGCTTGAAAAAGCCACCCAAGGGGAATACTTCGGGCCAGTCGGACTGAAGTTAAACTCTCAGGTAAAAAGGACAGAGGAAAGGTAGAGTATCGTCACTCTATCTTTCCCCTGTCCTTTTTTGGTATTCGCAAAAAAGGTTTAAGCGGAGGATGGCGGGATGGGAAAGGAGGCAGGGAACGAGAACATGGAGCTTACGGTGAAGGACGCTGCTCGCAACGAACTGCGCAAGCTGAGCTTTCCACAGGACACTGCTCTGCGGATTGACGTAGTGATGTCGGGAGATTGTGGATGTGCTTTTTCCGTCCAGCTGGCGGTTGATGAACTGAGAAAAAACGATACGCTAGTCTATCAGAACAGGATTCCGTTCTGCATCGATCTTTTAACGAAGCGCAATTTGGGCGACGTATTGACGCTAGACTATGATCCAGAACAAGGCTTTGCGCTGTCGAGTCCAGAGGAATTGTTCTCAGATCGGCTGCGCATTCGCACAAGCTGATCGTACAAAGCGCGTAAATAGAGAGAAAAAAGTGGGGAAAACCATGGCAGAGAACGGAGTAGTGGAGCAGCTTGATGTCCTGGTCATTGGCTCTGGTCCAGGGGGATATGTCGCAGCGATTCGAGCGGCTCAATTAGGCAAGCAAGTAGCGATTGTGGAAAAAGAAGCGGTGGTTGGCGGCGTTTGTTTAAAATAAAGGCCTGGGTTTGAGAAAGAGATGTCCCGCTTCGTAGGGCGAAAGCTGAAAAAGCTGGGCGTGGAGGTGCAGACGGGAGCGATCGCCAACGCTGATTACGGTAGGCAGACGCCCGAACATCGATCAGCTCGGACTTGAAGTGGTAAATATGAAGCTGACGGAACGTGGTTTCATCCAGGTCGATGAGCAGTGCAAAACAAGCGTCCAGAGCATTTATGCGATTGGCGATATTGTAGAAGGTCTGGCCTTGGCGCATAAAGCTTCCTACGAAGGCAAAATCGCAGCAGAAGTCATTGCAGGTCTGGATAGCTCGGTCAGCTATAAAACGATACCCGCTGTTGTCTTCTCAGATCCGGAGATCGCAAGTGTCGGTCTGAATGAGACGGAAGCCAAAAAGCTGGGCTACACCGTTTCGATTGGAAAATTCCCGTATGCTGCCAATGGGCGGGCACTATCCCTGAATGCGGGAGACGGCTTTGTAAAAATCATCGGAGACAGCGCCACGGGCACAATTCTTGGTGGACAAATCGTTGGACCAGAAGCATCCAACCTGATCGGAGAAATTGGTCTGGCGATTGAAAAAGGGCACAAGCTGCAAGATATTGCTCATATGATCCATGCACATCCAAGCCTGGGCGAAATCATCATAGAAGCTGGCAGAAGGAGCACTTGGGCAAGGGATTCACCAATTGAGTCGATAGAGAATCTTCGGCTGTTACTTTTGGCAAGAATGACAAAATTTCATATGGCGGATGATGATTGTAGGAGAGTCCAGATGCTTTGACTGGCACCGAAGGAGCAAGTCCCAAAAACCCTTGGGATTAATCTCTCAGGTAAAGAGTACTACAATTGGACGCACCTCTGGAGAGCGCTTGAAAAAGCCACCCAAGGGGAACGCTTCGGCAACAGCCTGATGTCATACACTCAGGATCTCACGACGAAGCTAAACTCTCAGGTAAAAAGGACAGAGGAAAGGTAGATTACACGTTAATCTATCTTTCCTTCGTCTTTTTTTCTTAGGCAAAGCACGATGAAAGGTAGCAAATAGGAGGAGCGTTCATGAGTTTACAGGATCGTGACTTTGAAATTTTTTCGGCTATCGAAAATGAAAACAAGCGGCAGCATCGGACGCTGGAGCTGATCGCATCGGAAAACTTTGTCAGCGAGGAAGTCATGCAAGCGATGGGCTCGGTACTGACCAATAAATACGCAGAGGGCTACCCGGGCAAACGTTACTACGGTGGCTGCGAGCATGTAGATGTGGTTGAGCAGCTCGCGATTGAGCGCATCTGCACCTTGTTTGGTGCCAAATACGCAAATGTTCAGCCTCACTCTGGCGCACAGGCGAATACAGCTGTTTTTTTCTCCCTGCTCCAGCCTGGCGATACGATCATGGGCATGAATCTTTCCCACGGGGGACACTTGACCCACGGAAGTTCGGTTAGCCTTTCGGGGAAATGGTTCAACGTAGTGGCTTACGGTGTGAGAGAAGACAATCATCTGATCGATTACGACGAGGTAGAAGCGACAGCACTGCGCGAGCGCCCGAAGCTGATCATTGCCGGGGCAAGCGCCTACCCGCGCCAGATTGATTTCGCCAAATTCAAAGAAATCGCTGACAAAATCGGAGCCAAGTTCATGGTGGACATGGCACATATCGCAGGTCTCGTAGCGGCAAGCTTGCATCCATCCCCTGTTCCCTACGCGGATGTGGTGACGAGTACGACACATAAAACATTGCGTGGTCCACGCGGCGGCATCATTTTGACCAATGACGAGGAAATTTTCAAAGGCATCAACAAGGCGATTTTCCCTGGTATCCAGGGCGGTCCACTGATGCATGTGATTGCAGCAAAGGCAGTTTCCTTTAAAGAGGCACTGCAGCCGAGCTTTAAAACCTATGCAGAAAATGTTGTCAAAAATGCTTCCACACTTGCTGCTACCCTACTCCAAGAAGGCGCTACGCTGGTGTCTGGCGGAACGGACAATCATCTCGTGCTTTTGGATGTACGCCCATGGGGATTAACGGGCAAGGAAGCGGAAGCCCTCTTGGAGGAAGCGGGCATCACGGTCAACAAAAATACGATTCCGTACGAAACAGCCAGCCCTTTTGTGACGAGCGGTGTGCGTATCGGTACGGCAGCTGTCACCACGCGCGGCATGAGAGAGCAGGAAATGCAAGTGATTGGACGTGCAATCGCTACCGTGTTGAAGGCAAAAGGCAACACTGCTGTCAACGATCAGGTGCGTGAGCAAATCGGCAAGCTTTGCGAGGCTTATCCATTGTACGAGAAGATCGCAGTCCAGTAGGTAGGAGGCACAACCATGGTATACAATAGCTGCTTTGATATTATCGGTCCGATCATGGTAGGTCCGTCCAGCTCTCATACGGCGGGAGTGGTATCGATCGGAAAGTCTGTTTATGACTTTCTCGGAGGAGAACCGGAAGCCGTACAAATCATTTTCTACGATTCTTTCTCGGAGACCTACAAAGGGCACGGAACGGATAAAGCAGTCATCGGCGGATGGCGGAATCTCCAAAATTTTTCATATCAATGGATGCGCGGTCGATATTCCGTTGAACGCTGATTATGACTTGGCAGAGATCAGGGTGCTGTATGAGGAGAAACCACGCTGTGCAGCGTACGTAGGGGGAGCGTAAATGAACTTCACATCAATGGTAGAGCTGCAAGAGGTTTGCGAAAGCAGCAATAGGAGTATTGCCGAGGTGATGCTGGCCCGCGATAGCAGCAAGTCAGGACAGTCCGAACAGGAAATCAGCGAAAAAATGAAGCTGCGCCTGGTCAGAATGAAGGAAGCGATCGACCAGGGAGTCATAGACCAAAGCCTTGCTCCGAGCGGCATTTCTGGTGGAGATGCGTACAAGATGGAGCGCTATCTGGAAAAAGGGGAGCAGCTCACGGGCAATATTGTCGCCGATGCGATGAAATTCGCTTTTGCCACGTCCGAAATACGGGAGCAGCGATAAAAGAACGCATCATGAAATAAAAGACTGGGGGAGAAAACCAGGATGGAAGGATTAAAAAGAACACCTTTGTTCCCGCTCTACGCCAATTATGGAGCCAAGGTGATTGATTTTGGCGGATGGGAGCTGCCTGTTCAATTTAGCAGCATTATCGAAGAGCATCATGCCGTGCGGACACTGGCTGGCTTGTTCGATGTATCCCATATGGGCGAAGTGATGATAGAAGGGCCAGACGCAACGGCGTGTGTTCAATATTTGATTACGAATGACATTTCGAAGCTGCAAATCAATCAGGCGGTATACGCTGCTCTCTGCTACCCGAACGGCGGCATCGTAGATGATCTGCTCGTCTACAAGCAGGGAGAGCAAAAGTATCTGCTCGTCATTAACGCATCCAACATCGACAAGGACGTGGACTGGATTTTGTCCCATGCCATCGGTGATGTGACCATCGAAAACATAAGCAGCAAAACGGCCCAGCTGGCTCTGCAAGGTCCAGTCGCAGAAAAAGTGCTGCAACGCATGACTGCAACCGATCTGTCCGAGATTGCCTATTTCACCTTCGAGGACGATGTAGAGGTGGCTGGCGTCAAAACGCTGGTTTCCCGTACTGGCTACACCGGTGAAGACGGCTTTGAGCTGTATCTGGATGCAGCGGATGCTCCGGCTCTATGGGAAAAAATTCTCGAAGAAGGCAAAGCAGATGGCGTGGTTCCGTGCGGATTAGGTGCGAGAGACACGCTGCGCTTTGAGGCGAGACTTCCGTTGTACGGACAGGAGCTCGGCCCAGATATCAGCCCACTGGAGGCGGGCATCGGTTTTGCTGTAAAGCTGCAAAAGGAAGCAGACTTTATTGGCAAGGAAGCTCTCCAAAAGCAAAAAGAAGAGGGCGTATCTCGCAAGCTCGTCGGAATCGAGCTGATCGGACGGGGAATCCCGCGCAACGGCTATCCGGTCTATGCGGCAGATGCTGCGGAAACTGACGAAGCGATCGGCTACGTCACCTCGGGAACTCAATCTCCGACATTGAAGAAAAATTTAGGTCTGGCTCTGATCAAAGCAGACTATGCGGCGATTGGAACAAACCTCACCGTCGAAATTCGCGGCAAAAGAATCGAAGCTGTTACGGTAAAAGCTCCATTTTACAAACGTTAAAGCAAGCCTGGCAGAAAAAGATCAACCACTAGCAGATACATTGGAGGAGAACAAATCATGAGTAAAGTAGTAGAGAACTGGTTGTACAGCAAGGAACACGAATGGGTAGAAGTATTGGGAGAAAATCGCGTACGTGTAGGGATTACTGATTTTGCCCAAAACCAGCTAGGTGACCTCGTTTTCGTCGAAATCCCGCAAGTTGGCGACGAAGTAACCGCTGATGAAACGATGGGAACGGTTGAATCGGTAAAAGCGGTATCCGATCTGTTTTCCCCGGTAAGCGGAAAAGTCGTGGAAGTAAATGGAGAGCTCGAGGACAGCCCTGAGGTCATCAACTCCGATGCATACGGTCAAGGCTGGATGATCGTGATTGAGCTTTCCAATCCAGATGAGCTGTCCGGGCTGCTTACTGCAGGGCAATACGCGGCATTCGTTGAGGAGGAATAAAGATGAATTATCGCTATCTGCCTACGACCCCAGAAGATAAAGCTGAAATGCTCTCCTTTCTTGGAATCGAGAGCGTCGAAGAGCTTTTTGCGGATATTCCTGAAAGCGTGCGTTTCAAAGGAAGCCTGCAAATTCCAGCAGCTTTATCAGAACCTGATACTGTTCGACATTTCACCAAGCTAGCCAGAAAAAATGTAGACGCAAGTGAGTATGCCTATTTCCTCGGAGCAGGCATCTATGATCATTACATTCCGAGCACGGTCAACCATGTGATTTCGCGCTCCGAGTTTTATACAGCTTATACACCGTATCAGCCGGAGATCAGCCAGGGAGAGCTGCAAGCGATTTTTGAGTTCCAGACGATGATTTGCGAGCTGTCTGGCATGGAGGTAGCCAACTCCTCGATGTATGACGGAGCTACGGCTTTTGCCGAGGCAGCGAACCTGGCAGTTGGCGGCGCATCCGGGAAAAACGTGGTTGTATCCAAAGCCGTTCATCCGGAAGCGCGCGAGATTCTGCAGGTCAATGCAAAAGGTCAGGGCTATGAGGTCATTGAGGTGGACTGCAAAGGCGGTGTGACGGATCTGGCGGCTCTGGAGAGTGCCGTCAATGAGAATACAGCAGCGGTAATGGTTCAATACCCGAACTTCTTCGGTGCAGTTGAGGATTTGGTCTCAATCGAAAAGATTGCCCATAAACAAAAAGGTTTGTTTGTCGTCAGCTCAAATCCATTGGCACTGGGCGTTCTTCAGCCACCGGGTGCTTACAACGCAGATATCGTCGTGGGCGAAGTACAGCCTTTGGGTATTCAAATGCAGCTTGGCGGACCTTCTTGCGGATATTTCGCAGTGAAAGAAAAGCTGATGCGCAAAATTCCTGGACGAATCGTAGGACAAACGACAGACCAGGAAGGCAAAAGAGGCTTCGTTCTCACCCTGCAAGCGCGTGAGCAGCATATCCGCCGTGAAAAAGCGACGTCTAACATTTGCTCCAACCAAGCATTAAATGCACTCGCTGCCTCCGTCGCCATGTCTGCATTGGGCAAAACGGGCGTACAGGAAATGGCGCGGTTGAACGTACAAAAAACACAATATGCGATTCGTGAAATCGCTAAGCTAGCCGACTATAGCCTGGTGCATCACAATCCTGTATTCAATGAATTCGTTGTAAAGGCTCCAAAAGCTGTGGCAGAAGTAAATCGCGAGCTGCTCAAGCGCAAAATCGTCGGTGGATACGATTTGGGATGCGACTATCCTGAACTTGCGGGCCATATGCTGCTGGCTGTGACAGAAGCACGTACAAAAGAAGAAATTGATGCACTTGTCCAAGGATTGGAGGAAATCGGCCGTGGGTAACAACAAGGAGAAAGAACTTATTTTTGAAATGAGCAAAAAGGGTCGCGTAGCGTACAGCTTATCTGAATGTGATGTTCCAGAGGTTGCGCTCGATTCTGTTTTTCCTGCCGAGTACCTGCGTCAAACGCCAGCAGAGCTGCCTGAGGTATCCGAGCTGGACCTGATGCGTCACTATACGGAGCTGTCCAATCGCAACATCGGGATTGACACTACCTTTTATCCGCTCGGCTCTTGCACGATGAAATACAATCCGAAAATCAACGAAGATGTGGCTCGCTATGCTGGCTTCGCCAAAATCCATCCTTACCAAGCAGAAGAGACGCTGCAAGGTGCCCTGCAGGTGCTTTATGATTTGCAGACCGAGCTATGTGAAATTACCGGCATGGATGAAGTGAGCCTGCAGCCTGCGGCAGGTGCCCAAGGCGAGTGGACTGCTTTGATGATGATTCGCGCTTACCATGAGAGCCGCGGCGAGAACCGGACACAGGTTATCGTACCGGATACGGCGCACGGAACCAACCCGGCGAGTGTAGCAGTAGCTGGTTTGGAAACCGTCACGATTTCATCAGACGATCAAGGGAACGTAAACCTCGATGAGCTGCGCAAGGCAGTTGGTCCAAAAACGGCGGCTCTCATGCTGACGAATCCAAGCACCCTTGGACTGTTCGAAGAAAACATCGTAGAAATCGCGAAAATCGTCCACGAAGCGGGCGGAATGCTCTACTACGATGGAGCGAATACGAATGCGATCCTGGGAATTACTCGTCCCGGAGATATGGGCTTTGATGTTGTTCACTTGAACATGCATAAGACGTTTACCGGGCCACATGGTGGCGGTGGTCCTGGTGCGGGTCCGATTGGCTGCAAAAAGGAGCTGGTGCCGTTCTTGCCTCGTCCAAAAGTAGTAAAGGATGGCGAGACATATCGCTTGGACTACGATATTCCACAATCCATCGGGCGTGTGAAGGCATACTACGGCAACTTCGGAATTTTGCTGCGCACGTTTGTCTACATCCGCGCGAACGGTCCAGTAGGATTGCGTCGTGTATCGGAAGAAGCAGTGCTCAATGCCAACTACATGATGCGCAAGCTGGCGCCTTATTACGATCTTGCTTATGACCGCGTCTGCAAGCATGAATTTGTCTTGTCTGGTCGCCGGCAAAAGAAACTCGGTGTACGCACGCTCGATATCGCCAAGCGTTTGCTTGATTTCGGCTATCATCCGCCAACGATTTACTTCCCGCTCATTGTCGATGAATGCATGATGATCGAGCCGACAGAGACAGAGTCCAAAGAGACCATGGATAAATTTATTGATGTGTTGATCGAAATTGCCAAGGAAGTGGAAGAAAATCCTGCGATTGTTCAGGAAGCTCCTCACACTACGGTCGTCTCCCGTCTGGATGAAGTAACAGCAGCACGAAAACCAGTCCTGCGTTATCGTAAGGCTCTCCAAGAGCAAGCTGCGCTTCAAGAGGAGGGGAGTAAAGTAAATGAGGGTGTCAACGTCTGAGCGCAAGCCTGATTGGTTAAAAATAAAGCTAAACACGAACGACCAGATGAAAGAGCTAAAAGCGATCATGCGTGGCAGTGAGCTGCACACTGTTTGCGAAGAGGCGAAGTGCCCCAATATTTACGAATGCTGGAGCAATCGAACAGCGACGTTTATGATTCTGGGGAGCATTTGCACACGGGCATGCCGCTTTTGTGCCGTGAATACAGGCTTGCCTACCGAGCTTGACAGAGCAGAGCCGGAAAAGGTAGCCAA
This sequence comes from uncultured Brevibacillus sp., assembly GCF_947502445.1. Taxonomy (GTDB): domain Bacteria; phylum Bacillota; class Bacilli; order Brevibacillales; family Brevibacillaceae; genus Brevibacillus. The sequence continues at coordinate 20,994 of NZ_CANMZW010000051.1, forward strand.
AGCTACTGCCCAAATGGGATTGAAGCATGTGGTCGTAACCTCCGTGGCACGTGATGATTTGCAGGATGGCGGAGCAGCCATTTTTGCAGAAACGATTCGTGCCATTCGCACGCGTAATCCAATCACCGGAGTGGAAGTGCTGATACCCGACTTTAACGGCTCCGAGGAATCGCTAGCGGTCGTATTGGCAGCGAAGCCAGATATTTTGAACCACAATATCGAAACGGTGGAGCGCTTGTCCGATCGTGTGCGGGCGAGGGCAAAGTATCATCGCTCGCTGACACTCTTGCAAAATGCCAAGAAGCTTCGCGAAGGGCAAATGACCAAGTCGAGCATCATGCTGGGGCTTGGCGAGACGCTAGAAGAGATCGTACAAACGATGCGCGACCTGCGGGCAGTAACGTGCAATATCCTCACGGTGGGGCAGTATTTGCAGCCAACCAAAAAACATCTGCCTGTCATGAAGTATTACACGCCAGAAGAGTTCCGCGAGATAAAAGAAATCGGCCTCGAGATGGGCTTTGATCACGTAGAATCAGGCCCGCTTGTCCGCAGCTCTTATCACGCCCACGAACAGGTAGAGAAAGCAACCAAGGTCACGTAAATCAGAAAACCATTGCGCAGCAAACGGAAAATCTCCCGTGCTTGTTTAACAGGCAACGGGAGCTTCCTGTTTGTACGTGGAATTGAAAAAACGGAGGAACCAGTATGAATCGCAACCTGATGAAAAACGATAACAGAGCTGTACTCTTAATTTCTTGCCCGGAGCGTCTGGGCATCATCTCCGCAGTATCCAACCTGCTTTTCAGCTACAAAGCCAACATCGTTCAATTTGATCAGCATACGACAGATTCACGCGACGGCATGTTTTTCATGCGGATTCAATTTGACTTGGACGCACTCCCTGAAGTCTACCCGAAGCTTGAACAGGACCTGTCAGCCATGGCCGAGGAATACCCGATGGAATGGAGACTCAGCAAGGAAAAGCAGATCAAGCGCATGGCGATTTTTGTGTCCAAGATGGACCATTGCCTGGTCGAGCTGCTATGGCGTTGGAAATCCAAAGAAATTCTCGTGGATATCCCGATGGTCATCAGCAATCACCCCGACGCGAAGGAAACGGTAGAGGCGTACGGCATTCCTTTTTACCATATCCCGATGTCATCGCAGAGCAAGGAAGAATCGGAGCGTGCTGCTTTAGAGCTTTTGCAGGACAAAGTAGACTTCATCGTGCTGGCGAGATACATGCAGATTCTTTCCCCACGCTTTATTGCTAAGTATCCAAATCAAATCATCAACATCCACCACTCCTTCCTGCCCGCCTTTATCGGGGCCAATCCATACCAGCGCGCCTTCACCCGCGGCGTAAAACTGATCGGAGCTACTGCACACTACGTCACAAACGACCTCGACGAAGGACCGATCATCGAGCAAGACGTCATCCGCGTCAACCATCGCCAAAATGAAACCGACCTGAAAGTCGCAGGACGCCACGTCGAACGAAACGTCCTCGCCCAAGCCATCTCCTGGCACGTAGAAGACAAAGTCATCGTGTACGGCAATAAAACAATCGTATTCGCGTAGGGGGAGGACAAGTACAGCTAGCTCGAGGAAATAGGAGAAAAGCGAAGATCTTTGGAACACCGCCTAGGCGAAAGTGAAAAAAGCGAAACACGTTTTTAAGCGTCCACCTTTGTGAGGCATATCCTGAAAGGGCGACTTTTGGACGCGGTTTCGCTTTTTTCATGCAGCCGAACAGGAATGACCCCCTAGCAAGTGTTCCAAGAATCTGGAGCCTTTTCTCCTTTTTCCTCACCCCCACAATAGCACGCTTAAAGGGAGGCTTTCTTTTTGTTGACTGATGTACTGGAGTGATTGAATTTCGTTCAACTTTGTTGATCGATCAATCATGAGTCGGTATAATCAATGAGTGAACAACGGAAGAAGGGGATGGTTGTCATCGATCTATCAGAAATTGGGAAAAGAATCAGGAAAGCAAGACTTAGCCAAGGCTTCACACAACAAGAGCTCGCTGATCGTTGTGGGTTTACCAAAAGTCTTCTTTCCAAAATAGAAAACGGTCAAACCGCCTCAGCTGTTGCGACCCTATCAAAGATTGCCGATCACTTGAAGACTCCGCTGGCGTGGTTTCTCGAAGAAAATCGCGAGGAGCATCTGGTTCTGTCCCCTCAAAACAAACGCACCTCTAAAATCGGCAGTAAAGAAATGGGCTATTTGTACGAAACACTCGCAAACCGCTCACGGTTCAGTAAAATTGAGCCTGTGCTTGTTACCGTTCCATTGGATATTGATACAACAGAGCCGTTCACTCATCCGGAAGAAGAGTTTATTTATATCGTAAGTGGAGCCATCGTTTTGTATTACGACGGGGACAAGCATATCCTCGAAGAAGGCGACACCGCTTATTTTTCAGGTAGCAAGCCGCATATTTTTCTCCCCCATGGCGATCAGGAAGCCAAGGTGCTGAGTGTATTCATTCAGCCGTCCACCTAGCCTGCCTTTTTCTATCCGAACGATCCTCGATTAGCATGACTTACACGATGTTTACCGTACCTTTTCATTTTCAGGTGCGGTAAATTGTCCTTCCCACTGCTTTATTCAGCATCTCCTCTCAACCGGATCTCGTGAAAAATTTTGAATCATCCCCATTTACAGAGAAGTACAACATGTAGTAGTATATGGTCATTCAACAAAGTTGAATAAAAAGAAACAAGATTGAGCGGTATTGTTTTTTATTTTGAAAGCGTTTTACAAATCGAGCGCTCGATAAGGCAAGCAAGATTGATAAAACTAGCATAAATCATCATAGAGTAGGAGAATGCACAATGAGTACAAGTCGCGTATCCGGTTTTTACAAACGATCTCCGCAGGAACGTCTGAATCTGGTTGCAGATGCAAGACAACTGAGTGAGGAAGAAAAGCAAATCCTCAGCGGGGACACACCTTTTCCGCTTAAAAGCGCAAACGCCATGATTGAAAATGCAGTTGGCGTTATGTCGATCCCTTTGGGAATTGCCACAAACTTCAAGATTAATGGAGTCGACCGCTTTGTTACAATGGCGACAGAAGAAGCATCGGTTGTTGCCGCGGCGAGCAACGCTGCACGGACAGCTTATGAGCTGGGCGGATTTTTTACCTCACTGAGCGGGTCGATTATGCGAGGACAAATTCAAGTAGTAGATTTGCCAGACCCATATGGAGCTATGGCTCGCATCTATGAAAACAAGCAAGGCATTCTCGATCGCTGTAATGCAAAAGATCCAACGCTCGTGTCGCTCGGCGGGGGGGCTATCGATGTAGAGGTTCATGTTATTGAACGAGCAAAAGAACCCATGCTTGTGATCCATCTGCTGGTCGATACTCGTGACGCGATGGGGGCAAATGCAGTAAACACGATGGCAGAGGCGGTTGCGCCTTACATAGAAGAAGTAACAGGTGGGCGAGTGGTACTGCGCATTATTTCAAATTTGGCAGATCGTCGTCTCGTACGTGCCAGAGCCGTTTTCGCCACAGAGGAATTAGGTGGTGCTGAGGTCGTTCATAACATTATCCGCGCTTACGAGTTTGCAGAATGTGACCCATATCGTGCGACGACACATAACAAGGGCATCATGAACGGAATATCGGCAGTCGTGCTGGCGACTGGAAACGACACGCGTGCTGTTGAATCGGGAGCACATGCCTATGCGTCAGTATCTGGACGCTACCGTTCCTTGACCCGCTGGGAAATCAATAAAGACGGAAATCTCGTTGGAACTATCGAATTGCCGATGGCGGTCGGAATCGTAGGGGGAGCAACCAAGTCCCATCCAACAGCACGCATGGCGCTCAAGGTGATGGATATTCAAAACGCAGAAGAACTGGCAGGGGCGATTGCCGCAGTTGGCCTCGCGCAAAACCTGGCTGCGATGCGCGCGCTTGCTGCCGAAGGAATTCAAAAAGGTCACATGGCGCTGCATGCACGCAATCTCGCAGTAATGGCAGGTGCACAGGACGACCAGATTGATGAAGTGGTGAAACAGGCGATCTTGGCCAAAGACGTGCGGTACGATCGCATTTTGGAGCTGACAAAACAATTGCAGGCGGGGGTTGCGAATGAAAACTGAAGCGGTCGTGAAAGAAGCGCAAGTGAACACGTCCAAGCAAGAGTACATTGAGATTTTGGGAGATACGGTTGTGCCATCGCGTATTCTCCTGGCAGTCATCATCAGCGTCATCGCCAGTATCGGTGGCTACTTTCTGGGGAAAAGCATTTTTCCCCAGATTGCTGAAGCAAAAATGGTTTCCTCTTACTCGCTGCTGCTCGGTATCGGCGGCAGTGTGATTGCCCTCATTATTTGCTCCAAGCTGTTTAAGCCAAGCCGTATCCTGATGGAAGAAGAGACCTCTTCTGAAGGCTTGGAAGAAATTTTGCAAGATTTGCAAGCGGATGCCAAGTCCGAATATGAGCTGATCAAAAACGACCCCGTGACGAAAAAAGAGATGGAAGAGCTGGGGATTTTGGAGACATTCAAACGTAGCGGGGAGAGAAGCCAATGAGTGTATTAATGATTTCGATTTTATTTGCCTTAGCAGGAGCGCTGATCTTTACCCTGATCGGTTTAGTTTCAGGCACTGATGAAACCGCTATCATTGTTCCGTTTACCTTGCTGGTTATTTTGCTTGGCGCACCGCCAGAGGCAGTCTTTTCCTTCTTCATGGCAGCGGTTTTATCCAAGCATTTGACCCATGCGATACCAACCGCTCTCATGGGGGTACCGGGAGATACGACAGCGGTTCCACTGATTGACCACGCATCCGCTCTGCGCAGACTCGGTGTTCCGCACGTGGCGCTGCGCAAAATGCTGTCTGGTGGCTTGATCGGAGCTTTCATCGCGCTGCCAACAGCTGTATTGTTCGGACAGTTCCTCGGACAGTTCGCAGACTTTTTCAAATCAGCATCTGGCTTGATCTTTACTCTTGCTGCGATTCTGATTGCCTATTTCTCCAAAGGGAAATGGGTAAGTGTCCTGATGATTGTTCCGTTTGCCTTCTTTATTAAAAGCATCGACATGTTCAGCTTCAGTGTCGTAGAGAAGCATTTGAGCATCAGCTTCTTTTTGGGGATCGCGATTGGTCCGATGTTTTCTGATATTCTCGTTTCCTTGTCGTCTAGCGCGAGAAAATCACTCGTTCGTTCTGCACCAAAAGAGTATCATCTAGCACCAGAGGTCAAGGGCTGGAAAGGCTTTTTCCCGAATCCGTTTAAGGTGTTGACCGGCAGACAGACAGCTCATACAGCAGCGACCTCTTTTGTTTCTTCGCTTACATTTGCCTTTAGCCCGGTGGGAATGACCTCGCTGATGGGGGAGATTGTCGGCTCGCGAAACAAAGGCGTATACAAAAAGTCGACCTCTAGTCTGGCTGCGATGAATGGGGTAACGGAGTCTACGTATATAGCGGAGGCGATCATCCCGCTTTTGGCATTCGGGATTCCGCTCAGCCCGGTTGCACTCGGACCTGCTTCTCCGTTGTTTAATGCACCGCCAGTATTTACGAGTGACCCGGTTAACAACCTGCATAATATGCTGACACCATGGGAGTTTTTCCTATACGGCCTGATTGGTCTGGTTATCGCATCGATCATTGCTTATCCGTTTGCGATGAACTACGCACGCACAGCTACCGTATTTGTCATGAAGCACATCAGCCAGGAAGCGATTGTCGGAATGTTTATCGGGCTTGCATGTCTGCTTGCCTTCCATGAGGCAGGGCTGGTAGGAATCATGCTGACGCTGACAATGGCAACTGTTGGTGGTCTGTTGAACCGTGTACTCGGTGTAAGCTCCGGTGTACAATTCATGATTTTTTATGGCTCCACGTACATGATAACAAAACTGTTGGGAGCGTGATGGAGAAATGAAGATCGAACCGCGATCGATTAGCATCAAGGAAGTAGGGCCACGAGATGGCTTGCAAAATGAATCGGTCTTTGTGGAAACCCAGGACAAAATCGCGTGGATCAATCAGCTCTCGCATACTGGCTTGTCCTATATTGAGATCACATCCTTTGTCCATCCGAAGTGGATTCCGGCGCTCGCGGATGCGGTAGAAGTCGCACAAGGCATCGAGCGGGTACCGGGGGTCACGTATGCAGCGCTGGTGCCCAATGCACGTGGTTTGGAACGGGCACTCGCTGCCAATATAGACGAGGTTTCGATCTTTATGTCAGCTAGTGAAGGGCATAATCAAAGCAATATTAACAAGTCGATTGCGGAAACACTGCCGATTCTTGCGGAGACGGCGCGGGATGCGCTTGCAGCTGGCAAAAGCGTCCGGGGATATGTCTCTACGGTGTTTGGCTGTCCATATGAAGGGGCAGTTCCAGTCGAGAATGTCATCCGCGTCACAGAAGCCTTGTTTGAGATGGGCGTGAGAGAGGTCTCGCTTGGAGATACGATCGGGGTAGCAAATCCAGGGCAAGTACACGACGTGCTGGAGGTGCTTCTCAAGCATTTTGATGCCAGTCAGCTGGCGATGCATTTTCACGATACGCGGGGTATGGCGATGGCGAATGTTCTGACATCCTTTGAGATGGGCATGTCGATCTTCGATAGCTCTGTCGGCGGTCTTGGCGGATGTCCGTACGCGCCAGGGGCATCTGGCAACCTGGCTACGGATGATCTGTTGTACATGCTGGACGGGATGGGAATGAAGACCGGAGTTGATGCAGAAAAGCTGAAAGCAGCAGCCCTTTTCATTCAGCCCAAAATGGGGCGAATATTGCCAAGTCATAACATGCAGGCATATCAATCCTAGAAGCTGAAAAATCCACACTGAGTGATCAGGTGGATTTTTTCACGTCCAAAGCAGGGGGTATCGTAACTACAGGTTTCGATTCGTGAGCCGTAAGACTTCTAAAAGGTTCGCTTTTCGCTTGGAGCGGTCGTGGAAAAAGCTGGTGCCCTCGATGCGGTCCACGTAGAGGATGCCATCTAAATGATCGATTTCATGCTGAATGCAGCGAGCTAGATAATCTTCTGCTTCGAGAATAAAGCTATCTCCTGTGCGTGTATTGCTCTTCACTTTTACGTAATGGCTTCGCTTGACGATGCCGGAATACCCGGGGAAAGATAAGCAGGCTTCTGGCCCAATTTGTTCGCCATGACTCTCGAGGATTTCGGGATTAATTAGCTCGATCAAGCCATCCCCGCAATCCATGACAACCACTCTTTTTAAAATCCCGATTTGTGGGGCAGCCAGCCCTGCTCTGCCTTCTGCTGCGTACAGGGTATCTACCATATCATCTACCAATTTGGCGAGTCTGTCATTGAAATCTACTACCGGCTTTGCGATCTTTCGGAGAATCGGCTCTCCAAAAGGGACGATTGTTTTTTCTGCCATCGTTATCCTCCGCTGAAGTTATTTAAGCGCCTTTACATTTGGATGGAGTATGGACCCACAGATCATTCGGGGTGCAATCCAGAGCCGTACATAAAGCGTCAAGCGTATCAGCTTTCATTTGCTTGGGCTGACCATTGAGCAAAGCGCTGATCGACGGTGCGGAAATATGATAGCCTGCCTTTTCCTTCAACAAACGGGCGAGTGCCGCACCGGACCAAATGCCTCTGTCTGCCATAACGTTTCGCAGCATCCACACTAGCATGCCAAACCCACCTTCCGTTTCTTTCATTTTCCTGCACAGATTATTAGGTAACAACTAATAATATTAGGTAATACCAAATATAACGTATCGGTTGAAAAAAGCAATAGCAGGATGGGAAGTACCAGACGAGAGGACGTTTGGAAATAGCGGGCAAGCTGATTATATTAATAGAAGAAACACGCAGAGAGGTCGCGATTGTTTGAGTCGAATTGAATTGGCAAAATACTTTGCATATAAATGCGGAACCATATATAATCATCAACACATCTTCCACGTGGGGATTAGCAATGCGCGCAAGCAGGCTGGAGGTGACGATGTGGTACTCATGAATGTTGTTCCCCCCGAGATACCCAAATTCTAAGCGATCTCGGGGGAGATTATGAGACAGGCATTGAACAGAAACATTGTTTTGCTTTTCGCGGGATATTATTTGAAAACCATTGCTTATGGCATCGCTTATTTTGCGAGTATCGCCCTGGTGATGGAAATGAGTGATCATCCACTGGATGTAGGCATCATTACGATGCTGGAAACGCTGCCCTTTATGCTGTTCAGCGCTTACGCCGGCGTGTTGGCTGACAGATGCGACCGCAAAGTACTGATCATCTGCTCGTATTTCGTGCTCGCATGCGCCATTTCCGCCGCTTTTTTCGCAGAGTCTTTGTGGTCCCTGAATCTTCTTGCCTTCGTGACGGGAACTGCCTATGCCTTTTCGTTTCCTGCCAAAAAGGCGCTGCAGCCGTCGCTGGTCGAAGAAAAGCACTATCTGGAGCTAAACAGCCTGGAGGCTATGCTCAAAAATATATTTCAAATCATCCGTCCTGCTTCTGCCGGAATCGTAGTGGCTTTTCTCGGTGCCCATCAAGCATTTTTGCTGGCTGGTGGGCTTTGTGTGATCGCGGCTGTACTCATGCTGCCGATCCATACTCCAAAGTCTGAAGAAAAGCCGGATCAGAGCGAAAACCAGGTACGCAGCAGTCGGGGTCTTCACGATTTTTTCGAAGGGGTACGTTTGGTTGGTCAGGAAGCGTCCCTCACGTATTTGATACTCGTTCAGCTGCTGGTGACATTTGTCATCTCCATGCAGGCAGCGCTCACATTCCTGCATGTGAAAGAGCATTTTCACGAATATGGCGATACAGAGACGATTGTGGGCTTATTGTTTTCGGTAACAGGCATTGGTGGTTTGCTGGGAGCCTTGTTCATGAACAAAATGCTCGCGTATATCCGAATGATCCCGTTATTTTTGCTCAGCTTGGCATTGGACGGCGTTCTCGTCATCATTTTTGCAATCAGCAAAGATCTTTATGCGGCAATTGCGATCTGGGTATTTTTGGGTGTTGTCGGGACAGTCAACAGTATTGTCACAGATACGGTCATTCAAAAGACAGTGAAAGCTGACATGCGTGGCCGGGTATACGGGATTGTCAGTACATGCAGTGAGCCAGTCAGCCTGCTCTCAAGCGGAGTGGGTACGAGCTTGGCTGCCCTTGTTGGCGCGAAAATGGTGTTTCTTTTAGCAGGAACCTCTGAAGCAGTGGTAGCTGTGATAGGAAGATTGCTTCCTTCCTATCATCGGCTCAATCAGACCATCAATGAGTCTGAAGAAAAATAAACACGAAGAAACCCACCTCCACAAAAATGGCTGGTGGGTTTTTAACTAGGATGCGCCTTGCGTGTCTTTCTGGGTGGCAGCTGTAAAGTCTTTTATCCGAAGTAAAATCATCAGAAAAGCTAATCCAGCAAACAATACCCCGCTCCACATGAGCTGATGTACACCCCATTGTGAGATGAACCAGCCCCCTAGTGCAGACCCGAGCGTGATTCCCAGATTGGAAAACGACACGAACAAGCTGTTGCCAAATTCCGGGGCGTCCTGAGCTTCGGTCATAAGCCACGCCTGACTGACGACGAGTCCCCCGGAATGAACGATTCCCCATATGAACACAGCAGCTGACATCCATAGGAAGCTTGGACCTGCAAAATAAACGAGTACATACACGGCTATATAAAGAAGTGGATAGGCGAAGACGGTTTTCTTTAGGCTTTTCAGAAGCAGACCACCGAACAGGAAATTCCCCAAAATCATGATCAGGCCAAAGGCCATCAGCATGAAGCTGATCCATGAGCCACTCATCTGCGTGACTTGCCCCAAATACTCGGCGAAGTAGCTGTACACAGAGAACATCGCTGCGAAAATAAAGACGACTGATGCAATCTGCAGCCAGAGACGCGGATTGCGGAGGATGCGAAGCTGCTTGCCGTAGGTCATTTTTTCCGAAACAGGCATCGACGGGAGCCAGGCAAAAATTCCTGCAAAGGCGATCAGGCTGACCACTGCGCTAAACAGAAAAGCTGCTTCGAGGGAAATGTTTTCGGCAAGATAGGATGTCAGTGGCACGCCAAAGGCAAAGCCGACTGTAATGCCAGCGAAAACCTGCGTGACTGCCTGACTGCTCTTTTCAGGTGGAACCAGCCTCGCTGCCGTCACCAGTGCGACAGAAAAGAAAACGGGATGAAACAGGGCAGGTACAATCCGAAAAGCCAGCATGACTTCAAAAGAGGTAGTGTACGCATACACCAGATTCGAAATAGCGAAAAGAAGGACCGCTGAAAGAAGAATGACTTTACGGTTGATTCCAGAAGCAAACAGCGTTAAGAAAGGCCCTGAGATCGCCACGACTAAGGCAAAAATACTGACCAGAAAGCCTGCTTCAGCAGCTGTTACATGAAATTTTTGCGTGATTTGGGGAAGAACCCCGACAATGCCCATCTCGGTCGTTATGATTCCGAATACGCCAAGTGCCAGCATCAAGATGAGCAGAGGATTTTTCGTTGTCATGATGGTTTTAGCTCCTATCTACATAAAATACAACAAACTATATATCTAGATAAATAGATATGAAAGAAGAAAAAAAACCCTCCCTTCTCCATAGAATGTTTACAGTTCGCTTTGGATGTACGTGGCAAAATCACGTATGGTCTTTTCGTTGCGACGGTAAAAGGTCCACTTCCCGACTCGCTCTGATTCCAGCAGCCCGGCATTTAGCATCGTACACAAATAGCTTGAGATGACGGATTGGGCAAGGCCCGATTTCATCTGAATATCACTTACGCACACACCTGTTTGAAAGCTGATTCCTTCCCGGACGTACGGTGTATCATCAAAATGCTCCGCGGGATTTTTGAGCCATTCCAAGATTTGACGACGAGTATCGTTCGACAACGCTTTGTAAATGAGAGTAGGTTCCATAACAGTCATTATATCTATTTTTATAGATTTGTAAATCTGATTATCTCTTGCAGGTTCATGCCTTCGGAAAATTTTTACCTCGTGACAATTCAAAAATCAAGAGGTATCGTGGTACATGAATACTCCCACCACTAACTGTTAGCCCAGTGGGGGGTTTCTTATGTGTCGCCCTTATCGGACGATTAACACAAGGGGAGTTGACACAGCGACAGCCAGCAGGCTATCCAACCCCTCTATTCCATTTGCAAAGGCATTTGGAACTTCTTTTCGTAAAATGTTGTATGCTCCATTTACATCTGCATTGATGAGCGTTCCTTTAGCGGATCGATACATGCCGCGATGAATCCGCTTCCCTGAAAACGACTTCTTGGTGCCTTTTTCTCCATAGGTGGGAGCCTCATCGCCGTCCAGAAAGCTTGCCTTCGATGTGTACGATTCCTCCCGTACAATGGTTTCGATTCCCAGATGTTTGGCTTTGTACACAATCATCTGAATCAACAAGGTGTGCGGAATGTGGCAAAACGACTGATTGTTTCGCTTTCCCATGTTGGATTCGCTCTTCCAATGGGTGTTATGACCAATCACAATCGTACCGATTTTTTCTTGCAGGGCAATCTGGACGATATGATGGCTTGCCTTATGAAAGAAGTCCTTGATTTTCAGGAATCGCTTGCGATGCAGGCGTTCTAAACAATGGGAGGTTTTCTGCCCTTCGTTTGGTTGTTTCCCCTGACGCAAGATGCCCAAATAATAGGCTTTCTGTTTGTTGTAGAATTGATTGATCGACTTGACCGCCTTGCCCTTGACTAACGTAGGCGTTTTGCCAGTGTTGGTCACAATAGTTGCCAGGTTGTCAATGCCCAGATCAATCGCCATTACCCGATCCAAAGGATGTTCTTGCGGATGGCTTTCACAAGAGAAGACGCACTCGACCACGTATCGTCCGTACGAAGGGATCACTCGTACTTGCATAAGATTTCCTTTCGTAGAGCCTACTTTCCCTATATTCAAACGATGTTTGGTAAACGGAAGCTTGAGGTATTTCCCTTCTTTGATCACGCAATCCTGGTTGGTGAGGATCACCTCTTTTTGAAGTGTACGGGAATACTTTGGGATGCGTGGCATTCCGGTGAAAGCCTCAGGATTTTTCTGATACGCTTTGCGGGAAGCAAAGAAGCTCTTCCAGTTTTGAAACACGCCCTTCATGATATTCTGACTGCTTTGGGTGGGCAACGAACGGTAGTTTTCTTGTCCCATTGCCTTAAACAGGGCATCCAGGAAAAAGTAGCTCACCATTGGACTCTCCTTCTTTGGAAGGGAGAATAAGTTGGCTTAACTCGTTTACGCTCATCCGCAGATTTCAGAAGTTCTTTTGCGACCTTTTTTTCATAGGCGAGCAGCTTTGCCTCATTCATCTTGTCGATCCAATAATGTAGTGTATCCAACACCTCTTGTTGAAGGGGCTGTAGCTCCTTGTCTTGTGTTAACGCCGTATACGCCTGACGGATGAAGAAGTTCGTCGTGTTGTACAGATTCTTGGATTGACCGCACAATCCTTGAAAATACGGAAACAAGCGATGTCCTGGCTTGATCCACATTTGGTACGTTCGATATCGTTTATCTTGTTGCATCCTGTTTGTTTCACCCCCTTTCAAAATGATTATAACAGAACGTACGTTCCTTTTGTGCGCTTTCATTCTATACGAAAACGGACAAAAAGAACAGTGATTCACCCTGCTACTTGTAGAAGTGGGGGTACTCTTGCCTATTTTACATAGAAGTTTCACTACAGCGAAAGCAGTACGGGAATGAGGTGAACAAATGCGTTTCTATCAAAAGTATATAAAGAAATATGGCTTCATCGCTGCGGTTTCTATGATCTTTTTGACGATTGAGGCTGTATGTGATCTCTTGCAGCCAACCATCATGTCCCGGATTATTGACATCGGTGTGGCTCAGCGGGACATGGATTACGTGCTTCAGACAGGTGGCCTGATGCTGCTCATTACTGCAATCGGAGCAGTCGCTGCTTCGATACGCAACATCCTGGCTACGTATGTCTCACAAAATTTTGGAGCGCAGCTTCGCTCGGATTTGTTCTCCAAGGTGCAATCATTGTCCTTCGATAATTTAAACAAGTTCGACAAGGCTTCGCTGGTAACACGTCTGACGAATGACGTCAATCAGGTCCAGGTTTTTGTGAACGGGATGATGCGTATTTTCGTCAAGGCTCCGCTGATGTGCATCGGGGGTCTGATCATGGCAACACAATTAAACCCTGAGCTGGCTGTCGTGCTCGCCATCGTGGTTCCAATCGTAGGCTTGTTCATTTACTTGAATATGAAAATTGGCTTTCCATTCTTTCTCAAGGTCCAGCAAGCACTCGATCGGGTGAACGGGACGATCCGTGAGTATTTGTCCGGTGTGCGCGTCGTGAAAGCTTTCAACCGCTTTGATTTTGAGATCGACAAATTTACTGGTGCCAACCAAGAGCTGCAAAAGAAATCGGTATCTGCTACTCGCGTCATGTCCATTTTCAGTCCGGCCATCATGCTGACAGTCAATCTCGGGATTGTGGCTGTGCTTTGGCTGGGAGGACTTGGTGTAGGGCAGGGCAGCATTCAGGTCGGGCATATCATTGCGTTTACCAACTACATGACGCAGATTTTATTTTCCCTCATGCTGATTTCGATGGTGTTCAACATGTTTGTCCGCGCCAAAGCATCCTCTGGCCGGATCGGGGAGGTTTTCGCCGAAGAAAATCAGATGACCTGGAAGCAGGGGCATCTACAAGAACAGGCAGGAGATTCTGGTCGCATCGATTTTGAAAACGTTAGCTTTTCGTATGAAGGCAAAGAGGGCGAGCATGTTTTAAGGCAAATATCATTCACCTGCCTGCCAGGGGAGACGGTGGGCATCATCGGTTCGACGGGATCAGGAAAAAGCAGTCTGGTTGGACTAATCCCTCGATTCTATGATGTGACAGAGGGGACTATCCGCGTGGATGGGCAGGATGTTCGCGAGCTGGACCCGAAAAAGCTCCGCGAGAAAATGGCGGTCGTCCCGCAAAAAACGACCCTCTTTACTGGAACCGTACTCGAAAATATTCGCTGGGGTAAAGAGGATGCGACGATGGAAGAAGTGGAACAAGCGGCAATGATGGCGCAAGCGCACGAGTTTATTTCCACGACTCCCGAGGGGTATGATACCCGTGTAGGACAGGGCGGAATCAACTTCTCCGGTGGACAAAAGCAGCGCATTTCTATCGCGAGGGCATTGGTGAAAAAACCGGAAATCCTCATCCTCGATGATAGCACGAGTGCTGTCGATGTAGCGACGGAAGTCAAAATAAAGGAAGCGCTCAAAACATACGCGAGAGGTCTCACCTGCATCCTGATTGCGCAGCGGATCACGTCCGTCATGGATGCAGACAAGATCATCGTGCTCGATAACGGAGCAATCGTGGACATGGGAACACATGAATCATTGCTAGCCGGCTGCAAGGTATACCAGGAAATCTTTCAATCGCAAATCGGCAGGGAGGTGAAGTAGGATGGCACAGCAGCAGAAGGAACAGCCCGTTTTTCCGACACAGCCTGGACGCAGCTTCAGGCATGGGGCAGGGCGTGGACCTGTAAGCAAACCGAAAAACTTTTTAGGTACAGTAAAAAGACTTTGGCAAGCTTTTGGTCAGGAAAAAAGGTTATTGCCATTTGTTTTTGTCATCGTTTTCGTAGACTCCCTGCTGATGCTCTCGGCCCCATACCTGATTGGAAAAGCGATTGATGCGATGGCTGGAGGAGCAGAAACCTACAGCTATTTATCGATCATTATCCTTGCTTTGCTTAGCTCATATGTCCTGGATGGGGCACTGACGTTTTTACAGGGCTGGGTGATTGCGGGTATCTCCCAGCGAGTCGTAACGAATATGAGACAAGCGTTGTTTGAAAAGCTGCAAAAGCTGCCAGTCGCTTTTTTTGACTCGCGTACACATGGCGAGCTGATGAGCCGTCTCACCAACGATATCGACAACGTCAGCAATTCCATCTCGCAGTCAACGACTCAGCTTATGTCTGGAGCGATTGTTCTCACTGGCTCTCTGGTGATGATGCTTGTGCTGTCCCCGATTTTGACGCTCGCATGCTTAATCACAGTTCCACTCGTGTTTTTGCTGACCCGCTCAATCGCGAAAAGAACGAGCGTGCTGTTCAAAAATCAGCAGGTCGAGCTGGGCAAGCTCAACGGTCACATCGAGGAGACGATCTCCGGGATTCAGGTCGTGAAAGCATTTAACCATGAGCAAAAAGCAATCGAGGATTTTGACGAGATCAATGATCGGCTTTGCAAGATCGGGATGAAAGCGCAAATCTGGTCGGGCGCTCTGATGCCAATCCTGAACGTGATCAATAACCTCGGCTTTGCGATGGTCGCCATCGTAGGAGGCGTGCTCGCAGTCAAAGGTCTGATCACAGTCGGTGTCATTGCTAGCTTTCTCAGCTACTCCAGACAATTTGTACGTCCACTGAATGATTTGGCGAGTATCTTCAACGTTCTCCAATCCGGTGTGGCCGGGGCTGAACGTGTATTTGAGGTGCTGGATGAACGGGAGGAGCCGGATGACTCGCCAGATGCTGCCTTGCTTGAGCAGCCCAAGGGACATGTTGTCTTTGACAACGTCAGCTTTGGCTATCGCCCCGATCAGCTGATTTTGAAAAATGTCAGCTTTGAATCAGACGCGGGCAGCATCACGGCGCTGGTGGGTCCAACAGGGGCAGGCAAAACGACGGTCGTCAACCTGCTGACGCGGTTTTACGATGTGACGAGCGGCAACATTTATTTGGATGGCAAAGATATTCGCGAGTACACCCGAGACAGCTTGCGCAAAAGCTTTGGCTTTGTTTTGCAGGATACGTACCTGTTTTCCGGAACGATCAAGGAAAATATTAAATACGGCAAGCCAGATGCGACAGACGCCGAAATCGAGGCAGCGGCGGCGCTTGCCAATGCGGATGTGTTTATTAATCGATTGCCAAAGCGCTACGACACGGTTTTGACCGAAAATGGAGGCAATCTGAGCCAGGGTCAGCGGCAGCTTTTGGCGATTGCCCGTGTGATTCTCGCCAAGCCTTCCCTGCTGATTTTGGATGAGGCGACCAGCAGTATCGACACGCGGACGGAGCTGCATATCCAGGATGCTTTGCTTGGCATCATGCAAGGACGCACGAGCTTTGTCATCGCTCACAGGCTGAATACGATCCGGGATGCCGATACGATTATGGTGGTAGACCGCGGTGAGCTTGTCGAAAAAGGCAGTCATGATTCGCTGATGCAGCAGCAAGGCTTCTACTACCAGCTGTTTTCTAACCAGTTTAAAAATATCCAGATGGCCTCGGAATAAAGGGACGGCTACCTCATTGGGGTAGCCGCAGGCTGTCGAGAAAGTCTCGGCAGCCATATTTCACGTCAATTATTTTCGTAAATCACCGCGTTAATGTGTTATAAT
>NZ_CANMZW010000052.1 GCF_947502445.1 uncultured Brevibacillus sp.
TCCCACTAAAGTTGAGCGCTAGTCATGCCACATGGGCGATGGAATGGTAGCGCCTCACTGGTTATTAAGCAGCGAGAGAAAGTTGTTTGTTGCCAGTTAATGGCGTTCCGCGTTGTTGACGAGGTCCGCAGCCCCCCGGCTCGCTTCTCATGCTCTACCATCCCCGTCGAATCCAGAACGCCCCCATGGTATAAGAGGAGTGTTTAAAAAGGTCCGGCTCTCTTTGGCCTTTTCAAACTGGCTCTATAAGGAAAGGTGACAAAAAAGTCTAGGTGAAGAAAAGGATAACCGTTCAACACCTAGACTGTAGTAGTTGTTAACAGTGTGTACTGCTTGCTGCCTATTTAATATAGCACATCCGTCATGCAAAACTCAACGTTGATTGCTGCCAAGCTTGCCAGAGTGCACCAGTTGCGCAAAGCCACCTGCAAATTGCGACTAACGCTCCTACACCTTCTGCCGCTCGCGCAGGGCACGCTCCACTTCTCGCGCTGCGTCCTTTTTCTTCAGGTCTTCGCGCTTGTCGTAGTTCTTTTTCCCTTTGACGAGTGCCAGCTCGACCTTGGCCCAGCCGCCCTTCAAGTAAATGCTGAGCGGAACCAGTGAGTAGCCTCGTTCGCGAATCAAGCCACCCAGCTTGAGGATTTCGAGACGTCCCATCAAAAGCTTGCGTGTCCGCTCCGGCTCATGATTAAAGCGATTCCCCTGCTCGTATGGGCTGATGTGTACTTTGTGCAACAGCAGCTCGCCGTCCTGAACACTGGCAAAGCTGTCCTTGAGCTGCACACGTGCGGCACGCACCGATTTGATCTCCGTACCGGTCAGAGCAATCCCTGCTTCGAATACTTGCTCGATATGGTAATCATGGCGTGCTTTTCGATTTTGGGCGACTGTCTTGGTTCCGGCTTTATCTTTTGACATGGAGATCACCTCACTTGCGGTTTTCTTACGTTTGGTAACAGTTAGTCTAGCAAATTTTACCCTTTGTGGCAAGCCATTTACCGGGCAAATTCTCTAAAACGGCTCTTAAACAAATGTTTAACGACGCTTCCGTTTTGCTTGGCTGGTGACGTTTTTACGGTTCTTTTTCTTGGACTTTACAAGATCTTCCCAGAACCCTTTTTCACGTTTCGTCGCCGTTTCTGCTGCTTCCCCATTCCCAAGCGGTACAACTGCCTCGCTTCCCGAAGCACCTTTGGCCCCTGCCCGACGAGGAGGCTTGTTGCCTTCATTCTTGCGACGATCCTTATATTTTTGGCGGATTTCTGCCGGATGCTTCTTGTCCCGCTGACGATCTTCTCGTTCTGGACGCCCCGAGCGAGAACGATCCTGCTTGCCACGCGTAGGCTTGCGATCTCCGCTGCGACCATCGATGACACGCGGTGTACGCTCACGGCTGCCACGGAAGCCTGCTGCTTTGGTCATGCCGACGATTTCGAAGTCGATAGTCCGCTCATCTACGTTGACACTCGCAACACGAACCTGCACAACATCCCCGATCCGATACTGCTTGCCTGTCCGCTCACCGACGAGTGCAAACATTTTCTCGTGATAATGGTAGTAGTCGTCGGTCAAAAAGCTGACGTGAACCAAGCCCTCGATTGTGTTTGGCAGCTCCACGAAAATCCCGAACGAAGTCACACTGGAGATGACGCCTTCGAATTCCTCCCCGACTCTCTCCTTCATGAACTCGGCCTTTTTCAGATCATCTGTCTCACGCTCTGCGTCTACAGCGAGCCTTTCACGCTGGGAAGCATGCTCGGCAATGACAGGCATTTGCTCTGCCCAATAAGCCAGACGCTTTTCCGCGATTTGATCGCCCTGCTCGATCCAGTCGCGGATACGACGGTGTACGATGAGGTCCGGATAACGGCGGATCGGTGAAGTAAAATGCGTGTAGAACTCCGTAGATAGCCCGTAGTGACCGAGACTTTCCGCGTCATAACGCGCTTGCTTCATCGAACGCAGCATCACGGTGCTGATAATGATCTCTTCTGGTGTCCCTTTTACCTCTTCCAGCAATTGCTGCAAGGCACGTGGGTGAACCGAATTGCCTTTTCCGCGAATCGAATACCCGAAGTTCGTAATAAACTCCATAAACGCCATGAGCTTTTCACTGTTCGGATCTTCGTGAATGCGGTACATAAACGGCTGCTTCATCCAGTGGAAATGCTCCGCTACCGTTTCGTTTGCCGCCAGCATGAATTCCTCGATCATTTGCTCAGCGATGGAGCGTGTACGGAAGCCGATATCTGTCGGTGTTCCCTCTTCGTCTACAAAAATTTTCGCTTCGCGGAAGTCGAAATCGATTGCTCCGCGCTGCATCCGTTTTGCCCGACGCTTCAGCGCCAGCTGCTCCATCTCCTGGAACATCGGGACCAGCTCGCTGTACTTTTCGATCAGCGCCTCGTCTTTGTCTACCAAAATGCTGCGTACATCTGCATACGTCATCCGCTCATTTGTCCGAATCACGCTGAGGAACAGATCGTACTTCACAACGTTCGCGTTTTGGTCCATCTCCATATCGCAGGAGATCGTGAGGCGGTCTACCTGCGGATTGAGACTGCATATTCCGTTGGACAAACGATGTGGCAGCATCGGGATCACGCGGTCAACCAAGTAAACGCTCGTACCACGACGATACGCTTCATTATCCAACTGAGATTTCTCGCGCACATAGTAGCTAACGTCGGCAATATGCACACCGAGACGCACATTCCCGTTAGGCAGCTTTTCCAAAGAAACAGCATCATCCAGGTCCTTGGCATCTGCACCGTCAATCGTAACCATCATGCGATCGCGCAAATCACGGCGCCCGCTAATTTCATCCTCGGAAATCTCATCTGGTGCCGCATCTGCCTCAGCCAATACATCCTCTGGAAACGCTTCTGGCAAATTAAACTTGCGGATAATCGATAAAATATCGACTCCCGGATCGTTTTTGTGCCCCAGTATCTCAACGACCTCTCCCTCAGGATTCACCCTGCCTTCGGGATAACGGACGATGTTGACGACAACCTTATGACCGTCTACCGCACCGTTGTAAGCTTCCTTGGGGATAAAAATGTCCTTGCCGATTCGCTTTTCATCCGGAATGACAAAAGCATAATGCTTTTCATCCTGAAATGTACCGACCACTTGCTTAATACCGCGTTCCACAACGCGAATAATACGTCCTTCGAGGCGATCTCCACCTGCTTCCTTCTCTACCCGTACATATACCGTATCACCGTGTATAGCCCCATTCATGTCATTGGCATGCACATAAACGTCTTCCATGCCAGGCGTTTCTTGTATGATGAAACCGAAGCCCTTTGGATGGCTTTGCAATCTTCCCCGTACCAGATTCATTTTTTCAGGAACCCCGTAACGGTTGGCTCTCGTGCGAATTACCTCACCGCTTGCTTCCAGTGTATTGAGCGTCTTCACCAATTCTTTAAATGCTGCCGAATCGGCAATCTCAAATGCTGCTTCCAATTCTTTCACCGTCATCGGGTGGTATGCTTGCTCTCTCATAAATGCCAGAATATCTTGATCCTTCATTCACAAACCTCCTTTGTCGCGTGGCTTTGCCGCGCTATTCCTTTTATCCTTTACTATGTAGTATTCACCGCTCGCACCCGTCGCAATCGGAATAGAGAAAAAGACAGCAAGTCGCACTCGCTGTCTTTCGGCCATACGTCTATTACGCTCCAGTTTTCAAGAAATAACCGAGCAAAATCGCAAACAGCATGAATCCAATTGCGAATCCTACGGTCAGTTTCCCTAAAAGTGCATCGATCCCGCGGGCTTTTTGTTTGCCCATCAGTTGCTCAGCACCGCCACCAATCGCACCCGAAAGGCCGGCACTTTTTCCAGATTGTAGCAATACGACGATAATTAAGCCAATACTTGCAATCACAAGTAAAATTTTAGCAGCCAATGCCATCTTCATTCACCTCAAAACGTATTTCCAAGGCATACACGGTAAAAACCAATATAAACACTTTATCACACTTGCTGGACGACAGCAACCTGCTATCCCTTCCATAATATAAGAGAATATCTGTTAAATAATATGAGCACAGATTAGGTAGAATATAGGAAAGTTAGGAATGTATAAAAAGGAAAATTGTGTACTTTCTTTGTCGGTTTGGCAGTCTCCTTGCAACTGTCAAGATTTTGCCGTAAAATTGCAGTTGAACCTTTATAATTATCTGCTTTGGGAGGTCTTTGTCAGATGGCTGGGTCCAACAAAAAAGACATGAATCAAAACGACGTAATTGATTCCGCGAAGGCCTTTTTCACTTCGTTTGGTATCTTGTTTCTAGTTTTTCTCATTGCACTCGTAGGATCGATTATTTTTCCACCACAACACGGCGGTGAAGCACAAGGCGAAGGTGGAGCACCTACTGCAAACATTGACGCTGCTGCTATTTTTAAACAAAATTGCGCATCCTGTCACGGTCAAAACCTGGAAGGAATCGCAGGTCCAAACTTGACAAAAGTTGGGGCAACTCACAGCGCCGAGGATATCGCCAAAATCATTAAAGAAGGTAAAGGCGGCATGCCTCCAGGAATGCTGAAGAAGCAACCAGAAATTCAAGCGGTTGCACAATGGCTGTCTGAACACAAATAAGTACATAGATAGCTATAGTGAAACACCGAAGACTCGTCCTCTTCGGTGTTTTCTACGTTAAAGGGGGGATTTCATGCACACGACAATCGAGATTGAAGCACTCGGCAAACAATTTCATTCTCCCTCAGGCCAATGGTTATTTCGCAATGTTGACGCCAAAATTTCCGAGCCAACTACCATCGCGATTCTAGGTAAATCTGGACAAGGAAAAAGCACTCTCCTCCGAATCCTGGGCCGTCTCATCCCACCTGACAGCGGTACAGTTCGTCTATACCAGAAGGATATCACGCAGTGGGAAGCAGCAGACTGGCGCATGAAAATGAGCTATGTCTCTCAGCAGGCTGTCATGCTCCCAGGCAGTGTAGAAGATAATTTGCGTACCGTTAGTACACTACACCAGCGTCCGTTTGACCAAAAGCAGGCACGCGATCTGCTTGAGCAGCTTTATCTGGAAAACCTGGACTGGGGAAAGCCTGCTCAGCAGCTGTCAGGCGGCGAAAAACAACGACTCGCTCTTGTCCGTACCCTTTTGCTTCAGCCCCCCGTTTTATTATTAGATGAAGTAACGGCTTCACTCGACGCCTTGAGCAAACAAGCTGCTCAGCGCCTTCTACTCGATTTGCATGCACAAACGGACACGAGCTTAATCTGGATTACGCACGATCTCGAAGAAGCGCGTATCGCCTGCAAACGTATCTGGTTTATGGCGAATCATCAGCTGCTTGAGGACGCCCCTAGCGAATCCTTTTTCCATGCACCACAAACAGCAGAGGCGAAAGACTTTTTGCACAATCAGATTGCGACGGTTGCTGCCACTGAGGAGGAGCCCAGATGACGTATACATCGATGTGGTTCGCTTTCGCCTTTGTCTTGATCGCCCTCTTGCTCTCTGTTTGGCAAAAGCTCGGATTGGAAAAAGAAATTGCCATTGGCACCATCCGCTCCACCGTTCAGCTGCTCGCTATTGGCTATGTATTGCAATTTGTCTTTCATTCAGACAATGCTCTCTTCATTGTAATTCTGATTATGATGATGATTTCGGTAGCTTCCTGGAATGCCGCCAGCAGGGGTAAAAATCTGCCGGGAATCTTTTGGCGAATCGCGCTCTGTCTATCTATTACGGAGCTAATTACAATGGGGCTGATGGTGATGCTTGGGCTCGCTAACCCTACCCCACAGTACCTCATTCCCATGAGCGGCATGATTATCGGCAGTTCGATGATCGTCTCCAGCCTTTTTCTAACCCATATGAACCGTGAAATAGAAACCGCAAAAGGCGAGATCGAAACACTTCTCAGCTTGGGAGCATCCACGCGTCAGGCCGTCCAAGGCGTTTTGAAGCGCGCTGTAAAGGCTAGCATGATCCCTACCTTTGATACCATGAAAACGATCGGGCTCGTACAGCTTCCCGGCATGATGACAGGCATGATTGTCGCAGGTGCCAGCCCTATCGAGGCTGTCCGTTACCAAATTCTCATCATGCTCAGCTTTTCTTCTTCTGCGGCGATCTCTGCCGTTTTGATCAGTCTTTTGAGCTATCGACTCTGGTTTACCAAAGACTCCATGCTTCGCCTATAACCCATTTCCAACAACTGTCGTTTGTTCTTCGACAGTTTTTTTTGCATTTTTGTAATGAAACGATATGTGGGTCGTCAAATTACAAGTAGAAAGCGCAAAGGTGGTTCAGCTATGGACAAAAACGAAATGATTGAACAATGGTTTCTGCGCTATAGCGACGACATTTACAAGTTTCTCGTCTACTACACCGGAAACAAAGATGTAGATGATCTCGTACAGGATGTCTTTCTCAAGGCGCTGCGCTCATTGGATTCGTTCGAAGGTAGATCCCAGCCGAAAACTTGGCTGTTAACGATTGCCCGTCACACTGCGATTGATTATGCGCGGAAACAACGATTTCGGAATTGGCTGCCAGACAAATGGCTCACCCACCTGAAATCGGAGGAGCGCACACCCGAAGAAATCCTCAATTTGCAGGAGGAGCAGCAAGCCCTATACCAAGCGATCCAGCACGTCAAGCCAGCTTACAGGGAAGTCTTGATCTTGCGTGGAATCAAAGGCCTTTCCTCAAAAGAAACCGCAGAAATAATGAGTTGGTCAGAAAACAAGGTAAATGTAACTCTCCATCGTGCTATGAAAGCCGTCAGAGAAAAGCTGGAGCAGGATAGAAAGGAGATGATTGAGAATGCCATTTAATACAGACGAACAGCTTTTAGATGAAATGAAAGGACTACCCGATATGAAAATGAAGCCAGACAAAAAACAAGGGATTGTGAATGCCATTCGTCAAGAAGATGGCCGCAAGAGGGTACATGCCAGCACCCGTTTCTCTACTTTTGGAAAAGGCGTTGCAATCTGCTCCGTTCTCGTCGCAGCCTTTTGGATGGGCGCTACACTCGTAGGCAATAATCAGCCGAGCGCGATGCCGCCAGACACACCGCCACAAACGACAGTACCAGGAACCTCGGCATCCCTCGGAACGGGGACAAATCATGGGGGTACAACCAATCCATCACCAGCCGTATCTCAATCGGAGGAGCTCCTCGCAAACATCCGCAAGCAAGCGGAAAAAGGATTGGTTATCAACTCGCCTTATCCAATAGAAACGACCGTGTTTGACCAAGTGGAAAAGGATTTGGGGAATCCTGATACGAAGGATAGTGCAAACGGTCTTTCCTACGCTACGTATAATGGAAAACAAGTTGCATTTGGCTATAACAAAGGAATGCAAATCGTGGACATCCGTTCTTCAGATCCACAACTGCAAAAAATCACGTTGACCGAGGTCGTAAACAAATGGGGGCAGCCGAACCGCGTAAGTGAATACGGTAACAAAACCATCTACACCTATAATGTAACCCCCAAATATCAAGTGAAAATGATCTTTCAAGGTACCAAGAGCACAAGCAGTGGCGAACTGCTTCTCGTTCGTTACAACCTCTATTACCCGGAAGGCAACAAAAATCTGATGCTCTATGGCAGCAATGCAGATATGTTGAAAGACCTTCGTGAACTCGCCAAAAACGGGCAAACCTTCGGCAGCTCCTATCGCGTAGAAAAAGATGTTTTCGATGAAATTGAGAAGGTACTTGGCAAGCCGAACAACATCTCCACCATCAAAGGAATCACCTACAACACTTATCGTGATCTCGGTCTCGTCTTCGCCTTTAACAAGGGCATGCAGGTCGTCGATATTCGCTCCTACGATCCAAGACTGCAAGCCATTTCTCTAGCAGAAGTCAACCAAGCACTCGGTGAGCCACAAAGCAAAACGACACTGAACGGCGAAACGATCTACACCTATAAAGTAAATGACAAATACGAGCTGAAGATCATCTTCACAGGTGTGATCGATAAAAAGCAAAGCACGCTCTACATCGACCACGTCAACATTTACTACCCACGCGGCACGATCAACAATATGGCTGGCTAAAAACAGGAAAGAAGACGGGCTTTACGGCTCCGTCTTCTTTTTCATTTCATTATTTACCGATGATGTAGCCTTCCAGCTCATCCAATACTTTGTTTGCTGCGACTACGCCACCAGATGTGTTCCAGATGGTGTCATCCACTTTGAACGCTTTGTTGTTTTTCACGACGTTCAGGTTTTTCCAGAGGGAATCATTTGTCCATTCTTGTTCCAGCTTGGACGCTTCCCCTTTTCCTGTTTCATACGTGAAGTAGAACATGATATCGCCGTCCATTTCTGGAATGCGCTCTTTGGTTACTTCTGCTGCGAAATCATCTTTATCCTGAGCAGCTGGACGCGCCAGTCCGAGCTCTTGGAAGATTGCGCCAGTGAATGTGTTTTTATAGTAGATGCGTACTTTACCAGGCATGAAGCGTACGACAGATACTTGCGTTTTCAGCTTGTCGCCAGCTTTTGCTTTAAAGTCTTCAATACGTTTGTTCCAGTCAGCAATCACTTTGTCGCCTTCCGCTTTTTTGTTAATCGCTTCAGCATACAGCTGGAAGTTCGCTTTCCAGTCACCGCGTGGCTCTTCTACAAAAACAGTCGGAGCGATTGCAGTCAGCTGTTGGTAGATTTTTTCATGACGGAATTTCATA
This sequence comes from uncultured Brevibacillus sp., assembly GCF_947502445.1. Classification (GTDB taxonomy): domain Bacteria; phylum Bacillota; class Bacilli; order Brevibacillales; family Brevibacillaceae; genus Brevibacillus. The sequence goes on from NZ_CANMZW010000052.1 coordinate 8,705, forward strand.
CCCAGAATCAGGTCTGGTTTCAAAGCAGCGATCGCCTCGAGATTTGGTTGACCTTCCGTACCGACTGACTTGGTACCTTCCAAAAACGATTTTGTAAAATCGTAAAATTGTGTTGGATCATTGGCAGAACCTACAGCACCTACTGGCTTCACACCCAAAGCCATCAAGGTTTCTGTACCTTGGTTGGTCAGCATAACAATGCGCTGTGGTGTACCTTTAATGGTAGTTTCGCCCATTGCGTGTTTTACCGTGTAGGATTGATCAGAACCACCTGTATTGCCAGTAGCTTGGTTAGCAGGCTTTTGTTCGCTAGCTTGTTGATTGCCGCCACAACCAGTGACAATCAGCATAAGCGCCATCAAGACAGCAAAAAACGCTTTACCGCCTGCGGTCCGATATGTACGAGAAAACATGGTGAAAGGACCCCTTTCAATATCTTTCTGATAGTGAGAATCTAAATCAATGACAAAGATTATCCTACATTCAAGCCTGTCAGAAGTCAACAATTAAATGATAATGACTCTCAAGATCATTGACACATCTCGCTCATACCTCTAAACTTATTAATGAAATAACGTAAGTCCACTCAAGGCAAAAAGACGGATAAGGATGTAGCCCCATGAGCGCTTTGTTGTCAAGCAACCTTCGTAAAATTCTGGGAGTTATCATTGCCATTCTGCTCCTGGTTTATCTTAGCTATGCCAGTCTCATTTTCGGTGTCATAGATACCAGTTGGCAAACCGCCATTGATGCTTATACGAATTTTAACGGTAGTAATGAGCACATTGTTATTAAAGAAGTGCGGGTGCCCCGCGTATTAAACGCACTTACCGTTGGCTTTTGTCTCGGACTTGCTGGCACACTGCTACAATCGTTGACGAGAAACCCGGTCGCTGACGTCGAGCTGTTCGGACTGAACGCAGGTGCTTCTCTCTTTGTCGTGTTTGCCGTCACCTTCGTAGGCATTAGCAATTTGACCCAGTTTACATGGATCTCCTTTCTGGGCGCAGCCGTCGCCGGATTCGTCGTCTACTTGCTCGGCTCACTTGGCCGTGACGGGTTAACTCCGGTCAAGCTCGTTCTCGCCGGAGCTGCCATTACCGCCCTAGCCGCGTCGATCAGACACGGGATGATGGTATTAAATGAAAAAGCAGCGGACGAGGTTCTTTTTTGGCTCGCTGGCTCGGTCGGGGGCAGAAAGCTCGAATATGTAACCTCTGTCTTTCCATATATGATTGTCGCGTGGCTTGCTGCATTTGTCCTGGCACGTCCGATTCAAACCTTGCTTATGGGTGACGATGTAGCCAAAGGCTTGGGGCAACGAACATTATTAGTAAAGCTGGCTACGGGAATCGTCATTGTACTTTTATCTGGTTGCGCAGTTGCTGTCGCAGGACCAATCGGCTTTGTCGGTTTGGTCACACCACATCTCGCACGCTTCTTAGTGGGAATCGATACACGCTGGGTGATGCTGTACAGCGGACTGCTTGGATCTATTTTGCTGCTAATTGCAGATATCGGCGCACGTTATATTGCGATGCCTTCTGAGGTACCTATTGGCGTCATGACCGCCCTGATCGGCATTCCATTCTTCATCTATGTCGCGCGAAAGGGGCTGGATAAATAATGAAGGGATTTGTAAATGTTCGGCTTGGCCGCCTTGCATCTTTTCAGCTACATAAGAAAACGCTGTTGTTTTCAGCGATTGGTCTTATTTTGACTCTGCTCGTAGCGATCATCAGCCTTGGGATGGGGGAAATGAAAATTCACCCGCTTGATGTACTCAAGGTAGTGCTTGGGATCGGAGCTGAGGATAATGCTCTGATTGTCCAGCAGTTTCGTATGCCGCGCATCATTATCGCCATTTTAGTGGGAGCGGCTCTGGCTGTAGCGGGGGCGATTATGCAAGGCATTGTTCGCAATCCACTGGCTTCTCCCGACATACTCGGGGTTGCAGGAGGTGCTTCTGTTGCCGCAGTAACCTTTTTGCTCCTGTTCGAGACAGTCAGCATCAAGTGGTTGCCTCCAGTCGCTTTTCTCGGCGCAACCTTGACCACCATTCTTTTATATGTACTAGCCTGGAAAAAAGGCGTTACTCCGCTGAGACTCGTAATGATTGGAGTCGGAATTAAAATTGCCGCGGGTGCCGTCGTCACGATGCTGATTATTTTCAGCCCATTCCTTTTGCAAAATAAAGCGTTGCTCTGGCTTTCCGGAAGCATCTACGGCGTGGAATGGAATGATGTGTGGATGATTATGCCTTGGGTCCTCATTTTGATCCTGGCTGCTGCTGTTCTCACCAGACGTGTGAACATCCAACAGCTCGGTGATGATGTCGCAACCAGTCTCGGCAGCTTCCTGCAGTGGGATCGCTTTTTACTGCTCATGATTTGTGCAGCCTTGACCGGAACAGCCGTATCCGTAGGTGGCGATATCAGCTTTGTAGCTTTGCTGGCGCCGCACATTGCAAAACAATTGATCGGTCCATCCTTTGGTGGGGCATTGCCCGTCTCAGCCTTTATCGGTGCCTTGATCGTCTTGCTTGCCGATCTTGTCGCGCGCATGGCATTTTCTCCAATTGAGGTCCCCGTTGGCGTCTTCACATCGGCTGTCGGCGCTCCGTTTTTTATCTTCCTGCTGTATAAAAATCGAAATCGGTAGTGAAAGGAGACCTGCCCACCATGTCAGCTCTGGAAATACGTCAATTAACGTTGTCCTATGGAGAGCGCAATATCATCGAGTCTTTGGATTTGCACATCCCTCGTGGAAAAATTACTGTCTTCATTGGAAGTAATGGCAGCGGCAAGTCGACCTTGCTCCGGTCTCTCGCTCGATTGCTCAAACCAAAGGACGGTTCCATCCTGCTCGACGGCCATTCGATTGCCAAGCAGTCCACAAAGGAAGTGGCGAAACGGCTTGCGATCCTGCCCCAAGGCCCTACGGCACCAGAAGGACTCACTGTCCTGCAGCTAGCCAAGCAAGGCCGTTATCCGTACCAAAACTGGCTCCAGCAATGGTCCGAGGAAGACGAGAACATGGTGACGAAAGCTCTTGAAGCCACTCAGCTCTTGCCGCTCGCAAACCGTCCTGTCGATTCTCTCTCTGGTGGACAGCGCCAGCGCGCCTGGATCGCGATGACACTCGCCCAAGGTACGGAAACGATCCTTTTGGATGAACCGACTACGTACCTCGATATGTCGCATCAGATTGAGATTCTGGATTTATTGTTTGAGCTGAATGAAACGGAGCAACGCACGATCGTCATGGTCCTTCACGACCTGAATCTGGCTTGTCGATACGCTCATCACATTGTAGCTGTTCATGATCAAAGCGTTGTTGCAGAAGGCACTCCAGACGAGGTACTGACCACTGATCTGGTACGCACCGTTTTCCATATGGATTGTCAAATTACAAAGGATCCGCTGTACGGTACACCGATGTGCATTCCTTACAGCAAAAGCCGTATTGCTGCCCAGCCCGTGGAGCAAAAGACAGCGGTTATGTCATAAACGAAAATCAAAGGACTGCCCGAAATTCGGCTGCAGTCCTTTTTTCGTGCATCGTCGCCTAAAGTCTCGACATCGCCACGTTTTCTCATTTTAGAAAAGTGCAATAGACAGATGCCCATCTACCCTTTTGCTCATAGGATAAAGAGGCAGGTATTTTCTTTTCGAAAGGACGTGACTCCCTCTTGCGTAGCCAGCTTCGCGAAGCATATATCCGTGTGCCCAAGCTGTACGATTGGGTGCTTACGACCAGCTATGCTCGCACTCCTGTCACTGTACCGCCGAAGTACCGCTCTCTTGTCCATGAAGCTATAAAAGCAGGAAAACGAATTTCTGTTCAATGCGTCACGCAAAATGAGCCTTGTTCACCAGCCACTGTAGCTTGCCAAGTACATAGCCCCATACGTCGCACTACGATTCTTCACAAAGGAAATCCGGTTCCGGTGGGAATTGTCCAGCTATCGTTCCAGACGCCACTGAGCCTCCTCTTTTTTGCTGATTGTGATTTGCTCTTCGACTTTATGTACCCGCTTGAGCTAGAGGATGAGATCGTTCTTTGCGTACCAGAACCACTAGATCAGGAAAATGTCGTTTGTCAAATTGCAGCCTTTGAATGCACAGCCCAGACAGGCTATCTGTTTGACGATAAAATCATGCTGCACGTATTTGTCTGTCAGGAGCTCCTCGTCGAAGCAAAGTCCGTGCTTGAAATCATGGCACAAGCATGTAAGCCGCGCCCTAACTTCCTCACCGCTCCCCCGCGACTGCTTCCACTGCATTGCACACCGTTTTCGCCACCACCAGCCTGTCCGCGGCTGCAAGTCCAAACGTGACGCAGCAAAAAGGCGGTGCTCTACGTACATCACGCGTACATAGGCACCGCCCACTTATTTGCTAAGCGAAAAAGACCCTCGCTTATTTTTTCAAGTTGTAAAAAGCAGCGCGTCCGCCAAAACGAGCTGTATCACCGAGTTCATCCTCGATACGCAGCAATTGGTTGTACTTCGCTACGCGGTCTGTACGGGATGGAGCACCAGTCTTGATTTGGCCTGCATTGGTTGCAACAGCGATATCGGAGATTGTGGAGTCTTCTGTCTCACCGGAACGGTGGGAAATAACAGCTGTATAACCAGCCAGCTTCGCCATTTCGATTGCTTCAAAAGTCTCGGTCAGGGTACCAATTTGGTTTACTTTTACCAGAATGGAGTTACCTGTGGAGCTTTCGATACCGCGTGCCAGACGCTCCGTGTTGGTTACGAACAAGTCATCGCCAACGAGTTGAACTTTGCTGCCCAGTTTGTCAGTCAGCGCTTTCCAGCCGTCCCAATCGTCCTCGGACAAGCCGTCTTCGATCGAGATGATTGGATATTTGCTTACCAGATCTTCGTAGAAAGCGATCATTTCTTCAGTTGTTTTTACAACGCCTTCGCCTTCGAAATGGTATTTACCGTCTTTGAACATTTCTGTTGCAGCTACGTCCAGAGCGAGGAATACGTCTTTACCTGGCTCATAGCCTGCAGCTTTGATCGCATCCAGGATTGTCGTGATTGCTTCTTCGTTGGACTTCAGGTTTGGTGCGAAGCCGCCTTCGTCACCTACAGCCGTGCTCAGGCCTTTGTCGCCCAACACTTTTTTCAAGGAGTGGAAGATTTCAGCACCTGTACGCAGCGCTTCCTTGAAGGATTCAGCGCCTACTGGCATGACCATGAATTCCTGAATGTCTACTGTGTTGTCTGCGTGTTTTCCGCCGTTCAAGATGTTCATCATCGGTACAGGCAATGTTCTCGCATTGAAGCCACCGAGGTAGTTGTACAGTGGTACGCCCAAGGAATCTGCTGCTGCGCGAGCAACAGCCATGGAAACGCCCAAAATCGCGTTTGCACCGAGCTTGCCTTTGTTATCTGTACCATCGAGCTGAATCATCGCCATGTCAATACCTACTTGATCCAGCGCATCCATGCCAATGAGCTCAGGCGCGATGATTTCATTTACGTTTTCTACCGCTTTGAGTACACCTTTTCCGAGGTAGCGGGATTTGTCGCCATCACGCAATTCAACAGCTTCATACGCCCCTGTAGATGCACCGGATGGAACATCTGCGCGACCCATAGAGCCATCTTCCAGGTACACTTCAACTTCCACAGTCGGATTACCGCGGGAGTCCATAATTTCACGTGCGTAAACGTCAGTAATCATTGCCATTGGTCTTCCATCTCCTTTTAATCTATGTAGGCATCCCCACACGTATTTTTTTATTGTTTGTCCTTAGTGTGTGCTAGAGAGGACTATTTTGCAAGTAACGATTTACCTGTCATTTCAACTGGTTGCTCTGCGTCCAACAGATCAAGCAATGTCGGCGATAGGTCCGCCAAAACTCCGTCTTCCCGCAGCATGGCACCTGCTTTGGTCACGATTACCGGGACTGGATACGTGCTGTGCGACGTAATTGGCCGTCCTGCCTCATCCAGCATGAGATCGGCATTCCCATGATCTGCTGTAATGACAGCAACGCCACCTTTGGCGAGAATCGCCTCGACCACTCGTCCCAGGCACGCATCTACCGTTTCCACCGCTTTGATCGTTGGCTCCATCATTCCGGAATGGCCAACCATGTCGCAGTTGGCAAAATTGAGGATGATCGCATCGAAGTTTTCCGCTTCGATTTCTTTGACTACCGCATCCGTGAGCTCTGGAGCACTCATTTCCGGCTGCAAATCATAGGTAGCTACTTTTGGAGAAGGAATCAGGATGCGGGTTTCGCCCGGAAACTCCTGCTCGCGCCCTCCGCTAAAGAAGAACGTCACGTGCGGATACTTTTCTGTCTCGGCTATGCGTAGCTGCTTCAAGCCTTGCTGGGATAAAACCTCACCCAACGTATTATCCAGGTTGGAAGGCTTGTAAGCCACATAACCATCGACCGTCTCAGAAAAATGAGTCAGGCAGACGAAATGGAGATCACGCGGACGCTCCTCACCACGGTCAAAGCCACGGAAGTCTTCGTTCGTAAACGCCTGCGAGATTTGAATCGCGCGATCCGGACGGAAATTATAGAAAATGATGGAGTCGCCGCTTTGAATGGTGGAGACTGGCTCTCCTGCCTCATCGACGATCACCGTCGGCATGACAAATTCGTCCATGACCGATTTCTCATACGATTCCTTAATCGCCTGAATCGGATCCTGGTAGCGCGGAGCATCCCCGTACACCATCGCACGGTACGCCTTTTCTATGCGTTCCCAGCGCTTGTCACGATCCATCGCATAATAGCGTCCCTGTACGGTTGCAATACGCCCTACGCCGATTTCCGCGATCTTTGCTTGCAACTGCTCTACATAACCCACTGCGCTGTCAGGAGATACGTCACGGCCGTCCAGGAAGCCATGGATAAAGACATTCGAAAAATCCTGCTGCTTCGCCAGCTCTAGCATCGCAAACAGATGGTCAATATGGCTGTGTACCCCTCCATCGGACAAAAGCCCGAACAGATGCAGCTGCTTGCCATTTTTCTTGGCATGCTGGAACGCTTCGATCAAGGTTTCGTTTTCAAAAAACGCTCCTTCTTTGATCGACTTGGTGATACGTGTCAAATCCTGATAGACAACGCGCCCTGCTCCGATATTGAGATGCCCAACCTCAGAGTTGCCCATCTGTCCTTCTGGCAAACCAACAGCAAGCCCGCTCGCCTCCAGAGTGGCATGCGGATATTGGTTCCAGTACCGATCAAAATTCGGCTTGCTCGCTTGTGCGACAGCATTTCCGTACGTTTCACTACGCAAGGCAAAGCCGTCCAAAATGAGCAGCGCTACCGGTTTTGGTCTTTTTGCCATCTCTTTTCTCCTCCTATCGCTGCGATGCTCCGTTCACAAGCTGCAAATAACTGTCCGCGACCAGGCTGGCTCCACCAACCAAAGCTCCGTCGATATCTGGCTGTGCCATGTAGCTTGCGATATTTTCCGGCTTCACACTGCCGCCGTACTGAATACGTACCTGCTGCGCTGTATCCTGACCGAATTTCTCAGCAATCACGCTGCGGATAATAGCAATCGTCTCGTTTGCATCCTCGGCTGTAGAAGATTTTCCGGTACCAATCGCCCAAATCGGTTCATAAGCAACGATCGAACCAGCCACCTGTGCAGGCGTAAGTCCAGCAAAAGCAGCTTCCGTCTGAGTGCGAACGACATCAGACGTCTCTTTTGCTTCTCTTTGCTCCAGACTCTCGCCTACACATACAATCGGCACCAAGTCCGCTTTTAGTGCAGCTACGACCTTTTTATTGACGGTTTCATCCGTTTCATTGAAATACTGGCGACGCTCGGAATGTCCGATAATGACATACGTAACGCCGATTTCTTTTAGCATCGACGCGCTGATTTCACCCGTAAACGCACCTTGCTCCTCGAAGTGAACGTTTTGTGCGCCCAGCGCGATATCTGTACCAGCCAGCTCAGCACTAAGTGCAGGCAGAGCTGTAAACGGCGCGCAAATGACTTTTTGTACTCCGGTAGCTGTATTGCCTGCCTTGGCATTTTGCGCAAACTCCTTTGCCTCCGCAATCGTCTTGAACATCTTCCAATTCCCCGCGATAATTGGCGTTCTCACGATTTCTCCCCCTATTCGGTATCTGTCAATACTGCCAAGCCCGGCAGCTCTTTGCCTTCCATAAACTCCAGTGAAGCCCCGCCGCCAGTGGAAATATGCGTCATTTGCTCAGCGACACCAGCTTTTTCTACTGCTGCTACGGAGTCTCCGCCACCGATGATGGTTGTGCCCGCACATTCTGCCATCGCCTTGGCTACGCCAATCGTTCCTTGGGCAAATGCGTCCATTTCGAAAACACCCATCGGTCCATTCCATACAACCGTCTTGGAAGCGACGATAACACGCTGGAATTCTTCTACCGATTTTGGACCAATATCGAGTGCCATCCAGCCATCTGGAATCGCGTCGATCGCAACTGTTTTCTTTTCTGCGTCAGCCGCAAAACGGTCCGCTACGACAACATCGACTGGCATCAGCAGTTGAACACCGCGTTCTTTTGCCTGCTCCATCAAGGAACGTGCGAGATCGAGCTTGTCATCCTCACACAAAGAGGCACCAATACCGAAGCCTTGTGCCTTGAGGAACGTATTTGCCATTCCGCCGCCAATGATCAAATGATCGACCTTGGTCAGCAGATTTTCAATCACTGCAATTTTATCTTTTACCTTTGCTCCGCCGACAATCGCCGTAAACGGACGCTCTGGACGAGTGAGGGCCCCACCCATAAAGCGAATTTCCTTTTCCATCAACAGTCCTGCCACCGCAGGTATGTACTGGGCAATTCCCGCTGTAGACGCATGTGCGCGATGGGCAGCACCGAAAGCATCGTTTACAAACAGATCAGCCAAGGCCGCAAAGCTTTTTGCCAGTTCTGGATCGTTCTTTTCTTCTCCGGCATGGAAGCGTACGTTTTCCAGCAGAATCACGTCACCATTTTCCATCCGTTCTACTACCGCTTCTACTTCTGCTCCCTTGGAATCATCTAGCTTGCGCACCTGTTTATCCAAAAGCGTCGATAGATGACTAGCGACAGGTGTCAGCCGCATCTCTTCCACCACTTGTCCTTTAGGACGGCCAAAGTGGCTCGCCAGGATAACCTTGGCTCCTGCTTCCATCAGAAAACGGATGGTAGGAACAGCAGCACGAATGCGCGTATCATCGGTGATTACCCCGTCCTGCATCGGCACGTTAAAGTCGACACGGCAGAAAACGCGCTTGCCTGCCAGCTCAACATCGCGGATAGATTTCTTGTTCATGAACGATCCTCCAAATCATTAGGCTTAGTATTCCGAAAAAAACATATGGGAAAAGGGAGATTGCTCTCCCTTTTTATCCACAACAGTTCTATTTTACGTGTTACAAGCCGCGCTGTGCAACATAATGACACAAGTCTACCACACGATTTGAATAACCCCACTCATTATCGTACCAAGAAACGACCTTCGCCATGTTGCCCTCGAGTACCATCGTAGACAATGCATCAATCGTCGAGGACGCTGGGTTACCGTTATAGTCGGAGGATACCAACGGCTCTTCCGAATAGCCGAGAATTCCTTTGAGCGGACCTTCAGCTGCCTCTTTCAATGCGTTGTTGATTTCTTCCACAGTCGCATCTGTTTTTAGTTCAACAACCAAATCCACCACCGATACGTTCGGGGTAGGGACGCGCATCGCGAATCCGTTCAGCTTGCCTTTCAGCTCAGGAAGTACCAGCGCTACCGCTTTTGCTGCACCAGTAGAGGTTGGAATAATATTTTCCGCAGCTGCACGTGCACGGCGCAGGTCCTTATGCGGCAAATCCAGGATTTGTTGATCATTTGTATAGGAGTGAACGGTCGTCATCAAGCCGCGCACGATGCCGAATTTTTCGTTCAAAACTTTTGCATATGGAGCCAAACAGTTTGTTGTGCAGGATGCATTGGAAATGACGGTATGCTCGGCTGGATCATATTTGTCTTCATTCACGCCAAGTACAATCGTAATATCCTCGTTTGTAGCTGGTGCAGAGATGATGACTTTCTTCGCTCCGCCTTCCAGGTGCTTCGCGGCATCCTCGCGCTTGGTGAAACGTCCAGTAGATTCTACGACGATTTCTACACCGTACTCCGCCCATTTGAGCTGCGCAGGATCACGCTCGGCGAGAACGCGGATTTCTTTACCGCCAACGATCAGCGTATTCTCTCCCGCTTCTACTGGCAGATCGAGAACTCCGTGAACAGAATCATATTTTAAAAGGTGCGCCAATGTATGTGCGTCTGTCAGATCATTTACAGCTACGATTTCTACGTTTGGATTGGAAAGTGCTGCACGAAATACGTTACGACCAATACGCCCAAAACCATTAATCCCAACCTTTACCATAGTAAAACCCTCCTGCTCGTTAGCTTACATTTTTATTAGTAGCGATCACCCCACCCTCTGGAGATTTCCACCGGGTGGAGAGAATCGTGACAATCGGCAATAGTATCGAAAAGAACAAAAACGGCAACGAATCGATTGTGGATACGCCCAAGGTCACTGCCATCATCATGGCCAATCCGTTCCACGGAATGAGCACCGGCATCACCAATGTTGAGTCCATCATAGTCTTGCCCAACAGCTCGCGTCCGCCTTCCCTTTGAGAAAAACGTCCTAGAAGCGTGGTGCCGAGAACCAGAATCGGGATCGTTTGGTTACAGCTAATGATCACAACCAGAAGCGACAGGACAGCTGACTTTATGACTAGCAGGGTAGGACTTTTCGTATCCCCCATCATTTTGTCCACAATCGGCGTCAATAGATTAGCTTTGTTCAAAATTCCATTTAAAAACCCGGCGAGGATGATCAAGAGCAGTACGTTGAACATGGAAGCAAACCCGCCTCCATGTAAAAGCTCATCCAACGGAGTTCCTGAATGAAGCGCGTAGCCATTCAGCATGGATTTGGCAAACGTCATGATATCAATCTGTCCACCCAAAAGGACCAGGACAGCACTGACAATGATGCCGTATAAAAGAGCTGTAACAGCTTTTACTCGTAGTGCAAAGGATGCAAGTAGCGTAATCAGCGGAAGCATGATCCACCAGCTGATGGAAAAATAAGTGCTCAATAGGTCCTGATACATCGGAATCGTATCACTTGATCCCGATTGACCTCGCAGCAGATCAAACAGTAGGAACAACACCGCACATATCCCTACGGTAATCAGTGCTGGACGTCTCGTTCGAATGTCCTGCGCCTCTGTCATCCCTACATTGGCCAGCACGAGCAATCGACTGCTGGAGATAGGGGAAAAACGTTCTCCTACCATTGCACCAGAAATCAGCGCCCCTGCTACCATTGCAGGTGATATACCAGCGGCGTGAGCAATCCCCATCAAGGAAAGCCCGATGGTACTCAAGGTTCCAATCGACGTACCGAGTAAGTAGCTGACAACTGCTGTTAAGATGAAGGAAAGCAACAGCAGATAACTGACATTTACAATCGACAATCCATAGTAGATAATTGCCGGAATCGTTCCTGCCATCATTAAGAGCGGAATCAAAAGTCCTACAAAAAACAGAATAAGCAGCACAGGCTTTGCCTGCTTGACGCCTTCCCAGCCAAATGTGAATTGTTCTCTCCAGGAAAAACCTACTCTTTTCACACTAACCATTGTGACCAGGATTGCGAAAACAATTCCCAAATAGAGCGGAAAGCCTATCACCAAGCTCATCACAATCCCGGTAACTAGCGACAAGATGGGTAGCAGCGCTGCCATAGACATAAAACCTACTTCCTTCCGTTACAATCGTGTTGACAATAGAGACTTTGCAGCCCCTTCGTCTGTAATGAGTACATTTTGACACGATTGCTTAGCAAAGGAAAGAATCGCTTTTGCCTTGCTTCGCCCTCCTGCAATCGAGAGCACGGCCTCTGCCTTGTGAACCTCTTCCAGCTGAAGCCCGATTGTAGGCATACGCTGGACAGTTTCGCCTGCTTCATTAAAGTAATAGCCAAATGCTTCTGAAACCGCCCCACTTTTTACTAGTTCGTCTAGCTCTTCGTCGGAGTAATTTCTTCTTTTGGCCATCGTAATGGCATCGCCAATGCCATGCAGAACGATTCTCGAATGACCGAGGAGCGATAAAACATCCTGTACCTGCGGCTCTTTGAGCAATGTCTGCAAGGCTTCCAGATGCAAACGATCCGGCACGTGAAGCAGTCTGTAGGATGCTCCTGTTCGGGCTGCCATCGCAGATGCCAGCGTATTGGCCTGAAGCTCCACTCGCTCACCCAGTCCTCCTCTGGCGGGTACAAACTGGACCGTCTTAAAGACTGCTGTTGGCGTCAGGTGACTCGCTACACTGGCGATGGAGGAGCCTCCTGTCACGGCGACAATATCGCCCTCCTGTACAACCTGCTTTAGCACTCTAGCCCCTACACGTCCCAGCTCTTCCTTAACCCAAGGTGAATCGTCCGCATCGCCTTGTACGACGATGACTTCTGGAATACCGAGCTTTCGTTGCAGTTGTTCTGCCAGGTCCGTCAACCCGAACAGCTCACTGACCAACGGCTCCATTTCGTCCAGTACCTGCTGCCCAACTACACTGAGAGTCATGCCCGCGGCATTCACGTGAAGCAGCCCTGTGTCCTTGAGCAAATCAACCTCAGCTCGCAAAATCCGCTCGGTCGAGTTCATGGCCTGAGCAAGCGCCCTGCGGCCAATTGGCTGCAAATGATAGATGGAGCGCAGCAGCATGTATCTATCCCGTAAAAGCGGGATCAGGTCTGGCACTAGCTTTTGTTGTAGCTCCAGTAAATGTCGCATGTGAAAACTTCCTTAGTTGAATAAATGGAATCTTTTTTACGGGACACTTTTTGTCCCTGTACATACATTTTTTGTCCCGATTATTACAAAAAAAAGGAACAAACCTTACAACTCGAATGTATCATAACGATGTGGAACATGCAAGATCCCCCAAGCCCAAACTTACTCGGGGGATTTCTTTAGTCAGCCATGCGCTTCAAAAATTCTTCTCTGAGCTCTTCTATCGTTACTACATGTGTAACCGAACGAAAGACAATCTCATCGTCGATCGCAACTACGGGGATGACCAGCATCATTTCCTCATGCAATTGTGGGTCACTCTCGATATCCACCAGTTGCAGACTGAGCGGAAACTCTCCTGCCAATACATGAATCGCGAGCTCTACCTGGTCGCACAGATGGCATTTATTCCGTCCGTATAATACAATTTCGAGCCTATTGTTGCTCATGCTCATAAATAGTTAAAACCTCTTTCTTTTTGCAGAAGAAGGAATCAGCATCTCTTCCCGATATTTTGCAACCGTACGCCTTGAAATTTCGATACCTTCTCCAAGCAGCATTTCTCCCAGCTTTTGATCAGACAAAGGAGACTTCCGATCCTCCTGCTCAATGAGCGCCTTGATGCGCCGCTTGACGCTCTCTGAAGATGTCGCGGACCCGCTTGAAGTAGAGAGTGCCGAAGTAAAAAAGTATTTTAGCTCAAAAATCCCCCGTGGCGTCTGTACGTATTTGTTGCTCGTAGCACGGCTAATCGTCGATTCATGCAAGCCGACCTGCTCGGCGATTTCCTTTTGCGTCATCGGCTTCAAATAATGAATCCCACGATCGAAGAAGTCCTGCTGCTTCTCTACGATTGCTTGTGTCACTCGCATGAGAGTCAACCGGCGCTGCTCCAGGCTTTTTGCTAACCACATCGCTGCATTCAACTTTTCGTGGATAAACTGCTTGGCTTCTTCCTGACTTTTTTGCTGATTTAGCATTTTTTCATAAAATTGGTTAATTTTCAGTCGAGGAGTCGCTACATCATTTACCAGAACGACATATTCATTTCCTACTTTTTCGACCGTCACATCAGGGATGACATAACGTGTGTCGGACTGGGAAAATGCAGCGCCTGGGCGTGGGTTAAGCGTGCGAACCAAATCAGCCATCGTCTGCACGTCCTGCGGGGTGCATCCCACCTTATCCGCGATCCGCTGGTAACGATTGTCCGCGAGGTCCTGCAAATGGTAGCGAACGACCTGCGTAATCTTTTCATCATCGAGGGCAAGATGCTCCAATTGCAAAAGCAGACATTCTTCCAAGCTGCGTGCAGCTACTCCAACCGGATCAAAATGCTGCAAAACGGAGAGCACATCCTCGATCTCAAGCACATCTGCTCCCATTGCCGCACTCGCTTCCTCCAGCGTGATTTCCAGATATCCCTTTTCATCCAAATTTCCGATGATAAAGAGGGCGATTTGTTTCTGCAATGGGGAAAAGCCTTTGACATACCCTAGCTGGCGTTCCAGATGCTCATACAACGAATCTGCCCCTTGCTGAACATAATCCAGAGGATTGTAAGTGCTTTCATTTTTTGCCACAGAATATTCACCCGAAGCACGATTCCCGACGATTTCTTTCCAGTCAATTTCTGGTGCTGGCTTCTCTGCTTTTGTCGATGCTACTTCACCCGCAGCTTCCAGATCAAAAACAGGGTTTTCATTCGCCTGCTCCTGCAAGTAAGAGATCAGATCTACCGCGGAATACTGCAATATGGTAATCGCTTGACGTAACTCCGGCGTCATCACTAACTTCAGCGTCTGTTCTTGATATAATCCCAGTCCCATGTTCATGAAGCTCGCCCCCTCTTCTCCCTTAATACTTCTGGTTGAATTCGCTCTTCTTTTCTATATTCTCATTATATTCGTTCTTGCTTGCAATTTTCCTGCCAATTATTGAATGAGGCACAAAAAAAGTGCCCTACTTGCCCCGCTTTTGTGATATGCATGCATTTGTTTAGAGACAGCATAAAAAATCGACTCTATCTGTGTTTTTTCATTTGCATCTACTTCTATCCTGTCATATAATAAATAAGTATCCCATCATACGCCTGTAGCTCAGTGGATAGAGCAATGGTCTCCGGAACCATGTGCGGGGGTTCGATTCCCTTCAGGCGTACCATCTGAGTAGAACCAAAAGAACTGGATGATCCCAGTTCTTTTTTTGTGCTTTTTTCCGCTAAGAACAAGCCTGCGAAGAGTTTTTGTCCCCGCAGGCTAATCTGGCTCCCTATGATAAGCCCGCCTATTGATCCGGCTCTTTTTTGTCTTTTTCAGGTAATGGCTTTATCGGATCAATAACGTCTGGTTTTCGGGAATATGCCTTGTTGGTCACAATGATCGTGATCCCGATAACAAAGACGAAAATAATAACCACCGCGATAAAAAAGCCCGTTGTCATGATTTGTACCTCCGCCTCCCTTTATTCCCCCCATTATAGCGTAATTTCCCAATCATTTTAATCCTTGTTTCCATTTCCAATCTCCCGATCATTAACCAGTAATTTACTATTTTAGGATACCCGATAGGAAATCGGATACTTTTTGGCGAATAAGTACGAATTGCGTCACATTACTTCGTTCACACCAAACTACCAAGGCAGGGGACACACGATGGACAAACCCAAAACCCCTTTCTCATGGAAAAAAAAGCGTTCACACAAAAAAGGCATGGATCGTCTCATCACAGATCAGATTTTGAAAGCTTTTTTCCATTACACGACTGATACCGTCTCCATCAGTGATATGGATGGCGACATCATCTTGGTCAATCAAGCATTCGAAAATTATTATGGCTGGTCGATTGAAGAGGTCCGCTCAAAACCATCCTGCTTTATTCCAGATGATCTCATTATAGAGACCAGGCAGCTTTTCGAGGCAGTCAGGAGCATGGGGGTTCACATCACGAATTATGAAACGATTCGCAAGCGAAAAGACGGTGAGCTGATACATGTAACCTTATCTGCCACTCCGATCGTGAACGAAGCAGGTATCATTATAGGTGCTTCCTGCATTACTCGCGACATCACCGACCGCAAGAAAACAGAAGAAGCACTCAAAGCTACAGAGGCCAAATATCGGTTTCTGATCGACCACACTCAGGATATCGTCTCCATATACGACGATTCGTTGAAGCTCATCTACGTATCGCCTTCTATTGAGCAGCAACTCGGGTACTTACCTGAAGAGTACACTCCGCAAACTGGTTTTGATATTGTGCATCCTGAAGACAAGCCTCTATTTCTCGCCAAGCAACAAGAAATTCTTGCTACAAAAATGCCCCTTCAGTTTGAAGCACGGGTCAAGGATAAGGACGGAAAATGGATCTCATTTGAAATACGTGGCATCCCGTTCGTGAACGATACCGGAGCTGTTCAAAATATTATGCTCGTCTCACGAAATGTCATGGAACGCAAGCACTCGGAAGCGGCATTGTTAAAAAGTGAGGAAAAGCATCGGATCATCGCAGAACACACCGATGACTTCATCATGATTACCGATATCAACGGCGATGTCGTCTACCTCTCTCCTTCTCACGAGCGCATCCATGGCAACCGGAAACAATCTGGCATTGTTACGCTCATCGACGTTCATGCTGATGATCGTCCCCGTGTTGTTGAGCATTTCAAACAGCTGCTTTCTACCAAAGAACCACAGACTTGTGAGTTCCGCTACCACTGTGTAAATGAAACAACGATTGTTCTCGAATCAAAAGGAGTCCCCATCTTTGGCCAGTCCGGGGAATGTGATGGATTCATAATCGTATCCCGCGATATTACCGAACGGCGCAATAATGAGGATTTGCTGCGAAAGACAGAAAAACTCTCCATGATCGGAGAGCTGGCTGCCGGTATCGCTCATGAAATACGAAACCCGCTCACTGCTTTGAAAGGCTTTGTCCAATTGCTTTCTCCGTCACTGAATGATAAAAAAATGTACGCCGATATTATGCTTTCTGAGCTGGAACGGATTAACTTTATCGTAAGCGAGCTTCTCGTTCTGGCAAAACCACAAAACGTGCAAATCAGGCACATTTCCTTGGCGGACCTGCTCAATAATGTCCTGGCGCTTTTGGCATCCGAGGCTAATCTGAATAATATTCATTTCCATACGTCTTTTCCCGATTCCCCTATTATTGCCGGGGAAGAAAATCAGCTCAAGCAGGTCTTCCTTAACATTATCAAAAACTCCATTGAAGCCATTATAAGTCATGGTGAGATTCACGTCTCGACTCGCCTGCTTGAACCGGATCAAGTGGTCGTCAGACTGGTCGACAACGGATGCGGTATATCCGAAGACATTTTGCCAAAGCTGGGCGAGCCCTTTTTTACGACCAAAGAACATGGAACAGGTCTTGGACTTATGATTAGCTCCAAAATTATTAAAGATCATAATGGCAGCCTCCATATTACAAGCCGCAAAGACGAAGGAACCGTCATCGAGATCACCTTGCCGATTGCTCGTGGGTAAAATGGGTCATCCTAAAAAAGCGAGATGACAAAACGTTTATGGAGGTAGCAGATGGATTTTACCAAAATGAGCACGAGTGAGTTCGTCGCAAAGATCCACGAAGCGCAGGCAAAGGACCTCAAAAACAAGCAGCATCAAGGCTTGGGACATCCTGAGAAAAATTTGCCTACGAAGCACGGTATCCGCTAAGCAGCTTGCCCACCCACGAGTCTACTCAACCGGGTGGGCTTTTTCCTAAAAAGGGAAAGCCCTGGAGATTCATATCCCCAGGGCTTATCTCCATTATTGTGGATCTTGCTTGTTCAAATTGCGGTCACGTTCTGACTTTTGCTTTTGAGTCCCTTGTGTCTTGCTGCTGTGACCTTTGTTACCGCCGTTCTTGGTATTTCGGTTGTTTGACATGCGAATCCCTTCCTTCTTGATCTGGTCTTCACGCCAAACGTAGTATGTCCAAACGGCATTTCGGATACCCGCTTACTTCGCTTCGCCGATGTATACTTTTTGACCGTTTTCATATTTGTACACATAAACCGATGCGAACTCATTGTCACCTTTTTCGTTAAAGGTTACGTTCACGAATTTCCCTTTGTAATCTTTTGTTTTGTGAACAGCATCCAATACTTGCTCACGGGAAGGTTTTTTGCCGCCATTTGCTTTGATTGCTTCTTCCAGACCGTTCAGCATGACACCCATGGAGTCATAACCGAACGAAGTGAAGATACCCACTTTATTTCCTGTAGAGGATTCAAAGTCTGTGATCCATTTTTTACCTTCGTCAGTCGCTCCAACGTCACCTACAGTCGATGTAAATACGACGTTGTTGGCATTATCAGCGCCGGCAATTTTCACGAGGTCAGCGGAGTCATAGCCGTCTCCACCCATGAATACGCCTTTGAAGCCTTTTTCACGTGCTTGCTTCACGATGATACCCGCGTCGGAATAGTATCCACCGAAGTAAATCATCTCAGGCTTGGTAGCGAGAATTTGGTTGATGATGGCACTATAATCTTTTTCCCCAGCTGTTACACCCTCGTAGCCGAGAATTTGTACACCGTCAGCTTCAAATTGCTTTTTCACTTCATCAGCCAGACCTTGGCCATAAGCTGCCTTGTCATGCATGATGAACGCAGATTTGATACCTAACTGGTTTTTCGCGTAAACAGCTGCCTTGGAGCCTTGCTGGTCGTCACGCGCACAAATGCGGTGAACAATTTTTTTGCCTTGCTCTGTCAGATCAGAACCGGTTGCGGATGGAGACACCATAGCCAGCTTTTCCTGGTCATATTGTGCCGCTGCCGCGATGGAAGCCCCTGTTGTAGCATGACCAACAACCCCTACTACATCCGCATTGGAGATTAGCATTTGTGCTACAGCAACCCCTTGTTTCGGGTCAGCCTGGTCATCCTGAGCCAAAAGCTGCACATCAAAGCCAAGCTGTTTGAATGCTTCTTGCTTTTCTTTCAGGGCATATTCTGCACCCGCTTTTGCCGTACTACCATAATCGGAGTATTGACCGGACATAGGTCCTACTACCGCAATTACCAATTTTTCAGTTGCTCCGCTTCCGCCGCCGCTGCTTTGCTGAGGAGCCGGCGTTGCACTTCCACCACCACTGTTTTGAGCAGGTGCTGTACTTTGACCACCGCCACAACCTGCAAGTACTGAGCCCAATGCTACCGTAGCAGCTAGAATAGACAGCGTTTTCTGTTTTTTCATAGCAATAATCCCCCTCTTTATTTACGAGCAAACTATGATTCACTATCTTATTTTAAAATATTTTTGAAAATTTGCAATAGAAATAACAGGATTCGCTATCAATATAATTTTCGACTATATAATTGATTAGAAAACTCTTACTGATACTGGATCAGTGGAGACGACTCTGTTTGATCAGTATGAAAAAGCAGCTACCGTATAACTTATGGCAACTGCTTCCTGGAAAATTTTATCTACTTTTTGTGTTTTTGGGAATACGTTTTGCACGTAACGTATATGCCTTCGTGCATCACTGTGATTTTCCCTCGATGAACCATACAAATCTCTTACGAATTGATTGGAACGGTCAGGTTGTAGGTGAGCGTTTTTTCATCGTAGCTCACTTTTGCTCCCAGCTCTTCTGCGATAAACACGAGTGGAACGAGAACGCCACCTCTAATTGGTTTTGCTGCATTTGGTACTTGCGTTTCTTTGCCGTTCTTATAGGCTAAAGTCGTATTTTCGTACATACGCAGTCTGTATTCTTTACCCTTGGATACGAGCAACGATTTCGACATTGTATCCCAAGCAGCAGTTCCACCCAGAGCAATGGCCAGCGTACTTGCATTGACATATGCTACCCCATCCTCAACCACAACCCCTTGTGGGAAAGGGAACTCCTTTTCATTCAGTTGAACCTTAACTTGTTGCTGTTGCACCGGCGCTGCTTGGGCAAATGCAGCAGTGGCCGCTACACTCCCTGTCAAAAGAGCAGTAGTCAACACCATTGCAGAAACCTTGCGAAGCATAAAAAACACCCCTCATTAAAATGAAATGAATACCAATTTTGTAATTTTCGACACCAATCAGCTATATCCTTCTTTCTTCATCCCATTCTTTTCCTATGTAAGAGATGCGCCAATCATGCCAAACTATGTAAAAAGAGTAACAAGCCAAAAAATATCCCACGAACAAACGTTTTTGTGCACAACCTGTTGATAAAGCTGTGGATAACTATATGAGGGAAGGTATGGAGATGGCAGATCCAGCATTTTATTTGATATACCAGGAAGCGAGTGACGAAGAGTGCCTTTTGACCATACAGCCGTACAAGGATGAGCAAGCCCTTGCGGAAGCCATTAATCAATTACAAGCAAAAGAGATTGACGAATATACCATCATTCACGGCAAAAAGATGAAGGCATCCTTACGTCTAGCCGTTGAATTAAGCGACTGGGATGAAGAATAAATCATTTCTTCTGGAAATAGGTTTATGGAGTGGCAATTTGGCAAACATGGTAGGGAAGACATGCACTTAAGTGTTTGACCTTCATTGACCTTTTGTGTATGATTAATCTTACAAAGAGAGGAGGAAGACTAGATGCACATGAACTTGATTCCAACCGTCATTGAACAGACCAACCGCGGTGAACGTGCGTATGATATTTACTCGCGTCTGCTCAAGGACCGCATCATCTTTCTGGGAACCCCAATCAACGACACCGTAGCCAACATTGTTGTGGCACAGTTGTTGTTCCTTCAGGCGGAAGATCCGGAGAAAGACATTCATCTGTACATTAATAGCCCAGGTGGTTCAATTACTGCCGGTATGGCGATTTACGATACAATGCACTTCATTAAGCCAGATGTCTCCACGATTTGTATCGGAATGGCTGCCTCCATGGGTGCTTTCTTGCTCGCTGCCGGGGCAAAAGGCAAGCGCTTTGCATTGCCTAACAGCGAAGTGATGATCCACCAACCACTCGGTGGCGCTCAAGGTCAAGCAAGCGACATTGAAATTGCTGCAAAACGCATTTTGAAGATGCGCGATCACTTGAATACGATCCTGGCAGAACGTACTGGGCAGCCATTGGAGCGCATTCAAAAGGATACTGACCGCGACAACTTCCTCTCTGCAGCTGAAGCCGTAGAATACGGACTGATTGACAAAGTCATCACTTCTGAGCCTTCTTCGAAGAAGTAATCAGGCTGATGAAAAAGGAGGAAACACCCGACAGATTGTAGCCGGGTGTTTCTTTTTATGCTTCTTCCAATTGACTGATGGCGACGTATTCACTCTGAGCGGGATTTCTTTCTGTATGAACACGTGCAGTCGCCGTGCTTTCATCGACATCATCAATCCATACTGACTTCCCTTGGTATGTCACCTGAATCTTTTCAGTCGAACGGACAATCTCCTGTACTCTAGCCACATCCACTAGCTGTCCCTCCTGCTATCGTTTAGTCGTCCAAAGCTTGCTCAGCATTGGTGGCTCCCGTCATCGTGTCCACGCTAGTCTCCTCAATCAGACCGTTCTGGTCAGAGACAATGCCTCCGCCCAAGCCTTCATTGATCATGCGGTCGATGTCCATATCATAAGCATCACGACCTTCATACCTGGCATCACGATTGCTCACTGTTTTCCCTCCTTTTTTGTGCACTACAATCATTAGCAATGCCCTGACGACAGGAAAAAAATGTGTACGACCAAAAAAAGACACTTTCCTTTTGAGAAAGTGTCCTGTGAAAAACCTTTTCTATTCTTCCTTGCTAACCAGATTTACAAGGCTTGTAACTGCCTGGGAGGCATCTGGCCCTTCTGCTAAAATGGTAATTTCCGTTCCCGAACTGATCGCGAGGCTCATGATACCCATGATGCTCTTTGCATTTACCTTTTTATTTTCTTTTTCAACGAATACTTCCGATGCAAAACGGTTGGCCTCTTGTACAAAAAATGCTGCCGGGCGCGCTTGCAAACCGGTTTTTAATGCCACCACAACTTGCTGTTGAACCATGAAAGGACCTCCTTACGCCATAGACTATTATCCATTAGTATATCATGCATCTAGATCGAAATATTTTGTTTTTCTCGTAATTTGTCAGCGATTTCGTTTATTTTTCGCAAGCGGTGGTTAATTCCAGATTTGCTAACTACCCCACTCGGCACCATTTCCCCCAATTCTTTCAAATTGATATCGGGATGAGCTAGTCGTAATTCGGCCACTTCACGCAGACGTTTCGGTAAATTCTCCAATCCTACTTCGTTGTCGATCAGTTGGATATTTTCCATTTGCCGCGTGGCAGCGTTTACCGTTTTATTAATATTAGCGATTTCGCAATTATGTAAACGGTTAACGGAGTTACGCATATCCTTGACGATTCGTACATCCTCAAAATACAGGAGTGCCTGGTGCGCCCCAATCAGGCTCAAAAACTCTGTGATTTTCTCGCCTTCTTTAATATAGAGAACATACCCTTTTTTCCGCTCGATGCACTTGGCATTTAGTTTATACCGATTAGCGATCTTGGTCAATGCTTCGCAAAAATCTTGATAGGAAGTGAATATTTCCAAATGATAGCTGGATGCCTCCGGATGATTAACGGAACCTCCAGCCAAAAAAGCACCACGCAAATAAGCAGCTCTGCAGCAAGACTTTTTCACGATCTCAGGCGCGATACCTGGAATAAAGGACAGGCTGTTATCCATGATGCCTAGCTCCTGCAAAATTTCGTTTGCTTTATTCGGTATCCGCACAATATAAACGTTGTTTTTCTTGAGCCGCATTTTTTTACGAACGAGCAGTTCTGCGTGGATTTGGAACATTTTTTTAATCAATGTGTATATACGTCTGGCAATCGCCGCGTTTTCCGTTGTTACATCCAACACCAGTCGTCCGGCTCCAAACTGCAGACTGCCATTCATGCGGATCAATGCCGACAGTTCCGCCATGCTACAGCAATCT
This sequence comes from uncultured Brevibacillus sp., assembly GCF_947502445.1. GTDB lineage: Bacteria > Bacillota > Bacilli > Brevibacillales > Brevibacillaceae > Brevibacillus. Next base: position 31,488 of record NZ_CANMZW010000052.1, read on the forward strand.
CCGCCCTCCTGCATGGTCAATTCTTTTTTGGTATGCGCGGCGAATGACATCGACTTTCACTCCTTCTCCAACTTCAGCACCTTCCGCCTGCGCTTGACCAGTGAAACAACCTGTTTGCTTACTGAATGCGCATCGTGCCTTAGGTAACCATCCTCAAATGTGACCAGTGGCTTCGCGATAACGTGCAAGCCTAGCTGACGCAGCTGCTTCAGGTCACATGGGACAGGAGCCGCCCCTTTTTCCGCATACTTCTCCAGTACATGATTCGGCAGCTCTGCTGAATTGACAATGATCGTATCCAAGAATGGTTCATTCACATGTTCATACATCACATTCACATGCCGGGAAGCGGTAAAGCCATCTGTTTCTCCTGGCTGTGTCATGACGTTACAAATGTAGATCTTCGGCGCTGGTGAGCGTTTGATTGCAGCAAACAAGCCACGTACTAACAGATTAGGCAGGATGCTCGTGTACAAGCTGCCTGGTCCGATTAATATCGCGTCTGCTTCAGCAATCGCCAGCAAAGCTTCGCTCAGTGGTACTGCATCCTCAGGATCGAGGAATACACGCTTGATTTCCTTACCTGTGAGCGGTATTTGGGACTCTCCCACAACGAGAGATCCATCTGTCATTTCCGCTTTCAAACGAATCGATTGAGTAGAAGCAGGCAGCACATCCCCTCGGACAGCTAATACCCCACTCAACGTTTTGACTGCGGTGACAAAATCCCCTGTAATTTCATTCATTGCTGCAAGTAGTAGATTTCCCAAATTATGCCCGGCTAATCCCGTGCCTGTGGAAAAACGATATTGCATCACTTTTTCCATCAATGGCTCCGTATCGGCCAAAGCAGTCAACACATTTCGTATGTCGCCTGGCGGGAGCATATCCATCTCTTCACGCAAACGACCGGAGCTTCCCCCGTCATCTGCGACCGTCACAATGGCGGTTATATGCACCGGCTCGTGCTTGAGTCCACGGAGCAGGACAGACAGACCCGTTCCTCCCCCAATTACGACAATACGTAATTGCCTTGGCTGCAGCCTCCCCATTCCCTTAGTCGGCATATGTCACCTCGTTATCCCCTGATACACGTAATAGGTGGCCCGATCTGATGCGCTAAACGTACGTTTTCTTCCTGCCATCCTATGCTTACTTGTTCTTTTCCATGTCTCTATGACTGACACGTACCGAAAAATCTTTTCCAAAGGTTTTTCCCAGATGTTCTGCGATCGCTACTGAGCGGTGCTTACCTCCTGTGCAGCCAATTCCAATCACCAGCTGGCTTTTCCCCTCACGCTGATAGTGAGGCAAGGTATACGCTAAAAAGTCAGTCAGCTTTTCTATAAACTCTTTGGTTTCCTTATGTTCCATTACGTATTCCGCCACTTCCGGGTCACACCCAGTTCTTGGACGCAGTTCCTCTACATAATGCGGATTTGGTAAGAATCGGACATCAAACATCAGATCAGCATCAATCGGTGTCCCGTACTTGAAGCCAAACGACAATACATTAATCGTAAGTGGAGATCCATGCTGTCCGTATTGGCTGATGATTTTTTCACGTAGCTGTATCGGCTTCATTTGACTTGTATCGATAATCTGGTGCGCCCATCCCTTCATTTCCTGCAACAAGCGGCGCTCTGCATGAATCCCTTCAAGTGGTGAACCATTGGGTGAAAGCGGATGGCGACGACGCGTTTCTTTGTATCGGGAAACCAGGGTTTGATCACTCGCATCCAGATACAAGATGTGAAAGGAAAGTCCATTCATCTGGTTCAGGCTTTCGATTGTTACGGACAGACTTTCAAAAAATTCTCGCCCCCGCAAATCTATAACCAATGCGACCCGCTCAATACTCCCACCAGACTGTTGTACCAGTTCTGCAAATTTAGGAATTAGCACTGGCGGCAAGTTATCCACACAAAAATAACCCAAATCCTCCAAGCTCTGCACAGCAACTGTTTTTCCGGCACCTGACATCCCGGTAATAATCAGGAGATTAATGGCCTTGTCGTTTCCCAATTCCGTCACGCAACTCGCCTCCTATGATTCTGTCAATAGCATACCATATTGACTGCCCTATTCGCATCCTTTTGAGAACGGCTCCACTGTTTCCCTACACTTGCACCTTTTGTGTATAAGGCATTTTGGACAAAAAAAGATGCGCGACTGAGATCCCAGCCACGCAACAAAGATTATATAGATAAGGGGGTCAATTCATTGTCTTTATCTTACCCTCGAAATGTTTCAACCATGTTACAAGCAAATTAAGAGATTGTGACATTTTGTTCTTTTAGCTGTTCATCCAGCGCTTCTACGAAGTGCTGTGCGGATTGGGCTGCAATCGAACCGTCTCCTGTAGCTGTCACAACCTGACGCAGCAATTTCTCACGCACGTCACCGGCTGCGAATACACCTTTTACTTTGGTATACATTTTTTCATCAGTCAACACGTATCCTGCATCGTTCGTAATCCCCAGTGGGCGTACGCTCTCAGTCAATGGATCCATACCTACGTAGATGAATACGCCGTCAGTAGCAAGCTCGCTTTGCTCACCAGTTTTCGTGTTTTCCAGCAAGACGGATTGTACTTTGCCTTCACCACGAATTTCTTTCACTGCAGAATCCCAGATCACTTCGATCTTCTCGTTTTCAAAAGCGCGTTTTTGCAAGATTTTTTGTGCGCGGAACTGATCACGACGGTGAACGATTGTTACTTTGGAAGCGAAGCGAGTCAAGAATACAGCTTCCTCTACCGCAGAGTCACCGCCACCTACAACAACCAGCTCTTTGTTGCGGAAAAAGGCTCCGTCACATACTGCGCAGTAAGAAACACCGCGGCCAGACAGTTCTTTTTCACCTGGGACACCTAACAGACGGTGTTCTGCACCTGTAGCTACGATGACAGATTTGGTCAGGTACTCCTTATCGCCAGCAATGACGCGCTTGTATGGCTCTTCATCACGAATTTCTTTGATTTCGCCATATGCGTACTCAGCACCAAATTGCTGTGCGTGCTCAAACATTTTGGTAGACAAATCTGGTCCGAGAATAGAACCGAAGCCCGGATAGTTTTCAATCTCTTCTGTATTGGCCATTTGACCGCCAGGAATTCCTCTTTCGAGCATCAGTGTGCTCATATTCGCACGAGACGTGTATACAGCAGCCGTCATTCCTGCAGGACCTGCTCCGGCGATAATCACATCGTAAATTTTTTGATCGCTCATATCTATTACCTCCTCGTCTAACACGGTTTCTCTATTGTTGTTTAAACTAATTATAATGTAATAATCTATTTAAAATCAAGTGTCGACAATACTTTGACGCACTTTGCCACAGTAGTGACAGAGATTCCGTATTTTTTTGCCAGATACGCTTGCGATTTTTTTTCTTGCTTTACAGTTCCATATACATATTCTAATGCAGCAACCCACGCTACAGCTTTCCGCACTTGTACATGATTTTGAGCGTGCTCATGATAATGGCTCCAAAAACGCAGGCACCAATCTCCGGCTTCTTTTTGTCCGTCCTCCAGCAAAAAGTGGCGAATCGCTTCTTCTACACTGTCCTCAAGATGTACTTCTGCAATTGGGTACTCGTTGTGGTCAGGAGCTTCGGCAGGCATGGCTGCTCCCATGTCCGCAAGTGCCAGCAGCGCCAGCTTTTGCAGCTGCTGATTGTCGGTCTGGTAATAAAACTGGCGCACTGCTGTTTCTGCTTCATCATCACCAATGAGCGACAACGTTTGCAGAACTGCAAATTTTACTTCGTCACGCCCGTGCTGCAAGGCCCAAAGCAGGGATGCCCGAATCATCGGATCGCTTTTAAAGTCTTGAACACCGGTGAACGAAGCTTGTTCCCAAGAAACATCATTTTGCGGCGGATTGTATTGATAGGGGATCGGTTTTATAGTCTCCCCTTCTCGTTCGTTTTTTACCATTTGAATGTACTGATCAGCGATCCCTGCTTCTGGGTCCATTTGCTTGGCTTTTTGCCACCAGCGGAGAGCCTGATCCTTACGTTCACTCAAATAAGCAGAGATGGCGGCATAGTGGTACGTGCACGCCTCCTGTGGCTGTCCTGAGCGCAGCATACGCTGATAATGGAAGTACGCCTCGTCGTGCTGTCCGAGCACGCCCATCGTTGTCGCCAGCTTGTAGGTGTTTTCCGGATGAAACGGAACTACTTTTTTGAGCATGTCCATCAGCGTAAGCAGCTCTCCTGCTTCATTATGATGCGACAGCAGAACGGCCAAATTGCACAAAGCATGCAGGTTTCCGTTTTCCATATCCAGCGTCTGCTCAATGGTGTCCATCGCTTTTTGAAAATCACCAGCATAATAGTAGGCAAGGGACAGATTATTCCAAGCCGGCAAGAAGTCCGGGTCAGCCTCAACAATTTCTTTCAAAATGTCTAGCGCCTCCAGGAACCGCCCTTCTTCCAGGCTGCGTCTCGCACGCTCGTGCTTGCTGTAGACGTCTTCTTTGTCACTCGGGAGAAAATGACGCGGGGGCATATCCAGCTCGAAATAGATGTAATCAAGGAGCTCCTCTGCCTCTTCACGGTACGGACCCGTACTATCTTCCTGTAAATAGCGAATAGCCAGCTCTTCTGCCATTTGGAAGTCTTCCAGATTCGCATAATTATTGGCCATATAGAAGTAGACTTCTGTCATGGACGTATCCCATTTTTCGATAACCTCATAGAGAACATCATTCGATGCTTCAAACTGTCCTGCTTCGGCGAGTGCACTCGCTAAATGACAATGGCACTCGGCACTTGTAGGTGCAAGCTCAATCGCTCTGCGAAAAGATCGCAGTGCTTTTTCATAGTCGTATCGATTTAAAAACCGCATTCCACGGTCTACAAAAAAAGCGGCATCTTGCTTAAAGTCAACGACAGTCGTTTTTTTCAAAATACTTTTGTTATGTTTCATAAAACCTCCAACATCGTAGGAGCAGCACTCCCAGTATCGTACCAGAAGCGCTGCTGCCCTACAAGCTGACTCGTCTATTAAAGTGTTTTGTGGCAAAAAGCAGGAAAACACCACTGGCACATAGCAAGTGGTGTTTGCGAACTAATAATGGAGCGGACGAAGGGTCTCGAACCCTCGACCTTCGCCTTGGCAAGGCGACGCTCTACCAATTGAGCTACGTCCGCATATCTTATCATAGTTTTACTTTTGAATTACTTGTAAAAACTGGTGAGCCATGAAGGACTCGAACCTTCGACCCTCTGATTAAAAGTCAGATGCTCTACCAACTGAGCTA
>NZ_CANMZW010000053.1 GCF_947502445.1 uncultured Brevibacillus sp.
AGTGGTTGGTAACTACAAACCCCCACAGTGGACTTTCACCACCTAGTTAGTCGCCATGCGTGGCGCACTAAAAAATGAAGGCTGCTACACATTGTGCAGCAGCCTTCGGATTAATACCCACGCCAAACCTTTCTTTTCAGTACTCCAGCATATGCCCATTCATCCTCTTCGCCCATGTCTGCGAGCGTTTGACCCAAGGCATTCATTTTACTGTCAATTTGATCGAGATAATGGAACAGGACAGCAGTTGGTGTCTTGCCCGAAACTGCGCTGCCCCAGCCATTTTCGACTTCACCGTGGTGACTTAATATGCAATGCTTCAGATGCAGAACCTCTGCGTCACCCATAGGAATATCCAGTTTGCGGCAAATACTGCTTACCATCTCTACACCCATGACCAGGTGACCGATTAATTGACCCGGTGTTGTATAATCGGGAGCTACTGGATCAGACAGCTCGTACAGCTTGCCGATATCATGCATGATGCAGGTAGCATAGAGAATATCTCTGTCCACTTGCGGATAGAGCGGAAGCAATTTTTCCGCCGCAATGAGCAAAGAAACGATATGCTCCAATAAGCCATGATAGTAGTTATGATGCATCCTAACTCCGGCAGGGTAATGGCGGATTCTCTCGCGAATCTCACCATCTGCTAGCGCTTCGTTGATAATTGCTTTTAGCGTACCGCTTTGCAAGCCGTTAATCTTCTGCTCCAGCTTGTCCCACAGTTCATCAACAGGTACAGGCGAGACCGGAATAAGCGATTCCATCAGAACCTCATCTGAAGCCGAGGCTGGCCTGATTCGTTGAATGACCAGCTGCTTTTTCCCCCGATACATTTGAACCACAGCATCAATTTTTACAACTGACTTTACGGCAATGGCTTCTTTCATTTCCGCACTTACATCCCACAACTTGGCCATGAGTGTACCAGAGCGATCTCCCAGCTCCAGATTGAGATACTCACTTTGATTGCTTGCGACACCAGCTTCCTTGTTTTTTACCAGGCAAAACGCGACAACACGCTCTCCTTCCTGATAATCCGCGAGATATTTCATCGACTCGTCCCATCCTACGCCTTATTTTTTTCGAAACACGATCTCTTCCAGCTTCTTCACGATTTTTTTGCCAACCAGATCGTCAGCTGCTTTGATCACCTTGGTAATTACCGCAAGCAAATCATCTTCGCCATTCCAATGCTCCCGTACGATAGCTTCATCTACGTCAACGAGAATTCTGCGGAGTGCATACACCGCAAGAACAACGTCATCCAAAAGACCTAAGCCGCCAACGAGCGCCTCAGGGATAAAGTCAATCGGTGCAATAAAGTAAGCAACTGCGGCACCAGCGATGGCTTTGGATGTGCCGCCTACCCGCTTGTCCATGATCAAACGTGCAAGCAGGACAAACAAATCCGGGGCGAGCAGGATGTAATTAGCGACCGTTTCGTTAACGCCCTTGTCTTTGATAAAGCTTTCAATCTTTGCACGCAGCTTGTCGTAGAAGCGCTGATGAGGCTCAGGCAGCTCAACAGGAATCAGCTCAACCGGCTTTCGAACAGCTGGTAAATTTTCGTTTTGCTTGTCTTGATTTCTGTCTTCCTCGTTCATTTCGATTCCTCCTGCATTCGTTTTTTCATGTTTCTTTTACGGCGAATATACGAAACGCCAGCGATGATAATCAGCAGGGCTATGAAGAAAATAGCGAGATTGCGGGAAATGAGATCAAAGACAGCCTCCCAGCGCTCCCCTAGCTGCCATCCAAGCGTCACAAACAAAACACTCCAAAATAATCCACCCAAATACGTATAGATCATGAAGGTAGGAAAAGGTAGCCGTGTAATTCCGGCAAAATAGGCGGTGAATTGCCGAACACCCGGTATGAAGTATCCCATCGGCAAAGCCCACTTGCCTACCCGATTAAACCAGTCTTCCGTTTTTTTATAAAGGGTGTAACCCATGCCCAGGCGTTTCCCATAACGCTCCAGAAAAGCAAAGCCTAAGGTTCTTCCGATCCAGTAGGCAGCTGTCATCGCGGTGACTGAACCGAGAAAGCAAACAAGCAGGGTTGGCCAATACTTCAGCTTACCTGTCGAGACAAGAAAGCCTGAGAATACGAGCAAGGTCTCCTCTGGCAGTGGCATTCCCAGTATCCCTAGAAAGAATAACCCAAACAAAGCGCCATATCCGTATTGCGAAATCGAATCACCGATTGTCGCCATTACATCCGTCACAACCCTCACCACTTTTCCAGCGAATCTGCCCTCTTCATTATGCCAAAATATATAAGTATTCACAAATCACAAGCTCAGTTAACAATCAGCTAGCATCCGCGTACGGTTACCTAGGTAATACTTTCTCAGATAACTATTTTTCATTCTATAATTAAATACGAATCATCCATGTTTTCGTTACGTTGTACTGCAAATTCGCTGAGTAGTAAAACACCGTTTGGTTATAATGAAAAAATGGAGACGTGACAAACGAGGTAGAGACACCATGTGGACAAAAATTTATCGTAAGCTGAAACTGGAATACTACAAGCTGATTCGCATGAAAGGGGCTCCATCCTTTGTCGCTCGCGGCTTCAGTGTTGGGATTTTTGTAGAATTTATTACCCTTCCTACCTTTGGACTCGCATTTTTATTGCTTTTTCCATTGGTCAAGCTGTTTCGTGCCAGCTTGCCCGCAAGCCTGATTGCTTTTGTAATTGGCAAGCTCGTCCTGCCAATTTTTATGGTCATTAATTACAATCTTGGATACGCGATCACGGGCAAGCCTTTGCAGGAGCATCTCGTCCACAATAATGAGCCTTGGGAAAAATGGCTGATCTGGATGAAGGAAAAAGGACTCGCCTATTTCACAGGCAGTGCTGTCATGGGGCTCATCGTTGCCTTTTCCAGTTACTTCCTCGTTTCTGCCGCACTTCAGTTCTACCGTCGGAAAAGGATGCGTCGTTCTTTATCACATGGTCGCACGACTACGTAAGACAACAAAAAGACCGGTTGTTGACAACAAATCCGTTGTCAAACCGGTCTTTTTCCTGCTCACAAAGTTATGCGAAGTAGCCTTTATCCCGCAGTTGCTCCATGATTTCGGCAACAGTAATGTCTTGCTTCAACAGCTCCAACGTAACTTGTACTTGCTCTGGGGACAGGCCGTTCGCTCCCAGACTCTCGCTCACCAACACGAGGTTGGGGCGACGGAAGTATGTTTGCAAGGTACGCTTCACGCGTCCTTCCAGACTCGTTTTCAGCATCAATTCAGTCGTCGACATCTGTTCCACCTCTTTCTAGAGAGATTATGCATAACCTCTATTATCGTACAAAATCGCCCAAGAATCAACCTTTCCGCGCAACAGCTTCTTTTATCAGTTGATTTCGGTTTTGCTCATGTTCCGAAAGCAAATTCGGATCGATCGGCTGATCGTCATAACTCATCCGTCCAAATCGGTCTTCCAGCTCTTTTTCATTTACTCCAGACGCCAGACCTTCGAAAATGATGGCGCGTGCTTCGTTAAGATACTGTCGATCCCGATGGATTCTATGTAGTATATCTTCGTGTCCTTTTGCTGGAGCCCCATGCCCAGGAATGATTTCCTCTACCGCTCCATCCGTCACCAGCCGCTCAATCTTTTCGAGGCTTTCCAGATATGCAGCGCTATCGTTGATAAAAGGAAATTCCAAATTGGAGAGCATATCCCCAACTACAAGCAGCTTCCGGTCCCGAAAAAGCGTTGCCAGCTGATCTGGAGTATGACCCGGCACAGGCAGGAAATAAACCTCCTGCCAATCCTCAGCCTCTTCTACAAGCTTATAAAAGGAAGGTTGCTCGAAGTCATACGGACGAACCACATAATACGATCCGTCGAATCGCTTCACTTTGTTCAGCTTCTTTTCCAGCCGTCCAGACTTCATGATTTCATTTTGGGCGATGAGCTTGGCATCTGGAAACTTCGGGTATCCCGCTATATGATCCCAATCTCCATGAGTGAACACGAGCACTAGCTCTCGCCCATCCCTGACGCTTTGCACATAATCAAAAATCCCATCAATCTCCTGTGGAAAATACGCCGGATCAAACAAGTAGATATGCTCATCAGTCGACACAACGGTACTAGTCGTTTGCCACAAATAGCTGGTAAACAGCTTGTATGTTTGCCCCATGTTAAATACCTGGCATGAGGTTGCGTTTGTGCTCCGAAATGCGGTGCAAGTAATCGATACGCTCTTTTGCTTCTGGACGTGTCTCGCCAGTGATTAAATAACGGTCGAGGTCTTCATAGGTAAAGCCCATTTCCTCTTCATCTGTTTGGCCTTCCCACAAATCAGCAGAAGGCGGCTTTGTAATAATGGATTCTGGAACACCCAACTCCGAAGCCAGGATTCTCATCTCATGCTTGGTCAGGCTCGCAACCGGATTAAAGTCAGCCAGACCGTCTCCACCCTTGGTCATATAGCCGACATGGACTTCACTGAGATTGCATGTATCAGCAACGAGGTATCCTTTTTGATTCGCGATGGCGTACAAGGTCGTCATGCGAAGACGTGCTTTCGTATTGCCTTTTGTTTTGTCATCCAATGGCAGAATGCCTTCAATAACAGGAACAAGTGCATCGTACGCCGGCCCTACATCAATCGTCACGAGATTCAGATCAATCGCTTCAGCTAATTTCTGGGAATCCTCAGCATGAACGTCGAGGGAATAAGCTGGCAACCATACACCGATTACCCGATCGCGTCCCAAGGCACGTACACATAAAGCCGCTGTAACTGCGCTATCAATGCCGCCAGAGATACCGACTACTGCCCCGCCCAGCCCAGGTCCATCAATTTGTTCACGAATAAAAGCAACGCGTTTTTCCACGTCTTCTTTTACATGTATCTGGTAGTTCGCCAGATGTTCCTGAAACTTGTCCACGCTACCTACCCCCAGGTTGATTATTTCTCCCTCATCCTACCATGCTGTTTTGACTGTGGCAATTAGCCGAAAACAAGTCTACACTATATACTGTAGAGAACCATAGAATTTACACGAGGACAAGGAGAGAACCAATGATTATCCTCAAAACGCCTGAAGAGATTGAATTGATGCGGGCAGCGGGCAAAATCCTTGCTGCGTGTCATCGCGAAATAGCGACCATGATCCGTCCCGGCATTTCAACGTGGGACATCGATCAATTCGTAGAGCAGTTTTTGGCGAAGCACGGTGCAACCCCTGAGCAAAAAGGCTTCCACGGTTACCCATATGCGACTTGCGGCTCGGTAAATGACGTGATCTGCCACGGCTTTCCGAAAAAAGAGCCCCTGCGTGACGGTGATATCGTAACGATTGATATGGTCGTTCGCAAAGACGGCTGGCTCGCTGATTCAGCCTGGTCTTATGAAGTAGGGACCGTTTCCCCGGAAGCGAAAAAACTGCTGGAAGTAACGGAAAAATCACTATATCTTGGCATCGAGCAAGCTGTCGTCGGAAACCGGATCGGAGACATCTCCCATGCTATCCAGACGTACGCACAGGCCCAAGGCTACTCGGTTGTTCGTGATTTTACAGGACACGGAATTGGTCAGGAAATGCATGAAGAGCCGTATGTACCTCATTTTGGACCTGCCGGACGCGGCCAGCGCCTGAAGGAAGGCATGGTTATCACGATTGAACCGATGCTCAATATCGGGACGTATCATGTCTCGATTGACGAAGATGGCTGGACTGCTCGCACTCGGGACGGAAAGCTTTCCGCACAGTTTGAGCATACGCTTGCCATCACAGCGGATGGGCCAGTCATTCTAACCAAACAATAGGGATACTAAGAGAGAAAGAAGCCTTTTGTACATCATCTGGTACAAGGCTTCTTTCTTTTGCCAATGTGCTGCACAGAACATCGGTGCCTTGACATGAAATTGGCTGGTACGTATCATGCAAGTACATTTGGTATCATCATGCCAGGATGCAGATGCTCTGGCACACACGTCCCGCTCATCGTCAAAGGAGGGTCACTATTCATGTCAGATACAAATCATTCCCGGACATTGCGCGATATTCCTTTGTCCGTTCTAGATCTTGCCCCTATCACCCAGGGGGGAACAGCCGCAGATTCCTTCCGCAACAGTCTGGATTTGGCTTTGCATGTTGAAAAATGGGGCTTCTTACGCTACTGGCTTGCCGAGCATCATTCGATGCCAAGTGTAGCAAGCTCCGCCACTTCTGTCCTGATCGGCCATATCGCTGGGGGAACAACGAAGCTGCGCGTCGGCTCCGGCGGAATCATGCTTCCGAATCACTCTCCGTTAGTTATTGCGGAGCAGTTTGGTACGCTTGAATCACTTTACCCTGGACGGATTGACCTCGGTCTTGGTCGTGCTCCTGGATCAGATCAGCGTACTGCTCGTGCATTGCGTCGTGATATGCGCATCGGCGGCGAGGACTTCCCGGAGCTTCTGGAAGAGCTGCGCGAATATTTCCGACCACAAACGGAAGGTGCATCAACAGGTGTACGGGCAATTCCTGGCGAAGGACTGAATATCCCGATCTGGCTTCTCGGCTCTAGCGACTTTTCTGCACGACTCGCCGGCCTTCTCGGGCTGCCGTTTGCTTTTGCCGGCCATTTTTCACCCAACTACATGCAGACTGCGCTGCAAACATATCGTCACTGCTTCCGCCCGTCCGAGATGCTGGACAAACCGTACGCGATGGTCGGTGTTAACGTGATGGCTGCGGATACGGATGAAAAAGCGCAGCGCCTGGCGACCTCTCATTTTCAGGCCTTTTTGAATATCGTTCGCGGGAACCTCCAACCGATTCAGCCGCCAGTAGACAATATGGATGAACTGTGGACCGAATTTGAAAAGATCTCGGTGCAATCCCAGCTACGCTCTTCGGTCATCGGCAGCCCAGACATCGTAAAGGAGGGGCTTGAGGAATTGCTGGCAGCGACCCAAGCCGACGAACTGATGATCACCACCCAAATGTATCATCATGCCGATCGCATCCGCTCCTTTGAGATTGTCGCAGACATTTGGAAATCGTAAGACAAACGACAATTTATTTCGAGAGAAAAGCGGCTGCTTTGTAAGGGCCGCTATTTTCTTGTCTCAGAATGAACGGATACTCCCCTGCTCGCAACTGACTTTGTCTTGGCAGTGAGCAGCGTAATTGCCATCAGGATTACGATGGCTCCTACCGCCATAAAGGGAAGATGCTTGTCGAGCTGGTAAAGACTTGTGCTGAGCAGCGGCGCAATAACGGCGGAAATGCCCTGAACAGAACCGACAAGCCCTGCTACGCCACCTTGTTGCTCACGGTCAACAGAAAGGGAGGCTCCCGCCATGAAGCCTGGCATCATCAAGCCAGCTCCGATTCCAAAAAGAAAGAAGGCCACATAAAATCCAACCAGATTGATTATGAGCAGAAAGCTCACAAAACCGCCAACGAGCAATACCGATCCAACGAGAATCAGCGGCTTCGGCTGCCATTTCGCGTTTTTCATTTGCACCCCTTGCGTGACAATCATCGCTACTCCGCTGATCATCATTCCAAAGGAAACCATGCGCGCCGTCTCTGTCGTCGTTAATTTCAGCTGATCCTGAAAATAAAAACCGCCGATTACTTGCAAAGAAATAATACTGAGCATCGTTGCCAGCCCTGCGAACAAATACAGTCCCAAACCCTTTTGAAACGGGTTGATCTTGGGTGCCCTCTCCCGAACGATTGGCTTTTGCGCTGGGATCATCAGCATGACAACGATAAAGGCAATAATGGGCAGAATGGTGCCAATATACAGCGGCCAAATCAAACCGATGAGGGCAAACGCTCCAGCAATCGCCGGTCCGAGAACAAGCCCCATTCCATTAGCAGCGCCGATCAAGGCCATCCCTGCCGAACGTCCTTTTTCATCTGTAATATCAGCTATATACGCCTGTGCCGACGACGGAACAGCCGGTATGAACAGACCAACCATTCCCCTAGTCAATATAAGCAGGAAAATCAGCAGTCCGCCGCTGATCAGCTTCGTTAAGCCTGCGTACATCGCTGTCGTGAACAACACATAGCTTACAAGCATTCCCGCAAATCCAAGCAGGATCACCTGCTTTCTTCCTTTCACATCACTCCATCTTCCCCAGACTGGTGCCATTACTGCCATCGCAATCGATCCAAGCGAAATGATCAGGCCGGAGTGGGTTTCACTGAGGCCCAGCTCACGTATTAGCAGAGGCATGACCGGAGCGATAATCATAAGAGCGACCATGGCCACAAAAACACTCAAAAAAATACCGAATCGTACACGTGCCATTGTAGTATTCTGCTCCCTTCGTCTCTATCTGTGTGGATGCTCGTTTGCTGTTTATCGTAATGAAAACGGCTTGTCTACCACCACCTTAAGACGGAGCGTTTTTGCTACAAGACGGATTTTGTGTCTGTTTTTCAAGCTGATTCCGTCCAGCTTTACTTCCATAAAATAAAAAAAGTGGCCTTTCTGCACAATTACGCAGCCGCCACTTTTCTTTGGTCCTGTTACCGCTGAATACTTGTTGCGTAGTTGTTCTTTCCGGTCATTGCTTCCAGATCTTTTACGTCTTTTTCCAGCTCTTGAATATCTTCTTCAATCAGCTTTTTCAGATGCTGCTTTTCCCGCAAAACTTTTCGGGTTTGCTCTAAACGCTGATGTAAATCAAAAACGCCAAGATACACTGCTTTTCCCTCCCTATGTACGTTATCCACCTTACATGTTATGCGGATTGTTCCAATAGTTACCAACCATTTTGAGTCGAAATGCCTTATTTTCTACCCAAAAAGGAGACTCGTCCCCGCAGGGTCCGAAGTCTCCTTTTTTTTAAATACCTTTATATTTACCCAATTCCTCTCGCAGGCGATATACTTCCTGCACCAGTGCACGTTTTTCCAAACGATCGATCTCAGAATCCAGGTCGTTCATCCGCGCCCCGGAATGATAGGGAGAATTGTACATGTCATAGGCGTCCGAGCCAAAAATTGAGCGCGGCTCTTTTGGCATAATCATCGCCAGAAGAATATAAATCAAAATCGGAATTCCTGTCGTAACTGCTAAAACGACAACTCCTAACCGAACTAATGTAGAATCAATTCCGAGAAAGTGAGCGATTCCACCACAGACTCCAAATAGCTTTTTATCCTGCTGTGAGCGATATAAGCGTCTTTCCATCATAGCATTCCGTCCTCTCTACAGTATCCGTTTTCCTTGTATCTACAGGATACCCTTTGGGCGATTTCGGCAAAATGGTCCGTAGAGGGATTTCTCCTCCGTCCCTGGACGGATATTGGTCAAGCCTGCATGAAACAGCCGGTTCAGGTTTACGCTACCAAAGAGGTGATTACTGATGCCGCTGCTCATAATAGTAGCCGTCTGTCTGCTCGGGGGCTGCACTCCTGACAATCAGGCAGACCGATCATTCATTCAAAGTGATCGCAATTTTTACTATCAGCAAAATGTCGTGCATCCCCTAGGTCATGAGCCAAACGCCACACCCTATGGCCCGCCTGTCAACGCAAGCACCTCTGGCGAATACGATCGCTGGATACGACCAGACGCTGTTTCTCATTATCCGGGCCTTAAGTAGTACCGGGCAAACACAGGCAAAAGACCGCTCCCTACAAAGGAACGGTCTTTTCTCATTGGATACGAATTCACGGCTTATTATTGATCGTTCTCTGGTGTATATACTGGGCGGGGGCGGTCAAACAGCTCGCCTAACTCCGCGTACGTATGCCCAGCCAGCCTGCTGACAGGCGCGAATGCTTTAGCGTCAATTCTGCCCGCTTGGTACAATTCATCTGCCACCTGCACGTGGATGACTTCTCCCAGAATCAAGTCACTTGTCGTAGGTGATCCCAGCTCTACAATCTGATGCAACTTGCATTCAAAATGGATGCGCGAAGCAGCGAGCCGCGGTGCTTTGACCAGAGAGGATGGCATGAGCTCAAGCCCAAGCGCCTCTACTTCACTGACAGTCGAAGGATAATCGGCAGATGTTTGATTCATCACATCGACGTTGTGGACATCGACCATATTGACGACAAACTCTCCCGTCTCCTGAATGTTTCTGGCCGTATCCTTCATGAGACTCCCTGGCTTGCGCATGACTGCGATTGAAACCATCATCGGCTCAATACTGGCAACATTAAAATAGCTGAATGGAGCAGCGTTGATGACACCGTCACTACCAACAGTTGTCACCCATGCAATCGGCCTGGGGATGATGCATCCGATTAGCAGCTTGTATTTGTCCTGACGATCGATCTCTTGAATGGAAATTTCCATGCCTCTCTCCCTCTTCTCTATTCACGTGGCGGCATCCAGCTCGACATGTACGCTCCATCCTCAATCGGCAGTGCCTCACGAGTGACGCGCAGCGGGTGGAACGTATCGAGCATAACCGCAAGCTCTTTCGTTTCTTTCTTGCCGATACTCGCTTCGGCTTTGCCAGGATGAGGTCCGTGGGGAATGCCCATCGGGTGCAGCGTAATCGAGCCTTCAAAAATCCCTTTGCGGCTCATGAAATTGCCTTCCACGTAGTATAACACTTCATCACTTTCTACATTGCTATGAAAATACGGCGCCGGAATAGCATCAGGATGATAATCGTACATCCGCGGCACAAACGAGCAAATCACAAAGTTTTGGCCAGCAAAGGTCTGGTGTACAGGTGGTGGCTGATGAATACGTCCTGTAATCGGTTCAAAATCATGGATGCTGAGCGCATACGGATACAAATAGCCATCCCAGCCAACCACATCAAACGGATGAAAATCAAAAAAGTAGCTGTAAACGACTGATTGGCGTTTTACGCGGACTTCAAAATCCCCGCTTTCCACGTGCGTTTCCAGTTTTTCTGGCACGCGTATATCCCGTTCGCAAAATGGCGAATGCTCCAGCAATTGTCCGTGCTCATTGCGATAGCGCTTTGGAGGAACGATTTCATTTTGTGATTCGATCACTAAAAACCGACTCTGAACCGATGGCACGATCCTGTAGGTCGTACCGATCGGGATGACGAGATAATCGCCTGGCTTGTAGGCGAGCGTACCGAAGATGGTTTGCAGCTCCCCTTCTCCCTGATGTACGAATACTACCTCGTCCCCATCGGCATTGCGATAAAAGTAATCCATCGGCTCTGTCGGTGCACACACGCCCATTACGACGTCATTGTTGCCCATGAGATACTTCCTGCCAAAGATCGGATCTCCGCCTGGCTCAAGATTGAAGGTTTGAAAATGCTGATGCTTTAAATCCTCCTGCTCGACAAATTCCAGCCGGACATCCGCATATTTACGCGTTTCCCGAACCTGTGTAGGCGGATTGTGATGATACAAGATGGACTGAATCCCGGAAAACCCTTTTGTGCCCATCACTTGTTCCCGATACAGCTCTCCGTTTGGCTTGTAAAAGGTCGTATGCCGCTTTTTAGGTACTTCCCCCATTTGATAATAAAAAGCCATGCTTCTCTCCTCCTTCGTCTTTTCAGGTCAACAAAAAGCCCAGCTCACCCCCAAGCCGAATCGGTTGCATGACAAATACGCGGGCTACCCCTTTGTCAAACGTTCCGAAACATGCGTCAGGCGCAAGCTGGGCTTTGTCTGCTAACGAAAAAAATCTTTGTGGGATTTTCCCCCGCAGACAACCAGCTGTCGTCCCAGTGTTTCCACTGTTTCTTGTATTTCATTTCTTACTCTCATCATATCGAAAACGCTTTCAACTTTCCAGAGGAAAATGACGAAATTTTTTGCCTATGTCATTTCCTGTTCCTTTTACAACAATAAGAAGTGTCTCGCCAGCTCCTGCATATCTAAAGGCATCGGCTCCGTAAAATCCATCAGCTCACCGCTACGGGGATGCACAAAGCACAGACGTGCGGCATGCAGCGCCTGCCTCCCGATGTACTCTCGACCGCCACCATACAGATCATCACCTGCCAGCGGATATCCGAAATGACTCATATGTACCCGGATTTGGTGGGTACGTCCTGTTCCCAGCTTTACCTCGAGGTGAGTCATCCCGTTTCCTCGGGCCAAGACATGATAATGGGTCAGAGCAGCTTGTCCATCTGGGCGCACCATTCTGGTAATAAAGGAATCCTCGGCAAGCCCGATCGGTCCATCTAGTGTCCCCGCATCCCCCTTGACTTCCCCTTCTGCAATCGCATGATAGGTACGATGTAGTTCTCTATCCTGCTGCAACCTGCTGAACTGCTCATGAGCCCATTGATTTTTCGCGACAATCAAAAGACCTGATGTATCTTTATCCAAACGGTTAACCGCGCGAAATCTCCGGTGTTCCCCGCGACTTTTCCAGTAAGCGACTACTCCGTTTGCAAGCGTGCCACCTGCATGGTTACCTGTAGGATGAATGACCAGCCCTGCAGGCTTCGCAATCACCATCAAATCAACGTCCTCAAAGCGAATCTCCAGCGGCATTTCCTCAGGTGCTACCGTTTCTTCCGCATCCTCTTGCACCATGACGACAATTTCGTCGCCTGCTTGCAGCTTCTCGTTGACAAAGACCAGCTGATCGTTGCGTGTAATTCTTCCTTTAAATTTGGCGCGAATGAGCAAACGGCGAGATACCCCATAACGTTTTTGTAAAACGTCCCGTACGGTATGCCCTTCATCTAATTCGTCTGCCGTAAAGCGAATCAACTCTTCTAGCATGCTGTCTCTCCTTTTGGTCATCCCTCATCGCTTAGTATACCAAAAAGAGCTTTACAGCGGCGACAGACGCAACGTGTCCCGGACCTCAATGACAAAAGTGTGCCCCGCATCGCCTTGTGACCATTGGCCGCGAACATCAAACAAATACCACCCTGGCTGATCAGGTACCTTCCACTCATTTCCATTCTCCAGAAGCTGCTCAATCTGCTTCGTACCGATCCACTGGGTCACCCGTAATGAATTTTCCTCTGGTGGCGCGGTATACGTCACAGACAGAACGGCACCAGGATTTACTTGAAGCGGCTTAGGCTTCATCTCACCAATAATCTCAGGGGGTGCGGCTTTATCAATACAATGCCCTATATTTTCATACTGCCAACAAGAGGACGTCGGCACTGTCGTAGCTGACTTTCCCTTCCAGGCTATAGTCGGCTCTGGCGGTTGGGCGAGCTCCTGTGATTTGGCTTGATTGAAGAAGCTACTCTGGCAACCTGTTAAAAGTACTGCTGTCAGAAACAGCTGGGCAGTGATTCCTACCTTTTTCATCCAATCACCTCTCTAGTAAGACGAAAAAAAAGCCGGTACGTTTCATCCGACTTCGACATTTTATGCTATACTATCAGAATTTACAGAAATGAACAGTTGCCAAAGGAGCTGCAAATGATGTCAGATGCCGATGTTCTTCAAAGCCAAATCGTGATTCGACCCTTTCAGCCACAAACCGACTCAATTGAAGACCTGACCCGACTTCTGAATCAATCCTATCAAACGCTTGCCGACATGGGATTCCGATTCGTGGCTTCCTATCAAGACGCTGACAGAACTCGCAAAAGGATGCAGAATGGTCAGTGTCTGGTCGGTTTGCTGGAAGGAGAGCTGATCGCAACGATTATGTATTACCCACCAGCATTGGCAAAAGGAACGCCGTGGTATGAGCAGTCCCACGTGGCGAAATTCGGTCAATTCGCCGTCAATCCATTGCATCGCAAACGAGGTTTCGGTGACCTACTGATCCGCCGTGTCGAGGAGTTGGCCGTTCAGGATGGAGCAGCCGAGCTAGCGCTTGATACCGCAGAAGGTGCTCATCACCTGATCCGTTATTACTCTGCCAGAGGCTACCGGTTCGTAGATTACGTCCAATGGAACGAGACGAACTACAGAAGCGTGCTGCTAAGCAAAAGTTTGAGCGATCCTTCTGCGGTATAAATGCCGTGACTTGTTTCTTACGATGACTGCCACGTACTGGTCGCAATAGAGAGAGCAGCGGATGTATCCGCAAGATAAGCATCCAGCTGCTCTGCTGGATTTTTTACCGGCTTCCCATGGCATACTTCCAGATGTGCTGGGCGCAACTCACGAACAATCTGGCTACTCTTTAATGCCTCTGCCATATCAGCAGTAAACATCGGCATCGGACGGTGAAGCTTACCCTTTTTCGACGTAAACAGATCTCCTGCTAGCAGCACTTGATCCTGCTCGTGATAATAGACGACATGCCCTGGAGAATGTCCTGGAGTGAGAAAAGGACGCAATCCTCCAATCGCAGCAAGTCCGCCTTCCTCGGTTTCAGCCAGTGGCTGTGCTAAGCCTGCCTGCACGTTTTTTTCTAGCTTCTTGCGTCTTGGGTACATCTGCTCTCCTTGCATATAAGGAATCTCGATTCGATGAGCAAATAACGGAACCGGATTCTTCTCCATGATTTTTTGGATAGCGCCTACATGGTCGGAGTGGCCATGCGTAAGTACGATTCGTTTCAAGGGACCAGCACCAAGCTCTTCCATAAATGTAAGAATCCTCTTTGCCATAAAAGGCATGCCTGCATCCACAAGCGTCACACCGTCTGCTTCCACAACTACCCATACCCGAAACGGAATCATCAGCCACGAACGAATACTCCAAATATGCTCCGAAATTTGTTCTACTTTCATTTTAAGTCCCCTCCATTGTTCGCGTGTTGTATGATTCCAGCAAGCATCACGTCTATCGTCAGCTCAAAGGTAGATGTCAGTCTATCCAAGAGGTCCTCCAGATTTTCCTCGGAATGTGTGTACGTCCCCACAATGCCTTGCAGCGTGTAAAAATAGACGCGTGCATAGGCAAGCGAGTCTTCCGCCTTTCTTTCCTCTGGTAAGCAATTCGTCAATGCCTGCCTAAACAGATCAAACAAATGTATCCGCAGCTTTTGAAGCTGACTCTCAGAAGTATCCTCGTCAATTCGGGTAGCCTTGGTCATGAAAAATAGTGTGTACATCGTACGATTGGCTAGCGCAAAACGAATGAACAACATGCTGATTCGACGTAAACAGTCTTCAGGAGCCAAAGAATGGTCCTGCAGCATCCCGTCCATCTGATCTGCCAATCCTTGCAGTGGCCCCTCGGAGAGCTGATGCAGCAACGCTTCCTTATCTTTAAAGTAAATGTACAAAGTCGTATGAGAACACCCTGCAGCCTTGGCGATCTCCCTGATGGATACTGAGTCATAACCTCTTTTGGCAAAAAGCTCACCTGCAGCTGTCAAAATAGCGCGCTTGGTTTCTTCCGATCGCATCTCCTGTTTGCTTGCCATAAGTGTGCACTCCTTAATGCTATTTTCCTTATCTTTGTAACCACTGGTTAGTAACCGATGGTTATAATATAACCACTGGTTACTTTTATGTCAAGGGACTTTTTCCCATATGAGACATTCAGGCTATGCCTTGGCATTTGGCTACATAAAAAAACCTCTCTTCGCGGCTTGCACGAAAAGAGGTTTTCTCTTGCTTATAGACTAATATTTGCTTACTTCGCAGCTTGTGCAGCAGCGATAGCAGCTTCGTAGTTTGGATGCTCACCAGCAGCAGCCACGTACTCAGCGTGAACTACTTTGTCGTTTGCATCTACAACGAATACTGCACGGGACAGCAGACGGTATTCTTTGATTGCTACGCCGTACGCTGTACCGAAGGACAGGTCTTTGTGGTCAGACACTGTTTTTACTTTATCGATACCAGCAGCACCGCACCAACGGTTTTGAGCGAATGGCAGGTCAACGGAAACAGTCAGAACTGTTACTCCATCCAGTTTCGCAGCTTCTTCATTGAAACGACGAGTTTGTGCATCGCATACACCTGTGTCGATGGACGGAATTACGGAGATGATGCGCACAGTGCCTTTGGAATCTTGCAGAGTTACAGGAGACAGATCGCCACCTACTACTGTGAAATCAGGAGCAGTATCCCCTACTTTGATTTCAGGACCGAGCAGTGTAACTGGTGCTCCTTTGAATGCAAATGCGCCTTGACGCTCTACAGCTGTTGTCATGATTTCTTCCTCCTCACCAATCAATCATATGTACTTGTTTATCATACCCTATCATTCACTTTTTTTCACTATGCCAATAGTAGAAATTACAGATTCACTTGTACTTTTCCAGAGGTGTTCGCCTCTACTTTGACAATCCTCACTACTTCATGCTCATATTCCCAATCTGTTTTTTGATTGAGCTCATGGCAACGCATCAGCGCGTGATAAAGAGCAAATACAAAATGGACATTTTTTAGTTCATAGTGTGATCCATTTGATTTGGGCAGCGCCGTATTGATGATTTCGATTTGATACGTCGCCTTGCCCCGCTTTTCTTTTACAGAAGCGATATAGCCCATCTGCTTCAGGACAAAACCAAAATCGAATTCTCCCTCATCATCAAAATCAATCGTATCATCAGAGGTAGCCAAATACGCCAGAATGGTGCCCAAATCCAAAAGATCATAGCAGGCTGGCTTCGGCATTGCTAGAACAGAACCATCATTGTTTACAAAGTAAATATGGTCGCGATAATGAAAAATCAGTTCGTCTTCTGGCACTTCATCCGCGTACATCCAGTAGCTCTTTGGAATCAATAAGCGCCAAATCTGAGCTGGAGCTCCATTATTAATTTCCATGGCAGGGACCCTCCTTTTCCCTACCAGTTTTGGCAAAACGGGCAATCCCTATTCAGCCTGCTGCTCTCGCATGAATTTGCGCCAGTTTCCGTGTGCAAGCCACTTTCCTTCTTCCTTTATATATTGCGCATCTACGTAGCGATAGACATATACGTTCTCTACCTTTTCGATTTCATCCAAAACTCGTGCCGGCACGATGATTCGTTCGTACTCATTTCGGGGGTCGTTTGCTCCATAAAAGTCCTCCAGCTCATCGAGACCAGTAAGCGCCTTTTCATATACTTGCGTCGAAAAGTAGACGACTGCCCCGATAATCTCATCCGTCCCTGCAAGCAAACCCGGATAGCCAGGCGGCAGATGATACAATTCACCTTTGATGACCGCCGGAACGATCCGATGCTCATACGGACGGATGTAATGCTCGTAGTTCCAAAAACCTTCCAAAAGAGAGCCATACACAAAAATTGGAAGCACTGGATTCATTGAATTGCACTCCATTTCGTAAAAAAGGGTGTATTGCGTAGAGAAAATTTTGTATATTTGTACTATATATATAATTTTTATTAGTCTCATAGGAGACCAAGGGGGAGAGAATATCATGCTAGGGAAAAAAATCAATCGTTTATTGGTAGCGAACCGTGGAGAGATCGCGATCCGAATCTTTCGTGCCGCTACCGAGCTAGGCATCCGTACCGTAGCTGTGTATTCCGAGCAGGACAACGTTTCCATTCACCGCTTTAAAGCGGATGAGTCCTATCTGGTAGGCGCAGGTAAGGGGCCTATTGAAGCGTATCTGGACATTGACAGCATGATTGAAATTGCCAAACGCAACGACATCGACGCGATTCACCCCGGTTACGGCTTCCTTGCCGAGAATGCCGAATTTGCCAAACGCTGCCAGGAAGAAGGCATCATCTTCATCGGTCCGTCTCCAGAGCTGATTGATAAATTCGGAGACAAGGTAGAAGCAAGACGTCTAGCAATTGAAGCAAACATTCCTGTCATTCCAGGTACACCTGAGCCGATTGAGACTTTGCAAGAGGCGTTGCTTTTTGCAAAAGAATACGGCTATCCAATCATCATCAAGGGTGTATCCGGTGGCGGCGGCCGAGGCATGCGCATCGTACGCAGTCAAGACGAGCTCCAAGATTCACTTGATCGGGCACGTTCCGAAGCCCGCTCCTCCTTTGGTAATGCCAAAGTCTATCTCGAGCGCTACCTGGAGCAACCAAAACATATTGAAGTTCAAATTCTCGGCGACAACCACGGCAACATCGTTCACTTGTTTGAGCGTGACTGCTCCGTGCAGCGTCGTCACCAAAAAGTCGTTGAGGTTGCGCCAAGCCTTTCCCTCGACGACAAGCTGCGCGAGGAGATTTGCCAATCCGCACTCACGTTGATGAAAAAGGTTGGCTATTCCAACGCAGGTACGGTTGAATTTTTGCTGACTCCTGACAATCGCTTTTATTTCATCGAGGTTAACCCGCGAATTCAGGTTGAGCACACGATTACGGAGCTCATTACCGGAATCGACATTGTACAAGCCCAAATTCGCGTAGCCGAAGGTCATGCTTTGTCCGATGAGGAAATTGGCATCGCCGATCAAAGCCAAATTCAAATGAGCGGCTTTGCTATCCAGTGCCGTGTCACGACAGAAGACGCAGAGAACAACTTCCTGCCAGATGCTGGTCGTTTGTCAGCATGGCGTTCTGGTGGAGGCTTTGGTGTACGTCTCGATGGCGGAAACGGTTATCCAGGAGCGATCATTACCCCATTTTACGATTCCCTGCTGGTTAAAATCTCTACTTATGGAACGAGCTTTGATCAGGCAGCACGGAAAATGCTCAGAACGCTGCGTGAATTCCGTATTCGTGGCGTAAAAACAAACCTGCCATTCCTGGAAAATGTGGTCACCCACCCAGATTTCCTAAGTGGCAGCTACGACACTTCGTTTATCGATACCAAGCCTGAATTGTTCATCTTCCCTGGACGCCAGGATCGCGGTACGAAATTACTATCTTACATCGGAAATACCATTGTCAATGGCTATCCTGGACTCGAAAAGCTGGATAAAAAGCCGCATTTTGATTCACCGCGCATCCCGCGCACACCTTTTGCCCAGCCGTATCCGGACGGTACAAAACAAATTTTGGATAAGCAGGGCGCAGACGGACTCGTTCGCTGGATTCAGGAGCAAAAGCAGGTACTCGTTACCGATACGACCTTCCGCGATGCGCACCAGTCTTTGTTCGCCACACGCGTGCGTACCTATGATCTCGCTTCCGTAGCAGAAGCGACAGGCAAGCTTGGTGCTGGGCTTTTCTCACTGGAAATGTGGGGCGGCGCTACATTTGATACGACCATGCGCTTTTTGCAGGAGTCTCCGTGGGAGAGATTGCAGATTTTGCGTGAGCGTATCCCGAATGTTCTGTTCCAGATGCTGTTGCGAGGAGCAAACGGCGTAGGCTACACGAACTACCCAGATAACGTCATCCACTCGTTCGTCAAAGCTTCTGCAGAAAACGGCGTAGACGTGTTCCGCATTTTCGATAGCTTGAACTGGTTGCCAGGCATGCAAACCGCAATCGAAGCCGTTCGTAACAGCGGCAAAGTAGCGGAAGCAGCCATTTGCTATACCGGCGATATTCTCGATCCGTCGAAAACCAAATATACGCTTTCCTACTATGTTGATCTGGCCAAGGAATTGGAGAAGGCGGGCGCGCACATCCTCGCAATCAAGGATATGGCTGGCCTGCTCAAGCCATATGCTGCCTACGAGCTAATCAACGCGCTGAAACAAGAGATCGGAATCCCGATTCATCTGCATACGCATGATACTTCCGGAAACGGCGCAGCGATGCTGCTTAAAGCAGTCGAAGCCGGAGTAGATATCGTCGATGCATGCGTCAGCTCCATGTCCGGTCTGACATCCCAGCCTAGCCTGAACGGTCTGATCGCGGGCTTGGCTCATACTGAGCGCGATACGGGGCTGTCTCTTGAATCGTTTAACAAACTGTCCGACTACTGGGAAGATGTGCGCCCTTACTACCAAGGCTTTGAAAGTGGCATGAAAGCAAGCAACACAGAGGTGTATGTACATGAAATGCCGGGCGGCCAATACACCAATCTGGAGCAGCAGGCCAAAGCTGTCGGGCTGGAAGGCCGTTGGGATGAAGTTAAACACATGTATGCTGTCGTTAACCACATGTGCGGGGACATTGTAAAAGTAACCCCTTCTTCAAAAGTAGTTGGTGACCTCGCCCTGTTTATGGTGCAAAACAACCTGAACGAAGAAAACATTTGGGAAAAAGGCACACGCCTCGACTTCCCTGACTCTGTCATTCAGTTCTTCCAGGGTTATTTGGGCCAACCACCTGGAGGCTTCCCTAAGAAGCTTCAGGAGCTCGTGTTAAAAGGAAGAGACGCCTTTACAGCACGACCAGGCGAACTCCTCGCACCTATTGATTTTAACCAGGTGACTTCTGAATTGGAGGAAAAAACCGGACGTGCACCGAGTGAGCTGGATGTGCTTTCTTACATCATGTACCCGCAAGTATATCTGCAGTTTGATAACCGCATGAAGGAATACGGTGATCTCTCTGTTTTGAATACGCCAACGTTCTTCTACGGACTGCGTGCTGGAGAAGAGACAGCGATTACAATCGAACGAGGAAAAACACTGATTATCAAGCTCGTTGCCATTGGCGAGCTGCATCCTGATGGTCGTCGCATCATCTACTTTGAGCTGAATGGACAGCCACGCGAGATTTTTGTCCGAGATCAGTCCGCGAAAGTATCGGAGCTCGTTCGACGCAAGGCAGATTCTCAAAACGCTGCCCACCTCGGAGCATCGATGCCAGGAAAGGTTCTCAAAGTACTCGTCTCAGAAGGAGACAAGGTACGCAAAGGCGAGCATTTGCTGGTAAGTGAAGCGATGAAGATGGAAACAACCATTCAGGCTCCGATGGACGGAAAAATCAAATCCGTATATGTCAAAGCAGGAGAAGCGATTGAAACTGGCGACCTGCTCATTGAAATGGAGTAAACATCGTTTATAATGGAAAGTAGTTCCATCAATTCGTTAATTGTTCGCAGGGTGAGGTGATCATCATGAAAGTGAACCGCGTCAGTTATGTCCCATACAGCCAACGGGCAGGTCGTTATCAGTTTCAAATGGTTCAGGCAAAGCTAAATTCACCTGTGGACCCGATATCTGTTTACAACCTGCAGCCCTATTACACCCGCCAGCAGCAATGGATGACAGAGCTGTCCGATTCGCTGTCGCACCTGTACCGTTATTCCGCCCTCCTGGACCAGACTGCCAAAGAGTTTGATGCCCACCGCCCACACAGCGCGATCAACAGGCGTCTTGCGATCAGCTCTCAGCCTGATTTGGCTACAGTAACAGTCCATGCGGAAGCCGAGCCTGCCACTTATCGCATAGATGTTATTCGCTTAGCAAATGGACAAACCAATGCTGGTCGTTTGCTGGAGAAGACTGCACCTACCTCGGTGCGAGAAGGATTTCAACAGTTTTCTCTGCTAACATGCGAACAAGAGGAGCTGCTTTCCTTTTTCTCTGTTGCTACTGATACGTACGAACAGAGTCTAGCGCGGATGAAGGAAGCGCTGGATCAAAACCAGTCGGGACTGACGACTCGGATTGAAACCTCCGGGAGCATGCAATCGCTTGTCATCACCGGTACCAAAACGGGGGCCGCACAAGCTTTTACACTCCGTGATCTGTCTGGCAACAGTGTTAGCGCACTCGGAATAGACCATGTCGTGACACAAGCCGCAGATGCCACCTGCTATGTAGATGGCAAAGTGCAAACATCAGCAACGAACCAACTCATGCTAGAAAGTGATCGTCTTGCTGTTACTCTGCATAAGGCCGGGACAGAGCCGATCGTGCTTACCGTCAAGCCTGACATGGAGCGCTTGCTCCAGCATGCTCGCAAGCTCGTAGACCGTTTTAACAGCATGCACCATTTCTTGCAACGGAACGAAGAAAATCTGGCAATGCAAAAGCTTCCTACCTTCGAGAAGATTGCAAAAGCCGCTGACGATGTATTGAACCGTTTTGGGATCAGCTCGCTGCCAACCGGTGAACTCGTATTGGATGAACAAAAATGGGTGAATTCTGTTCAGGAGAGCTATACCGAATTTAAAGATGCTATGCAAGGGTTGTCCCTTCAATTCCGTGAACAAGTCCTGGAGCTCCAAAGCAAGCCATTCGGTACCTTTTCCAGGTATTACGATGAGGCCGTCGGCTCCCATCCGTATACGATTGCTACAATCTCCAGCATGCAATATTTGCATGTAGCGAAAACCGGCTTGTTTTTGAATGTATTGTTGTAAGAAAACCTCGATCGAGGCTTTCTCAAGGAGGAGCGACCGCGTTTTCTTACGTTAATGAAAAAACAGGTATGCCTGTAAGCAACATAGGCATACCTGTTTTGCTTTTTGCTTATCCCCGTTCCATCAGTTCTTCCAGATCATGATCGTCCGTCTTGGCGATAATCGTGGTGTTTTGAATCTGCGGCTCCTCATGCTTTCCAAACATGCCCTGCATCTTCTCCACAAACTGCGGTACAGAATCCAAAATCCGATCATACAGATGCGTAGTATTTTCAAGAGGAATGGAACGAATCCCTTGCTTCCCAACAACCAGAAACGCAACAGGAGTAATGGAAACACCGCCACCACTCCCCCCACCAAATGGATAGCCAATCGTTCCTTGGTGATGGTGCTCATATTGAAACTCGCTTCCCCCTGCCGCAAAGCCAAAGCCTACCTTGGATATGGGAAGAATAACGCTGCCATCTGGAGTCTCAACCGGATCTCCAATGATTGTATTCACATCGACCATTTGTTTCAAATTTTCCATTGCTGTCCGCATTAATCCTTGAATCGGGTGGTCTGCCATGTATGCTCCTCCTTTCACTCATGCTCATTTATTAACATACCCACAACAAATTCAGAGCATGTACCGGCAAGCATTTTTTCAGGAAGTGCCTACATGCGCATTCACGCTTCGGATGTTCTTGTTTGCCATTTGTGCTCCCTCGTTTTTCTGAGGCGCAGTCCCATTCTAAGCATCGTAATGAGCAGATATCCGAGGTAAAAATGGAGTACACATTGAAAGCGCGTTTGGATCAATGCCTGATTCCATACGGGCTGCACACTCATACGAGGCACGGCATGTAGGGAAATCGTATGGGAGAGGACTCCAATGATCATCGTCTTTACTCCCCAAATGATACCAGTCAAAGCGCCTGTTTCTGCAGCTTGTCCTGTTCCCATTTGTGTATGCCACTCGAGATACGAACAGCGAATATGCTTGGAGAATTGATTAAATAAAGGCTGTAGATCACGTACCTTTTTTAGTACATCGCGGTAGTTGTGATACCACTTTTTTGCTTGTCTGCGCGTAAAATCGCGGACAGTATCTCTTACTTTATTTCCATCTTGTATGGTTTCCACCTTGGCTACTACCTGTGGCCCGCCCTCTGTCTGCTTCAAAAACAAAATAGGGATGTCATATTTTCTATGGAACAGCCCAAACCAGACAGACAGTTCAAACACAAGATGATCTTTTTCTCCCGCTCGATCGTAATACAGTGTTATTTTTACCGGCGTGATCAACAATACGATCACCAAAACGATACATGCTATTAGCAACCAGATCCACAAAAAAATCCCACCCCTTCCACGTTAGTATGAGTGGAAAGAGTAGGAAATATGTTTATCACCTATCTTAATCAAGCAAAAAGACTTGGACGCCTTTTTTCAGCCCGTAATTTTCTGCCTCATTTACCGTAGGCAAATAGAGATCGATGTGATTATTTTTGACAGCTCCCCCGATATCAGCTGCTACTGCATAGCCGTAGCCTTCGATGTACAGATGGCTCCCCAAAGGAATGACCTTTGGATCCACTGCCACAACACCTTCTCTGAGCGGATATTCCAGATAGGACAAAATTTTATCGGTGGGATAACTGTACGCAGTCGTCTGCACAGTCATCGTCTGCTTAAAAGCAGTTCCGTTTGCCAATGTCTTTTGCTCGCTCGTTTTTCCTGTTAAAAGATGAAAGGCTGCATAGGTTGCTGCTTCTGCCCGTGTCATCTGTTTTTGCGGCTGCAAGCTGCCGTCCGCATAAGCATTCATCAGCCCATTCTGGAGTGCATAAACGTATGGCCTCTGATACACTTCCTGTACGCGCTCTCCATCAGGGTACTTAGCCAATGCTTGGATGGTAGTTGACCATTTCAGCTGATTGACGACTCCGCTATCCCCCGCAGAGCGAACGAGCATAGATACGAGCTCCTCCCTTTGAACGGGGTCATTTGGACGTAAGTAAAGGTCTTTCCCCTGCTTTTGTCCGTGAACGATGCCTAAACGGTAAGCAATTTCAGCATATGGCGTCATCCAGCTATCTGCAGGTATGTCTTTAAATGACGACTGATTTGTCTGCACTGGCTCAATTCCCTTTGCCTTCACAAACATCGTCAACAGCTCTATGCGTGTCACAGCGTCATCTGGGCGAAAATCTTCAGATGAACCTACTGCACCCGCTATGTAACATTTCTCAATTTGTTTTTCGGCCCAATGTCCTGCAATATCAGCATAAGGTGTTGCCGTATTCGTGTTTGTCTCCGCCTCTACGGCTGGTGTCCCTACTAGCGTCAGGACGACCAGAGAGGCCAGGATCAGCATCTTCTTCATCATCAACCTCCGTTGTCATCGGTTTGTAACCTTTTTTCCATTTTACCGAACCACTTTCAGAAAACAATGCACAATTCTTCCCAATGCTTGGTGGACCAAATAAAAAACCCCCTGAATCACAGCGTTAAGCCAGATTCAAGGGAGTCGATTTTCATTTTCTGTTATCGAGCGAAGATATGCTTACCGATGCGCTTGATTTGCGGGCGCGACCAGATCCAGCTAGAAGTCGCGGTATCTGGGTTGAAGTAGTAGAGAGCACCATTGGTTGGGTCCCATCCGCGTACAGCTTCCCACGCTGCCTTATAAGCTGATTTGTTGGGAGTCAACCAGAATTGCCCATCATCAATAGCGGTAAACGCGTACGGTTCAAAAATCACGCCACTCAGTGTGTTCGGAAAAGTTTCCGATTGCACGCGATTCATTGCAACTGCTGCAACCGCTACCTGTCCCTCAAATGCCTCCCCACGCGCTTCTGAATATACGAGCTGCGCGAGCATTTGCATTTCCGAACGATTTACAGAAACTTTCTTTAGCTTGCTCCACGTCTGTTTCCCTGCTATCCCATCAACAGTCAATCCATATGCTTTCTGAAACTTTCTGACGGCCTGATAAGTGTTTCCTCCATAGCTGCCATCCAAGCTTTCTTGATAGAAGCCAAGGATTTGCAATCGATATTGTAGATCCCATACATCTCCATTCTCGCTTCCCCTTTGCAATAAAGGAGCTGCGAGTGAGTTCGTCGGCAGTACAAATGCTATGGTCAAAATGGCCATCAGTAGGGTCGTCAGCGTTTTTTTATGGAACCACATGAACATCCCCTCCTCAAGCACCCATTCTACAAGCTGGTGAAAGCAGGTTCAATTCAATGTTATTGGCAGTTCAGGCAAGAAATAGCGATACTCAATCCTGGACTATCCTTTTGGCTTGAATATGAGCGCCATGATGAAACCGAACACGATGGCAGCAGAAATCCCTGCACTTGTCACCTCAAAAATCCCGGTAACAATACCAATAACTCCATTCTGTTCGGCTTCAGCCATGGCTCCATGCACGAGTGCGTTTCCAAAGCTGGTAATGGGAACAGTCGCTCCAGCCCCGGCAAAATCAATTAACGGCTCATACACCCCAATGCCATCCAGAACAGCTCCGGCGACAACAAGTGACGACATGGTATGCGCAGGTGTCAGCTTTACTACATCCATGAGAAATTGCCCAATCAGACAAATAATTCCTCCGACTAAAAATGCCCATAAAAACGTCATGAGGTCACCTCCCAGCTACTCTGCTTCAATGGCTACGGCATGAGCAATGCAAGGTATACTCTCACCTTGCTGATAAGAGATAGGTGATAACAATGCCCCTGTCGCAACCACCAATATCCGTTTCCACTCGCCTGCTTGCAATCGATTCAATAAGTGGCCATAGGTGACCGTAGCAACGCAGCCACAGCCGCTACCGCCTGACCAGACATTGGGATTTTCACCATAAATGAGCTTGCCACAATCGTTATACCTCTCGAGTGGGACATGCACATTATGTTTGGGAAGCAGCTCAGACAAAATAGAATGTCCCGTTCTTCCGAGGTCCCCCGTAACTACCAAGTCATAATGATCGTGGGCGAGTCCTAAGTCCCGGAAATGCGATTCAATGGTCGAAAGGGCAGCTGGTGCCATGGCTGCTCCCATGTTAAATGGATCTGTCATTCCCATGTCCACCACATGACCAATGGTAGCTGATTGAATACGCAGCCCTGTTCCCTGATTAGCAACGACTGCTGCGCCTGCGCCCGTCACTGTCCATTGTGCTGTTGGCGGTTTCTGTGAGCCGTACTCGGTTGGATACCGATACTGCTTCTCTGCAGCTCCATTGTGACTGCCAGTTGCTGCCACTACGTAATCGGCCGCTTTGCTGTCTACCATGAGTGCTGCCAACGCCAACCCTTCCATCGCAGTGGAGCAGGCACCGAACAGACCTAGAAAAGGAATAGAGAGCGTACGAGCCGAGAAGCTGGCTGAAATAATCTGGTTCATCAAATCGCCAGCTAAAAGGAAGTCAATCTTTTCTTTTTGTACGCCAGCCTTCTCGATTGCCTTGGTGCACGCTTCCTCCATCAGCACTCTTTCTGCCTTCTCCCAGCTGTCTTGGCCGAGCATCAAATCCCCATGCAGTGTATCAAAATCCTCTGCCAACGGTCCCTTGCCCTCGAACGGTCCACCAATTGCCGCTCTACCGACTATGACGGGCCTCGTGGCAAAGACCCAAGACTGATGACCCTGGCGCATCGCTTATCCTCCCATCAGGAACAACGTTTTTATCAACCCGATGACGAATGCAGCCGCGACCCCGAAAACGATGACTGAGCCCGCCAATTTGAACATGTTCCCGCCAACCCCGAGAACATATCCCTCACTACGGTGCTCTATAGCGGCTGATGCAATCGAGTTCGCGAATCCGGTTACCGGGACACTTGTTCCTGCGCCCGCCCATTGTGCAATGCGGTCATACAACCCGAATCCGGTTAAAAGAGCGGAGATGAGAATTAATACGGCTACTGTCGGATTGCCAGCTGTCCTCTCCGTAAAATCAAAGTATCGGATGAACAGCTCCTGTATCCCTTGCCCGATGAAACAAATGACACCCCCTACTAAAAACGCACGGATGAAATTGCGCAGAAGCGGTCTTGGCGGTTCATGTCCTTTTGCGAGCTGCTGGTATTCCTGCTGCACAGGCGTCAATTTTTTCTTTTTCTGGTCGGCCAACTTCTTTTCACTCCTCGTTACCGTATCAGAAACGGTTTTACTTGATCGATTACGTCTTGCAGCTCTTCCGAATCTCGTTGGTAACACAGCTTCATTCGTTCATTTTTCGTATCCAAAGCGAACAGCTCCAGATCCGCCTGACATTTTTTCAAAGTGGCAAAGGTCATCTTCATCGCTTGCGCCTGTGGCACCTTGATTTTGTCGTCATACAGATCCAGGTACAGCTCTCCACCTTTGTCTACCTGAGCAAGAAAAACATTTTCAAGAGCCACTCCTGCTTTTTGCAGTTCAGTTCGCACCCACCTGCGATTAAGACCTGCTGTAGCTAACGGCTCGTCCATAATGACACCGTCCATGATGATTACTTGTCCCTCTTCAACGGGGGCTACGGCCCATTCCATAAGCTTGGGAGTAATGGGCTGATTCTGCGACTTGAGCAGGACACTGATTTCACCGCTTGTTTCCATGAGGGCAAATTCTACGTCAGCTATTTTATACACGTTTTTGATTCGCAGCTGCTCCATTAAATCTTCCGCCGTTAAACGTTCCTTTTTCAGGTTGTCTTCCAAAATTTTGCCTTCCTTGATGAGGACCGTTGATTTGCCTTCGAAAAAATCACGAAGTTTTTTGCTTTTGAGAGAAAGCCATTCCATTACAACCGGAAAGAGGGCAAAAATCCCCATCGCGATCAAGCTGTGATAAACTGGGCCGTCCATTTCCGTTGCCAAGAAAGCAGCGATGGAGCCAATCGTGATACCGACGATATACTCGATGTATGTAAGTTGCTTGATCTGTCTTTTTCCAATGATTTTCGTGAGGATAAGCAAATACGCCAAAGAACCAATTGTTCGTAGCGCGATGTTCAGCCAGTCAGGCATAATCCACCTCCGTCAGCCATGAGGAAAAGCGAGAAGAGAGGGAAACCCTCTCCCCCTTTTGCCATTCCCTAGAATCCTTTGTACTGTGGCTCTTCGTTTTCCAGCTCTGTTACCCGTTGTTGCAGGTTGTTCACAATCGTCTGGGTTTGTTCCGCCGCTTGTGTGTACAGTTGCTTCGCTTGCTGGTTTTGCGTGCTTAGCGCAAATGTTTCCAGGTCAGCTTGTGCCCCTTTCAAGCTGGCAAGAGCTTGCTTCACTTGTGCTGATACGGTCATGTCCCTTCACCTCCTGACACATATAGATTCGTGCCGTTGACCGTAAATTATTCTCGTTTGTTTACAAAGTTCCATTGTAAAATTTTACCATATTTATTCAAGAACAAAAGGAAAGACACCCGCAGGTGCCTTTCCTCATCCAGCGTATTCAATTAGCCACGTCCAGCCAATTGTTGTTCAGCGAAGGAGACAAGACGTTTTGTGATCTCTCCTCCAACAGAACCGTTTTGACGGGAAGTAGTGTCAGGGCCAAGCTGAACGCCGAATTCAGAAGCGATTTCGTATTTCAGTTGGTCCAGCGCTTGGTTTGCTTGAGGTACCAAAAGGTTGTTGCTGGAACCGTTGTTGTTGTTAGCCATCTCTATCACCTCCTCGTCGTTGGTAAGTTTAATATGTGTGAAGCTTGGATTGTTCATTCGTACTTTTTTCTTTTTCTCATTTCCAAATTTACGTATTACACATGAAGCAAGTATTCTGCTATTTCCCGGGCTGCTTCTGGACGCCGCACCTGCTCCATCTGCTCAATGATCTTGTCGCGTTGCTTCTGGTTTCGCCAATGTCTGATCCATGTCCTGATATCCTCCGTGTCATTGGCAAGAACCGCAGCCTTTTGATTAAGCAAAAATGAAGAGTTTTCCCTCTCCTGTCCCGGCAACGGCTGATAAAGAAGCAACGGTGTCCGCAATGCCATTGCTTCTGCACAGCTAATTCCTCCTGGCTTGGTTATGTATACATCTGCTGCTCCGATCCATTGCCACATCTGCGCTTCAAACTTCTTTAGTAATATACGGTGGGGAGAAGGATACTTGCCAATCAATCCTTGCAATTCTTCATACAGCTTCTCGTTTTTTCCAGTAATCACGATCAGTTGGAGGGGCTCCATCTCTTTGGCAAGTGCCTTCATGACCTCGGCTATTCTCCCATAACCGCCTTCCCCACCGCATACAAGAATGGTAAATTGCTCTTCTAGACCAAGCTGTTTTTTCCAGATGCGCTTGTCTACTTTTGCAGCCGTACTGAACGCTGGGCGTATGGGAATACCAAGCACTTGTATTTTGCTGGCCTGTACCTGGTACGAGCGAATAAGCCGGTCCGCAATCTGTTGATGAGCGACCATATACGTGTCGATTTCTGGATGCACCCAAAACCGGTTTAAATGATAGTCAGTTGGTATGCTGACCAAATGAAATGGCTTTGCCATCCTTTGTTTGGATTGAGCTAGCGCCGACAAGCAGTAGGCATGCGTAGCAATTACTACATCCGGGTTTTCTTTTTGTAACAGAGTGTTCTCCAGACGCCTGGAAAGCCACCAGCCGAGCGGCATTTTCAGTATCGTCCCAAAGAGACGGTCTTGCTCGTATATTCGTTGCCACATAGGCCTGCCATAGCGGAGCATGCTTAGATAAAAAAAACGGGACAGCTCCCGTAAAGCGGGACTGGCCGTGGTTAATCCACCTACTATTCTCGATCGTTCTATGCCTTCATGTGAGTCCAGCACTTCATGTAGCGCCTCCGCTGCCATTCGGTGCCCACTGCCTGCCCATTCTTCGGTGACTAACAGGAATCGTTTTGTCATCAGAACAATCCTCCTGTAGGCTCATTGCTATTAGAACCATAACGGTTTAATAAGTGCTCTTTTGACATGTACACCCGTTTCAACGGTATATCTTGCCTTCGTGTCTGCACCCTACGCTTGCCATCTGGATGAATGAGACGAATCAATAAGTGCAAATACCACCGCTTGAAACGGAACAAGGCGTTCATCGGTACATCAGAGATGGAAAAGCCCAAGGGCTGAACCCCTTTATACAGCATAGTTGTCCCGACAATCCCTTTAATTTCTTCCCGGTTATTCATCTCTTCCAAATAAGCAGCCAGCTTGGGCAAAGACTGCATAATATGACGCCGTAGCAATAAAGCCACACGGAGTTCATCCTTAAGTCCATTACACAAGGTAGCAAAGTAGTAGTTGTGGATATGTATCTTTACAATCAGATCTCCCTTGTGAATGCACTGACCATCTGAAGTTACCAGTGATTCTCCACGATAACGCAAAGGAACGATACGGAAAATATTGTTTCCCTTTTCAATATACTTGAGCCGGGTACAGCGTTGATAGATTTCATCCCAGAATCCCCACAGCGTCAAGAGGCTTGTATTCATCTGCAACCGGTTCCTTTCTTGCCTCGTTTTCTTTGTAGTATGCCCCATAACAGTAGTTCCTCATTACCTGTTCACGCTCTTTTCATGCGCCCCCACAGCATGACCAGTCCAGCGACAATGACAGGCAACCACATATGATTCAACATGAATGGATTGATCCATTTCCACACGTACGGATCCTCCAGACACATATCAACTGCCGTAAATGCAAGCAAGCCTCCACCGATGATCACTAAGCTGCTGAAGCGGTTCATGAGACGAGCTACGCAAGCACTTCCCCACATCAAGAGCGGAATACTCATAACCAATCCCAAAATGACGAGCCTCAAATCTCCATGTGCAGCGCCACCTACAGCCAGTACATTATCCAGGCTCATCACAAAATCAGCGAGCAAAATCGTCCTCACAGCTTGACCTACTGTTTGATTTTGAGAGATTTCAGTCATTTCCTCCTGTTCTCCTATCATGAGCTTGCACGCTATCCACAGTAACAGCATCCCGCCTACTGCTTTTACGAGAGGAATATCTAGCATCCAGGTTGTCATTGAAGTCAAAAGGATTCTCAGCATGACCGCCAGCAAAGTTCCATATAAAACTGCCTTTCCTCGTTCCTTCTTCGGCAGCCCCCGACAGGCCATCCCAATTACGATCGCGTTATCGCTGCTCAGGACCAAATCAATCATGAAAATATGCACCAGTCCCAGCCAAAAATGCTCCTCCATCTCTGCCTCCCTGGTCCCCCAAAAGTCTGTCCATTCTACTTTATGCGACTAGAATCGGACTCATGATTAAATATTTTTCCGAAATAAGGCGTTTTTCAGCGGATTTTGTAGATAAAAAGTTTCAGCAAAAAACTTTTTATTGCTAAAAAGGGCAATTTATACCTTGTCTTCCCTATCCCTTTTCCTTTACGATTTTAGTGGGGTGGATAAGAGATGGTGGGTACTGTGACGCTAAACCTAATGGACGTTTCTAGGAAAATATTGGACCTTGCACCAAATATCACCACAATTTGGATGCAAGAAATTATTCGAAGTATGGAAATCCCTGTAACAATTCCCCGCGATTTCGCGGAGAAACGAACGGTGCTCTTAGCCCGTTATCTGGTGGAAAATGTGGATCAAGATATGCAAACATGGTCACTGGATATGGGAGAGTGGCTGCGTTCGCAGGAATACCCCTTCTCCTCCATTTTGCGTACGTATCAGTTGTATCGAAATGTTTTCTGGTGGGTACTCCAACCTGAACTGCAAAAATGGGCCCTTTCCTCGCAGGACATGCATTATTTAGAATCTCAGCTAGGCAAAGCCATGGATGAAAGCGTATTTTGGGCTGTTTATCATTTTGAGCAAATGATGAACCGTGAGTTGATCCAAAAGGAAGAGACTATCTCCTATTTGCATAACGACAAATTGACGATGCTGGGCAAAATTGCTGCCAATATGGCCCATGAGCTTCGTAATCCCCTTTGTGCAATCGAAGGCTTTTTGAAGCTGATTGGGGAGTCCACCAGGGAGCAGGCGCAGCTGCAGTCCTATATTCAGGTTGTTATGCATGAGTTTGCAAATTTGCATCGACAAATTACGGGCTTTCTCAGTTTTTCGAAAAAACCGATTCTAGACGAAATTTTTAAAACTATCGAAATGAAAAGCTTACTGGAAGAAGTCGAAGTTTTGATCACGCCACGCTTACTGGGAGAAAACATACGCTTTGAAAAACTAATCCACCCCTGCTTACTTGCTGGTTATGAAGAAGGCTTAAAGCAAGTCGTCGTCAATCTGTTGAACAATGCGAT
This sequence comes from uncultured Brevibacillus sp., assembly GCF_947502445.1. GTDB lineage: Bacteria > Bacillota > Bacilli > Brevibacillales > Brevibacillaceae > Brevibacillus. The sequence goes on from NZ_CANMZW010000053.1 coordinate 32,200, forward strand.
TGATGCTGTTCAGAACCGAACAGACAAATGCATTCACGTCATTTCCACGTCTTCTGATGGATGGCTGTATTTAAGTGTGGAGAACAATGGAGAAATGATTCCACCGGAAATTGTTGAAATTTTGTTTCAGCCTTTCTTTACCACAAAACAAAATGGGACAGGCATTGGACTGTCCATCTGCAAAAATATAATAGAAAAGCATAACGGAACGATTCATTGTGATTCCAACGAAAAACGTACGCGTTTTGTCGTATCACTGCCAATTGGAGTGGCTGAATAATCGTTTCTGTGTTCTTTTTTCCAGGAAGCTTCGGCTTTCGGAGCATGAATTTGAAAACATGACTACCCCGTGCTGCCGGCGTAGACTTTTATACCCATGAACGAAAAAAACCTCCTGATCGCTCAGGAGGAGATGCAAGAGATCCGTTACCTTTATCTGGTAAGCGATCATAGCTATACTCTACACGAAAACATATGTTTCTACCACAAAAAAGATCAGACACGGTTCGACATGAGCTGATCTAGTCATGCAACAGCAATGAGACCTACGCACCCGCTAAACTAAAAAGGGTGCGTAGGTCTCTTATTCTTTTTGACAATACAAAAAAGCAGAATGACGATGAGCCACTCTGCTTTCTGACTATGGAGCGGGTGATGGGAATCGAACCCACGCGACCAGCTTGGAAGGCTGGAGTTCTACCATTGAACTACACCCGC
>NZ_CANMZW010000054.1 GCF_947502445.1 uncultured Brevibacillus sp.
AAACAAGACACCAACCATTTTTTGATTGGTGTCCAAGTTTTTGTTTTTTTACTGTCTACTTGACAGGGGGCACTTCAACTTTTACTCGGGTTACGAGGTTTTTGGTACTGGTTCTTGAATGCTTACCTACATCTCCACTCCGTAATACGCATGGTTTTTCAACAGCTCATGAACCTTGCCCACATACGGTATCAGTTCCTCTACCCCATCCAAGGACAGCCATTTTATCTCTCGAATCTCTGCGTCAGTTGCCCCTAACTTCACGTATTGCCGCATCCTTCAGCATTTCGCCCTGCGCATTTAAAAATTCCAGCTTGCTATTTTGGCTAAAATGATCCGAGATCGCATACCACAATTTGATCGTTTTCTCAGGAGAGCTGCTACTGACATCGAAATCAAGTGGTAGAATAGTGGCTTGTTCCTCATCCACCCGGATATCTGTAATGTCGGTTGAAGCAATTAAACCAAATTTTACACGATTTGAAACAGTTATATGACTCGTCGTAAATTGGTCTGTTTCCAGGTCAGAGATTTTCCTCGATGAAGCTGTGACCTGAAGTCCGCTCTTCCAGCCGAACAAGCCTTTGGTTACGACAGCAGCTGTTATTGATTCATCGTTATTTAGATAAAAGAAAATGACCTCATCATTTCTTTTCGATGATCCAATCACTTGCTTTACCTGATAGAGCTCATCTGTTTGTTTCAGGCTTGAATTCATGAGTGCATCGATAGGATGAGAATAAGAAACTAGGTATTCAGAAATGAAAAAAGGGAGTGCACCGACCAGCAATAAAAGAGCAAGCTTAAATCGTTTGTACTTCAATTTATATCCTCCTGTCTCTCTTAGCTGCTTTTTTTATTGGCTTCGCATTTTTGTCATTTTTGAAAAGGTAAATCCACCAGAGCAGAATACATACATAGCCGATCCATACATAAAGCGACCACATTTCCACGTTCGCCAATTGTTGTATCAGGTGCTCAAACTCATTTTGCCCTTCTTGTCTCCCGATACTATTCAACAGACTTACGACAGGAACTGTAATAGCAAATATAGCAGTGAGGAGAGAAAAGCGAATCATTCTTTTGCGAAAAAGGCAACCAATCGAAGCAACAATGGTAAGAAGCAGAATCAAGTAATACGTAATCCAAAACCATGCGGGCAGCGTTACTGTACTCAGATTGCTTCACCTTCCTAAATCGAATAACCATATTTTAACAGATGGTCATGTGAATTACACAATCCTTTCCAACTATGCATGCTTTACAAGCAACAAAAAGAAGCTGCAAACGCAGCTCCATAATACTCGTTGCTCTTTATTACGATGTAACTGCCTGTTCTTGCTCTCGTTTCGCATCCTCACTTTGTTGCTTACGGTAAATGACCTTCGAGAGCCATACGCTTATTTCGTACAATAATAATAGAGGAATCGTCACAAGTATTTCCGTTAATAGCTCGGGTGGGGTCAAAATGAAGGTAACAACCACAATTCCAAAATAGGCAAAGCGGCGCATCTTCGAGAGGATTTTCGGATTTAATATACGCAATCGCGTCAGAAAGATCACAACAATCGGAAGCTCGAACAATGCTCCAATCGGAACGACCAATTGAAACATAAAATCAAAGTATGACCCGATTCCGTATTTTGTCGTAATTCCCATACCATTTGAGAGATCTGCCAAAAACTGCATCATCATCGAAAAAATAATAAAATACCCAAACAAAATTCCGATCACAAACAGAAAAAATGCTGCCGGAATGAAGTAGAGCGTCGCCCTTCGTTCACGTGCACTTAAACGTACGGAAACAAATCGCCATATATGAAACAGAGCAACCGGCAAAGCACCAATACCACCAACCAAAGCTGCAAACTGCATGTACACGCGCAATGCATCTGAAGGGTGTAAGGAAATGATTGGTACGCCCTCAGCAATCGGATTGAGTTTCAAGTACTCGATAATTGGGCCAGCAATAAATAGTCCAACCCCAAACATAAGAACAAATGCGATGATTACCCAGATGATTCGGTTTCGTAGCTCTACAAGATGATTGACAACTGCTATCTGATTCATTCCCTTCATATAGAACTCCCTTGTCATTTTCTCTGCGAGGTTGTGTTCTTTCATCGACCTTCCTAATATCGTTTTGCTCCTGTTCATACTACACCGTTCGCTCCGAACTGTAGAGAGTCATGGGAAAAAAAACCTATTTTCGTCACAAAATTGTGAGGAGCGGACAATTCTTCTTTGTTACTCTTGGAAAATCCTTCATTTATTTAGTAGAATTGTAGCAAGGAGGGGAAATATGGGAGTGTTTTTAGAACTCTTTTTTTATTTTATTTGGTTATCCTTTACTGGTTTCTTAGCCTTAAATCCTCGCGCACTCTGGAACAAGTTTGGTACTCATTTTTACGATCATGGAGAACCATCTGAATTTCATTTTGATTGGGTACGTATTGTGTGTGCCGTCTTATTTTTTATTGCTATCATCGGCATTTTTCAGTATATTACCCACTTCAAAAGTTGAACTGAATTTTGGTGCTTTTGAGAACGCAAATAAATCCGTAAAAAATCCCCTAGGCTTTCCTAAGGGAACGGTTTTTGGCTTTTAGATTTGATTCATTCTTAAATAAGAACGCGTCGAAAATGTCACTCCGATTCGTCCGCCCGGGTACGCCGCGACAATTTTCCCACACCTTCTCCTCCTTTTGCTACCAATCCCACTGCTTTCCCATAAAAAGTCGCAGGCTTGAAGGAGGGGACTTTATGCCTTCGCTTTCCTCCACCCTGTTTTTCAGATTGTTCTATGCCGTCTCGGTCTCTCTTAGGTAAACCAAAGCTAAATCTATATAATATTCAATCGACTTCAGATATTTCGCAACATCCACCCACTCATCAGGTTGATGCGCCATGGCGGGTTCGCCCGGTCCGTAGATCAGGACGGGAATTCCGTCCAGAGAAGGCTGGTAGACAGACGCGTCTGTATAGTAATTCACTCCTTTTGGAGATTCATCCTGTTTCATACCTGCGACTTTCATCGCTGTACGGATAAAGGGATTGTCTGCGGGCGTATCGACACAAGCCATATCATTTAAAACTTTTACTTGAAAAGAAGCGGATAGACTCTCACTTGCCTTTTTGGCGAGCTGCTGGATTTCTTCGAGAATCTTGGCGTGATTTTGCCCCGGAACGGTCCGGATATCAAGAGTGATACTGCATTGATCCGCTACGACATTGGGACTCACTCCCCCACGGATCATGCCGATGTTCATGGTGGAGCTGCCGAGAATGGCATGGGGTACATGCTCTAAGTGATAGTGACTCAGCTCCGTCATAAAACGGTGGATCGCAGAGATGGCATTGATGCCGTGATGTGGCATGGAGCCATGCGCTGTTTTCCCAAACATGGTGACTTCCAGCCAAAGTGCTCCTTTATGGGCAACGATCACTTGATTGGAGGTCGGTTCGCTGACTACGATGGCAGATGCATGATCCAACTGCCCCTTCTTCACCACCTGTTTGGCCCCGAGACAATCCACTTCCTCCCCAACAGTTCCCACGAAAAGCAGATTTCCTGGAAGCGAAATACCAGATTTGGCGAGACACTCCATCGCGATGATCATGGCTGCCACACCGCTTTTCATGTCTGTAGCACCACGTCCGTAAATCCGCTCGCCCACTCTTTCGCCGGCAAACGGCGAGTACGTCCAATCCATTCCACCGATCGGAACCGTATCGAAATGCCCGCTAAAAACCAGGTTTTTGCCCTGATCCCTAAACGTGTTTTCTGCCTCATCCCATTTCAATGAAACCAGCAAATTGCTTCGGTCCTCTGCTACGAAATCTAGCTCCACGTACAATCCGCTGTTCATTAACCGTTTTTGAATCGCTTCGGCAACAGCTCGTTCCGCACCTGGCGGATTCACACTGTTGATCTGGATGAGTGACTGCAAAAAGGAGATAGCATCCTCTTGATCCACTTGCGCAAATAAATCCTTTCCTTTCATCCTCACCTAACCTCCCCATTCCCCAGCGTATGGCAGACCTGTCCGTGCACCGACCTGCTGTACGACACGAGCGCCTAACGTAATGCCTGCCTGTAAAACCTTTCCCTTATCCCACCCTTTTGATAAACCGTAGAGAACGCCGACTGCAAAAGCATCTCCTGAGCCGGTAGAATCTACGGCTTTAACGGTTAGGGACGGAAGATAGATGCGTTCGCTTGCGGAGCTGTAGACAGCCCCTTCCTTCCCCAGTTTGACAAAAATCTCCTTTACGCCAAGGCAATGAAGATCCTGCAAGGCTTGCTCTACGATCCGATCGCCAACCAAATCCTGAAGCTCTGAACGATTCACAAACAAGATGTCAGTCTGGGCAAGGAACGCTTCGATTGGCCCCAGCCCTTTTTTGGTCAACAAGGAACTGGGATCGAAGGAAATACGTAATTTTGGTTTTTTCTTTTTCCATTCGAAAAGCTGCTCGGCGCTAGATAAATGGGGACTGCTTAGATGAAGGAAGTCGAGGTCGAGACAAAAGTCGTCTGGCACCCGGCTTACCTCATACTGTACATTCGCCCCCGGATAGGTATACATGGTACGCAGCCCTTGCTTGTCCACCAGCACCATCACCATTCCGGACGAAACCTCGTCGACAATCTGGATGTGATCACGACGCACTTTTTCCATACTTTCCAGCAGAAAGGATGTATACGCATGCTGTCCGACCGCCCCTAAAAAATACACCTCTTCGCCCAAACGCGAAAGACCAACAGCGACATTCGCTGCTGATCCCCCCGGCAAAAATTGCAGGCTGCTCACTTCCGTCTCCTGATCAACTTCTGCGAAGGCGTCAACCTGACAAATAATATCTGTATTTACAAAACCGTGAACCGCGATCTTCCCCATAGCATATCCCAGCCTATCGTAAGGATTGAACCTGATCCATGAAGCGCTTGACCTTCTCTGTGTCTACGCGCTCCCACCAGTTCCCGTTCTCTTTCAAAAAGCTGCCGACGATAGCGCCATCGGCTACCGATAGAATCTTCTTCGCGTTCTGCTCGGTCATACCGCTACCTACAATAACAGGCAGGGACGCATTTTCTTTGATCCCCAAAATCTCATCCAGTGCGGTTTCATCCCCAGTGCGATTTCCGGTCGCAATCAGAATATCCGCATCGAAAAACACATTATCCCGCGTCTGCTCCGACAAGCTGCGGTCCGCAACAATCGCATGACTGCCATGCTTTACATGGACGTCCGCAAGAATTTTGATATCGTCCCCAAACAGCCTCGCTTTATATCGCATTGCCTTTGCAGAGGCGCCTTCGATAAAGCCTTCATTGGCGATATAGGCGTTTACCCACTGGTTGGAGCGTACCCATTTTGCCTGAATCGCTTTCGCAATCGCGATGGCAGGCAAGACCGCATTCGCAAGGCAGTTGACTCCGATTGGCACCTTGGACATTTTCGCCAGCTCGACTCCGACTGCTGTCATCGCAGCGACCGTCTCATGACCGAAATCCTCCGGCTTGGGAAAAGGAAGATCCCAGGCATTCTCAATCTGCAATCCGTCTATTCCGCCTTCGATCAGCCTGCGAGCATCTTCCAGAGCAAAATCAATCATCTCCTGGACTGATTCACCTTTATAATGGGGCGATCCGGGCAGTGGTTTGAGATGAATCATCCCAATAATCGGTTTTTTTACTGGCAGGATTTCCAACAATGCATTCCGTTTAGGGGGAAAAATTCCACCACTCATATTGATCACCTACACGCTCATTTTTTTTCTTGCTTTGATCGAGTTCAGCCAAACAGCCAGCAAGATCACGACACCCTTGATCATGAGCTGATTATAAGAGGATACATCCAGCAGGTTTAAACCATTGTTGAGGATGGAGATGATGGCGACCCCCATCAAGGTCCCGATGATCTTCCCTTCTCCACCAAAAAGGTTGGTGCCACCCAAAACAACTGCGGCAATCGCATCCAGCTCAGATCCGGTACCGGAGTTGGGTGAACCGGTAGAGAGACGGGAAGCGAGAATGATCCCGGCAATCGCCATGACAGCCCCACCCAGGACATACACGCCTGTCTTGACCAGATTCACATTGATCCCGCACAACCTCGCCGCTTCTTCGTTGTCTCCTATCATGTAGACGTATCTGCCAAAACGGGTGTGCGTCAAGAGGATATGACCGATGACGACGACGATCACCATAATGATCACCGGGATCGGGATAGGACCGAGGTATCCGCGTCCCAGTGCGCGAAATGCAGCATCACTCACCGCAATCGGATTTCCTTGTGTGTAGACGAAGGCGAGTCCGGATAGAATGGTCGTCATTCCCAATGTCACAATGAACGGCGGGATTTTTTGTGTCGATACGACCGTTCCGATAAACAATCCAATAAGTCCACCGATCATGATCGCCAAAAGCAATGCCAGCGGAATTGGCACTCCAGCCACGATCAACCCACTCACCGCCACTCCGCTGACGGCGATTTGCGAGCCTGCGCTAAGATCAATTCCTCCGGTTATGATGATGAATGTCATCGCCACCGCCATGATGCAGAGTACTGTAGCCTGTCGCGTCACATTAATCAGGTTGTCAACCGTTAAAAAATCCGTCGTAACAATGGATAAGATGATAAACAGCAACACGAGACCGATCGTGGTACTGCCTTTATCGAAGATGACAAACAAGGTTTGTTTCCAATTGCTGTTCTTCAGTTGGGTGACTTCCAGGTTGGTAGACGTTCCTTTAAGCACTTACTCCACCCCCAAATGCGAGTTTCAGAATGTTGTCTGGTGTGATTTCATTTTTATCCAACAGTCCAGCAATGGAGCCTTCACGCATCACGATGACTCGATCGCTCATCCCGACGATTTCCGGGATTTCGGATGAGATCATAATGATAGCGACCCCCTGCTGCGCCAACTGACTGATCTGGGCAAAAATTTCCGCCTTTGCTCCGACGTCTACCCCGCGGCATGGCTCGTCCAGAATAAGAATACGCGGCTCCTGAATGATCCAGCGGGAAAGAATCGCCTTTTGCTGATTGCCTCCGCTCAAGCTCGAGATGGGCTGCTCAAGCGTAGCGGTCTTGATGTTGAGCTTTTTTCGGTATTCCTGGGCCATTTTCTTCTCGTCTGTTTGATTGACGAGCAAGTATTTCACATATTTTTTAAGGTTGGACATCGTAATGTTCGCGCGTACGCTCTGTTTCAATGCCAAGCCTGTTTCCTTGCGATTCTCTGTGACAAACCCAAGCCCCAACCTGATCGCATCCGAAGGTTTTTGAATTACCACCTTTTGGGCGTCGATAAAAATTTCTCCCGAGTCTGTCTTCAACAGTCCAAACAAGGCTTTGGCGATCTCTGAGCGGCCAGCGCCAACCAGCCCTGCTACTCCGAGAATTTCTCCTCGACGTACCTCGAAGCTGATATCCTTCAGGACTCCACGCTTGGACAGATTCTCGACGCGAAGGATGGGCTTGCCCAAGACCACTTTCACTTTGTTGAAGTAATTCGTCACTTTGCGATTCACCATCAACTCCACCAGGGAATCGACATTGTTGACCTCTTTCAAAGGAAGGGTTTTGATGTGTGTGCCATCACGCAGGACGGTGACTGTATCACAGATTCGGAAGATTTCGTCCATGCGGTGTGAAATGTACAAGATGCTGACACCTTTTTTCTTCAGCTCTTCGACAAGGGATAAAAGCACTTCTGTCTCCCTTTCAGACAAGGAAGAAGTCGGTTCATCCATAATTAAAATTCGGGCTTGCTGGGAAATCGCCCGCGCGATCTCTACCATTTGCTTTTGGGCAATGCTCAATTCCCGCACTAGCATCTTAGGGCTGATATCGAGCTGCAGGGAAGAGAAAATCTTCTTGGCCGCGTCATTCATCTGTTTCCAATCAATCAGCCCCAGTTTGGTTACAGGCTGCGCGCCAATAAAGACATTCTCTGCTACTGTCATATTCTTCATGACATTCAATTCCTGATAGATACAGTGAATCCCAAATTTCTTGGACAGTTTTGGGTCCATTTGCTCGATTTCTTTACCTTCAAAGAAAATCTGGCCGCTGGTTTTGTTATAAGCACCGGTCAAAATTTTCATCAAGGTTGATTTCCCCGCTCCGTTTTCTCCAACCAGGGCATGAACGCTTCCGGGGTAAACGGTCAAGGAAACATCAGAAAGCGCTTTTACCCCTGAAAACTCCTTGCTGATACTTTGCAGCTCCAGAATGGGTGAACGCAAAACAGATCTCTCCTCTCACACGATGTAGAGCATCTGGTACAGAATCGGGCTCGGCTTGCTTTACGCTTGTCGAGCCCGACTCCTCCTATTTCTTGAAGTATTCGTCCACGTTGGACTTGTCCATCAAGATAACAGGGATGCTGATATTTTTCTCGAGCTGTTTGCCGTTGATCGCTTCGATCGCCGCTTTGACTGCTGCTTCCCCGATTTTTTCAGGTTGTTGCTGGATCATCGCGAGAATTTTGCCTCCGCGGATTCCTTCTGCTGCCTCAGGTGTAACGTCAAAACCTACAATCTTGGTCTTGGTGTTATTAGCGGATTCGAGAGCTGCGAGTGCTCCCAAAACACTGTTTTCTGCTGTAGCATAGATGTAATCAACATCAGGATTAGCCTGTAAGATGTTTTCTACGGTTGCCATCGATTTTTCACGATCATAGCCCGGCTGATCATTCAGGAAGCTGATACCGTTTACATTGCTGAGAACTTCCTTGAATCCACGCAGACGTTCTTTTTGGACAAAGGATTGTACGTGGGTAACGACCGCGATTTTAACGTCTTTTCCCTCTGCTTCAATCTGCTTTTTTAGATGCTCGCCGAGTTGTTTGCCCGCTTCGTAGTTTTCTGTCCCGATAAACGTGTCTACCTTGTCACTCGGTACGACCGAGTCAGCCGTAATGACCGGAATGCCTTTTTCTTTTGCTTCTTCCACGACCGGAACCACACCTGCGTTGTCTACGGCGAGCAAGATCAGACCGTTGACGCCCTTTTGCATATAATCCTCAACAGCAGATACCTGTTTGGCAAGATCGAGGTTCGGATCGTTGACCAACAGCTTTACGCCTGCCTCTTCGGCTGCTTTCTTCATGCCGTTGTCGATATCGATGAAAAACTGGTGGCGCAAAGTTGCCGTCGATACCCCAATCGTAATCTCTTTACCTGCAGGAGCTGCGGAAGCTGGCGGATTGGCAGGCTGGTTTCCCGCTCCCGAGCTTCCACATCCTGCCATGATGGACACCAATGCAGCCATTGCCAACAACGATGCTTTTTTTACCATTTCTCATTACCCCCTGTAGTTTCATTCGTTTGTATTTGATTCCACTCCACACCAAGAAACGATAAATCGGGCATATACCTCGATCAGCGTAAGGAACTGGTCCACTGGAACCGATTCGTCGATGCAATGACATTGTCTTGGATCTCCACAACCCAAAATGACGGTTGGGATATCGGCAAATCCGGCAAGCAGGCGGGCATCACAGCCAGCAGGCATTCCTTCGATAACTACCTCATCTTGCAGCACTTCTCCCAATAACTCTTTCACTTCCTGGATCAACGGATGCGTCACTGGCGTTTCAAAAGGGAATCCCTCCTGATAGACCGTCACCTGCGGTGGATGCTTGCGAAGCCATTCATCCCCGAGGACGACACGGTCGATCGCATCCAGCACCTGCTGATGTACGCGGTCACGGGTCTCTTGATACGACTCTCCCTGCTTCGGCTGGTAGTGTAGGCAGGTTTTCAGCGTGCAAGAGTCTGGAACCACGGAGCCGGCAATACCACCTTTGATCTCCCCAAGATTGATCGTAGGTCCTGGCAACAACGAATGTCTCTCTGTCATCAGCCAGTGATGCTCCAATTCCTTGATCGACTGATAGATTTTGATGGCTTTGTCAATAGCATTGACGCCTTCCCACAGCTGGCTCGAATGAAGACTTTTTCCCTCTACCTTAATCTCGTGGAAAAGAAAACCCATATGCGCGGGTTGTATGTGCAGTTGCGTAGGCTCACCGACAATCGCGGCATCTGCCGTGTAGCCCCGCTCCACGCAAGCCAAAGTCCCATTACCGCCGCCTTCTTCGTCCACTACTGACTGGATGATGAGGTCTCCCTTGAGCTTTACACCCATCGTATGGAGCACCTGTGCAGCCAGAATCATCGCAGCTAGGGAGGCCTTCATGTCAGTCGATCCCAATCCGTACAAGACATCTCCCTTTACTTCACCGGAAAAAGGATCGTCCGTCCACTTGGCCCGATCACCAAAAGGCATTGTGTCTATATGTCCATTGAGAATCAACGATCTGCCGTTGCCTGTTCCCTTCCATACACCGACGATATTGGGACGGCCTTCGTTTTTATGACCCAGATTAGCTCCTGGGTACTTCTTGATTTTTTCATCGTCCACACAAAACTCGTCGATCTCAAATCCTAGCTGCTCAAGCTTTTTCTTGATGATGGCTTGTCCTGCCTGTTCGTTTCCTCCGAGCACCCCGTGGCCGATCACCTGCGTATCGGTTTGGACCAACTCGGAGAGGAAACCAATGTACGCATCCTTGTTAAGTCGAACCAAGTCATTCACTTGCACGCGAACACCTTCTCCCTCTTGTGTAAATGCCTTCACTAGCGCTTGATCTGTTCCAGTATGCGTGCCCACAGCTTTTGATAGTGCTCCCAGTCCATAAATTCTTTCGGTCCCCAGTGCGGAGCACAATCACTGGCGAAACAGGCTGTTTTACCCTCGCCGTAGCTACCCAGTACGAGGAATGGGTCTTCCTCGATTTGAACAAGCACGTCCGCATCTGCTTTGGCAGCAAAGCGATTGTAGCCGAGGAAGCGCGGCCAACTGCCCAAGCCCTCAGTAACGGCATGCTCTTTTACTGTTTCCGGCTGTACGCCCTGCGGTTTTTCTACTCGATCATCTCCATCCATCATGACTACTGGCAAAACATCTGCGAGTACGGAATTTTTATAGTTCGCTTTCCCTTCTATACCCATAAAGGAGAGATAGCCGCCAATCATCATGAAGCCGCCGCCCCTCGCCACATACTCCCGGATAAGCTCCAAACTGTTCGGAATGATTTCCATCTGGTAGAAGGTCGCGTTTTGCAGCAGGAATGTGTTGGCGCCGATGTCACTCAGTACGATCGCATCATACTTCTCCAGTTCTTCCCGCTTTTTCGGAAAACGCACCTGTACTTCATGAGCAGGCATGTAATCTACGTCGATACCAGCGTTTTGCAAGCATTGCAGCAGATGCGTGGCACCTTCTTCATATTTCGTCGACGTGAAGCTGTCGTACCCTTTTGTGTGAATCATATGAACAACCCAGGATTCTCCAATAAACAATACTTTCATTGATATGCACTCCTTTTATGTGGTAAAAAAATTTATTATTAGCATGATTCCGAAAAATGAACGACTTCCTCAAGTGTAGGCATGCCCTGCTGTGCACCAAAACGACCAACTGATACGGCTGCCACCTTGTTGGCAAATGAGATCGCATCGGGTAACACTTGACCACTGCCGATCGCATAGGCAAGTCCGACATTGAAGGCGTCCCCAGCACCAGTCGTGTCGACGACCGGTACCTGATGACCGGGAATTCGCAGCAAGGTCTTGCCCTTTTCCTTGTATGCCACTCCCTGCGCCCCAAGCGTTGTGATGACATGATGAACGCCTAATGTCAGTATGGCGTCCATGCGCTCTTCCAAACCTGTTTGTCCCTCGGAAAGAATCGCAAGCTCGGTCTCGTTGGGTGTCATATAATCTACACAGGCCAAGAGTTCTGGCGGCAGTCTTTGCGCTGGTGCAGGATTGAGAATCACCGTCTTTTCAAGCTGTTTTGCTACTTTTGCAGCGTACGTCACCGTCGCAAGCGGAATCTCCAATTGCATCAAAACGATATCTGCTCGCTCGATCAACTCGATCTGGGCTTCGATGTCAGCCGGTGTGCAATGGGCATTGGCTCCTGGAACAACAATAATACTGTTATCTCCTTCGGCTAACATGATGGAGGCGGCTCCTGTTTCAGCGGACTCCGTATTCTTTACTCCCGTGCTGTTCACGCCCCCTGCCCTCAGAGAACTGAGGAGTTCACTACCAAAATGGTCTTTTCCTACTCTCCCAATCATGGCAACCTCTGCTCCAAGACGCGCGAGTCCGATTGCCTGATTCGCTCCTTTTCCTCCCGGAACGAATTGCAAACTTTTTCCCAATAACGTTTCTCCCTTGACAGGCAAACGTGGAGCCTGGACAACCATGTCCATGTTCATGCTTCCAATTACGACGATATTTGGCTTCACTCTTCCACCACTTCCTTCGACTTTCGGAACGTGCCGACCCGTCCTTTCTCTGTGACAAATGAGTTTCTCGTACTCCAACACTTCGGCAATCGCAATCTTGTCGGGGAGAACTCCCTAAACCCAGGGATCATGATTTCTGTGTAGACTCCCTGACTATAAGCGAGACACCCAGTTCAACCGTTTCATAATGAGTACTTGAAAGATTGATTCTCTCAATTAGCTTGTTAGCCGCAAGCTCGCCGATCTGGTAAATCGGCTGTGCAATCGTGGAAAGCTCTGGCTCGGTGATCTCCGTCAGATTGACTCCGTCAAAGCCGCAAACTGCCACCTGTCCCGGCACGGAAATACCTCGGTGCTTCAACCCTTTCAATACACCAACAGCCATCAAGTCATTCCCTGCAAAAATACCATCCACATCCGGGTGCTTGCCAAGCAAGGCTTCTACGGCTTTTACGCCTCCGTCGATGGTAAAATTCCCTGGGATCATCAAGGTTGGCGTATACCAAGGCTGCTGTTTCGCCACTTCCTCATAGCCTGCGAGACGGTCCTTTGCTGTGGTCAGCTCCTGGGGGCCGTAGACATGGGCAATTTTTTTACAACCGACATCCAGCATATGCTCGACAGCCGCTTTGGCACCTCCAAAGTTATCAACCTTTATGACGCATCCAGACTCCATGTTCGGCGCCCGATCCAGCATCACAAAAGGAATTTGCGCCTCTTCCATCCGTTCCAGATCTTCTCGCACTAGATTATTAGTCGCGAAGATAATCCCGTCGATGTACTTCTTTTTCAATACCTCGATATAGGACCGCTCCTTCACCCCCATATCGTCCGAGTTACATAGAATGACGGTATAGCCGTTATATTGAGCGATATCTTCGACTCCTCTGGCGAGACCGGGGAAAAACGGGTTGGAGATATCCGGCAAAATCAAAGCGATGGTCTTCGTTCGTTTGCCCGCCAATCCCCTTGCCATCTGATTGGGCTCAAACTTCAACTGCTTCATCGCTTTATTTACTTTTTGCTCGGTTTCGCTATTTACATATCCTTTTTGATTCATTACCCGGGACACCGTAGCGACGGAAACTCCCGCGAGCTTGGCTACATCTCTAATCGTTGCTTTCATACTTTCCATTCACCACCGACAATGTGTAACCGGTTTACACAGTTTCTGATTTAGCAAATATTGCGTATTAAAACTTATGTGTAACCGGTTACCAAAAAGAATAATCTGAATTAAAAAATTAGTCAATATTATATTAAGAGTTAGAAGTGATAAAAAATAATTTCACCTTCAAAGCTATGAAAAAAAGCTACCTTCCGAAGGTAGCTTTTGCTCGTGCTAGTTCTGAATAAGACAAAAGCACAATGTCAGTTGCGCCATTCATCAACAAAGCTGAGCCGATACATTTGCCGCGATCTTCCTTTCCCGGAAATTTTTTCGATCCCTACAATCTCGACCAGCTCGGCATCCAACCATTGCAGCAGTATCCGATGAGAGCTGCGAATCGTTACACCCAGAATGGCTGCCAGCTCCTGCGCAGTATACTCCATTTTTCCGAGACGGGTCACCTGCGCCATCAGCTTGCTCATACAAGTTCCACCTGATTTGATTCCTTATAATTGCTCTTCCTTATATGGTCTTGGTCTCCTAGATTCTCCTGTTTAGCCATCGTGTTTCAGGCCTCAATCGTATCTCTATACCCTTGTTCATGGTTGGAAGTAACTTTACGTTTCTAGCTACATCGACTGCTATGCTGACTCCATTTGCAGTACGGTCCCTATGGTTATCTATTGATCTTGCCCATCATGCACTTTCAGGATTTCCTGTAGTACGGGATCAATATCCTCTGGATACATTCCATTACCTCCATCCATAAATGCCTGACCGCATCTATTGTTTGTGACTTCAATTCCCGTATATTTGATCTCTATTTTGTTGGATGTCCCTATGTCCTTTTGCACCCCTCCAGTACCCATTCCTCTGACACAATCATTCTGGATCGGGAACCTTTGCCCATTCTTATCGACGTAGTAATACTTGTCGGTTACCCTCCCATAATCCATTTCCGGAGATGACGTGACAAAATACCCCATGTCGTTAATTACATAAACGTCAAAATCGCCTTCCTTCGTGAGTAATGGTGCATCTTTTACGTTATAGAAGACATATACATTTCCTTCGTATCCTTTGGGAATTAAGTAGATGTCATTTGTCACACTACTGGTACTTGAACAACCTATCAAAATGAGAAAAACAATAGAAAGGATTCCATATTTGATCCTCACTTCACCTTACCCCCTCTTTCTTTTTCATGCAAATTTGATTTTCCATAGATCAGTGTCGCTTCCAGAAGCACGAGGTTTCTGTACATGAGAAAGCCTACTATTCATCTTTTAACACTCTAACACACTGATATGATATATCGAGTGCATTTCTGATATTGTAGTTGCGAAAAACACATTGATCATACACGAATAGAGAACCTTGGCAATCTTTCCGCACATGTGCTTTTCTCGTACTCATTTCTCGGCACACTAAGCACTCGTAGCATGCTGCAAGATGTTGACTTAATTCTGCAGGAAATGAGAATTCGTGCCATTGCTTGTCTAAGATCTTCTTCAGTTGATTCAGCCATGTGCTTTCCTGTGGGAAACTCTAAAACTAATTTCATGACGGATGTTATACCTAATTTCTTGAAAGCCCGTTTTAGATCGGGATGTGTTATCATTCTGCTGAGGCGTTGAATGCTATCAGTACTTTTTTCATCCTTTTATATCACCCCTATTCTTTCGAAAAAGAGGGAAGATGGAACGTATGTCCGTGTAATGAAAAAGAGCGACTCACCTTGTCTCCGAAAGACAATGTGACTCGCTCTGATATCTCCATTGCATTTATGAAATTTCATTTCCGTATTTCCATGATCACTGCGAATGTAATCAAAGCTGATGTATGGAAATACAGATTTACTTCTTTTCTTGCTTTACTCTGATTTCAAATTCGTAATCGGAATAGTCAAATGGACAGAGGTACCCCACCTGAACTTACTGCAGATGAGTAGCCCGTATTGTTCCCCGAATGTCAGCTTTAACCTCCTGTGGGTATTTAAAAGACCGATATGATTGGTTTGTTCGATACTGGCGTTTAGATTGTCGCGAACTACCCGCAGTCTTTCCCGTGTCATTCCGTTCCCGTTATCCGTAACAGAAATGTGCAAAAAGGATTGAACCACTTTCATTTTGATTTTAATACTACCAAAGCTGTTCTTCTCCTTGATGCCATGATAGAGACTGTTCTCAATCAAGGGTTGCAGGAACAGTTTCATCACCTTGTATTGCTGGATATTGTCCTCAATTTTCCAGATCACATCAAAGGTATCCTTGTACCTGACCTTTTGGATATCAATATAACTTATGGTGTAAGTAATTTCATCCTGCAGGGTAACCAATTTGTTCTCGCCATTCAGTGAAAAACGGAGGATATCAGAAAGGTTTTCTATCATTTTGTTTACTGAATTGAGTCCTCCGGTAAGACTTGCAGCCTTCCAGTAAATCGTTCCAAGGGTATTAAACAAAAAGTGCGGGTTTAACTGGGACTGCAATGCGGAAAATTCCATCGCTTTCATTTTATATTTTTGTTCCGACAGCTGAACTTTAAGATAATTTTGTTCGATAAAATTCTTCACGATACTTTGAGTAATGTAGCTGTATACATCTTTTCCCTGCCGAGGGAGTGGAGATAACGGGATGCCTTTTTCAGCTGAGTGAAGGAGTGAAATGATGGTTTTTATGTTATCGTACCCCTTCTTGCTCAATTGATAGGCTAATGCAATGCCTCCCAATAACGAGATGATCAGCAAACCTAAGGCTATCATGCTTAGCTGGGTTGGTAATTCATAGAGAGATGCCTTCGGGACAATGGAAAAGAAACGCCAGCCATATTTTTCAGAACTTAGCATGGAGACAATATAAGAATCGTCCCCCAGTTCCAAAGGAAAAAAGGATGAGCGACGGGACAAGAGTTCTCTAACATCTAGCTTCAAGTAATTTTCGACATTATTTTTAAAGATTACTTCCTCGTTTTTGTCAATAATGAGCAAGCTTTGGTTTTTCAATATGGAGAATTCAGCCAGATAATTCTGAATGTAATCTCGCTTTATATTCAAAACAATTACGCCATCATCATTATCGGAGACCGATATTTTTTTGTACATGCTAATAAATTTTAAATAGGTGGATCGATTGTCCATTTCATACCTGCGAACCGTCCTGGGTTCCGTCCAGACCAACGCTTTTTCACCTTTCTGGTGCAAAAAGGTATCAAACCAGGATCTGTCATAAAATTCATCTAGCTTAACAAGTCGGCCATCAGTCGAGTTGAATAGGCGATGTTTGTCATTTTTCAGGTAAAGGTAAACGGATTCGATATAAGGTCTAGCGACAGCCGGGGAATCAATGAATTGTTTAAGTTCGTCCAATCGAGCGTAGTCATTCGCTTCCAATTCGTTTTTTTGAAAGATTCTCTTTAGTGGAACATCAGTGACACGGGCGACCGCGTGCATATTCAACGAATCTAGTTGGTCGAAGAACATGGTAATATTCTCTTCCGTTTGTTTCAGCAAGTTGCTGTTGTTCCGGTTGATTTCTTCTTTCACGTACTGCTGAATGATAATACTGAACAGCGTACCTAGAACTAGCAACGGAATTAACATGGGAATTAAAAAGGTTGCCAGGCTTCTGACGAAAAATGCGCGGTGCATGCTTTTATTAAACATAAGACACCCTTTATTCCCGGTTTCGGTATTCCCTGGGACTTTTGCCCGTGTATTTCCGGAAAGTCCGCGTGAAATTCTTGGCGTTGCTATAACCTACTATTTCACTGATTTCGTACGTTTTGCAGTTGGGATCCGCCAGCAATTCCTTTGCTTTTTCCATTTTTACACGGATGACATAATCCGAGAAATTTTCACTGGTTTTTTGTTTAAAGTATTTGCTCAGATAATGCTGATTCAAGTGGACAAATTTTGCAGTACCCTCAAGCGTTGCGTCTCGATAGTTTTGCTCGATATATCTTTTGATTTTAGTGATTAACGTTTCGAAAACAGGGTCTTCTGCTTTTTCACTCGCAAGCCGACTTGCCTTGAGATCCTTTTTTTGATCAAGTTCCTCTTTAAGTCCCTTGAAGACATTTTCCATCTCGTGAAATTTTGGCGGTTTCAGAATATAGTTTTTCACCCCGAAAGTCAGTGCCTGCTGGGCGTATTCGAACTCCCGATAACCACTAAGAAACACGATCTTGATATGTGAATTCCGCAACTCTCTCGCTACATCAATTCCACTCATAATTGGCATTTTAATATCACATAAGATGACATCAATCTCATTTGTATGAACGATTTCCAAAACCTCTTTTCCGTTTTCGGCCTGTTTGACGGCTTCAAACCCGACCTGATTCCATGGGAAGAAGCGGGTTAGGCCATTCCTAAATTCATATTCGTCATCTGCAATTAACAGTTTATACATGTACCCGCCCCCTTCGTTCACATCAAACTACTAAAAAGTAGTATAACATATTATTGATAATTTCATGGTTTTCGAATATTTCAACATTCGATAGTTGAAGACACAACATACCAAAAAATGATACCAAATACCATGAAACGTACCTATTACAGAATAGTTATTTGTTATTAAATTGGTGGTACATAAACAGAATTTTCAGATTAGAGAGCCGTAAATTGTACATTTAAAGGGGGTAAAGTCAAAATGAAACGTTTGGCAATTGGTTTATTGTCCGTGCTCTTGCTAACAGCTGCCGCCTGTTCCAAGCAGGCACCTACGCAGGAAGAGGCAAAACAGCAGTCGGAAGCATCGCAACAAAAGCTGGTGATTTCTATTCCGGCTGAACCTGGACCGCTCGATCCTGCTGTGTCCATGGACAATAACGCATGGAAGTTGACATACAACTCTTATGAGCGATTGATCGAGTACGATGGCGAAAAGACTGATCTCGTGCCGGGGCTAGCCAAGGAGTGGACGGTAAGTCCCGATTTCAAGGTGTATACCTTCAAGCTGGAGCCGGGACACAAGTTTGCGGACGGCACAGAGGTAAATGCAGACGCGGTCAAGTTCACGTTTGATCGCATTCTGAAGGTAGAAAAAGGACCGTCCGATGCCTTCAGAAAGATCAAGGAAATTAAAGTAATCGATCCGTATTCGGTCGAGTTCCAGTTGAAGGAGCCAAATCCGTTATTGTTACCCCGTTTCGCAGGCAACTATGCATCCATCGTGAATCCTAAAGTGATGGAGCATGAAAAAGATGGTGATCTCGCGCAGGCATGGCTTTCGTCCAACACAGCCGGCAGCGGCGTATATCAACTGGCAGAATATAAAAAAGGACAGTACTACAAGCATACGCCTAATCCACATGCCAAAGAAAAACCGGCGATCGGAACTGTCTACTTCCAGATCAACTCCGATGTATCAGCTGCTCGCCTGAAGTTGACAAAAGGTGAAATAGACATAGCTGAGGGGATTCCGGTTGAACAGCTTCTGGAGCTGGAAAAGGATAACCATATAAATCTCGTAAAGGTGCCGTCGCTGTTGGTGGATTACGTCTACATGAACATCGGAAAAGGACATGAGGCTCTGAAGGACAAGAAGGTGCGCCAAGCGATCAGCTATGGAATCGACTATCAGGCGATCATCAGAAATATACAGAAAGATACGGTTATCCAATTGCGTGGACCAGTCCCGGAAGGCTTGTGGGGGCATGACGCAAACGCCAAGATGTACAATTATGATGTAGACAAAGCTAAACAATTGATGAGCGAATCCGGCAAGACTGGCATAGAATTGACGCTGCTCTACTCTGCTACGACGCCGATTTGGGAACCGATAGCTCTGGCGCTACAGAACGATTTGTCACAAATCGGGATCACAGTCAAGCTGAACAAGGTGGCGTACGCTACGATGCGGGAAATGTTAGACAAGGGCGAGTTTGACCTAAGCCTCGGAATGTGGACTCCTGATACCGCAGATCCTTGGGAATTCATGTCCCCGTGGTTTGATTCTGAAAGCTGGGGACTGTCCGGCAACCGTTCATTTTATAAAAACGACGAAGTGGACAAAATGCTGCGCGAAGCTGCATCTATCCAAGACAAGGAAAAGCGCCTGAAGCTGTATCAGGAGATATCCAAAATCGTCAATGAAGACGCAGTTTATGCCTACCTGGATCAACGCCAGTTCCTGTTGCCAATCTCTGACAAGGTGAAAGGGTTCAAGTACAACCCCATGCTTGACGGTATTTACAACCTGGAAAATATGTCAATCAGCGAGTAACTAGAGGATGTGATGACACGATGTGGGCAATTATACGCAACCGTTTGCTCATGCTGGTGCTTGTTATCTTCGGCGTCTCATTCATTACTTTTCTCATGTCCAACGTCATTCCGGGCGACCCCGCACGGATGATTGTTGGAGTAAAGGCGTCTGAAGAAACCTACCAGCGAGTGCGCGAGCAAATGGGATTGAACGATCCGCTTTATATCCAATATCTGCATTATGTGAAAGGCTTGTTGTCCGGTGACCTGGGGACATCACTGCGAACACAGCAGCCGGTGCTGGATGATTTAATTACTTATTTCCCTGCTACGATGGAACTAGTCTTATTTACCTTTGTAGTTGCCATCATTTTGGGGGTGGCAATCGGGGTGTTAACTGCTGTCAAATCCAACACCGTGTGGGATTATGTCGGACGGATCTTTTCGATCAGTGGCGCTTCCCTCCCTGTTTTTTGGAGTGGATTGATGGTCATTATTCTGTTTTATGGGGTTCTGGGATGGTTACCAGCATCGGAACGAATTGATTTGTTTGTCGACGCCCCCCCCACCATCACGGGTCTTTATACGGTAGACAGCTTGCTCGGTGGAAATATGAAAGCGTTTAACAATGCGTTGCTTCATTTGGTTTTACCAGTCACCGTCCTTGCGTTTGCCCATCTTTCGACCATCTCCAGGCAAATTCGCGCCTCGATGCTGGAGGTTTTGCAGCAGGACTACATCAAGACAGCGCGAGCCAACGGCCTCTCCTCTGGTTTATTAATCTTCCGCTATGCCCTGCGTAATGCGCTAATGCCGACAGTGACAGTAGTCGGGTTGTCCATTGGTTCCTTGTTGGGGGGAGCTGTTGTGACGGAAACCATTTTTAACTGGCCAGGCCTCGGCAAATATGTGGTGGATTCCATCGCCAACCTGGATTTCCCTGCGATCATGGGCTTTACCATTATGATTGCGAGCGGATACGTCCTGATCAATCTGATTGTTGATCTTCTCTATATGGCACTGGACCCGCAAATTCGTGAATAAGGAGCGACCGCATGGAAACACCTCAAACTGTACCCACTTCCCACGCGGCAGCGTTTTCGTCGCGAACACCCGGTACTACTCTTATTTTCTGGAGCCGCTTTCGGCGAAATCCGCTTACACTCGTCGGGGGAGTCATTTTCCTTCTGTTCGTGCTTATTGCCCTCCTTGCTCCCATACTAAGTACCTATGACCCAGAGCTGGTTCAGATGAGTCAATCGTTGAAGGCGCCATCAACTGATCACTGGTTTGGTACGGACGAGGTTGGACGGGATCTTTTTTCTCGTGTCGTGTACGGCACCCGCCTATCGCTTGGAATGGGCATCTCGATCATTCTGATATCCGGTTTGATAGGGATATTACTTGGCGCGGTGGCCGGATATCGTGGTGGTACATTCGGACAAATCATCATGCGCATGATGGACATCATTCTCGCATTTCCTACATTAATTCTGGCCATGGCGCTCTCAGCGGCGCTTGGTCCTAGCCTGCTGAACGCCATCCTTGCGATTGTGATCGTCAAGATTCCGGCATACGTTCGTCTCGCCAGGAGTGAAACGTTGGTGGTCAAGGAGAAATTGTTTGTAAAGGCAGCTCGGACCTTTGGACTTTCGGATAGTTGGATCATCATCCGCCATATTATCCCAAACATCATTACACCCGTTATTATTCAAATGACGCTAGATCTGGGAGATGCGATCTTGTTGGTGGCAACGTTAGGATTCCTGGGATTGGGCGTACAACCTCCGACTCCAGAGTGGGGGTCCATCATCAATACCGGATGGAAGTATTTCCTGGATCAATGGTGGTACCCTACCTTCCCCGGAATCGCCATCTTTCTCGTTACGATCAGCTTTAACATTTTAGGTGACGGGCTTCGCGATATGCTGGACCCCAAATCAGCTAGGTAGGTGGTACACATTGTTGCTAGAAATAACCGATTTGTCTGTTTCTTTTCAATCCATCTATGGGACCATTCCCGTACTTGATCGCGTATCACTTGCGATTCAACAGGGAGAAACCATCGGAATTGTTGGTGAATCCGGGTCGGGAAAATCGGTGACGGCCCAATCGGTTCTCCGGCTGCTTGACCGAAATGCTGTTTACACTGGCGGAAGCATTCGCTTTCGTGGTCAGGAAATTCTTTCGTTGAAGGAAAAAGAGATTCAGGTATTACGAGGCAAGAAAATCGGTATGGTTTTTCAAGAACCAATGACCGCATTGAACCCGACCATGCGCATCGGCAAACAGCTTGCTAACGTAATACGCAAGCATCGGGGCGTTACCCCTGCAGTAGCGGAGCGTTTAGCTGTGGAGGTACTGGCAGCAGTTCAAATGAAGGACCCAGAGAAGATCTTTCGGCAATATCCGCATGAACTGAGCGGAGGGATGAGACAGCGGGTTGTCATTGCGTTAGCCATGTCGTCTCCACCTGAGCTGTTGATCGCGGATGAACCAACTACTGCGCTGGATGTTACCGTTCAAGCTGAGATCCTCAAATTGATGAAGGATTTGAGTACTGAAACAGGCACGAGCATTATGCTGATCACCCACGATATCGGTGTGGTTGCCAATATGTGCGACCGAGTGTATGTCATGTACGGGGGGACGGTTGTGGAGTCAGGGAAAACAGAGAACGTGCTGTTCCATTCAAACCACCCCTACACCCGAGCACTGATTGAGGCGATGCCCGAGGGGAAAGAGAAAAGCCAGCCGTTGAAGGTAATCGCAGGCGAATCATTCAACGCAAGAAAGCGACCGCTGGGCTGTGTTTATCAGGATCGCTGTCCCATCCGTACTTCGCGTTGCCAGCAGAAGCCACCTGTCATCACGAGCGCTTCCGGGCACCAAAGCGCCTGCTGGGAGGTGAACATCGCCAATGCTGTCAATCACTGAGTTAGGAAAAACGTTTGGGGTAGCCACTGCTGTGGACCAGGTGACGTTCCAGATCCGAAAGAGAGAAACGTACGGACTAGTCGGTGAGTCAGGATCAGGGAAAAGCACAATTGTGAACATGATATGTGGGCTATTGGAGCCTACTGCAGGGCAGATTTCCTACCGAGATCAGCAGCTGTGGAAGAAAGGGCGTTACAATCGTCCCCGTCCGGGTAGTGTGCAGGTAGTATTTCAGGACCCTCAATCATCGTTGGATGTCCGGATGAACATCCGTCAGATCATCACCGAACCGCTGCGTGCCCTACCAAAAGAAGAATGGAAGCGAAAATCGTCTGATGAAAACCTGGATACTCTGGTACGTCGTGTCGGCATGCACCCCGATCATCTCTCCCGTTACCCGCATGAATTTTCGGGCGGACAGCGTCAACGGATTGCCATTGCCCGAGCCATCATTACCGAGCCGGAGTTCATCATTCTCGACGAGCCAACATCTGCACTCGACATCTCCATTCAGGCGCAAATCCTGAATTTGCTCAAATCGCTTCAACAGGAGCGTGGGCTTACCTACTTGTTTATCTCCCATGATATGTCCGTCATCCGCTATATGTGTGATCGGATCGGCGTGCTCTACCACGGCAGTCTTGTCGAGGAGAATGAAACGGAGGCACTTTTCACTCAGCCACAGGAGACGTATACGAAGCGACTTTTATCTAGTCTGCCAAAAATGAACAAGGAGAGGGCTAACTTATGAAACACGTAATTGATGGTCATTTTGATCTTTTGCTGGATGTCGCTGTTCAAAGAGAACACGGGAAAAGAAGAGTAATCGAGACGGAGTATTTGCCGGATTTTCTGACTGGCGGGGTGCAAACCGTTGTCGCTGCTATATTTATAGACAGTCAATTTTTGCCGGAGATGGGCATGAGAAAAGCGCTTCAGCAAATCAGTGCTCTGCATGCTGAAGTGAGTGAATCCCCTGACAAGATCATGATATGCAAGAACATCGATGATATCCAGACTGCGAGAGAAACAGGAAAAGTGGGTTTTATTTTGTCTCTTGAAGGGGCTGAGCCTATCTCTAACGATTTAAGTCTGATTCGCGTTTTTTATGAGCTGGGAGTTCGTTTTATGGGCTTGGTTTGGAGCAGACGCAATTTCGTTGGAGACGGCAGCCATTTTACCCCGACGCGTGAAGGGAGAAAAGGCGGACTCACTGATTTTGGCGTGCAAGTGGTCGAAGAGTCGGAAGCGCTGGGAATGATCATCGATGTGAGTCACTTAAACGACGAGGGCTTCTGGGATGTCATGGCGTTCGCTAAAAAGCCGATTATTGCCTCCCATTCCAACTGCAGATCCATCGTTGGCTCTATGCGTAACCTCACGGATGAGCAGATTAAGGCTATCGCTTCCACCAACGGAGTTATCGGCATGAATGGTGTAAACTTCTTCGTAGCGGATACAGATGAAGAGTCAGACTTGGACCACCTTATCGACCATGTGGATCATATCGTCAGGCTGGTGGGGGTAGAGCATGTTGGGCTAGGACTTGATATTATTGAACCGTTTAAAAAGTACGATTCACCAGATAGCTTGGCAACGCTGCCCCGCCAAGATTTTGACGTTGTAAAAGGACACTCCAAGATACCTGAACTAATCCGCGCTTTAACGAGAAGAGGCTATAAGGATGCAGACATGGAAGGAATTTTGAGCAAAAACTTCATGAGAGTGTACAAGGAAGTTTGGAAATAGGATTGGTCGCAATAGAATACAGGTTGACTCGCATTAGAGAAAAAAACGGTTCCTTGAAAAAAGGAAACGCGTCCAAGGTAGCCGATCCATTACGCTTCCCAGAGGCGGACGCTTAAAACCGTGTTTCCCTTTTCCTCGACTAGCGTTAGCTCCTCCCCCGTCTTCCTTATTGTTTACACAAAGAACCGTTTGGGCCTACTCTAACGGTTCTTTGTGCTTGTCATACTCAGTTTGGCTCCATTTTCTTTTGCCTTTTTGCGTTTTTATTTTCGTAGGAGTTTCGTAATTTATGGGCACTCTAACACTTTGTTTTACTATCTGTACTTCTTGCGTTGCCGGATCGGCGTAAAAAACTCCGACTTATCCGTCAATGCCTTCTGGCTCTGGCACGAAATCGACCAAAAACCCTTTTTCCTAGTCGCTCTCGTCTAGCATTTGTGGTCTCCTTCTACATAAAAACAGGCGTTGAGCCGATTGAATCCGACCGAGCTACGATGGAAGATGCCTTCTCAAGTACTTTGGAAAATTTATCCCTAGTTGATCTGCCATCTGATTCTTAGTCATTCCCTGCAGCCTCATCTCAACGGCTTTCTTCTTCAATTCAAAACTAAATAATTGAAATTTTTGCCCCATTTTAGCCACAAATATTTTGTTAAATTGACTTCAATTTCAGTAGTAAATCCTCAATACCGTTTGGATAAATGACTTTTCTATTGGTAATAAAATCATCTATCTCTACCCAATGAGCTTCACTGCTTATGTTTCCGTCTGTCACTACAAAACGATCATTACTATATTCATCGCGATTAGCAAACTCCACTAGATACAGCTGTGTTATTTCATGACCGATTGCGTCGCCAATTCTGTAGATGTTCTCCAAACACTCTAAGTACCTGATGATTTTTATCTCTACGCTTAGTTCTTCAAAATACTCTCTAACAATGGTTTGCCGGGAGTATTCACCAAACTCAATCGTACCACCAATTGGCCTAAAATAAACACCAGCACCTTTAGAGTGTGCTCCTTCAAAACGCTCAACAAGAATTTGTCTGCCTCTTATCAGAACTCCTAAGGCTTTTGTTCTTGGAAACATAAGATCCCCCCATGATTAATCTGTTTATTAAATTCAATTCAACTAAATGGAAACTATTTAAAAATCCATAGACTTCGCAAAACTTCCCCTGTGTAAAATTGCCTGCAGCAGCTCTGGGTTCAAATTGTTCAGTCTGAGCTCTAATAGTATTTACCTATGTAATAACTAAATCGCCATAAAAGAAAATTTGATAGACACGCAGTTGTTCAATTGCTTCGGTTTCATCAGAAGTCTCGATATAGCGAGAAAACTTTTTCGACTCCTGCCTCCTTGCAGGAGTTAAATCTTTTCGCTAGTAAAATTATATCTCCTGCATTCCATCCTCCCCCTCTCAAAAGTAATGTTGTATAAATTTCAGACAAACAACTAACATCTGTTACTTCGAAGAGGTCACTTTTTGTCGAACAAAAATACTGTAAATACAGGCATAGGCGTCATACGATAATATTGCCCATTGTAAGTTTTTACCTTTTCTTCCGTTGATGGAACGCCGTGTGCGATGAAAGTCGCCCGCACGGTGTAGGCTCGTTTTAAAACCGAGAGATAGAGATGGTATAAAACGAGAATAGCAATCGCCCCCCTGAAGTAGATAATCCCGTTCCGGATCAAACGATGTTAGACACTTGGCCTATGTTACCTATGAACGTGGCAGAGAATTTTTCCGACCCAGATGAAGATCCTTTGACCTTCACAGCTTCCTCAAGTGACGCAAGCATTGCTACAGTCAATTTTATTGAGCCGGGATTCTTAGAATTTCATAGCGTGTACCGTAAAACTGGCGTCGTTACAGTGACCGTCACAGCCACTGATGACAATGGGGCATCGGTATGGAGTGCTTTCAAAGTCACCTTGTCTTAGCCATTCCTGGAGCTTCCTGACCATGTAAAAGTGGAAATTCCATTAACGTCCCCTTGAGCTATTCCAGGGGATATATTTTTTTAGCTGAAAGTTCTCTTTCATCTTTCTCAAATTTCCGTTGTCTCAAGATATGGTTTCTAATACCGCTAAGCAGATTGTTTTTTCTTCCTTTTGCTTTATGATGTTGATGAGAGGTGATGAATCATGAAAGTACACAATTGTCCTTCGTGTAATACCTACAGTAAAGAGTGTATGATCGTCATCCAGAATGCACTGCATCTTTCGGAAGAGAGTCTAAAGTGCAGTATCTGTTCCTGGAGCGGAAAGTGGTCGGACATGGAAGTAAAAGAGTATGACATCCCGTTCAACGAAGGGATTACCGACTATCATGTACTTCATTCAGATAATGATAGAATTACATATACGGGAGGCCTTTGCCCTCATTGTGGAGGAGATGATCCTTTATGCTGGTGCCAAACAATCTCCGTACTTGGAGCATCCTGCCCGTTAGATTAGTGACGTGTCGTCAGTCTACGGCTGTATATTGAGTGAACAATATTCCCTTCTTGCTTTCTTCCTCAATAGGTGGGGTTTCAATTGAGAAAACAGCTATTTTTAATAGTTTCAGCGACAAATAGGCAGTGATGCAGATTTCAGTATCATTACGAACGAGTTTTCATTAGCTGCAGCAGATAGTAGCAACTACATTCACCAAGATTCATTAGGCTTTGATACTCAAAAATCCAAAGATAAATTACTGATCCATGGAGAAGCACTTCGTAATTACCGAAACTCTCACTCGTGAGGACTTACGAATTATGGATCTAGATAGAATCAGCACTAAGCTCTCTCTTTTACAGGACTCACTGCCACACTGAATTTCTTGAATTTACAAAACGTGCAGCCTGTTAAAGATCACTTGAAGTTCGTTTGGTATTATTTAGATAAAGAACTATATCCCCTCTTTTCTACAAGTAGCTTACCAATACGAGCGGTTTAACCCCTCAATTTTTGAGCCAAGCTCCCTTATTCTCATTTTTTCTTCGTTTTTCGTTTTCTTCAACCATTTGGTAGTCTAGTAGATAAAGGTCTAACGTCAAGGAATTCGCTTGACCCCAGACCTTTATCTACCTTTGGGTCACCTAGGTCGAAGAAAATCGAGCTGTGCTAATCGTTAGCCTTGTTATACTTTCACGACAATTGGTTTTACTCGTTGCTGTTCCAATGCCTGTTTAAATTCTACTGGTGTCGTCTCCATAAAGCCCGTTGCAGGATTTGGGAAGCGTGTTTTCCTTTACAACTAAGCCCGATATGGTAATCGATGACGGATCGATTATAAACATCTATGTGTGATAACAAGAAGAAAAATCGCTGTTCTCCGGCAATGAAACCATACTTCACGTCCATTTCCCATAGCTGATTCGAAGCAGTGATCTCCCGATTGTTAGCAAGCTTACGAGGATATTTACGCTGTTTTTCCCGTTGCGGGTGTAACAGATTTTCTTCCTTCATCAGGCGGTACACTTTCTTTTTGTTGATTTGCAGGCCATGGTCTCGACGCAGACAAACGGTTATTTTCCGGTATCCGTATGCGGCTTCTTCGTCCGCCAGATACTCATGAATCCACTCTTTGATCTGTTCATCTGCCACAGGCTGTCCATCTTTTTTCATGGAGTAACCGGGGATGGGACGGCCACCATTGTATACTTTGAGCTTCCCTTGATTCTTGCGGCGGGCATAGTAGGTTGCTTCCAAGATTCCGACAATTTTCAAGACGGTCTTGATGGCGTAGCCCAGATGTATCCACTTGTCGGCTATTTCCATTTTGTCCGATACGCTGGGTTTAGCTTTTTTACAAGATCACGGAGGGTGGCGATTTCGAGATCCTTTTCTCCAAGCAGTTTCTTGAGTTTGTCATTTTCTGTTTCCAACTCTCGAAATTCCCCTGGAGATGGTGTATAGCTAGTTACAGCTTTGGCTTCCGGTGAAGCATTTTGCCAATCGGCGTGTTTGGAATCTCGTATCCACCGATATAACATTTTCACAGCAATACCATGACGACGTGCTACCTGTGTGGCATTGCCTGCTTCTTTGGCTTCTTGGACCAACTGTTGTTTGAACTCCAGTGAATAGCGTTTACGATGCATAAAAAATCCCCCACTGTTTTCTGATATCAACTTAACAAGATAAGGGGTTATGACTCAAATCCAATTTTGGGGCTTTAGAGTAAGTAGCGCAAACGACGAATAAAAAAAGTCTTTCGTACTTCAATAAAGCCCTCCCCAGATATCTCAGAAGGAGGGCATTTTTGTAGCATCCATTTTGCAACTGCAGGCTTAAATCATTTCTTGGATTTTGCTTATGTACAATTTGAGAGAATATACCATTAAAGTAGTATTGGTCCATTTTAGTAGAAGTGAGGGATTTATTTGATTATTGCTCTCTTGATCATTATTGTAGCAGTTTTATTATTCGGTGCTAAAAGTGTACGGGCTTTTATTTCTTCTGCAATCACCGTAATTATTGGTCTAATCATGTTATCATACGGTTCAGTCTTAATTAATGAGAATAGTTGGGGATGGGGAATTGCATGGATTGCATTAGGTGGTTTACTTGTACTGGTAACCCTCTTGGGCTTTATCTTTAATATGATAGTTAAAATAATGGAAGCTTTCAATGCTAAAAATGAAGGTTGCACTATTACCTTGACACAAAAAAGTTTGCAAAATATGAGCATTCTGTTTGTTATCTGAAACATTGACGTTTGACAACATATATCTCATCGTTGAAGGCGTCAACAGCTAGGAAAACGCAATAGGTAATAAGATTGTCATTTACAAACAAAAAAGCCCTCCCAGGATTATTGTCCAAGGGAGGGCTTCCGCATTAGTTGAAATGGTTGTTGCTCCATGCAAAAATCTGACGGCAAGTTATCCAACTAACGAGCAGTTATGGTTAAGAAATCACTAGATCAACAACACCAGTATAAATCATTTTTTCATCGGACAGATGGAGGGGCGTAGAAAACAGTCTATTCTTTCAGCCAGAACCCCTGATCGGCCACCTTCAAGTCGGATAGAATGTCACTACCTTGATGCGCTTATATCTTTTTTCCTGCGGAAGAAGCGCTGATCGATGAAAAAAGCGACGATCAAGGATAGGATGCCGAGCAAAATTGGTACGCCAAACGCTTCAAAAGAGAAGGATCTACCTTCTAGCTTCAGATGATCGGTGGCGCGATATTCGAGCCGCTTTGCAGCAAATTTCGCCGTCCCAATATCCTCCTGCTTGGCCAAATCCTCGAATGCAGGATCCATTGCAAACCGATCCATTGCTTCGCGATGTAAGTACAGTAGTTCCGCGCTGTTGCCGCTTTCGTTCCATTGATTGATGTCTTTGGCGGCGGCTGATTCGGCATCGGCACCGACGACAATCATTTTCGCTAGCTTCGGCACGTTTTTTATCTGATAGCGCGCGACTAAGTTCAGGCCATGCTTCGTTACAATCGGTTCGTTTGCACCGGAAACAGTCAACGTCGAAGTCGTGCCAGAAGCAGCGTACGTATCGAATGCGGCGGACAAATCTAGTTCATCGACGCCGTTATACAGCAGTACGCCCGCTTTTACTTTGTTCCATTGATAAGCGTTGTTAAGTATGAACGTTATATCGCTCAGCCCGGCAGTGAACGGTTCCATTTGCGGTTTTTTCACGTAATCGTAAGATGGATAGTTCATCTCTACCGCTACTTTCTCCGCCGCCTCCTCACCCAACTGCTGTGAGATGACATATAGTGTAGCGTCAATTCCCGATGTCAGACCGGCAGAAGATATGATATTTCCTTGTGGGACGTAGCGCAGATCTTTCACCCACTGGACTTTCGGATATTGTTTAATGAGTCGGTCGATGTCTCCCCAGTGCGTCGCGGCAGATTTGCCGTTAAGTAAGCCAGTATCAGCCAGGTTTTCTGCCCCATTGCAAATGGAGAGCAATAAAGTCTTGTCGCTCGCGTGCTTCTGAATCCATTCGCGGACAGGCGTATATTTTTTCTCATCTAGAATCGGCATAAACGGTATGACGATAATGTCCGGGCTTTTGCCGAGCATCGCATCCATTTCGTCAAACGAATAATGCGGAACGACATCGAGTCCGCCGGTTAGTGATTTTATTTCACGATCGGGTGCAACGCCGTATACATTGTAAGCTTCCGTCATCGCAAACATCTCGTATGGGACGAGAAAATCGAACACTTCTGTTGATTCATTCGCCAGTAACACTGCCACTGTCGGTTTGTTTGCGTCATGTTTCGGTACCTGCACATTCGTCAATGCAGGTGCGGCTTTATCGTAAACCGACATTACCTCATTCATTGTATTGACGAACCCGAGTGTGCCTGCACCTCCTACTACGACAACAAAAACGATGAGATATATACTGATTCGCCATACAGTTTTCACATGCTTACTCTCCCTCAGGCTAAATTTCTTACCCATAAAATGTAACAAACCAATATATACTTATCATCAGTCTGTAGCCCGATTACGGGGCTGGCCTAATGAAGGAACCACCTATGGACCCAAGTCTCTTTCCTTTTCTAAACGTGACTCGATAGGGCTATATGCAAAAAATGTTTTTAAATGAGATACGGTAACCAAAATGGAGCTACCTCGTTCAAGCTGGTTTATGAAGAGGTTTGTCGATAGATCATAATGTTGTTCAAAATCGGGTAGGAGGCTACCCATTAGTTGAGTAGCCGACCTCCCACACCACCGTACGTACCGTCCGGTATACGGCG
>NZ_CANMZW010000055.1 GCF_947502445.1 uncultured Brevibacillus sp.
CAGATCGTTTCTATGATTTCAGTATGTCCAACTTTTACTGGTTTAAGAGGTTACACATTTTATTTTACAGACCCAAAACGAGTTTGACTGAAAGACTGCTTTTTGAAACTGGCATCCTATCTGAAATGGGTAGTGTCGATAAGGGGAACACGCAAACAGATTCTATGGAAATGGAACGACAACGAGGAATTACCATTCAATCTGCTGTCGTTTCCTTTACAGTTGATAATGTGAAAGTGAATTTGATTGATACACCCGGTCACCCCGAATTCATCTCTGAAGTTGAACGGGCTTTACGTGTACTAGATGGAGTCATCCTTGTCCTTTCATCTGTTGAAGGTGTTCAACCTCAGACACGAGTTTTGATGAAGACACTTGCTAAAATGGGGATTCCCACAATCATTTTTATCAATAAAATTGATCGGGTGGGTGCTAGGTACGAATCGTTACTAACTGAGATCCATGATAAATTGACACCTCATGCTCTAGCAATGAGCTTTGTTGCGAATATTGGTACACCAACAGCCCATACGGAATTGTTCACAGTAACCAATCAGGATTTTATGGAAGCGCTGGCAAATCGGTTAGCTGATAATAATGAACACTTTCTTGAAAAATATCTATACAATGAGAAAGAGTTAGCCCCCGCTGACTTTGAATCGGAGTTTCTCGAACAGTTTAAGCGAGCACAGCTTTATCCGGTGCTATTTGGTTCTGCAATTACTGGTAATGGCATCAACCATTTGGTTACAGCCATACAGAACTGGCTTCCGTCTTTTTATTCTGAAGATACTTCTGTAATAAAAGGGAAAATTTTCAAAGTTGAACGTGGAAAGAACGACGAAAAGATCGCTTATGTTCGGGTTTTCTCTGGTGAAATCAAGATTCGGGAGAGTCTATCCTATTATCGGTCTAACCAAGCAGGGGAACGAATGAAATTTACCAATAAGGTGACGGGGTTGCAGCACTTCTTCTCTGGAAAAACAGCCAATGGAACAAGCGCTGTACGCGGAGATATCGTAAAGATTATGGGGCTAACCGAGTGCCAAGTTGGCGATGACATCGGTATACCTTCCAATGAAACGACTGAAGCTCTATTCTCGCCGCCTAGTTTAGTAACAACGATCAAAGCGTGTAACGAAAATGAAACGATTCATTTATACAGGGCATTGAAAAGATTAGCTGAACAGGATCCATTTATTCAGATCAAGCAGCATCCTCTTCAAAGAGAGCTATCCATTCAGCTTTATGGTGAAATTCAAAAAGAAGTGATTCAGGATCAACTAAAAAGAGAAGCTCAAATCGATATTGAATTTCTTGGGACGCAGCCCATTTATATGGAAAAGCCTATCTTTACAGGGACAGCAGTTGAACGAATGGGAGAGAAGGGAAATCCATTTTACGCCACCGTAGGCTTTCGAATTGATCCGAACCCTCGACCAACCGGCATCGAATATCATCTAGAAGTAGAGCTAGGCTCCCTGCCTTTATCGTTTCATAAGGCGATCGAAGAAACCGTCTATGAGACGCTTAAGCAAGGACTGTACGGCTGGGAAGTTTGCGATCTAATCGTGACACTTACTGATACTGCCTATGCAAGTCCAGTGAGTACGGCTGGCGATTTTCGGAAGTTAACGCCTCTTGTGTTAATGAAAGCACTAGCTGAAGCAACAACTCAAATTTATGAACCCATTCAACGGTTCGAATTAGAAATCCCTATTGATTCTCTAAGTAGGATTTTATTTAAACTAACTCAAGCGTCTGCAACCTATCAGAATCCGATCCAGAATAACCATGTATACACGATACATGGCATGATCCCAATTAAGAACATTCATTCATTCGAGATCGAGCTTCCGGGTTGGACACAAGGCGAAGGTGTATTTTTATCGGAATTTCATGGCTATCAGCCTTTCAATGGCGAAGTGCCAGTATGTACTCGGTACGACCATAATCCGTTAAATCGGAAGGAATATCTCTTACATGCCTTGAATTCAATGTAAGTTGATAAAACCAGTAAAAAAGCAGCGTACAGGTTTTGTACGCTGCTTCAGGCTGTCGATAAACCCCCACACTGAAATTCTCGGATTGGGATAAAAATATTGCCTTTCTAGAATCGCATCTAAGGGGTTTACAAGGACGGGAAGACATATTTTTTGCCCCCCTAAATAGACAGTAAAAGTCCCCTTTTTGCGAAAGGGGGCGTTCTCTACACTCTGAGGACACTTCTAGATGTAAAAGAAGTGTCCGCACCGAAGCTGCCGAGAACCACGTTTTGTGATTCGATTTCAAGGGTGATTAGGATTTTTAGATTAATTAAGTGGCTTGACTACATCGTTTGCTGGAATGGATTTTGTTTTGCCGCATCCAGCAACCTTTGAACTCGCTCGTTAATCCAAACTTCTGATCGACCACGTTTTGAAGAAAGTAGAAGACTGATCTTGGATTTTAGCGTTGTTGAATCGGTTTGAATCACTGAATATAATGTTGGAAACTCGTATAAAAACCGTAGTGAAACACTAGAATACCTAGCATCGAAGACGCCTTTATAAGCAGGGAAAACGTGATCTAAAACGGCTTGGAATTGCAACTTTGTTAGCACACACATCTTAGAAAAGGCCTCGTATTGCCGCGTTAGAAAGCGCAGATTAAGCAACTGAACGCCCCTTTTTTTGAAAGGTTCGAATTCTTCCCTATCGTGTAGTTCGCCCAAAAGATAAGCATCAGCAGCATCCGTTTTCACCTTACGAAGATTAGATTTTCTAAGGCGGTTTGAAATGAGCGGATTGATAACAATGAATAAATAGGGATGAAGCAGTTTCTCGAGACCTTCCTGAAAGGGAAAGCCGGGGCACTGGTCATCAAAATGAGATTGGCGCCTTTGAATGGTGTCGTGATGAACCATAAAAAGATTCGTCGTCTCATGCGAAAGTTTAAGCTGGTCACTGTCATTCGGAAAGCGAATCCATATCGTAAAATGGCCAAGGCAACTCAGGAACACCGCACATGTCCAAACCTCCTGGAACGCCGGTTTGACCAAGGTGTACCTGAGAAGGTTCTGCTTACTGACATCACTTATTTGCGCTATGGCACTGGCCAATGGGCCTATCTGTCTTGTGTAAAAGACGGTGCAACCAAACAAATTTTGGCACACTATCTATCTTCCACGTTGGAGTTATCACTGGTGAAACGGACGCTGGACCAATTAATCAGACGGTTGGATGGTAACGTTCATCCTGATGCTATTTTTCATTCAGATCAGGGCATGCACTATACTCATCCCTTAACGAGGCTCCTAATTGCTAAAGCTGGCTTTAAGCAGTCGATGTCTCGCAAAGGTAACTGCTGGGACAATGCTTCCATGGAATCAGACCTTAAAAAAGATGACCCCTGATGAATTCAGGAGTCATCTCAAAATCGCATAAGTTTCGAGGGGCCCTTTTCAAATACTGTCCATTTCTCAGGTCACAGTTCAACCTTCAGGGGCTTATTGCTTTTTATGATTGAGGCACGTCATTGTTCACTACGTAATGAAGCTGAACAATTTGACCAAAGCGTTTTGTTTCTCTCAGAAAGAGCTTCATTTCCGGATTATCCTTCTTAAATAGGGGGATGCCTTTACCTAATATCGTTGGCATGATTGAAATGATAAACTCATCAACCAGCTTTCCTTTTAAAAGAACGTCCAGAATTTCTGCACCACCAACGATCCAGATTTTGGAACCTTCTTCTTCTTTCAGTTTCTCGACGAACCCAGGCACATTTTCGGTTACAAATGTAACGTGTGGATTTGGATCATGTTTCGAGCGTGAGAACACATAACATTTTTTATCAGGGTAGGGGAATTGATCGGCCAATTCAAAAGTATGCTCGTATGTTTTGTTCCCCATTAAGACCGTGTCTATCGATTCGTAAAATTCGCTGTAACCGTTATCTCCGTCTCCCTCTACCTCATATAGCCAATTAATCTCACCATTTTCACGCGCAATATACCCGTCCAGAGTTGTTGCGATAAATAATACGACAGGTCGTTTCATTTTGATCTACTCCTTTATTCATGTTGAAGTTGTTTTATTGTAAGTAGTATTCCTTCCTACCTATTAAATCATAACATTTAAATATGTCATCATATGTCATATTTAAAAACGAAAAGAAAGGTGACCAAGTAAGAAACGCATTCTGTTGAACAACGAAAAGGTGCTAAACTCTGTCAGGGAATGGTGATTGTCCAGAACATCACCCAGGAAGAGAAGAGTACACATACTACAAATCTTTGAACCTCTTCCAACATTTTAGAAGGTTTCTGCCGCTTTAGCTGCTCTTTCAATTCCGTTCTGAATAAGATCTGCCGCTTTATCCGGGAACTGATTATGGCCTTCCACAATAACAGTTGTAGGGTTTTTTATACCAAAGAAATTCATCATGTTCGTTACATAGTTTACAGACATTTCCAAAGATGCAGTAGGTCCTTCCGAATAGACGCCACCTCTTGCATTTAAGAGAGCAACTTTCTTGTCAGAGAGTAAACCAATTGAACCTTCTGAAGTATACCGGAAAGTTTTACCCGCTTGACATAAATAATCAAAATACGTATGCAATACAGCAGGTACGCTAAAGTTCCATAGAGGAAACGCAAATACAACCTTATCAGCTTCGAGAAACTGATTTAGATACTTATTCGCAGTATCTGTCGCTTCTTTTTCTTCTGAATTCAATTCCATACCTTTCGCCAATTTAAAAATACCGTTAAGGTTATTCGCATGATAATAGGGTAGATTTTCTGAGAACAGATCGAGTTCGATAATCAAATCTTCAGGATGGGACTCTTTATAAGACTCAAGAAAAGCCTGATAAAGTTTTACACTAACAGCTTGTTCAAGTGGACGGAAATTTGCTTTTACAAATAAAACTGTAGACATTAGAATCCTCCTCAGTTCATGAATTCATATTTAAGATATCAATAGCAAGGCTTCGTTTAAAGTTGCCACAAATGCTCCCACCATAATGGCGACCGTGATCGGTGATCGCTTCACGTTTTGTAAGTGCAATTGTTTCTTCCTTTCGTACGAAAGTATGCTTGATTCGTTCACATTTTAGTGAAAATATTCTTGGAAAAATATATTCAATACATCTATTTTGGGTAGTTAGGAGACAAAATCAGATAAATGTCTGAGAAATGAACAAGAGTAAAGGGGCGATAGGGATGGATTTAAGAAAAAGACTTTACCATCTGGGTCGTCGGTGGAGCCGAATTTCTCGACGTTCTCTTGAAAAACAAGCTTGTTGATGAGTTTATCATTACAATGATGCCCACGATTTTATAGAAAGGGATTCCACTGTTCAAATAAAAGAATCTGGAATTGAAACTTTTCCTGGCCGCGACCAAACGTTACGGACAAATGGTTCAAGTGCATTATACAGTGAAATCCTAAAGCTGCTTGAGATTGATTATTTTAGCTGATACGTCATCTGGGGCGTGAGTTTGGTATTCCGTTCTCACGCCCTTTACTTTGGGATAGAGAAAAGAACTGCTCTACTTGTTGCAGCAGAGCAGTCCTGAAATTAGCGGAGAGTTCAACCCGCTTGTTTTTCCTTTGTGTTTTTCCTTAGGAAGAGAGCTACCACTAAGGCAATGACCGAAATGATGAAGCCAAGCATGAACGTGTCGCTGTACCCCGCAACAGATGCAGTTAATTGTTCAGTTACATCATCGGGGTTTGATGACTGCGCCAAATGGCTACTGGATCGCGAAGACATGGTCGCTATGAACAATGCTGAGCCGATCGCTCCGGCAATTTGCTGCAGCGTACTGAAAATAGCGGATCCATGAGCATAATATTCAGGCGTAATCTGATTCAGTCCATAGGTTTGGACCGGGACCAGAATGAGCGCCACACCTAGCATTAATAGACAGTGCGTTAAGATAATTTGCAGGCTCGTCGACTCTAATGTGAATCCGGTAAAGAGATACATCGCAATGCATAAGATCAATATACCTGGAATAATAGTGACTCTGGCACCGAATCGATCGAATAGTTTTCCCGTAACAGGAGACATAAGCCCATTTACCACACTTCCGGGTAGCATGATAAGTCCTGACTGAAATGCCGTCACCAGCAACACGCTTTGCAAAAACATAGGTAATAAAGTGATTGTTGCGAACATCGCCATCATAACGATAATCAATAGTATAATCGAGAGAGAGAATAACGAAAATCGGAAGGTACGCAATTCCAAAATCGGGTTTGAAATACGTAGTTGCCGAATTGTAAATAAAATTAAGGCCAGGCCGCCAGTGATAATTGACCAATAAACTTGCGGATCTGACCAGCCTGCATTTCCTGTAGCGCTGAATCCGTACACAACACCGCCAAAACCTAACGTCGATAAAATAATGGATAGCACATCTACTTTGGGTTTAGTGATCGTGGTTACATTGACAAGATAGTAATATCCGATGATGATGGAAATCATAGTAATCGGAACAATGATATAGAACAGCCAGCGCCAATCCATTGCATCAATGATAATGCCTGAAAGTGTAGGCCCAATAGCGGGGGCAAATGTAAATATTAAGAAGAGTACCCCCATAATCGAACCCCTTTTTTCCGCAGGGTAAATATTTAACAACGTATTCATCAGTAGCGGGATAATTAGTCCCGTACCAATGGCTTGAATCACTCGACCAACTAATAACAACATAAAAGTAGGTGCGATTGCAGCGACGATCGTACCTATTAAAAAAGTAATCATTGAAATTAAAAAAAGCTGTCTTGTTGTAAGCCATTGTTGAATGAGAGCCGTTACGGGAATGAGCGCGCCAACAACGAGCAGGTAAGCTGCAGTTAGCCACTGTATGGTGGTGGCGCCTACCTGGAACTCCTTCATCAGCACAGGCAAGGCATTGCCTAGCAACGTTTCGTTTAATGTCGCCACAAACGCTCCTACCATGAGGGCGACCATAATGGGCATTCGCTTCACTTTCTGTAAATCCAAGTCCATGTGAGTACCTCCCTGTCGTACAATATAGGTTGAGTGTTGAGTATGTTTCCCATTGTAGTGATCATTTGCGCTGCAAAATATATGTAAAACATCCGTTTTGGTCAGTTAGGAGACGGAATCAAATAAATGTCTGAGAAATTGAGTGGAGTAGAGGAGGCAATACGGATGGATTTGAGAAAGCGTCGCTCCATGCAATTGTTATGGAAAGCCCTGTTTGATCTAATGACAGAAAAAAAGATGTTATTTTCCAAAATTACTGTAGACCAAATTTGCGAAGAAGCAATGGTTCATCGTTCCACGTTTTATAAGCATTTCGAGGATAAATTCAGATTGCTGGAGTACGGGCTGAATCAGCTGATGGAGCAATATTGGGATATCCCATTAGAAAAAAGAATTTTAAGGCCCTTTTTTTGGTCCAATGGTTTTTTTGAAGGCTCCGAGTCCCATAAGTTAGTTCGTTCACAGCAAAGTGATGATCTCTTTTTTAATTGCATGTCGACTTACTCCATGCGGCTATTGAAAAAAGACACCTTAAATTTTATCCAGCATTCCAAAACGATCGATATCCCTCAAGACTTGTTAGCAGAATTCCATGTTGCTGCAATGGTTGCTTTAAGTAATTGGTGGCATAAAAACCCCAATCTGGTGGACTTAGCGCAGATAGATCAATATTTTCATAAATTAGTGAATGCAAGTATTTTTGATTTTGGAGAAGAGAAGGAAAAATAGAATGACACATCATTTATCATTTTGATGGGAACTAATCATATTGCACATTCCAATGATAAAATCGTTCGTTTCATATTAAAAGCGGCAAGTCTAAGACTTTATTCCCTAGTCTTCGACAGCCGCTTTTTTCTTTATCGAGTTAAGTCTTAAACTTTAATTTCTAGCGCGTCTCGTTGCATCGTTATTCGTCCGGGTGACGGATAAACTTTACCAGCGGAGAACATTCGTCTAATCATGACAGTAGGTGTCATGATTCTTCAGTTATATTGTTAAAGCTTAGCAAATAGAGATCCGAGGTGGAGTCTATGAACGTCCATGATATCGTAATTGAAGGAGCACGCGAGAATAACCTGAAAAACGTGAATGTCCGCATCCCGAAGCGAAAAATCACGATCTTCACCGGCGTCTCGGGTTCGGGTAAATCTTCCCTGGTCTTCGACACCATCAGTGCCGAAGCTCAGCGGCAGCTTAACGAGACGTTTTCCGCATTCATCCGCAATCGACTACCCCGGTTTAGTCAGCCGGATGCCGATCTCATCGAGAACTTGTCTACTGCAGTCGTGATCGATCAGAAAAGGCTCGGCGGCAACTCCCGTTCGACGGTCGGCACAATCACGGATATTTATGCGATGCTGCGGCTGCTGTTCTCCAGAATCGGCAAACCTTTTGCAGGCTCCTCGCATGTTTTTTCGTTTAACGAACCGGCCGGCATGTGCCCGGAATGCTCCGGAGTCGGACAGGTAATTCAGTTTAATGTGGACAAGCTTCTCGATAGGTCCAAATCGCTGAATGAAGGCGCAATCCTGTTCCCCGTATTTAAAGTGGGAAGCTGGTACTTGAATTCGTATACCCATTCCGGCTTGTTCGACAACGACAAGCGGCTTGCCGACTATACGCCGGCAGAATGGGATACCCTCCTCTACGGAAAAAAAAGCAAGATCGTATACCGTACCAAGGGTGGCGATATCGAATCGGATTATGAAGGCCTGCTGCCCAAGCTCACCCGCTTGTATGTAAAGCGGGACAGCAGCGAGATGTCAGATGCCAAACGCGAAACCCTCGACCGCTTTCTATCCTATAACGAGTGTACCCTTTGCGGGGGAAGCCGGCTTAATCAAGCGGCCTTGGGCTGCCGGATTAATGGATACAACATTGCCGAATGCGCAGCGATGGAGATTGGCGAGCTAATACGCATGATTGAAGCTATCGAGGATCCCGTTGCCGGTCCGATGATTGACGGGATTCTGATCAGGTTGAACCATCTGGTCTCCATCGGGCTGGAGTATCTGAGTCTGGATCGTCCAACGGCAACCTTGTCGGGCGGTGAGTCACAGCGTATCAAGATGATCCGACATCTGAGCAGCAGTCTTACCGACATGATCTACATTTTCGATGAACCGAGCGTCGGACTGCATCCGCGGGATGTTCATCGTCTGAACGGCATGCTTTGTCAGCTCCGGGACAAAGGGAATACCGTACTTGTCGTCGAACATGACCGCGAAGTCATGGAGATCGCCGATTACATCATCGATGTTGGACCTCATGCGGGAACCCGCGGCGGAGAGATCGTCTACGAAGGCGACTATGCGGGCTTACTCCGCGCAGATACCTTGACAGGACGGTACTTGAAGCAAAGTCTACCCTTGAAAACTTCAACCAGGGTGCCCAAGGGGCGGATGACCGTAGCTGGCGCCAGCCTGAACAACCTGAAGGATGTGACAGTCGATATACCCGTCGGTGTGCTGACTGTGGTAACGGGAGTAGCCGGCTCAGGCAAAAGTACGCTGATTAACGGAGCATTCCTGCAGTCGCATCCGGAAGCGATAGTCATTGATCAGATGGCCGTGGGCACGTCTATCCGCTCCAATCCAGCTACGTACACGGGGATGATGGACGAGATCCGCCGACAGTTCGCAGCAGCCAACAAGGTGAGTGCTTCCCTGTTCAGCTTCAACTCCAAGGGAGCCTGTCCTAACTGTCAAGGTCTTGGAATGATCTACACGGATTTGGCCTTTCTCGAGCCGGTAAGAACGACATGTGAAATATGCGCGGGCAAGCGGTTCAGTGATGAAGTGCTACAATATAAACTGAACGGAAAATCCATCAGCGACGTCCTCGCCATGACGGTACGGGAAGCTTCGGCGTTCTTCAGCGGGAAGGAACTGCTCCGGCAAATGCGGACGCTTGAGGATGTGGGACTCGGATACGTAACGCTGGGCCAGCCTCTGAGCACCTTGTCAGGTGGGGAATGCCAGCGCATCAAGCTGGCAGGGGAACTTCACAAGGAAGGCAGTCTCTATGTCATGGACGAGCCGACAACCGGATTGCATATGTCCGATATCTCTCGTCTGATGGACATTATGAACCGCTTGGTCGACGGGGGGAACACGGTGGTGGTCATTGAACACAACATGGATGTGATCAAGAGCGCGGACTGGATCATTGACATGGGTCCCGAGGGCGGCCAAAGGGGGGGCCGAATTGTATTCGAAGGCACTCCTGTCCAGCTTGCCGCTGCTGAGCATTCGATAACAGGGGCATATTTGCGCAAGACAGAAACCGGCCAGGGAGCGTCTTCATGACGGGGTACGTTGCAACAGACCCAATTCCAAAACATAGAAAACGTCTTTATCTGTATCGCACGCAATAATATATGCGTAGACTTAAGTAGTATTTGTCGATTGCATGGGACAGTGAAGCAACGCCGGTTATTGTTCTAACGAAATCGGATTTGTGTGATGATCCCCAATCAAGACTCGAGGAAGTATCCACTGTTACCATAGGCGTAGATGTGCTTACAACTACAGGGTTATCCGAAGATGGCTTCCTTGCTAGCAAGGGGTGTATGGCACATGGAAAGCCATTTGCCTTAATCGGATCATCCTGTCGCCGCTCACGGAAGATGAGCGGCGACAGGATTAATGCAACACCAGTGAGGTGGCATATTTTTTTTCATTACAGGAAAGAAGTACAATTAAAGATAATGCCATACAACAGGAAGTAGTTCTGCAGAAATTACAGCAAAGGGCACATGACTCGGTATTACAGTAAAAAGATCACTAGTCAACCTAGGCTCCCTTCCTTTATCGTTTCATAAGGCGATTGAAGAAACCGTGTATGAGACGCTAAAGCAAGGACTATACGACTGGGAAGTTCGCGATCTAATTGTGACACTTACGGATACCTCCTATGCAAGTGCAGTGAGTTCGGCTGGCGATTTTCTTAACGCCTCTTGTGTTAATGAGAGCACTAGCTGAAGCAACACCCCAAATTTATGAACCCATGCATCGGTTTGAATTAGAGATCCCTATTGATTCTCTAAGCAGGGTTTTATTTAAACTAATTCAAGCATCTGCAACCTATCGAGATCCAATCCAGAATGACCAGATATTCACGATACTTGGCATGATGCCGATTAAGAACATTCATCCATTCGAGATCCAGCTTCCGGGTTGGACCCAAGGTGAAGGTGTATTTCTAGTGCCATTATGTACACGGTACGACCATAATCCATTAAATCGGAAGGAATATCTCTTACATGCTTTGAATTCGATGTAAGTTGATAAAACCAGTTAAAAACAACAGCGTACAGTTTTTGTACGCTGCTTTTTCTTTCATATTAGTGGGATATACCTCATACAATTTTACTCTGTCATTATACTCTCTAGTACGATCATCTTTTAGAATTGGGAGTATACCTAACACTTCCTCTTGTTCAAATGGGGAGGCATTCCTTTGAAGAATAAGCAATATCAATGCTCACATTTACTCGAACAAATCATGAATTAGGAACGAGAGTTTTCCGTTGAGGTTGCGCATTTGGAGACTCCAACCTTACCGAATGCTCGAATATGAAAATCGTTAAACACCAAACAAATGAACTTGCTAAGCTGGGCATGTATCGAATGGAAGAGGCTCTCAAAACTCGTTTGTTATACTAATCGAGCGAGATCATTTACAGAGAACGACTAAGGCAAAATCTACCTGGCCAAAGTAGTCTGGACCGACACTTTATTGTTTATTGTCAATCCGAATGATATTTGAAGGCCTAAAGGGGGATAAGATTGCCTGATAAAATTGTGTTGTTTATCCTTTTCATTTCCTATATATGCTGTTTTAATATGGACCTTCTTTGATCCAAAGGAAAGTTTACTATGGGGGAAAAGGTGGATGTATAAAGAAGAAAACCATCTACAGCAGAATTAGAATAGGCTATCGAAAAAGCGTTTGGTGCTTAATCAGAGGTCAAGAGAGGAGATAAACGATGAATGATTCCAGGGAAAATGTCCTGTTAAAATAT
Organism: uncultured Brevibacillus sp.; assembly: GCF_947502445.1. Taxonomy (GTDB): domain Bacteria; phylum Bacillota; class Bacilli; order Brevibacillales; family Brevibacillaceae; genus Brevibacillus. The sequence goes on from NZ_CANMZW010000055.1 coordinate 12,032, forward strand.
AGTAGACAAGAAAACCAGCTAATGTTTGTTGTTCCACAAAAATAAAGTACTAGACTGAGAAGTAAGTGTTAGACTGGTGGCCAGCTATTCAACTAACTAGAAATTAGACTCAGATCAAACGTGGGGAACTATATCACAAGTGACGGCGATCCCCAGGGTCTTGGAGGATGGAGAAGAGCCTGTAGAAATGGTTACGAAGATTCAGCCGGTCACCAATCCCTACCTTGATCCAAAGGTTACATCTGAGTCTGGACAAGCACACTCTATAGCTTCTTCCCGAAGGTCTATAATGACTTCGCAACGCTCCTCACTAACAATCCTGAATAACTAACTTTCCGGTCGTCATATCCTCATTCACAAACGCAAAAATCGTTGGCGAGGCTCCCATCAGCAAGCAGTAAGGCTTGAAATTCGCATGCAAATGCAGCAGCAACCGCCAGTTACTGTCATCCGGCCAACCATCCCCTTGGAAAAAATAGGGCACACCCCCGATTTTATCGCCGTCAACTTCATCACTATAGGCGTTCTGCTCATCCTTAGTGAGCGAGATGTAGGACTTGGAAGCGAGAAATTCTGAGTCTTGGGCTTCTTGCAGCTGAGGGATGCCTTCATAAGATTCGCCATTATCATCCCACAGCGTTGAGCCGTTAACCAATGGGGCTGTATTAATCAGAATCTCACCACTCGGCTGGAGAATGATCGCATTTTCACCGCCATCCGGTTCGATAATATCAGGGTCAAAGAAGCCTTCCTCCATATTTTGCGTATGTGTAACAAAGAGATAGGCCATTAGAGGAACAGAAACGTTTGGGGTGGGGAATAGTTGCGGATTCAGCTCTATCTTACCAATAAACATCATCGGACGATTGTCCCATCCGCTGCTAAGCGGCCATTGCGGTTCTGTCAGCCACACTGGCTGCCCTCCGAATTTCGTTATGGGAGTCCGGATTGGTTCACTGACACGGGTAAAACTTTCGGTCTTGTATTTCTTCAATAGTTATCAGTTCCCTTCGTTCTGGCATAACAAGATTGTAACGGATCCATGCTATTTTTAATCGAAAGACGGTAGAGCCGGGAAGGAATTACACCTGCACAACTGAAAGGGGCTGCCTCGCTGTACAAACAAATATGCGGGTAGCTAAGGAAGCTTGCGGCTCAAGCACAAACAGGTGATATGTCCCTTGCCTGACGTGCGACATAACGGGATCGATAGCTCAATATAAAACAGCGGCAGTCTAAAACTTATTTTACAGTAGCTGTGGAGACGTGATATTCGAAATACATAATAACTTCACAAGCAATATTCGTTTGAGTGTAAATAATACAACCTACGAGAATCTAGTCTACTTATCTTCAAGGGATAGTAACAAGGATCAGCGCTTATTTTCATTTTAGGGGCATTTTCTTGATTAACACCATCAAGTAAAATTGGATACTTATGTTAAAATATACTGAGAAGATTTGTGAAAAAATATATTTAAGCAAATGTAAACAGTATTATGAAATAAACCCATCAATAATTGAGGTATATTAAACAATCTAATCTTGATTAGATTGCAAATTATAAAAGGCGGAAAAAGATATGGAAATAGAATTACTAAAAACATTCCTATTGGCAGCGAAGAAGGAGAACTTTCGAGAAGTTGCAGAAGAATTGATGATGACACAATCAGCTATTTCAAAACAAATTCAAAAACTCGAAAAAGTATTGCATATCCAATTGTTTGATCGGGTTCAAAAACGAGTTATTTTAAATGCAAATGGCCATTTTTTTTTACCACGAGCAATTCAATTAGTAGAGTTTGAAGAGCAAATAGTTCAGGAAATGAAAGCATTTCAAGCTGGATATTCCCAAAAAGTTTCTTTAGGGGTGGCTCCTCAAATTGCAAATTCCACGCTTCCTCTTATCATTCAGCATTTTAAACAACTTCAACCAGATGTAATTATTCAAATTGAAATCTTACCATCAAATGAAATTGGTGAGGCTGTTTTTCGGCAACAAGTTGATATCGGATTATCGAAAGTACCTTCAACTAGAGAGCTCCTAACAACGATAATTGCAAATGAACCTGTTATGATTGTAGGCCCTCAACCATTCGATGCAGATGATTTTCAATTATTAATAAAACGTTTTCCGATATATACACATTCATTTTCTCCGTATTGGGAGCAAATTGAACGTCATTTGCCAAGGGATTGCCAAATTGAAAGGCTGAACCAAACAGAAGTAATTAAAACTTTTATTAAACAGGGGATGGGTATTGCATTCTTACCCAAAAGCGTTGTCCAAAGGGAAGTAGAAAAAGGAGAACTTTTTGCGCAAATTCCTCAAATAGATAATGATATTCTTTCTGCCACATTCATTTATACTAAATACATACATCCTTTATTTGACCAATTTATACAAGCATGTGTCACTATATATAAAAAATGAAAAGCAGCTTAGATGTATGGATGAACTGTGACCTTAAGTATGGACAGTTTGAAAAAAGTCCTTGGTTAGGCAGTTAAGAGATGGCTTCTGAATTCTGATATTACCCCCTTTAGGTAGGCAGTTAAGAGATTGACTCTTACTGTTAATTTGGAGGGGATTTTTTCATGAAAAGATTACAAGATACTCACTCAGCTGAATCGAAATATCAAGCAGTTCAGATGTATCTTGAATGTGGCTTAGGCTATAAACGCGTTGCTAAAGAGTTGAATATTCCAGAGGCTTCAATAAGACGCTGGGTCAAATACTACTAAAATGAAGGCAGGGCTGGTCAGTCTTTTGAATCTGAAGACGCGCTCATAACCGTTATAGATGAGTACATACGGTTTTATTATTACGACAGGTTTCAGGAAAAATTAAACAACCTTAGTCCGGTGGAATACCGTACCAAGGTTGCTTAGGACCTATCAGTTTTAATGCTGTCTACTTGACGGGCGTAAGATCATTCATCAGGGGTCATCTTTGTTAATGACCATTGGTAGCGCCCCGAGTTGTAATACATGATACAGTCAACGATTCGACTCCGTCTGACACTCCTTATAGTCCAAATCATCCTTCATATACTAAAAAACGTTTCCATAGAAGCATTATTCCAACAGTTTCCCTTACAGAACTTTGATTGTTTGAAACCTGTTTTCTTGAGCAGTTGGCGAAAGTTAGGGTGCGTATAATACTACACTTTGTCAGAGTGTAGAATGGGATCTGGATGAACATTGCCCTCAAGTCGTTCTAGGAGATTCGCCAATGTTCGTTCCACCAGTGAAAGCTCAAAAGAAGAAGAAAGATCGTGGGCCAGAATCTGTTTCGTTGCCCCATCTTGGACTACCGAGAGGTAGCACATTGGCTATTTCCGTAGTGCATATAGGTAATATCCGTCAGCAGTACCTTCTCTGGATCTTCTTGGTCAAAATGACGTTTCAATAGGTTCGGACTAGCCTGGTGCTCTTGTTGCTTTCGCCATTTTTCGGTAGGGGTTGACTCGTCGAATCGTGGCCACGAGCTTATATTTGCGCATTAATCGGCGAATCTTTTTGTGGTTCATGACAATACCGCTTACACGTTCAAGCCGCAATTTAATAACGAGTGCTCCTGCCTTGCCACGGAGAATATCAAAGTGCTCTTTGATGAGCCTAAAATCGTGTTCATCAGCATCCTCCCGGAGTAGTTAAGCCTCTTCAGCAGTAAGCCAAAGGTAATATCCTCTCGCGCTAACACGCGCAAGCTTACACAGATATCACGTCATACACTGCAGATTGTGTCGATGAGCAGTAAGGTTGATCATTTAATAGCGCTCGGAAGGCGTTAATGTTTCTCTCCCTTTATTCCGAGCGCATCTAGCTTTTTTAGAAATTCGTTCTCCGCCTCTAACAGTTTGATTCGCGCTTCGGCGCGTTTTAGCTTTTCCTCAGTAGATAACCTCTCTTCTGGTGGTCTGCGTGTGCTACCCTTTCCTCGTTGTTCCTCCAAAAGCCCAGTCTCTCCAAGGGTCGTATACGTATTACGCCAACGCTTTAAGTAGTGCTTGAGTTTTTCATGACCAATGACATCTACGTCAAATCCCGCGCTACAAAAGATCTCCATGGGCGTTTGCTCACTTAGGTATGCTTTAACGGCTGCCAGCTTAAATACTGGAGCATACGAAATGCTTTTACCCGTTACATTCTGGACATTTGAATTAGAATCAAGTTTTTTCGTTTCAAACTCCGAAAAATTTTAGAACTGCCCCTCTTTTTAGCCATGATTCTTTCCTCGCTCTTTTCTAAATTAAGTTGATTAAAACACAAATGACCCACAAGAGGGTCACTTTATTCAAAGTGTCCATCTTATGGGACATAGTTCAGGACAGTATCTAAGCTGCTTTGTATTAAGGCTTTGTTGCAATGAAACGAAGGCGCCAATAATCTGCAACCCAACCATTTTCTTTATAAAGTTGAGGACGTAAAATACGTTCACATTCGCTATAAATTGCTTCTTTTTCATCATTTGTAAGATTTTTGAACATATTGTTACTGAACATTTTTAGCCAATTACGAATACCATCTTCTCCAACTAAAGGTGTTGGTCGTTCATAATGCTCGATTGTTATTACATTAAAACCAACATTGATAAGATGTTCTGCCATTTCCTCTGTTGTTGGAAATACCCATGGGAATAAAGTAGCATCATACGGAATTGATAGACGATTGGATGCTTCCTTTATGGCATTTACAATAGATTGGATATTATTGGCTCCACCTAATTCAGCCACGAAACGGCCACTAGGAAGAAGAGCATTATAACAATTTTGAACAACCTTCTGCTGATTTTTCATCCAGTGAATAGCAGCATTTGAGAACACTGCATGAAATTGAGGGTCAAGAGAAAACTGCTCGCCATCTTGCACGCTAAAGTGGATATCAGGGTACTTTTCTTTAGCAGCTTCAATCATAGACTGTGCATCATCAATGCCAGTAACAATAGCACCACTTTTTGAAATATCATGAGCTAAATCTCCTGTACCACAACCAACATCTAAAATATGTTCTCCCTTTTGTGGATTTAGGAAGGAAACAAGATCTTCACCAAAATTTGAAACAAACTTGTGCTTGTTATCATAAAGTGTTGCATTCCAATTAGTCATTTATACCATCTCCCAAATGTTGATACATCCAGATTATCATGTCAGCTGTAGATTAATCTAATAATTAATTAAGTGATAATTGATTCCTGCTAAGAATCAACTTACACTTTGTATTGCTTATGAAATTTTAGTTAGTAAAAGATGTTTAAAAACGCAAGTCAAGTCATACCAAAAAAGGGCGCGATTAAGCAAAGTTGGGAAGTTGGGCTATAGAATTTACGAATATAACGATGGCAAAATCGATTTAAAAAAGCTATTGCATAAAGGTAACTTCATAAACTGCGGATGGCTGTTGTTGTATAACTTGACCCTAAAAATGACCAAACTTTTTTCAAACCAAACTCTTCCTTATTGTTCAATTATCAAGGCAGGAATAAACTTCTAAACCTCGGGTTCCTTAACGTACAGGAAATCGAGGTTTTTATTTCATCCAAGACCTTGGCGTGGGTTTTATGTCATTTGGTTGGTGGTACCCCTTTATGAATAAGCAGAGAACACCCGTGATTATAATCATGAGATTCCAATGCGAAATCGAAAAGCAAAATGAAATGTTGTTGAATCACAATACGATCGTTCTAAGATGTAAACAGTCAAGGCGCGAAGACATTTCGTTTTTAGGTCGATAAATATGCAAGAATTCTTGTTAAATGTACGATGCAACTGGAAACGTTGTGAGCTATTTGCTTCCAATAGAACTTAAAATTAAAGACCCAGTTGATACAAAAGTGTTTGAACCTGGTGATCAAAAGAAAAATCGAAACATTATCTCTTACAATAAATGTATTTTAGGTTCGAGTGCCTTTCCGGGCACAGAATATGCTTGTATACAGGACCAATAGTGTAATCCCACTAAAAATTTGAGTTCACTGAAGAGATTTGAGATTAATGTGGGCTTGCACGCTACTATTAAAATAGGCAGGCTTGTCTGTACACTGGATCGCAAAAGGATTGACATTTCACTTGCGACCCACAAAGTGCACTCTGATTATTCGATGTACGGCTTCAAGCTAAACAGGAAGCGCCGCCTCAGCGAGAGAACGCTTTCAAATTGGTGCGTTTACTCACGTGTGAAATCCACTTCCTTTAAAGGAATAACCTTGGTTTTCTTACCTATTTTATAACCGAGGTAAAGAAGTAAAAAGAGAGGCAATCCGACATAGGAAACGATGATGCCATGCCAATCGATAGCTTCTTTGAAAAACGCCTGATAATTCTGACCCAAAATGACAGCCGAGCAAAGGACAAAAGAAAAAATGGGGCCAAAAGGGAACCATCTCGCCTTGTACGGCAGTTCATTCAAATCACGCCCCTGGGCTAGAAACGCTTTTCGGAAACGGTAATGGCTCAGGGCGATTCCCACCCATGTGATAAAGCCAGTCAAAGCGGAGCAATTAAGCAGCCAAACATAAATCGTTCCGTCCCCATACAAGGAGCTGAGAAAACAGGTCATCCCTACTAAAGCAGAAGCGCAAACAGCATAAATAGGGACCCCACGCGTATTGGTTAGTCCAAATACTTTAGGCGCTTTGCCGCTCTTGGTCATAGCGTACAGCATTCTTGAAGCTGCATAGATCGAGGAGTTCCCAACAGAAAGAACTGATGTAAGAATAACAGCATTCATGACAGCTGCGGCTAATGCGAGCCCTGCTTTTTCAAACACCAAGGTAAAAGGGCTGATCGTGATATTGTCGATGCTCGAATTTAATAGATTAGGATCGTTATAGGGAATCACGAAACCGATAATCAGAATAGTTAAAATATAAAAGACTAAAATTCGCCAAAAGATAGACTTGATGGCTTTTGGAACATTTCGCTCAGGGTTCTCGCTCTCACCTGCCACGACACCGACCAATTCGGTTCCGATAAAAGAAAACCCGGCGATCATAAATATGCCAATCATACTCATCAATCCCCCATGGAACATTGCCCCCTCCATCATGATGTTTTGAATACCGATAGCTTGTCCTCCCATAATCCCGAAAATCATCAGCGTGCCGACTATTAAAAAAATAATGATTATCACGACTTTTATGCTTGCAAACCAAAATTCTGATTCTCCATATGCTTTCGCCGACAGCAGATTGAGCCCGAATAACAAGAGTAGAAACAAGCTGCTCCACAAGATTGAGGGCGTATCGGGAAACCAATACTTCATCAAAAGAGCACCCGCAGATATTTCTACGGCTATCGTAATCGCCCAACCAAACCAGTAGTTCCACCCCAAAGCGAAACCAAGAGCGGGATCGACGAATTTGGTTGCATAGGTCTCAAAGGAGCCTGAGGTTGGCATGTATGTAGACAGTTCACCCAAGCTAGTCATTAAAAAGTAAATCATCGCTCCGATAACTAGATAAGCGGTGAGTGCCCCGCCAGGACCTGCCGTGCTGATGGTCGCACCGCTAGCCAAAAACAACCCGGTACCAATCGCACCTCCGATCGTAATCATGGTGAGATGTCGGGATTTCAGTTCTCGACTCAAATTCCCTTCTGTATGACGCGTTTCGATTTGCATGAAGAGGTTCCTCCCTAGTGATATAGTGCTTTCATTCGTTAGAATAGCAAAAAACATGCCATGCAAACGAAAGTACACTTGTTAAGCGTTTGAGAGGAATATGATTTGAAATTAACAAAAAATCTTGTCTGAAGCGCAAGATTTTTTGTTAATTTCAAATCAGAAAACACGATCTAAAACGCATTGTTATGGACCATGATCAAGATATATAATAACGAAAAGTTGTTTGTTTTCCCGTACTGGAGGTAGCCAAATGATAACACAATGCTTAAAGTCCATCTCGGATTTGTATGACCATGTCGATGCGCTTATTATCACGAATAAAGAAGGAATCGTTGAATATTCTGTCATGTATTGTGAAGAGTTAGATAGTTTCGAAAATGAAGGGTATACAGGGATGCATATCTTGGATATCTATCCTTCTTTGTCAGAAGAAACCAGCAGTCATTTTCGGGTTATGAAAAACGGAATACCAATCATAGGAGAAAAACAGAAACTGACTGACCTAAATGGAAAGTCATCGTTTTTCGTGAACTCGACGTTTCCAATTGAATACAATCATGAGGTTATCGGGGCGATTGAGGCGTCGATCTTGTGTTCCACAGACGGAAAGCCGCTCTATAGAACGCCCTATAACAGAAAAAATCCCACTGATACTTTCTATACGCTCGATGATATCATTACGGCCAATCCGATCATGGTTGAGATTAAAGACAAAATTAACAGGATTTCGAGTGGAGACTCACCCGTTTTGCTGTCCGGTGAAACGGGAACGGGTAAAGAGCTGGTTGCGCAAGCGATTCATAGCCACAGTTCGCGGGCTAAGGAAGTCTTCGTATCGCTGAACTGTTCGGCTATTCCTTCAACGCTGCTTGAGAGCACCTTGTTCGGCACGGTAAAAGGAAGCTTCACCGGTGCAGAGGATCGGAAGGGTTTGTTTGAACTTGCCCATAATGGAACGCTGTTTTTAGACGAGTTGAGTTCAATGGATGTCTGGGTTCAAGCGAAATTGTTAAAGGTCATAGAGGAGAAAAAAATCAGGCGTGTGGGCGGAGAACGCGAAATCGCCATTAACGTCCGTATCATCTCAGCAATGAACGAAGATCCATTTAAAGCAATCGAGGGCGGGACTATACGGAGCGACCTGTATTACCGGTTGGGAGTGATTCAGATCAACCTGTTGCCACTGAGGGAGAGAAAGGAAGACATCCTATTGTTGGCGGATTCGTTTATTCGCATGTACAATGTGAAAATGAATAAGAAGATCAAAGGTTTGAATGACATAACCAAAAATGTCTTTACCGAATACAATTGGCCCGGTAACATCAGAGAGCTGCGAAATGCCATCGAATATGCCTTTAATCTATCTAGGGGAGAGGCGATTACGATAAAGGACATACCTGAGCATATTTTGTTTAATAACCATAGCAAAGAACAATACTTTGCGAAGGAACTAGCGCCTTCCAAAACGTTGTTCGGGTTGGTGGAGGAATATGAAAGAGAAATCATTCGCAATACACTGCGCCAATCCAAACATATAGCAGATGCGGCGAAAAAGCTAGGGATCACCAGACAAGCTCTCCAATACAAAATAGATAAATATCGGCTGTAGAAAACAAAAAATCTTGCTCAGGTAGCAAGGTTTTTTGTTTTGATTTACATGCAGCTACGGTTTTCCAAAAATGTAACCCATGTATTCCAATGGATTGCAAGCAGTTAAGGGAGAATTCAGTCTGTGGCATGATATTTGCTATAAGTGAATGAAGAATGCAATAAAAACATAAAAAGGGAGGACAACTGCAAATGAAATCTGTACATGAAATGATCAAAGACAAACAAATTTGGGCAGGATTGAATCGACCCGGCATTTCCAAAGAAGAGGCTGATGTTGTTGTTTTTGGAATTCCGTTTGATGGTGGGGTCAGCTTCCGCTCTGGGGCAAAAGAAGCGCCGCGGGCGATCCGTGAAATAACGTATACGATCCCGCCAACAACAGAGCGCTGGGAGGATCTATCGGAATTGCGCATTCTTGATGAAGGGGATGTTGCTGGTGAAAGTCGTGACAGTCTGTTTCAAAACGTTGAAGAAATGGTGTATGACTGCGTCAAGGCCGGTACATTATTCACGATGATCGGCGGCGATCATTCCACGACGATTCCTGTGCTCAGCGGGGTGAATCGGGCATTGGACAAGCCATTTGGAATTATCCACATCGACGCGCATTTCGATTTGTGTCATGAAATGGGCGGGGATCTCTTGTCACATGGATCCGTTGAGAGACGCGCTTTGGAATTGGAAAACGTTCCGGATACTGAAAGCATTTTTTTCGTAGGCATTCGTTCAGTGGAGTCAGAGGAACTGGAATTTATCAACAGCCACAAACTGAATATTATGAAAGCCATGGATGTCCGCAACAACGGTGTAGTTGAAACGGTGAACAGAATCAAGGAAAAAATGAGCCGCTTCGAATACATTTACATCACAGTCGATGTTGATTCGCTTGATCCCGCTTACGCTCCAGGTACGGGCACACCGCAATTTGGTGGATTGGATAGCAGGGAACTGCTTGATTTGCTTTATGGATTGTTTGAATTGCCTGTCATTGGTTTTGACGTTGTGGAAGTGTCTCCTAAATTGGATCAATCTTCAGTCGCTGTCTTTGCCGCACGAAAAATTATTACGGAGTGCTGGGGACATCATCTCCGAAAAAATAAGCAGGTGCGTGGTGCCTACAAATCTGATAATAGTTTTTCGGAAAATAGCAAGAAGGTAACGAGCTTGTAAGACTCAAAAGGTATTTATCCATGCAAATATTGCAACAACGGTGGACTATTAGTATTCAGCGAACGAGGGGCTGACATGCATGCGATAAAGTTTCCATTAGGGCATTCGGAAAAGGATAACTTAAAATGCTACATTCGGCGTTATGGACATAACACCCAGCAATTCAGAACTAACACGAATTGCAGAAGAGATAATCGAGACACGATTTGAAATCCCAGCGTTTGAATACTTTAGAAACACAATGCTTAATCTTTGATAAAGACAGACCACATTTAGGGGAAGCAACAGAAAAGATCTTCAAGGTATCTCGGACACCTCAATCAGAGCTGATCGTATTGGTCAAACAACCAATATGACGAGACTGCAACCTAGCCCGGTAGAAATGAAATAGCTGATTAGGATCATAAAGTTATCCGTATTTTATATATGCATTGAGGCTGTCTTCGAGCAATATTTGTTAGTCTTGAAGCAGCCTCTTTTGTATCCATGGGTGGCTAACTGGAGATTAACATACTGGTAAAGAACGGATGAATGTATTAGGCAGAGAGGCTAAAAAGTACGGAACTTATTATCCCATTCCTGAAGAATACGTTCTAAAATATTTCCCTGCGGAAAAACGAGCCTCGGTTATGGGAAAATTCTTCCTAATCTTTACCCTTGTACCAGCTATCGGACACTACACTTTCTGGATTTTGAAAGTCGCAATAGATTAGCGATGGATGTTCTCTCTCGATTTTAATTTTGATTATTGTTATGATGTTGATGTTCGCAACAATCCAAAGGTATATGATCACGATTGTGAAAGAATTAGTACGAAACGTACGGTATTGGTATTTGAATAAATAGCAAATAGTTGAATGGTACGAAAATAAGAGGGAGCTGAAAAAGATGACGTTTTCTGAACTCTACAGCAAGGCAAACGCTGTTATCAATCCACGAAAGCTATCGGAATATGCGAGCGCTGGGGGAGTTGGTGCAGCGATTCTGTCTGAAAGCGGCACAATATATACAGGGGTCTGCATCGATACTGCATGTTCGATGGGATTTTGCGCAGAACATACTGCCGCTGCAACGATGATAACGCAAGGAGAAAATCGGGTAGTAAAAATGATTGCAGTCGGAAGCAATGGGAACATCATGCCACCATGTGGACGGTGTCGTGAATTTATAAGTCAATTAAATGATGAAAATTTAAGCGCTGAAGTCATGGTGGATGATGGTGTGATTGTCACGCTGAAAGAACTGTTGCCGCATGATTGGCGCAAATAAGCTAGAATCTATATGAACACTGAAAAGCTTTAAAGAGGCTCTTGTAGTGGTTGCCAGGAGTCTCTTTTTTATGCCACATAGCTCTCATCAATGATTGACGGTGGATAGGTGGTTTATTTCTTGACCTTGACACAAAGTCAACGATAAGATTGAGCGAAATGGTGGTACTAGGCTCTGTATCTTTTCAAAAGCTGCTATACAATAGTCTGGTAAATTCTGTATAGACCTTAATAAGGGGTATTACCAAAACGTGGGTTTCCCTTTAAATCGATCTGATAAGTCTTATCGAGTGAACGGTAAGGGCACAACCCATTTCGTAAAATCAATAAGAACTTAACCGCTAAATAATGGGATTTGGATCAGAAACCACAGCTTGACGTGTTAATATTAAATAGATATTATAGACATGTGTAGTCCTTAATTGTTTTTAATGTTGTTCCTCAATTAAATACTTTGAATATCTCCAAAGACTTTTAAGACAAACCATACCATTAAAATTAGAAAGGAAGAAGATGCCGATGACAATTTGCCATTCGTCCGATATCACGTTCAATCACGATTTACAAAAGGAGGGATAAACGTGGATGACTATCCGGAAACGGCATCCTCTTTAGCGTAATGTCCCTTCCCACAACCATCTTATTTCAGGATGGAAAACCCATTGATAAGAAAATTGGCTTTATGTCGAAAGAAGAGTTGGCAGCGTGGGTTGATGGAGAAGGTAATGGTTTCTGCAGAGTAGGCGATAGAAGAAAAATTGACGATGAAATAAATTGTTGATCTTGTGGAACAAATACAGATAATAACTGAAGGGAGTGCAATCAAATGATCGATTGTGCAATAGTTGGTGGAGGTCCAGCGGGACTAGGCGCTGCCCTGGTTCTTGGAAGAGCTGGAAGAAGCGTGGCTCTGATTGATGACAACCGTCCCAGAAATGGGGTGACACGCTCCTCACATGGATTTTTAACCCGAGATGGTGTCCGTCCGGACGAATTCAGACGCATCGCCTATGAAGAAGTGTTGAAATACCCATCTGTCGAGCATTGGCAAGAGGCAGCCGTAGATATTTACAAGCAAGAAGGCGGATTCGGTGTCATCACACAGACAGGTGAGCAAGTACAGGCGAAGAAGCTGATTATAGCTGCCGGACTGAAGGAAATTTTTCCTGAAATCAAAGGATTGCAAGATTTTTATGGCAAAAGCTTGTTCAACTGTCCATACTGCGACGGATGGGAATGGAGGGACCAACCGATTTTTCTCCTTTCGGAAGATCCATCTATTTTTCATATGGCCAAGCTGCTTTATCATTGGAGCCAGGATTTGATTGTATGTACGAACGGCAAATCTGTCTTGTCAACGGAAAACCAGAAGGTGCTGGAATCGAAAAACATTCGTATTATTGAAACCCCGGTTGTCGCATTTGAGGGACAAAATGGTATGTTGGAGCAGGTTATTCTGGAGGATGGTCGTCGCATCGAGCGAAGCGGGGGGTTCGTCATTCCGAAATGGGAAGCGAAAGTTGATTTTTTGAAGCAGCTCGAATATGCCCAGACAGAATTTGGCGGGATTGCGACCGATGCGATGGGCAGAAGCACCGTTGCCGGACTGTATGCAGCAGGAGATACTGCCTATGTACGGCCTTCCCAGCTGATTTATGCTGCAGCTGACGGCCACAAAGTGGGGATCGCGGTGAATACGGACTTAACGGAGGAGGCGTTTGCCTAAGTGGCGCGTTATCTTTTGGAGCAGCATCAAGTGACTAAAGCTAACGACAAGGTTCAAGTTGTTCTGCATTGCTGAAGAACCAGAGTTAGGCCCCGAGCGAATTTTTCGCTTTGGGGCGAGATGGATTCCTTTGTCCAATTCATGAGAGATGAAGCAGGAGAGGTTACGTGGATGTTAGTGAGACCAAGGATAGAAATAATGATCCCGTCGGCAAGTAGTGAGAGTCCAGGTGTTGCCATCTCAGACTTGAGTGCGTTACGGCGAAAAGTGGCACGGGCTCAAGTAAAGAGCTATTGCCCTTTACTCAGGATATTGATATCCGCAAAAAAGTATAACCTTATCGATATGGTATAAGGGTCTCTACTAGGAACCGTAAAATCCTGATTACACTAAATTGTACGTTGTACATTTATTTGTGATCAGGATTTTTTTGTTTGTTCTAATATGAATTTAATGGAAAGGAGCAGGCCTTATGTCAGTGAATACCGGATTATGGCAGCTGCCGTATCCGGGAAACCTATAAACAAAAACTTCAAGCGCCCATCCACATCTAAAATAATAGAACGGGAGGGTTCATTAATGAAATCAATCGCTGTATTCTGTGGCTCTCGAGAAGGTGGCTCTACAATATATAAAGAAAGTGCGCTTGGCTTGCATCAAAAGCCAAGTGGTTTGTAGAATGATAATCATTTTTCGATCCAATTGTGTCCATGTTTGATGTTATGGAACGGCAACATTTTCGGATTACATAAAAAGTTTTGTTCTGCGGAGACAAGTACATAATTCGAATTTCTCCCGCAGGATTTCCATCATGTGGAGCTCTACGTAGGAAATGCAACTTAATTCCGAGACGGACATAGCTGAGTTTGTAAAGCTGGTCTCATCGGAATCGATCAGAAGCCGCAAGAGTAGAGGGGAAATGGATATGCCACAAAAGGTGACTCGGGAGATGGCGGTGATGATTGATACATTTCGTCCGTTGCGAGTTGTAAAGAAAGCACATGAATATGAGGATCCATCTTACATGTACTCTTGGCATCCTACTACCTAGTGACGTTTAAACGAGCGGCGTCACTTTAATTGTGTTCTGACACCGATCAAAACAATAGTAAACAAATGGGAAGTGAGGGCCGTAAATTTTAAAATTCGATTCGGCCCATGCAACGCGTATTCCAAGGACTTTTCCATCTAAGAGCATCTGAGGGATCTTCCAGATACCGAGTTGTCGGATGGTACCCGCCTTAATTATTGTGATCAATGTCTGACAAGTCCGTTTGCGATTATTAACGGGAAGAACATCGTTGGTTCTATGATTCCAAGTGATCCACACAATTATTAGCTGGTTCTACATATTGAGCTATGACTTTGCTACAGTGGTAGATCTTTGCATTTTTAAGAGAAACAGAACAACGAAATCTTTGTAAATACTCAATTGTTTGAGTGTGTAAAGTACTGCTGGCACGTACCTTGCTATTTGACTCAAGCTGGAGAGTTGCCCTTCCTTCCAAGGAAGGGCTTTCTTAGTGCGCCACGCATGGCGACTAACTAGGTGGTGAAAGTCCACTGTGGGGGTTTGTAGTTACCAACCACTAG
>NZ_CANMZW010000056.1 GCF_947502445.1 uncultured Brevibacillus sp.
TGGCTCCTCGGGACGGACTCGAACCGCCGACCGATCGGTTAACAGCCGATTGCTCTACCAACTGAGCTACCGAGGAATAATAAGTGGTGGAGCTGAACGGGATCGAACCGATGACCTCCTGCTTGCAAGGCAGGCGCTCTCCCAACTGAGCTACAGCCCCATAAAAGGGTAATGCCACACACTTTCTTTTTGCTTATGTAAGGTAAGATAAATGGTGGGCCTAGGCTGACTCGAACAGCCGACCTCACGCTTATCAGGCGTGCGCTCTAACCAACTGAGCTATAGGCCCGTGTTCCTTCTAGATCTATAATCTAGCATAGTTTTTATTTCATTGCAATAGAATTTTTCCTTTTTTTATCCGGAAAAACTAAAAAAATTTCTGAAAGTCACAAACAACAAAAAGAAGCTCAGCTATCCTAGCATGTATCAGAATACACCGCTAGAACAGCTGAGTCTTCGTACATGATTAAATATCCAGATCGCGTACAGTTGAAGCGTACTGCTCAATAAACTCTCTACGCGGCTCTACTTCATCACCCATGAGAGTTTCAAAGACCATATCAGACTCCATCGCATCCTCCAGATTCACTTGCAGGAGTGTGCGCATGTCAGGGTCCATAGTTGTTTCCCATAGTTGATCCGCGTTCATCTCACCCAATCCTTTATAGCGTTGGATGTTTGGCTTCGGCATTGTTTTCAGCGTTGCGAGAATCTCATCGCGCTGCTTGTCGGTATAAGCATAGTGCAGCTGCTTACCTTGTTTGATACTAAAGAGAGGTGGCTGCGCAATATAAATATACCCCGCTTCAATGAGCTGTCTCATGTAACGGTAGAAGAACGTCAAAAGAAGCGTACGGATGTGAGAGCCGTCGACATCAGCATCCGTCATGATCACTACCTTGTGGTAGCGCGCTTTGGTAATATCAAAGTCTTCGCCAACCCCGGTACCTAGTGCCGTAATGATCATGCGAATCTCATTATTGCCAAGAATTTTGTCCAAACGCGCTTTTTCCACATTCAGGACTTTACCGCGCAAAGGCAGGATCGCCTGGAAATGACGATCGCGACCAGACTTGGCAGATCCACCCGCAGAGTCTCCCTCTACGATGAACAGCTCGGACTCAGACGCGTCTTTAGAAGAGCAATCCGCCAATTTACCCGGCAAAGCGCTGACTTCCAGTGCGCTCTTGCGACGAGTCATTTCACGAGCCTTTTTAGCAGCTTCACGCGCTCTTGCAGCCATTAAAGCCTTTTCGACTACTTTCTTCGCAACTCCTGGATTTTCCTCCATGAAGCTGTTGAAACGATCGCCAAAAACAGACTCTGTAATGCTGCGTGCTTCCGAGTTGCCCAGCTTCGTTTTCGTTTGACCTTCAAATTGAGGCTCTTGAATCTTCACGGAAATGATCGCGGTAATACCTTCGCGCACATCGTCACCAGAGAGATTCTGATCCTTTTCCTTCAAAAAGTTAAACTTGCGGCTATAGTCATTGATCACACGGGTCAGGGCAGTTTTAAAGCCGGTTTCGTGAGTGCCACCCTCGTGTGTATTAATATTGTTGGCAAAAGAATAGATGTTGCTGACGTAGCTATCGTTGTATTGAATAGCGACTTCGACCAGCAAGCCATCTTTTTCTCCTTCACAATAAATAACCTCTTCATGCAATGCTTCCCTGTTTTTGTTCAGGTACTCAACAAATTGCACGATACCACCCTCGTAATGGAACGATTCTTCCCGCTCCTGTTCAGGACGTGCATCTCTTAGCGTAATCCGCAATCCTTTGTTCAGGAAAGCGAGCTCACGAATACGTTTTTGCAAAATGTCATATTCAAAAACGGTGGTTTCGGTAAAAATAGTCGGGTCTGGTTTAAACGTAACCTTGGTTCCTGTCTCTTCGGTTTCCCCAACGATAGCGAGATCCGCTTCAGGAGCACCTACGCTAAAACGCATGTGATAAATGTTGCCGTTTTGCTTAACTTCAACTTCCATCCACTCGGAGAGCGCGTTCACAACCGAGCTACCTACACCATGGAGACCACCAGAAACCTTGTATCCGCCACCACCGAACTTACCGCCGGCGTGCAAAACGGTCAAAACGGTTTCTACAGTTGATTTCCCCGTTTTTTCATGAATACCGGTAGGAATCCCCCGGCCATTATCGGTTACAGCTATGGAGTTGTCCGGCTGAATGACTACCAAAATATTGTCACAGTAACCGGCAAGCGCTTCGTCGATGGCGTTGTCGACAATCTCCCATACCAGGTGATGCAAACCGCGGCCGCTGGTCGAACCGATGTACATGCCGGGACGTTTCCGAACTGCCTCTAACCCTTCCAGTACCTGAATCTGACTAGCATCGTAGTTTGTATCTTTCGTCGTCACTTGATCCACTACTTAACTCAACTCCTCCACTTCAGCTTGTACTAAGGGAACCTGATCCAAGCTGTCCACGAACTGAGCGCGTCGCTTTAGCGTCAGAGAAGAAATAGGTGAACAGTATATGGCGTCTTGGGTGATTACATACGACTTGGTTTCTTCCTCGCTATGATCAACAACCGTTTTCCGTTTTTCCAGCAAGAAAGCCTTATTGATTTTCGAGGATTTCACCGTCTGATGATCGAGAATGGAAATTACTTCCTTCGTGCTCACCACAGTATCTCCACCAATGTGAATAAACATCCCTGATCCCCTACCTTTCTCCCGAGATTGTCCCTTCCTTCACATAAAAACGAGAGGCTTGCTGGAGAACCTGATGCTTTAAGCCTTCCACACCCGTTGTGCTTACAAACGTCTGTACCCGATCCTTGATGGTTTCGAGTAACAGGGTTTGTCGATGTTCATCCAACTCTGACAAGACATCATCCAACAAAAGAACCGGGTATTCACCCACTTCTTCTTTTATCAGCTCAATTTCAGCCAATTTGATGGACAGAGCGCTGGTACGCTGTTGCCCCTGCGAGCCGTACGTCTGTACATCCATGCCGTTCACTTTAAGTGAAAAATCATCACGGTGTGGCCCAATCATGGTGCTTCCCCGCATGATCTCTCGGTCCCGAACCTCTTCATAAGCAGCTAACAGCTGATCAACAGCCTGGTCTGCTGACATCTCTTCCGTAACAGGCGAAGAGTTTTCGTAATGCAAAGAGAGCATTTCCCTACCATCGGTAATGCCAGTGTGGATTTCCTGTGCCCACGTCTCCAGCTTACGAATAAACTCAAAACGCTTTCGTAACAATTTTACAGCTAAATCCGCTAATTGGGTATTCCAAATTGCCAGCATTTCCAGCGAGTTACTTTTTTTCATGCCTAAGTCCTTCAATAGCTGATTCCGCTGGGCAAGCACCTTGTTGTAATTGCTCAAATAATATAGATATGTCGGTGAGACCTGTCCTATTTCCATATCGATAAAGCGTCTGCGCTGAGCAGGAGCTCCTTTTACAATGGACAAA
Organism: uncultured Brevibacillus sp.; assembly: GCF_947502445.1. Lineage (GTDB taxonomy): Bacteria > Bacillota > Bacilli > Brevibacillales > Brevibacillaceae > Brevibacillus. Next base: position 3,451 of record NZ_CANMZW010000056.1, read on the forward strand.
TCCTCCGGGGCAAACATGACTACATTCAAAGCTCCAACATAGGCACTGAGCTTCTGCTGCTCCATTCCGTTGATTTTGGCCCGCTTTCCCTTCGCTGTCAACTGCAGCTCCAAACGAACAGAACCGTAGCGACGAAGAATATCGCTACGGATAGCGGCATAATCAGCCTCCCACCCGATGAGCTCCTTATCTCGGGGCGTACGATGGGATTTGGCCAAAGCCAAAACGTATATGGATTCGAGAACATTGGTTTTCCCTTGTGCGTTATTGCCAATAAACAACTGAATCTGCCCATCAAAAGTCAGAGACAACGATTCGTAATTGCGATAATTGGTTAGCGACAGGTTCTTGAGAAACAAGAATCACGCTCTCCTCTCAGCGGCGTACCACCTGATAGCGGCCAAAGCCTTCAATCGCCACTTCATCGCCAGGATATAGCTTGCGTCCACGACGGTTATCCAGCTCACCGTTTATCTGGATTGGCACTTCAGCCAAAAATGCTTTGGCCATCCCGCCTGTGTCAATGACTTCCGCCAGCTTCAAAAATTGCCCAAGAGTAATATAGTCGGTCTTGATGGAAACCTCACCCATAGTTTGGCTCCTTTCTTTTACGTAAAAACAGTCTTTTACGAAAAAATGCTTAGTAGGTACGGACTGGCAGAATCAAATGCAGCATCCAGTCATGGTCAGTCGGACGAATGACAAATGGGCTCATCGGTCCAGTAAAGCTTGCTTTAATTTCTGTGCTGTCAATTGCGCGTAGTGCGTCAATCATGTATTTGGCGTTGAAGGAGATCTTGAGTTCTTCTCCGTTCATCGCTTTTGGCATCAAAATATCCGTTACTTTCCCGATTTCAGGCGCATTTGAAGTAATTTCGACAGTGCCATCCGACAAAGTAACCAGTTTTACGACATTTGATTTACCTTCGCGGCTGAGCAACGAAGCGCGCTCGATCGATTGCAGCAATTCCTTTGTGCTAACTGTAATTTCTGTTTTGCTGCCTTGCGGAATGATTCTTGTCGTGTCTGGATAGGTTCCTTCCAACAGACGGGAGTAAAACAGAATATGCTTCGATTTCACCAGAATCTGGTTTTCTGCTACAACGATATCAGCTGGATTTTGGTCATCATCCAATATTTTTACCAACTCATTGCAACTTTTACCCGGTACTACGACGTTATGGAAGGAAAGGTCCTCAGGGCATTCCACCATTGCAGTCCGACTAGCCAAACGGTGACTATCAGTAGCAACAAAACGCAGCTGTCCTTGATCCAATGACCACATCAAGCCTGTCAAAATAGGACGCATTTCGGATGTTGATACACCGAAAACAGTTTGTCGAATCATAGCCTTCAGAAGATCACAGGGAACGCTGAATACTTTATCCTCTTCCAGGTGTGGCAATTGCGGAAATTCGTTTGCATCCATCCCGTTGATTGTGAATTCAGCTTGTCCGGAACGAATTTGTGTCACCAAGCGATCATCCACTTGAATGTGAATTTCGTTACTAGGTAGCTTGCGTACGATTTCGCTGAAAATGCGGGCAGTCAGTACGATGCTACCTGGTTTGTGGATCGTAACTCCCCATTCTCCCGCTTCTTCCAATGGAATCTGAACCTCAATGGAAACATCAGAATCACTTGCGGTTAAGGTAAGTCCTTCATCATCTGTTTTTATTTTAATCCCGGTTAAGATCGGAATAGTTGTTCGGCTGGAAACCGCTTTGCTGACATGCGATACGGCGTTAGACAGCTTGTCTCGCTGAACGGTAATATGCATCGAATTGTTCCTCCCTCTTTGTAGGTGCCATTTTTTAGTGACGTCGTGCATAATGGCTGCGCCTTTATCATATCTTATTAGGATATATCTTTTTAACAGAAGTAGTAATAGGGCCTGTGGATTTGTGGATATGTGGATCGATCACGTAAAAGAGAGCCTATACACATGTGGGTAAGTTGTGTATAGGCTTTTTGCGTTATTCACAGGTTTAATGGTTTGCTTTTAATTTTTCAATGAGCGATTGAATCGTCGTCTGCATTTGCGGATCACTAGCTAAGGTACGGGAGATTTTTTCGTGAGCATGGATGACTGTTGTGTGGTCACGCCCGCCGAATTCGTCTCCGATTTTAGGTAGGGATGCATCTGTCAGCTCTCTGGAGAGATACATCGCAATTTGTCTTGGGAAAGCAACGGTTTTAGTCCGTTTTTTTGCTTTAAAATCTTCCAGCTTGAGATTATATGCTTCTCCCACAGCTCGCTGAATGTCAATGATCGTAATAACACGCGGGCGAGAAGACGGGATGATGTCTTTCAATGCTTCAGCAGCCAGCTGCGTATCAATATCGCGATTAATCAAGGAAGAGTAAGCAACGACACGAATCAAAGCACCCTCCAGCTCGCGAATATTGCTATCTATCTGGTTAGCGATGTACGCCATTACTTCATTCGGAATGTCCAGGTTCTCCGCTTTCGCCTTTTTGCGTAAAATGGCGATCCGTGTCTCTAGATCCGGTGGCTGGATATCCGTGATAAGACCCCATTCAAATCTGGAGCGCAGACGATCCTCTAGCGTCGGGATCTCCTTTGGAGGCCGGTCAGAGGAGATGATGATCTGCTTGCTTTCCTCGTGCAGGGCATTGAATGTATGGAAAAATTCTTCTTGAGTAGACTCTTTTCCAGCTAAGAACTGAATATCATCAATTAAAAGGACATCCACGCTCCGGTATTTATTGCGGAACTCGACGGCCTTGTTATCTCGAATCGAGTTGATGAACTCATTGGTAAATTTCTCAGATGACAAATAGACCACTTTCGCCGAAGGATTGTGCTGAATGACATAATGGCCAATTGCGTGCATCAAGTGGGTCTTGCCGAGTCCGACACCCCCGTAAATAAAGAGGGGATTGTATGCTTTTGCTGGAGCTTCTGCGACTGCTAGCGATGCCGCATGAGCAAATCTGTTCCCGGAGCCAATGACGAACGTGTCAAAGGTGTATTTGGGATTCAAAATACTGGGCGGTTGATCATCCGCAGCAGTAGGTGGAGTACTGGCTTTTACCCGTGGGCTAGGCTGTTCATCGGCAAATGCGGGGTCCGGATTCTGCAAAACGACGAATTTTACCTTCATATTGATACCAGTTACTTCATATAGTGTATCGGTAATCAGTTGAGCGTACCTGGTTTCGAGCCAATCTCTTGCAAAGTCATTGGGTGCTACGACTATCAAAGCATCTTCTTCTAACGTAGTTGCTTTCGTCGCCTTCAGCCAGGTATCAAAACTGGGTTTGCTTAGCGATTTTTCTATCTTGGCCAAAACTTTGCGCCATAGCTCGCTAATCGCTGCATCCAACCAGAATCCCTCCTTTTGGTCCATCCGTAAACTGATTTCATCGAACGAAAATATAACGAAAAAAGTGCAAAATTGTGCTATGTGCGACCTATTTGTCAACATGGTCGATGGTTGTCGACTGTGGATAAAAATAGTCGAAAAAAAGGGATTACACCCGGAGAAGAGAAAAAAAGCAGACGGTTATCCGCACCCTTGTGAGTAAGAAAATACACATAGGAGGGAATCTGTCCACAAACTTATCCACATGCTGTGGAAAACCTATTTTACCTTCAGAAGTTATTCACGCATCAAAACAAAAACATAATAACAGATATAACGCATGGTATCAATGGTTTTTTCACACTTATCCACAAACACAACCTCTGGTACTCGGTACATATGCACATGTCCATATTTTGTGTACAAGCTGTAGATAAACTTGTCGAATCCTGTTTTTGTGGATAAAATGATATCCACAGACCCGGGAAATAGTTTTATGGGGATATTTTCCTTGGTAAATGAAATCCACTGTCACTTGACTTTTTAGGTATATGTTTTTATAATGCAAAAGAATGTCTGTGCAAGGCGGAGGTGTATAGTAATGAGACCAACATTTAATCCTAACAACCGTAAGCGCAAAAAGGATCATGGATTCCGTAAGCGCATGAGCACGAAAAATGGCCGTAAAATTTTGGCTGCTCGTCGTCAACGAGGTAGAAAAGTTCTTTCCGCTTAGGCCACGCTTCCAGTGGCCTTTTTGTTTGCGATTTAAGTCGGAAAATTCTTTGTTCATGTGAAAGAGGAAGTCCTGCAATGATGTTGAACCCTTTTGGAGGAGTTTAATTACCTAGCTACTGAAAGGTTGCAGCAGAGGCAGGGGGAATCTATGGAGCGGAACGAGAATTTTACCGACTTTTTTGTTTTAACAGCCAAAGACTTCTTAGCTGAAAAGGCTTTTCCGGGTTTACTTTGTGCGTATGCGGGAGGATCAGTTGGAAGAGGAGAGGCAGATGCTTACAGTGATCTCGATCTGAACATCATCGTGGAGGGGATAAGTGACCACACGAGTGAGAATTGCCGGTTCAGAGGACAGATCATTCAGCTTCATATTCATCCAGTACCGACGAATGAGGCCGTATATGAAAATCCTTGGTCATGGCGCTATATAAAAGAAGCGAGACTGATTCATGATCCTGATGGGCGCTATTTGGCCTGGCTGCACGCTATGTGCGACTATCTTGATTCCGAAGACGGCAAGAGCAAAATGCTAGCCCAAGGAAAGAGGATCATAGAGGAGTATCGGGCTGGGGCGAAGCAGGCGCTTTCTCTGGGACGTGGCTACTCCGCTTTTTTGGCAGCATGGGCCAGCTGGATCGGAGCTGTACAGCTGTTTGCTTATTTTTACAGGGGGACAGTAGCAGATCGTGGGCTATATCAGATGATGAAAGAACTCGGCCTAACGGATGAAGTAGAGAGGCTTATAAAGGAAAGCGCAGATGGCAAGCAGGATCTTCAGGAGAGGTTGAAGCTGATTGCCGCCTATCGGAATTACCTGCGTTCACAAAAGGATGAGGGCATGTTTGCTCTTGACCCGCTAAATGATGAGCTGCTGTACAAAAAGGTAGAGCGCATGCAGCGAAAAGAAGAGGAAGCACGGTTCCTGTTGTTTTCGGAAGCAATCTGGCTGTATCTTTGTGGCGACGCTGATCGTTGGCTGGAGGAGCACTGGGAGTCACTTCCCACAGAGCTTTCTTTACCGCTCAAAAGACTCGGTTTTTTTGAAGCAGACGAAAGGCTTATTCAGCGGATACATACGATTAGCAATGAAATTATAGCTAAAATTGGCTAATCTGAGGGCAGTCTTTTCTTGCGTTTTTTCGATTTTCTTTTAAACCAACGATACTTATGGGAAAAAAGTGAACGAAACAAGGATATACTGGTAGATGCTGTTTGCGTTTTCTACTATAATTGTGATGTTAGGGGTTGTTTACCTTGCATCGTTCACACCGGCTCAAAAAAAATGAGCACTTTCAAGCTGTGTTTCAACGCGGGAGCTCTGCCGCTAATAAGCAATTTGTCCTGTATTCAGCCAAGCAAGAGGGACAAGACGCTTTTCGCGCAGGGATTTCCGTCAGCAAAAAAATTGGCAACGCCGTTATACGTAACAGGGTCAAGCGGCTCATACGCGAGGCGGTAGCACGTCTGGAAACCGTCATTCCACGCGGTCTTGATCTCGTCATCATAGCGAGACCAGGAGTGGAAAAGATGACCCTTGAAGCCATTGAGCAGTCACTATTGCACGTCATGAAACGAGCCAAAGTGATCAAACAGGCACCCGTACATAATGGAAAAAGAGGGTGAAGCGATGTTGGCGAAAATCATGGTTGGGTTGATTCGTGGATACCAGCTGTTTATTTCTCCACTGACACCACCATCATGCAGGTTCGCGCCCACCTGTTCTCACTACGCTATCGAGTCGATTCGTCGATTTGGTCCGTGGAGGGGAGGATGGTTGGCACTTCGTCGCATCCTTAAATGCCATCCGTTTCACCCGGGCGGGTTTGATCCAGTCCCGGATCAACGCAAATAAGTATACCTCAATTGAAGCGGGGAAAAGGAGGATCACCCTTGAGTAGACGCACCCTCAGCATTCTTATGCTGACCTTGCTGGTTCTAGTGTTGTCGGGCTGTAATCCACAGACAGCTGCGCCAATCGGCCCTGACGCAACCGGCTTTTGGGACAAGTATTTAGTCTATCCTCTGTCCTGGTTGATTAGTGAGAGCGCATTAATCCTCGGTAACAACTACGGATTGGGTATTTTGGTAGCTACAGTCATCATTCGTCTGATTGTACTGCCACTTATGGTAAAGCAAATCAAGAGCTCGAAGAAAATGCAAGAGCTTCAGCCTGAAATGCAAAAAATCCGTGAGAAGTACAAGAATGATCCACAAAAAGCGCAACAAGAAACAATGGCGATCTTCCAAAAGAATGGCGTCAATCCATTGGCAGGTTGCTTGCCTATGCTGGTACAAATGCCAATCCTGATTGCGTTCTACCATGCGATTATTCGTACGGAAGCCATTAAGGAACAGAGCTTCCTCTGGCTAACCTTGGGTGAAAAAGACCCGTATTACATCTTGCCGATCGTTGCGGCAATTACGACCTATCTGCAGTCCAAAATGATGGGTCAGGCTACACAAGGCAATCCGCAGATGCAAATGATGATTGTTATGATGCCGCTTATGATTTTGGCGATTGCAGTTACGTTGCCTTCCGCACTGTCTCTGTACTGGGTGTACGGTAACCTGTTTACTATCGTGCAAACGTACTTCCTGTACCGCGATAGTAGTAATAAGCCTGTTCCTAAGGGGGGAGCCTCCAAGTGAAAAAGGTGGTTGCTACGGCAAAAACGATAGACGATGCTGTGCAGAAAGCTTTGCTGGAATTGGGTGTGCCGCGTGAAAAGGCAAGTGTCCGTGTTCTGGAAGAACCAAGCAGAGGTTTGTTTGGATTGATTGGGGCCAAGGACGCCAAAGTGGAGGTTGAATTTCACTTTGATCCGGTTGCACAGGGACGTGACTTTCTTCAAGATGTACTGTCAAACATGAAGGTAAATGCCAAAGTGGAGACACGTTCAACTGAAGAGGGCATGCTGTTTGACATCCAGGGAACCAATCTGGGAATCATTATTGGCCGTAGGGGACAAACTCTTGATTCATTACAGTATCTCGTAAACGTCGTAGCGAACCGTCATGCGGTGAAACATGTACGCATCACGTTGGACGCTGAGAATTACCGGCTACGTCGCAAAGAAACGCTGGAGCAGCTGGCAGATCGGGTGGCTAAAAAAGCCCTTTCTACCAAACGCGATGTCCGTTTGGAGCCTATGTCAGCAGCTGAGCGCAAAGTAATCCATGCCTTTTTGCAAAAAAGAGCAGATGTGGTTACCTTTAGCGAAGGGGACGAACCCAATCGTTATATCGTCATCGGACCAAAAGAAGCCTCTCGTTAGGCTTCTTTTTTTTGCATATATCGTTTTTTTCAATCTCAAAAGCAACAAATTTTTGCCTCTTTTATCTGTATTTGATGTTATCCACTGTGGATAATCCGTGGTAGGATTGGAGATGGCAGAAAAAGATCATACTGTGGATAACAAATGTGTGGCAGCAACCTTGAGGCGCAGGGTTGCTTTTTGCTATTGAGCGATCGCCAGAGCCGTAAAATCTGCACTTTCTTTTGGAATTTTTGAGGGCGATCTGTTAAGCTAGTAAGTTAGTGGCTGACTTGTTTTTAGTGGAAAGCTAGAGGTGAATAGCATGAAATTCGATACGATAGCGGCGGTCGCGACACCGATGGGTGAAGGCGGTATTGCTGTGATCCGGGTAAGTGGACCGGAGGCGATCGAAGTTGTGGATAAGATATACAAAGGAAAACAGCAGTTGTCCACTGTGGACAGCCATACCATTCACTACGGGCATTTGTATGATCCACAGACAGATGCACGAGTGGAAGAGGTGCTGGTTTCCTTAATGAAGGCACCGCGGACTTTTACGCGGGAGGATGTCGTAGAGGTAAACTGTCACGGAGGAATCGTGTCCGTGGAGAAGGTATTGGAGCTGATCTTGGACAATGGTGCCAGATTGGCAGAGCCTGGAGAGTTTACAAAGCGGGCGTTTTTAAATGGACGCGTTGATTTGTCCCAAGCAGAGGCTGTTATTGATTTGATTCGGGCAAAGACAGATCGGGCGATGAAGGTAGCGCTCAATCAGGTGGAGGGAAAGCTCTCCAAACTGATTCGACAGCTGCGCCAAAATCTGATCGAAGCCATGGCTCATATAGAAGTGACGTTGGATTATCCGGAGCATGACGTCGAGGAATTCACGCAAAACTTCTTGCGAGGAAAGTGTGTAGAAGTAAAAGAGGAGATCCAGCGACTGCTTCAGACAGCGAAGCAAGGGAAAATCTTGCGGGAAGGTCTTTCAACAGCCATTATTGGACGGCCAAACGTAGGAAAGTCTTCTTTATTAAATAGTCTGGTTCAGGAAGAAAAGGCAATCGTTACGGATGTGGCTGGAACGACTCGTGATGTGATTGAAGAGTATGTTAATGTACGCGGTGTTCCGCTTCGTTTGATTGACACAGCGGGAATTCGTGATACGGAGGATATCGTCGAGAAAATCGGCGTAGAGAAGTCCAGACAGCTTTTGCAAAAAGCGGATCTTGTCCTACTTGTCATCAATTACAATGAGCCGCTTAGCCGCGATGATTACGCGATTTTTGAAGCCGCCAAAGGATTCCATGTGATTGTCATTGTAAATAAATTCGATTTGCCGCAAAAAGTCGATTTGGAAGAAGTGAAAAAACATTTCCCGCAGCAGCCGTTAATCATGACATCTGCTCGTGAAGAGACTGGTATTGACCTATTGGAGCAGGCGATCGGGGATATTTTCTTCAGTGGTCGTGTGCAGCAGGATGATTTGACATATGTGAGCAATGCCCGTCATATTCAATTGCTCCGTCAGGCGGATCGTGCAATCGATGATGCACTGGCAGGAATTGATGATCTGATGCCGGTTGATATGATACAGATCGATATCAAAAAGGCATGGGAGCTACTCGGCGAAGTTATCGGCGAGAGTGTCGGCGAGGATTTGATCGACCAGATTTTCTCCCAGTTCTGTCTGGGTAAGTAATATGATCGCATTACTAACAAGGAGGAGGAGAAAAAATGAATGTTGTACCTACGTATGAAGCCGGCTCGTTTGACGTCATCGTGATTGGAGCTGGTCATGCGGGAGCTGAAGCGGCACTGGCAGCAGCACGGATGGGGTGTAATACGCTGCTTTTGACAATCAATCTGGACGCGGTGGCGTTTATGCCATGTAATCCCTCTGTCGGTGGTCCGGCAAAAGGTCATGTCGTGAGAGAATTGGACGCACTCGGTGGAGAAATGGGGCGTAATACGGACAAAACCCATATCCAAATGCGCATGCTCAATACGGGAAAAGGACCAGCTGTGCATGCATTGCGTGCGCAGGCTGACAAATTTGCGTACCAGCATGAAATGAAAAAAACGATTGAAAATACACCAAACCTGATTTTGCGTCAGGCTATGGTCGAAGAATTAATTGTTAACGATGGCGTATGTGAAGGGGTTTTGACCCAATCAGGTGCCCGCTATATGGCAACAGCGGTTGTTTTGACCACTGGAACGTATTTGCGTGGAAAAATCATCTTGGGTGATTTGCAATATGAAAGCGGACCGAACAACATGCGTCCGTCGATTCGTCTCGCGTATCATTTGAAAGAGCTCGGATTTGAAATGACTCGTTTCAAAACAGGAACACCACCGCGCATTCACAAAAACAGCGTGGATTTCTCGAAAATGGAGATTCAGCCTGGCGATGAGGTGCCGCGTGCTTTTTCTTATGAAACGACTGAATTTATTACGGATCAGCTTCCTTGCTGGCTTACGTATACAAACGAAGAAACACACGGTTTAATCACGACCAATCTGCACCGGGCACCGATGTACTCGGGCATGATTGAAGGTACGGGACCACGCTATTGCCCATCCATTGAAGATAAAGTAGTTCGCTTCAACGACAAACCTCGTCATCAAATCTTCCTGGAGCCAGAGGGACGGAATACGGAAGAAATGTACGTGCAAGGCTTGTCTACCAGCTTGCCGGAGGATGTACAGCTTTCTATGCTGCGCTCGATGACAGGTATGGAAGAAGTCAAAATGATGCGCCCAGGCTATGCGATTGAATACGATGCAGTCGTACCTACGCAGCTGTGGCCTTCACTAGAAACCAAGCTCTTGCCAGGACTCTTTACTGCTGGTCAAATTAACGGGACTTCGGGTTACGAGGAAGCAGCGGCACAGGGCTTGATGGCAGGAATCAATGCGGCTCGCCGCGTTCAGGGGAAAGAGCCAGTCATTTTGGGTAGAGAAGAAGCATATATCGGTGTTTTGATTGATGATCTCGTGACCAAAGGTACGCATGAGCCATACCGTTTGCTTACTTCTCGTGCAGAGTATCGCTTGTTATTGCGCCATGACAATGCGGATTTGCGTCTTACAGACATTGGACATGAAATCGGTCTGATCGGCGAAGATCGCTACAAGCGTTTTGAGCAAAAACGGGCGTTGATTGAACAGGAAAAGGAACGCGTAATGAATACACGTGTACGTCCTGACATGGCACACGTGCAGGAAGTGTTGGTTGCTGCTGGCTCTCCGGAATTGACGGAGGTTATTGAGCTGGCACAGCTGCTGCGTCGACCAGAAATTAATTACAGCCACATTATGCAAATGGCACCAGCTCCAGAACCGTTGCCAGAGGATGTTATCGAGCAGGTTGAAATTCAAATTAAGTACGATGGATACATTCGCAAGTCCTTGCAGCAAGTAGAACGGATGAAAAAGATGGAGGAACGTCGTATTCCTGAAAACATCGACTACCACCAAATCTCGGGTATGTCCAAGGAATCTCGTGAGAATATGACTCGAATTCGTCCGTTAAACATTGGTCAGGCAGCGCGTATCTCCGGGGTTACTCCCGCAGACATTTCCGTGTTGATGGTATATTTGGAGCAGTATAATCGCGTGGGAGCGGCAGAGTAAGGAGAAGAGCACATGACCAAAGAACAATTTGCCCAGGAGCTTGCGACTCAGGGCATTTCTCTAACAGATCGCCAAAAAGAGCAGTTTGACCATTTTTTTCGTTTACTCGTAGAATGGAACGAAAAAATGAATTTGACGGGAATTACAGAAGAGGGCCAGGTGTACATTAAGCATTTTTACGATTCGATTACCCCGGCTTTCTACTTTCCTTTTGATAAAGTGCAAACAGTGGTGGATATCGGTGGAGGAGCAGGGTTTCCGAGTATTCCTTTGAAAATTTGCTTTCCCCATCTGAAAATGACGATCGTCGATTCTTTAAATAAGCGCATGAGCTTTCTCACGCATGTAGCAAATGAATTGGGGCTCGAAAATGTTCATCCCGTTCATGGACGTGCGGAGGATCGTGGACAAGAGCCAGCGAATCGCGAAGGCTTTGATTTAGTGGTAGCTCGTGCGGTAGCCCGTCTGAATCTGCTTTCTGAGTTTTGCCTTCCTTTTGCAAGAGTAGGTGGGCATTTCGTTGCTCTGAAAGGAGCAGAGATTACACCAGAATTGAATGAAGCAAAGAAGGCAATCAAGACGCTCGGTGGAAAGACTCGGAAAGTAGAGACCTTCCAGCTGTTAGAGGATGCTGGAGAAAGAAATATTGTGGTCATCGAAAAAATAGAAGCAACGCCAAAGGGGTATCCGCGTAAAGCAGGGGTCCCTGCCAAAAAGCCGCTTATGTAAGTCGAGGCACTGGAAGAAATGAGGAAGATCGTAGCCCGGTCATCAAAAGGGCTGCGATCTTTTCTTTTTGATGATGAAATGAATAAACTTTACACACGTTTATCCAGGAGTCGTCTCGATTGATCGTTTTGGAGCACCTTTTTTCCAAAGCCAGGATGGACAGTCATCTTGCATGCAGACAGGGGAGACAGCATAGACATGTAAGTAACCTTCTGCAAAGAAAAATGCTTGTCTGAGAGGATGATGCAAGCATGGAAACCGCGCTAGCACTGTTTTTTCCGCCGGAACTTCCGACAATTCTGCTACGTTTGTTTTTGGCATTTCTCGCTGGAGCAATCATGGGGTGGGAAAGGGAACGATTCATTAAAGATGTGAGTCGGCAAAGAGGGGCAGGATTTCGGACCTACAGTCTCGTCTGTTTTGGTTCTTGCTTGTTTGGACTAGCTTCTATTTATGGTTTTTCTTCTAGCGGAATGAATCATGATCCGGGTAGGGTTGCCGCTCAGGTTGTTACTGGGATGGGCTTTTTAGGGGCAGGGGCTATTATCAAATACAACGGATCAGTCAAAGGCTTGACGACAGCAGCCGGAATGTGGGTGGCTTCAGCGATTGGATTAATGTTTAGCGCGGGTATGTATATTACGGCCATCGTTGCAGCGTTTTTTGCTTATCTGACATTGGATTTTCATCGTTTATTTCCGCGGCTTTTTCATGTCACCAAGATTTCACATCCGTCAGATGAAAGTATAGGGCAAGAAGAGCGGGAGAAAAGGCGGAATCGCGGGTTTCTTTGTGATGATGATCACGATTGATGTTTCACGTGAAACGTTTTTCAGTAGCAGGAATTGGGCGAATCTTGAAGAATTACATATAGATACAGAAATTGAGAAGAATCGAATTTGGGACACTAAGACTTTGGTCAAAGAAAAAGTTACTTTTTTGCAGGATGGGCAAGGGGGAGCTATGCTGCGATAGGTAAGTAGAGCTAGGAAAGCAATGCCCAAAAAGTAATGTGCCGATGTTGTGTACGACAAAGACAAATGAATCTAGTACAAGAGATGTAGGTCATTCTTTTTTTACGTGTAAGAAAGTTTAAGTTCTTCAGCGTATGAAAGCAATCTTGCTTAAACTTTTTGAAACGCATAAAAGCCTTCCATTAAAACGCGGTCGCCCTCCTTGAGAAGTCCTCGATAGCGGTTTTTTTACTTGCCCGTTTTGGAATGCTTGGCGAAACGGAAAAGAAAAGAAGTGGCTTTGTGCTGCTTTATGGCACGAGGAATGGCGAAACGAAGTATTGTCAGGAGCTTGGCATGCCTGGATTTGTCATGATGAAACCTCGAGGAGGGCCTAAAAAGCAAGGAAGACAACCTGCGTTTGTATTAGAAGCTATCGAAGTGGACGAGCTAGTTATTACTTTTTGGCAATTGACCGATATGTATGTATAGGCGTTACTCGTAAAGGCCTCTTAGAAATACATCAATGCTAAACCAAAGGGCATAGCGTAGCCAAGCTTTCAAAAACGTGTAACAAAGATCAAGTGCTCCACAGTATGAAAATAATTTGCTACAACTTTCAGGAACGCATAAAAACTCTCCACAAAACGCGGCGCTCACCTCAGGGAAGGCCACGATAGCGGTTTTTTAACGTATAAGAATTTATAAGCACGGAGCTTATAAATTCTGGAGCGCATGATACTTTCCGCTAGACGCGGTCGCTCCTCTTTGAGGAGGCCTCGATAGAGGTTTTCTTACGTTTCATGAAAGAAGCAATATGTATTTAGAACTAGCATGGATGGAACGGGTAGAAGTGGGGGATTTTCTATGGCAGTTAAAGATTCATTTTCTCGGATTTTCGGGTTGACCGACAAAACTGACAACGAAGAAATCAAGCAAATACCGGTAGAGGAGATTGTACCTAATCCGTATCAGCCTCGAACTGTGTTTGATGACGAGAAAATTGATGAGTTGTGTCAGACCATTCGGACTCATGGATTGATTCAACCGATCGTTGTACGGATGCGCGACGGTCAATATGAATTGATCGCTGGGGAACGACGTTTGCGTGCAACAAAAAAATTGGGCATGGAGCGAATTCCTGCGATTGTCAAAGATTTTAATGATTCGCAAACAGCCTCTATCGCATTGATTGAGAATTTGCAGCGTGAAGGATTGACAGCGATTGAAGAAGCAGTTGCCTATCAAAAATTGATTGATCTGCACAATTTGACGCAAGAAAGCCTCGCTCAACGATTGGGCAAAGGACAATCGACAATTGCCAACAAGCTGCGATTGCTTCATTTGCCGCAGGGAATCCAAGATGCCTTGTTAGCTCGACAAGTGACGGAGCGCCACGCAAGAGCGCTGATTCCGCTTAAAGATGCCGAGCTGCAAATCAAGGTTCTGATTGAGATCATCGAGCGGGAATGGAACGTCAAGCAGACCGAGGTTCGTGTCAAACAGCTTTTGGAGGTTGCGGACAATCCGAAGAAAGAAAAGGAACAAAAGCCGCGGTGGAAAGCATTTTCCAGAGATGCACGGATTGCGATCAATACAGTGCGTCAATCCATTGATATGGTCATCCAAACTGGCTTGACTGTTGAAACTGATGAAGAGGATCATGATGAATTTTATCAGTTCACCATTCGCATCCCGAAAAATAAAGAAGCGGGGAAATAATAAGAACGTGATTCGAGGCGTTCTGGCCCATACAAAGTAAACACTAGCGACAAGGTCGCTTTTCTTTTTGGTCAAATGATGCAGGAGTCCCTTTGTTAGCGAGCTATTTTCCCTCATTCTTGTAGGTTCTAGCGGATATGGAGAAAAGAGTCCGAGTGATTCGCAGCATTTTTTTCAGCATTATATAAAGGAAGAAATCGCATCTGGTAAAGTTTGTTACCGAAATTGCGAAGCAGGACTGTAAAAAAGGGGACGAAGGCATCTGTTCGTACAAAAATAATGGACAAATTGGCTCTTTATCAAAAAAACAGCGTACGGGCAAGCGCCAAATCTGGTAACATGGGAAATATCGATAGAATTCTTTGTTTTGCGATAGCACGGGTGCTTTCTAAATAAAGATCCACGAAAAAGAGGATCGAATAAGGATTTCTCCAAACGGAACGGGTAGATGTGTTTCCTAAGCAAGAAGTTATACGTATTAAAGTGTAGTGGACGAGAAGCGAAACTGCAGTCATTTTTCGAAAAGAATTCGCCAAAGCAATGAGCAGCGTGTTCTGGAGAGTGATAAGGGAAAGAAGAGATGAGAGTTGAACGATCTCTACTTTTCTTACATGAAAAAAAGAGGTGGAGAAGTTGGGTAAAATCATTGCGGTTGCGAACCAGAAAGGCGGCGTCGGGAAGACGACTACGTCCGTCAATCTAAGTGCTTGTTTGGCCGCATTGGGGAAAAAGGTGCTGCTGGTCGATATTGATCCTCAGGGGAACGCAACCAGCGGGATCGGGGTTAATAAAGCCGATGTGCGGTACTGCATTTATGACGTACTCATTAACGACATCAGCCCGGTCGATGCCACTCTGCCTACAGACATCGAAGGCCTGATGATCATTCCTGCCACCATTCAATTGGCAGGCGCAGAAATTGAGCTTGTTCCTACCATATCGCGCGAGGTTCGTTTGAAAAAGGCGTTAGAGGTTGTAAAGGACAAGTACGATTACGTCATTATTGACTGCCCGCCTTCATTGGGTATTTTGACTGTCAATTCCCTGACTGCGGCAGATTCGGTGCTGATCCCGATTCAGTGTGAGTACTATGCGCTTGAAGGTTTGAGCCAATTGTTAAATACGATTCGTCTGGTACAAAAACATCTGAACTCACAGTTAGCGATTGAGGGCGTCGTTTTGACGATGCTCGATGCACGTACGAATCTGGGAATCCAGGTCATTGAAGAAGTGAAAAAGTACTTCCAAGAAAAAGTATACAAAACGATTATTCCTCGGAATGTTCGCTTGAGTGAAGCACCGTCGCACGGACAAGCCATTATTACGTACGATCCGCGCTCAAGAGGTGCGGAAGTCTATACTGATTTGGCGAAGGAAGTGGTAGGGGTATGAGTAGAGGTTTGGGAAAAGGGCTGAATGCACTTATTACGTCCAATCTCATTGAAGAAGGGGAACAAGTAAAAGAAGTTTCCACGAGTGAGATTCGTCCCAACCCGTATCAGCCCCGTAAGGAATTCGAACAATCAGCCATTGATGAATTAGCAGGGTCTATTAAGGAGCACGGGATTATCCAACCTCTGATTGTACGGAAAAGTATTAAGGGGTTTGAACTGGTAGCGGGTGAAAGACGTTTGCGTGCTGCAAAGCTGGCTGGACTGAAGCAGGTCCCGGTAGTAGTGAAGGCTTATACGGATCAACAGCTGATGGAAATCGCCCTCATCGAAAATTTGCAACGCGAAAATCTCAATCCATTGGAAGAAGCAGAAGCATATGAGAAGCTGATTGCTCATCACGATTACACCCAGGATCAGCTAGCGAAAAAGATTGGGAAGAGTAGACCGCATGTCGCCAATATGCTGCGCTTGTTGCAATTGCCAGAGGGTATTCGCAAAATGGTCTCCGCTGCTGACTTGTCTATGGGTCATGCACGTGCTTTGCTTACAGTAACGGACGAAAAAGCACAGCAGCAGCTCGCCAAGGATGTTGTTGATAAAGGTCTGAGTGTTAGACAATTGGAAGAACTAGTGAAACAGTTGAGTGTTTCACGTGAAACAAAAAAGAAAAAGCCAGCAAAAAACGAGCCTGTTTTGATCGCTATAGAGGAACGGCTGCGTAGTCGTTTTGGAACCTCAGTTAAAATCAAAAAAGGATCGAAACGCGGGAAAATCGAAATTGATTTTTATTCACAGGAAGATTTGCAACGAATCGTAGATTTACTAAATGCGGAGAAGTGAGCGTAGGAGGTAGTCATGGCGATCATCTATTTGGATAACGCAGCTTCTACCTGGCCAAAGCCGCCTGCTGTCAAAGACATGATGGCTGAGGCTATAGAAGATTATGCCGCCAATCCTGGCAGAGGCGGGCATACGCTGGCGATGAAAGCAAGCAAAACCGTGTTTCGTACACGGGTGCAGTTATCGCGGTTGTTTGGGATTCAAAACCCGAATAACCTCTTTTTTTATCTAAATGCCACGCAGGCGCTAAACCAGGCGATTAAAGGGTTTTTGAAGCCTGGCGATCACGTCATTTCTTCGTCAGTGGAGCATAATTCTGTGAGGCGTCCTATTGAGTTCATGCGTAAAACAAGTCAGGTAGAGGCTACATTTATTGAACCAAGGGATGACCATCATTTTTATGTAGAGGATTTTAATAAGGCAATTCAGCCGAATACACGTCTGCTCGTTGTGAGTCATGCCTCCAATTTGACCGGCGTAATTCTTCCTGTAGCTGAGCTGGGCAAGCTAGCAAAAGAGAGGGGAATTACATTCCTGGTAGATGCTTCTCAGTCTGCTGGAGTATTGCCGATTCACGTTGAGGAAATGCATATCGATATGCTTGCTTTTCCTGGGCACAAAGGCTTGTATGGACCTCAAGGAACAGGTGGCTTGTACGTTCATAATGATATTGATCTGGTACCACTCATTCATGGGGGGACAGGCAGTCAGTCAGAGGCGATCGAACAGCCAACAACAAGACCTGATCGCTATGAAAGTGGAACAGTAAATACGGTTGGATTGGCTGGATTACAGGCAGGCGTTTCTTTTGTCATGGAAAAAGGTGTGGAAAACATTCGTCAGCACGAGTGGGATTTAGTAAAGCAGACGATTGCTCAGCTGCAAGAGATTCCTGGAGTACAAGTATATGGGCCAGGAATCGATACGGAGCGAGTAGGTGTCGTTGCGTTTAATGTAGGAGAAGTGGATGCCTCTGAGGTGTCTTTTATCCTTGATCAGCAATACGGCATCGCAACGAGATCCGGCTATCACTGCACACCACTTGGTCATCAAACAGCAGGTACAAAGCAGCGAGGAGCAGTTCGCGCCAGCTTCGGGATTTTTAACTCAGACAAAGACGTAGAGGCGCTTATTGACGCAGTAAAAGAAATTTCATCTGCGTTTGCGTAAGGCATCTGTAGGAGGAAACAAACGTGATCTTGTTGGGGACCCTGGTCAATGCGGCGGCTATCGTGGTTGGTTCCTTATTAGGATGTCTTTTGACCCGCATACCTGAGTCCATTCGGAAAACAGTTATGCAAGGAATTGGCTTGGCTGTAATCGTGTTAGGCATTAAGATGAGCTTTGGCTCAGACAACTTTTTACTAGTTATCATCAGCATCGTATTGGGTTCCATTATCGGAGAGTTGATAGGCATTGAAAAAGGCTTAAACAGACTCGGACACTGGTTGGAGCGCAAGATCGGAAAAGGAAAAGAAGGCGGCATTGCTACTGGATTTGTAACAACCACTTTAGTTTACTGCATTGGGGCCATGGGTGTATTGGGTGCCATGGATAGTGGATTGCGCGATAATCACGATATTTTGTATACAAAAGCGTTGATAGACGGGTTTTCTGCAATTATTTTTACTTCAACGCTTGGAATCGGCGTATTATTCTCGGCTATTCCGGTGTTTGTGTATCAAGGCTTGATTGCGCTTCTGTCCACTCAAATTTCCGGTATCGTGAGCCAAACGATGCTGAACGCCATGCTAGTAGAATTGACGGCTGTCGGTGGCTTAATGATTATCGCAATTGGCATCAATGTCCTGGAAATCAAAAAAATTAACGTGGCAAACATGCTGCCCGCTTTATTGATTGCTGCACTCGGGGTTCCATTTATGGAATGGTTCTCGAAGCTATTTTCATAAAGAAACACAAATGCTCTTTCAAACAGGAAGGGCTATTTTTTTTGTATAGACAGCAAATATCCGCCAAAAGACATGGTGTTGCCACGTTTTAAATCATGAAACAAGAAAACAGGCGAAAAGTCTTAGAGAGCTCTGCGTATTCGTTTGCAAGATTATTTGTAGCTGGTTCTAAAAAAATGGAGGAGGACATGCGATAATAAACGCAAAAGGATGGGAAAGCAGCGATGGGGAGCGGAAAAACGTATGTTGGGCTTTATCGTCAATCCAGTATCGGGGAATGGGAAAGGAAAAACAGTATGGGAGCATCTGGAGCGGGCGTTACGGGGCCAAGGAGCTCATTATCTCATGAGGCAGACATCAGGAGAGGGGGAAGCTCAAAAATTAGCAATTGAGCTGATACAAAAAGAGGGAGTAAAAAAATTAATAGCAGTAGGTGGTGACGGTACGGTTCATGAAGTGATCAATGGCATTCAAAAGTCAGGCCAAAAGTGTATTTTCGGTCATGTGGCTGCTGGATCAGGGAACGATTATGCACGAGGACATGGAGTGCCAAAAGATCCGCTGGAGGCTTTGGATAGGGTGATGACCGATCGAGATGAGCGATGGATAGACTTGCTGAAGATAAACGGACGGGTGGCCGTCAATTCGATTGGGGCAGGCTTTGATGCATTGGTGGCAAAAACAACAAACGAGTCCCGACATAAAAACTGGTTAAATCGGTACAGGATCGGGAAATTTGCTTATCTATTATCGGTGATTCGCGTTCTTTGTGTTTATTTTTGTGGATAAACGGGTCGTTTCGCAAGCACAGGCAGACGAAAGAAGTACCTGAGCAGAGCGGCAGATACAAAGAATACGAACAAAGAAAAAAGACCTGTTCACCTGAGAAAGAGGAGAAAACAAGTCTGACGGGGAAAAACGTCTGACACAGGCTCTAAACGTGTATGATGCATTGATCTCATGAGTCGTGAAGCACGCTGTCTAATCTGCTTTGCGAGCTGGTCAGCATCGCTGCCTTTGAGATCCCGGAAGCAATGATCTCTGCCATGTTCATGACAACAGCGAGACGCGTATTTTGCAGTACAAAATACTCCATAAAGCCACCCACGTTGACAATGCCAGTTATATGAAAGGTTCCGACTGGGGGAAGCTCCTTTTTTACACCGGCACCCGGCTTCAATGGGCCGTTAATTACGTTGATATTGCCGACGTGGCTGAATTGTCCCAGACAGGCATCAATCGCAATAATCGTTGACTTGGAATGAGTATCCTGAATAAGCTCCATTTTTTCTTTCAGATTCATGGCATGAACCGGATCGTCCAATGTTCCGTATACTTGCAAATGGCGGGTTGTCTTTGTTTGCAGCTTTGTTCCCACGAGAGGGCCGAGGGCATCACCAGTAGAACGGTCTGTCCCAATACATACAATGACAATATCATCTTCGTACGGTGCTCTTCGAAAGCGTTGCGCAAGGTGTTGTGCCAGATGTTCATCTGCGTCATCACTTCGGTATTCCACTTTAAAGGGTGGCAAAAAACATTCTTTGCTATTTTCAAATGTATTCATGGCTACCTCCACTCTTGCGGTCTTGATTCAAAGATTTGAAGAGTATTCACAGTATAGTACCGAGAAGTCATTTTTATACCAGCTAATGGGAAGGTTACGGAAGTTTTGAAAAATCAGCGAAACTGGCAAGAGGAAAGTTGAACGAGTACAATAAGAGGAGAAGCAAGACAGGTGTCATTGCTGCCAAAAATGGACACGTCAGATGAGGAGGGAGATGAATGGGGGGAAAGACCGTACTGATCGCATTCGACTCCACACAGCAAGCCTTGCGGGCAGAGATGCTTTTGGAGTATGCGGACATTGATATAGACACAAGACCGACGCCAAAAGAGATAACGGCAGGCTGTGCGCTTTCCATTGAGTTTCCAATGCCAGATTACTCACAAGCAAAAACAATCATGGAAGAACAACAAGTGGTAGTACGAGGCTATTTTCGCCAGTTTTCGGATTTCTATCGGGAAATTGATGAGGATGGGAACCAAAAGGAGCGGGAGGAATGAAAAAAGAAGGGTTTTTTGAGACCGTCTTTACGCAGATTTATGGTTATGTAACAGATGCCGACATGTGGGTAAACATAGGAATGGTCTTGTTAAAAATCGCAGCGATCATTTTGATTTCACGCATTGTCGTATCGGTTGTCCAAGCGGCAGTCAATCGGATTTTCCAACATCGCAAGGACAGCAAAATTCAGATGGACCAACGCAGAGTGGATACGATGCGTGTACTGGTCAACAACATCGTGCGTTATACGCTCTATTTCCTGGCGATCCTGATGATACTCCAGCTGCTGGGGATCGATTTAAAACCGGTATTAGTGAGTGCAGGGGTGCTGGGACTCGCAGTCGGTTTCGGAGCGCAGAGCTTGGTGCGCGATATTATTACCGGTTTCTTCATTATTTTTGAGGATCAGTTTGCGGTAGGGGATGTCGTTACCATTAACAATATGACGGGAACGGTTCAGGAGATCGGCCTGCGGATAACTCGTGTCCGCAGTTGGACTGGCGAGGTACACATTTTCCCGAACGGAACGATTACGCAAGTGACCAATTTTTCGCTGCAAAATACACTTTCTGTCGTCGATGTATCCGTTGCGTATGAGGAAAATTTGAATCAGGTAGAGCAGGTACTGAAGGAAGTTTTGCAGCTTGCTCAAACCGAATTGACAGATATCGTTGGGGAGCCTCAAATATTAGGCGTGCAATCTTTAGGGCCATCGGAGGTCGTCTTGCGTGTGACTGCAGAATGTAAGCCAAATACTCACCATGGAGTTAATCGTAACCTGCGTGCGATGATCAGAACCGAATTTACCAAGCGTGGCATCCAGATACCATATCCCAAAATTGTCGCGATGCCAGGAAAAGGACAAGCGTAGATCAGGGAGGAGAAAGAGAGAATGGAACGGAAGCAGTTTGGACTGGGGGATGTCGTTCAGATGAAAAAGCCGCATCCGTGCGGAACGAATGCATGGAAGGTTATCCGCATGGGGATGGACGTGCGCATCAAGTGCACCGGCTGTGATCATAGTGTGATGATTCCACGTCTGGAATTTGAACGAAAACTGAAGAAAATCTTGATTCACTCCGAGGAGGAGCCAGAGTCTTGATTCAAAAATTTTTTTGAACAACCCGTCTGTCTTTTCCTACAATGCCTGTAATCGGTCAGAAAGCCGCCAATGCTGTTGGAGGAGTTGACCGTAAAACAGGAGGTGTGGGATGAAGAAGTGGATGGGTATCAGATGGTTGCATTTCATAAGTGTACTGGGACTTTTGCTGCTGATGACACAGTCTGCGTGGGCCAAAGGGGAGAGCGATTGGGGAGTGAGGATTACTCCGACGAGTAATGCTGCTCAGATCGACCCTGAAGCAGTTATAACACTGTCCTTTTCCCAGCAAATCAAGCTAGCAAGCAATAAGGAAATAACCGAAAAAGCACTTGTATCCGCGATTCAACTAACGGATGCGAAGAAAAAGAAGATCTCCTTTACAGCAAAATGGAACAAGACAAATCGCAGCGTGACAGTAGATCCGGTTGGAAATTTGGAAGCGGGCCAAACTTACAAGGTTACACTGCTGCAAAAGAAGCTGAAGGACACAAAGGGTCAGCTCAATCCAGAGGTCAGTAGTACGTTTTCCACAAAGAAGCTTGTGGATCAAATCCCTCCCAAAGCGGTGATCTTGCCGGGGGATGGTGCGAAGAAGGTGAAGCTTCAGGAGAAAATAACGCTGCAATTTGCAGAGGATGTTTTCCTGAAAGATGGAACGATTCTGTCCAGCAAAACGGCAGCTGGTCTCATCCAGGTGAAGGATGCCAAGGGCACGGTTATTCCACATACGGTTACATGGAACAAGAGCAAACGAACGATTACGGTAAAACCTAAGGGAGCGTCGTGGCTGCCACATACCAGCTATCAAATCAATCTCATCGGTGGTCAACTAAAGGATGCTGAGGGGAACGTTAACCCGTCCCAATCGTCCCGGTTTTCCACAGGTGCAACGAAATAAGGAAAAAGGGATGCAGCCGAGTAAAATGTACCCTATAGAGTAGACACATTAAAAAAGTCTACCTATAGGGTACATTTCTGTATACTTGAGAAAAAATGAGGATTGGGGAAGATCATGAGTAAGAA
>NZ_CANMZW010000057.1 GCF_947502445.1 uncultured Brevibacillus sp.
CTAGTGGTTGGTAACTACAAACCCCCACAGTGGACTTTCACCACCTAGTTAGTCGCCATGCGTGGCGCACTAAAAAAAGACCGCCAGATAATGGCAGTCTTTTATTCCGTATAAACCAATCCCAAAAGAAGGTGCGACGAGTTCATTACTTTGAATCCAATGCTTTTAGTACATCTGCAACTAATTTTGATATGATTTGCACTTCATTCAGTGAACGATTTCGGAGTTGTAAGGAAAATGCATCTAAGTGCTTATCTTTTTCTAACTCTTCTTTTTCTGATCGTCTAAGATATGAGACAAACAAATCACCTGGCTCTACGTCTAAAGCTGTAACTATTCGTTCTAATGTATCAAGGGAGATATTCTTTTCTCCCCGTTCTATTGCACCGATGTAGGATTGAGGTTGCTGGACTTTCTCACCCAGTTGCTCCTGGGTTAACCCCCTGTTTTTTCTTAACAATCTAATTCTAGCACCTACATAAGATGCTAAATTGGCTAGGTTAGTCAAGTCACCACCACCCCTCTTTACCAGAGTAGGAAAGTGGACATTTAAGTTGAACACACCTAAAGCATATATTCCCATTTGATTTTAGATCTTATAAAATCTATATTTGAAGAAAAATGACACCAAGGAGCCTATTAACATGAGTTCACTTCCAAGTCAAATTGTGATTGAAAATGTCTTACAATGTAAAATCCGAGGTAAAGTAGCCTATCAAAGTTATGTCTCTGCACTAGTTGGGCTCCAACTGATGTTTGTAAAACCTTTTGATTTACCTACAGGAAAGGGATATCAGCGTCCAGTTGATTTGAAAAGGTGTAATGACTTCGCCACTTATTTGTCCAAAGGAGAAGAAGCTCTTTTTACGCCTATTCTATTGAACGCGGCTTCTAATTGGGAATTTGTAGCTTACGATAGACAGCGTACGTCTTACGGTCGCTTAATATGTAAAGGAAAAGCATCTTTGATGGATGGTCAACATCGCATGGGAGGCATAGAAAAGTACATCAAGGAAACAAACTCCGACATTAACGTTCCTTTCCTTGCATTCCATTCCCTTGATGAGGACGAAGAGATAAGATTGTTTGATACTATAAATACCAAAGCAAAAGGCATAGGACCATCTCTAAGTAAATTTTTACGGCGTGATTCAGACGACATTAGCTGGATTGCAACTGAATTAATTTCGAGAAAGGAAAGTCCTTTCTACAGTATTGGAAGTATTATCGGAAAACGTACTAAAGGTCGACATATTACGTTACAGAATCTTTATAGAACTCTGCACTTCCTGACTGCGGATCACTTAATATCAAATCTATCCAAAGAAGAAAAACTAGCAATAGCAATGAGTTATTATGATACTATACGTCAGAAATTCTCAGACGAATGGAATGATTATAAAAGCTATCGCTTAACACATATCGTTTGTTTGGATGCACTATCTATTGCAGGAAATCAAGTGTTACCGAAATATATTGCGGAAGGAAAAAAATATTTAGATCTTGCGGCAATTCAAAGGATCGTTAACCGGTTATCTTTAGACTGGTCGGCAGAAGGACCGTTAAAGTATTTAAAAGGCTTAAGTGGGTCAAGAGCATTAGCAACTAACCTAAAAGATCAAATGCTTCCAAGGTAACTAGGAAATTTTTTGGATAGAATGTCGAAAAAGATAATTTGATATAAACAAAAAAACGCTCCTGAATATGGGGCGTTTTGTTTTACTTCCCTTCAATTGGATATGCTATTTCTTGGTTATTTATATTAATTGTGTAAGGTTCCATGTCTTTAACCTTTTTAAGCAAGTTGACCATTTCTATTGAAAATCGACTTACTCCATTCATAAAAACATGATATTTGTTATTACTCGCTCTTAAATCTACTCCAGTTTTAATACGGACATCTTCAATTAATGCATAAGCATAAGACCAATATGAAATTGGTTTATCAAACACTTTCTGACTAAGTTGAGATGCGGTAAAACAGAACTGAGATGCTAATTGGTTAGCGTCGCTAATATGAGCAAAAGTTAACATTGACCGGGCACCCTCAACCACATTTCCTTCCGAAGTCGTAAAATAATTCAAGAAATTGTCTCTATCTGTGAGATATTTTAAACTAGCAATATCAACTTCTAAATTCGTAATGGTATCACTTTTTACAACGTTATAAACCGTTTCTTCAATTTGTTTTAAAAATTCAATGTCCACCGAATCTTGATAGAGTGCGTCATATAACTTCTCATAAGTGTGCAATTTTATATAGTTGACACGTACAGATTCGCCATTGCCAACTGGGATAGACTTTTCCTTCTGCATTGTTGCATCAGGGTTAATTGGCTCTCTACTCCAGTCAATAAACCACATATTTTCAATCATTGGTTCTGCTTCCGAATCAATAATTTGCTTAACATTGTATAGGATGGATTTAATATTTTCATCACTTAAGCTATAACCTATAAATATAATGGGATGTTCCATAAAATATGTAAATAGTTTAGCAATTAAATATATTTGCTTTTTAAAGAAGTTATCATAGTCCTGTTGTTCAATAACTATGCTATTGCAATCTTCTACCGAACCATGAATTTTTAAAATATGGCCAATATCAGTTGATTTCTTCTGATGAATAACTTGTTGCCCAACTATTGCTTCGTACTTCGGAAAAAGCTTTTCTAATAAGTTATCATAATTAGTTGTAATAATCGCTTGTGGGTTTAATTTTTTAATTAAATCAATTTCCTCATGTAGTTCGTGTGTATCGGCTTCAAATTGATCCATAAGACGTATTAACACTGATGTAATTTTATATTTTAAATGAATGCTTCTTGATTTTGCCTTGAATAAAAAAGCAGGAAATTGTTCTTCGTTTGCACGATTTTTCCAAGCATAATTACGATAATAATCAACTAGTTCAGAAGCTATATTGGCGTAATCTCCATTATGTTCTTGGATAAAAAACTCTATCGGCATATCTATTTCAGGATTTTCATCTATTAATTGCTTCAGTAAGCCACGCCAGGTTGGAGAATATATGTATCTTTGAGAAAAACCAGAACCAATAAATAATATTGGTCTACTTTTCATATCTTTTATATATTGCTTCAAGTACTCTAGCGAACTATCCAAATATGAATCGTAGTTAGACATAGTTCTACCCACCCTTGACCCTTTTTATAATAGTACTATTTTATCATTAATTAACTTGTTGTACTACAATTTCTGGAATAGTTTAAAAACCAGCCCTTGTCCGATAATTTGTAATATCGAGCTCACTTGGGCAGGGACATGCAACCAACCCTGCTTGAAGTTTTGCTCCTATCGATCCACTAAAACGCATGTTCTGTAATATGCTCTGGCCCCATTGTTACATAAGGAGACTCTGGTGTTTTTTCTCACTTATACCGCCTCAACGATGGCATATATTTTCCTGCATATCACGACACAGAATTAATATTCTGTGTCGTTTTTCTAAGCTCAAACGAAGCAAAAGAATCCAATTACATATTCATCAATTTTTCTTGATATTTCTGTTGCATTTTGGAAAAATGAGGAGTACAGTAGCATCATCAAAGAAATTTGATGAAGGGATGCAAATATGAACGAACTACCGATCTTAAACCAAATGGATATAACCTTCGAGACGTACGAAGCAAAGTTCAAAGCGTTGGCTGATAAGAAAAGGCTTCAAATCATGTATGAATTAACACAGCATGGAAGGGTTAATGTAAGCGATCTCGCCGATCTATTGGATATGGCACAATCCAAACTTTCTTACCACCTCAAAATTCTTCTTGATGTGAACCTCTTAATAAAAGAATCAGATGCAACGATGAACTACTACGAATTGAATCATAAAGAGGTCAACCATTTGTTATCTGCTGAACTTTGTTGTCTATTTCGTACAAACAACAACTGTTGCTAAATTTTTTTCAAGCATTCATCAATTAAAAATGTGGCGAAGCTGGTCAAACACAATTTCATCATTTTTCTACAAAAAGAGGCTGCCAGTGTCCATTCCGGCAGCCTTTGCTTAACTAATGGGTGCATCTACTACAGCCCTTATAACAATGTCAAATCATGATAAGCACTTTCAAAATTTTTATGTGTCTCTTCACCATAAGCACCTAAGTCCCCACGAAAAAGCAGTTCTAGTGTTTTCAATTTAGCCTCTTCAGCATCACATTGAAAGACTAACATAACATGCTTAAAGTAAGAGAGAAAATACTCCTTACTTAATACGCTCCCTCTGTTCACTTTCATATTTCCACTTCTCCTTAGAGTAGTAATTTCTCCATGGCCATCACATCAACAAATTTCCCATCTAAAACACCCTGGTTCTGAAAAACCCCCACCTCTCGGTACCCACTTTTCTTATATAATCCCTGCCCGAGACCATTAAATGGGAATGTGAACAATAGAATTTTGTA
Source organism: uncultured Brevibacillus sp. (assembly GCF_947502445.1). Classification (GTDB taxonomy): domain Bacteria; phylum Bacillota; class Bacilli; order Brevibacillales; family Brevibacillaceae; genus Brevibacillus. The sequence goes on from NZ_CANMZW010000057.1 coordinate 4,428, forward strand.
AAAGTGCTGGGATCGACCAATCTCCTCAAGCTTCTCTAAAAGAACCTTCCCGACGCCTTTTCCTCTATAAGTTCTTTCAATATAAATGGATAAATCCGCAACACCATCATAAGCACTTCGATGAGAATAACGATTGAGGGATGCCCATCCGATGATCTCATCTTCCAAAACGGCGACGAGTACAGCGTATCGACCCCTATGATCATCAAACCACTTTTGGATGTAGCTGTAATCCTTTTCTTCTGCTTCCAGAGTGGCAATTCGATCTGCAATACCTTGATTATATATCGCTAAGATAGACTCAAGGTCTTCTTCCCTTGCTTTTCGAATAGAAAGGTTCATAGCGATTCCCCTTTAACAATTAATCTGATCCCTTGTTAACCAAACACCGTTTCATTTGCTCACGTGACTCTTTCTGTTCCTTTCTCATAAGTCAAGGAGCCTAGTATCTTTCGACCTGAGAAATGCCAAGTAACCCAAAGAATCAACCAAATTCCTGCTGCTATCCAATACGTTTTTTCTAACCCAAGAACCGATACCAAAAAATAGCCTAGCGTAGGACCAATAGCTGCCCCTAAATCAGTAATGACAGTAAAGCCCGTCATCACAGCCACTCTTGACGTCCTTTGTGCAACATCTAATGCAATCGCATCCATAACCGTTGTCAGTACGGTAGCCATTAATTGAATTCCCATCAAAACCAATAACCAAAGGCCAAAAGAAATATCAATCGGCACCATGGCAAACAAGAAAGCTGTTATAAATAGTGATGTAACTAACAAAGCAAGTCTCTTGTTTCCCCCGTCTGATAATTTCCCAAACCAAGGAGCAAGAAGTGGTTCCCACCCCCATCGTATGGCTTGTAATATCCCTGCCAATGACGCTGCTCCAATACCAACCCCAAACAGGCTCATATGAGGATTATTAGACTCAATAACATAGCTGAGAATCGAGATAAACATCCCCTGAAAAAGCATCGTTACTACGAGAGAGGTAGCAAATGTCCATAGAACACTTCGATCCTTCAAAAATAATAGCCGCTGCCCAGCAACTGCTGTTTGTGAATCACTGCCTTTCCCAGTCGATTGAATGCTCACAAGGGATAACAATGGAAGGGCAAGTAGAGCTAGGAACCCTAATATCTTTGCCACAAGCTCCAAGCCTACAAAATCGGCAAAGATTCCACCAAGCAGCATTCCAAAAAGACTTCCTAACCGATAAAGTCCATTAAAGGTTCCCATGAGATGTCCGCGATTTTGTTCCGTGGATGCATCTAAAATCGCAAAGTATGAGCCTAACCTCAACAATGACCAGGCAATCCCCCAAATACACCTCATAATCAAAAGGAGCCAAAAGGTTGAAAATAATCCATAAGATGTCGTGGTTACAATGGATAACAAAATAGCAATTAGTAATCCAGTACGGATGCTCATTTTTCGGTAAATCCATCCAATAAGTGGTCCCAATGGAAGTCGGATGAGCCTGTTCACTGATAGCAGGATGCCAACTTCCCACAATGAAGTTAATCCTATCTCCTCCCAATGTGTCGGTAACACAACATACAGCATGGAATCACCAAGTAAACATATAGCCGTAATATAAGCCATGACCTTTACCTGTTTTGTCTGATCCATTTCATATTTCATCCTTCTGTGTCTTGCTTATAAAAGATCCCCCATCTGGAAAGACAGGGGACCTATTCTTGTTACATGGTGCGACTCGGTTCCAATAAAGCGTGACCTGTTTTCCTTATCCGCAGCAATTGGACGATTTGCCTGTCTGTGGTGTGCAGCTTGATGCTGTTTCCTGTGCACTTTCTTTTTGGGGGTCCACTTCACAACAACTGTTTGATTTTACAGGTGTTGGTGTGCAACAAGACGACTCTTCCTGCAAAGCTAGCTCCGCATTATTTATGCTACATACCCCGGTCTCTGGTAGGTGAAGTTCTACTCTCTTCGCAGCATCCCAATCCCCCACAAGTGCTGCAACTACAGATCTCACTTGCTCATAACCTGTCGCAAGTAGGAATGTCGGAGCACGCCCGTAACTCTTCATTCCCACGATATAAAAATCCTTCTCGGCCTGACGAAGCTCTGCTTCACCATGTGGTCTAACTGTTCCACAGCTATGGATGTTGGGATCAATGAGATCTGCTAGTGCAGGAACGCATTCAATAGCAGGATCAACTTGGTATCTAACTTCTCTCAGGAATTGAGTATCAGGTCTTGAACCCGTATTTGTGATAATTTCGTCGACGCCATCCAGTTGGAACGGTTCACCGTTCATCATTCCCTGAATGACAAGAACACCACTTTGGTTGGAAATCTCCTGAATTTGAACCGGTGTATATACGGTTAGACGGCCGTTCTCCACTAAATTTTTAATGGAAGTTCCCAGCGCTCCACGTGCCGGCAATTGGTCAGCGTCACCGCCGCCATACGTTTCCTGAATGCTTTTTTTCCGTAGCGCCCACACGATTTCAGTGGTTGGCTCCTCATTTTTCAAACGGTTTAATTCGAGTATCGTGTTAATAGCAGAATGCCCACTCCCTACGACCAAAACCTTCTTCCCTGCATAGCGATCACGTTGCTTTCCATATACATCAGGAATGCCGTAGGTGATACGATTAGAGGCCTCAGTCTCACCCTTTGTGAAGATACCTCCCGATCCAACCGGATTAGGATGTTTCCAAGTTCCGGATGCATCGATGACAGCTCTTGCCTCAAGTGTTTGTTGTTGGCCATTTTGTTCATAGTGAATAACGAAAGGTACTTGATCTCTTCCCTTGGTTTTCATTTTATCGATGTCTTTTTTCCCAATGGAAATGACTTTGCTGTTTACGTGAATGAACAGTGCTAATTCTGGAATGTCCGCAAGTGGCTGCATATACTTTTCTACGAGATCCTTACCCGTTGGAATGTCATTTAGATTCGGTGAAACCCATTCATGTTTGGAGAGCAGGGTAACTGCCGTTTTGTCCATGTTATATTCCCATGGTGAAAACATGCGTACATGTCCCCATTCCAAAACGCTGGCCCCTACTTGACTCCCTGCCTCCAGGATTACAAATGGCTCTCCTCTATCTATAAGTTGTGCCGCAGCTGCTAGCCCGACTGGTCCTCCACCGATAATGGCAACAGGTAGTTTCATTTTTCATCAATCCCCTTTTTAAATAATTGATATTTGCAACTATATCTGTTAAGTAAACTCCTCTAAGTTATAGAGGAGGGGTACAACAATCTGCGCTATTCTTCATCGCATCACTAACTAATTGAAGACTTTCCAAAACCTGCTCATGCTTTTCTGCTGGAATTTGATTAAAAACATTCAAGATGTAGGTTTCCATGTAAGCCGCAATTTCTTTGTGTTGCTCTTCACCTTTTTGTGTTAGCGAGAGAACAACATACCGCCTATCTTTGGGATCAGGCAACCGGTTAACCATCTCCATTTCTACAAGATAATTAACCTGGCGACTAAGTGTACTTGTATCGATGGATAAGATGTCTGAGAGTTCGTTCAAGGAAATGTTCGGCCTCTTTTGGAGCTCATAAAGAATATGACTTTGAACAACTGAGATGCCACAACATTGTGCCCCATCCTTTTGTAAAACCCCAAAGCGCCTTACTAATACCTGAAATATTTCTCTAATGTTAACGTATTGAGCTAACTGTTTCATCTTCATCACCTGAATCCATCTTACATTACAACAATTGATAAATGCAACTATTGTTTTGCGGAATTTTCCAATTTCTTGAGCGATATATTCGTAAGTGTCTGCATGTTTTGATGATATTCATAACCATTTCATTCTCATCTAAAATTGGTCTGACGGACGACTACATCCTTTTCTTTAGATAATGATCGATATGTTTAACTACGTATTTCGCGTCTGGCCCCCCCCCTTAGTGTGGCAGAAGCGAAGGAACGCTGCCCTTCGATCCCTACAAAATATAAACCAGGAACAGAAAGACTTATTCCGGCTTTTTGTAAGGCTCTCCCGTCAGAGTCCAATGCTCCGATTAAATTGAGGTAAGAATAATTTGGACGATACCCTGTCGCGAAAATGACCGTGTCTACAGCCTCCCTCGTTCCATCTGGCCAAATGATGCCATCGGGGTAAAAGGACGTAAACATGTTCTGTTGATCTGGTTTTCCAGCCTCTATCTTTTGTTTGTAATCCCCTAAGTCTGCAACCGCACTTGGCACAGGTGCCTTTTTACCAAACCTCCAAAATGGGAATGTATCTAACCCGAGAGCTCTTATCCAATAATGCAAATCCAGGCCAAAGATTTTTTGTTTAACAAACTCAACCGGTTGTAGAACTGCTAGTGAAGTATAGCTATGATCCGCTAACTCCACGGCAATTTGAACAGCTGAATTTCCACGTCCGACGATAATTACTCGTTTCCCCTTAAACCTATTTAGATTTCGATACGCTGATGAATGAAGTACTTCCCCTTTAAAGCTATCTCGATCCTTGATTTCTGGTGTAAACGGGTTATGAAAAGAGCCTGTCGCATTAATGATGGCTCGTGCCCTAAACCTATCACCTGCCAGCGTCTCGATCATAAAGCTATCTTTATTTTTCTCCACCGCTATGACCTGCTGATTCGTCCTAATCGGTAAATCGAACTTTTGAGCATATTTTTGTAGGTAGCAAATGACTTCGTCTCGGCGTGGGTAATGGTCTGCTGTTCCTCTGATCTTCATTCCTGGTAATGATGAAAGACGCGCTGGTGAAAATAACTTTAGACTATCGTAATAATGCGGCCAAGAACCAGTAGCCTGATCACTAGATTCCAAAATTAAAAAAGAAATTCCCTTTCTCTTCAAATGGTACCCGGAAGCAAGACCAGCCTGCCCTCCCCCAATGATAATGACATCCCACAATTGTTCCAAGTAAATCACCTCAAAAATTAAAATTACTTGCATAATGCAAGTTTTTATTAAGAAAGAACTACCCTTGGGTAGGAGCACAGCACTGACCTGATTTTGACATCGCCTCATTCAATAGCTTGACGGAACGAATTACTGTTTCTCTTTCAAAGTCATTCATATGCGAAAAAATTTCATTCAAGTACGCATTCATTTGCTGATCGATCATCGCAGCTACAAAAGTTCCTTCTGTTGTCAAAGATAGTTCAAATACTCTTCTGTCCTCTGGCGTAGGGGTTTTCTTCACCAGATTCATTTTCATTAATGATTGGACTTGTCGGCTAAAAGTTGTTATATCAGTCCCCAATGCCTCTGCTACCTGCTGAATAGACGGCTTATGTCGGCGGTCAATTTCATACAGAATTTGGCTTTGAACGACAGAAAGATCCACCCCACCTACTGAACAACAGTTTTTATTTAGGAACCCAAATCGCCTAATCATTATTTGAAATAAATCGCGTACATCCTCCACATCTTTTCACCTCATGAATTAGTTATACTCAATTTACTTGTAGATTGCAACCTTTTTATCTGCATGGTTTATCACTGAGTGTTCGAAGATATTAAAGATTTAAACTGAAACTGTTGATTTGGCGTAATCTTGACGGACAATTATCCGGCAATTCGTTAGAAATAAGTATTGGACTGACCCTACCAATCAAAACAGCGGTAGCCATTGGACCAAAAAATAAAGTTTGATATGCTCCCCATACGGTAGACAGGCGAAATAATAAAAAGCTTGCTATTGTGAGAGGAGCTTTTTCATGTCTAGAGATAAATATAATGCTTCGGAGAAACTCGCCATTCTCGAAGAAGTATCAAATGGGGAAATTGGTTTCCTGGCAGCTGCGAAGAAATATGAGATTAGCAAGACGACTTTAATGAGATGGCAGCGTCGGTACAAGATGTATGGATTTGAAGGGTTAGAGCGTCGTACACATCTTCAACGCTATAGTGCTGAGCTTAAGCTCCGAGCGGTAAAGGATCACCTTGAGGGGGGATTGTCTCAGTACCAGATCATCGATAACTACAAGATTGCTAGCACGAGACAGCTTTTTAATTGGATCAACAAGTATAATGGTCATAGCAGCTTAAAAGTCTATAAAGGGGAAGCAAAAGCTATGACAAAGGGTCGCTCTACGACTTGGCAAGAACGGATTGAGATTGTGCAGTATTGTCTGGCACATGAACATAATTACCAAAAGACAGCTGAACATTTTCAGGTATCCAAAGGTGTGCTCCACTTTCTCATAGATGGTCATCATCACCTTGGTAAACTTCTCATTCTCCATCTCTCGAGCACTGGGTTTGCGATTTTGCCACTTGTAATAGCTTGAGCGTGCAACCGTCAATTAACCCTGCATATGCGAAAACAAACCAGAAAAACCATTAACCATAACGCGTAGAACGGCTAATGAAGGTAATGGGAATCCAGTCTGTTATCCGGAGAAAGAAAAAGAAGTACACAAATGCCACGCCGCAGCAGGTGGCGGAAAACCTACTAAACCGTAAATTCCATGCCGATGCACCGAATGAAAAGTGGCTCACCGATGTAACGGAATTCAAGTACGGTAACGGCAAGAAAGCGTATTTAAGCGCTATTCTCGACCTTCATGATAAATCCATCGTCGCCTATGTATTAGGGCGTTCCAATAACAATCCACTTGTATTCCAGACGTTGAAACGGGCCTTGCAGGCAGCACCAGGAAGCAGCCCCATGCTTCATAGCGACCGAGGTTACCAATACACCTCCTTGGGCTTTAAGAAACTTTTGGATGACAACAACAAAATACAGAGCATGTCCCGTGTGGGACGATGTATCGATAACGGCCCAATGGAATCTTTTTGGGGGACCCTCAAGTGTGAGAAGTACTATTTGCACATGTACCATACTTTTGAGGAACTTGAGAGAGATATTGAGGCCTATATCCACTTTTACAATAACGAACGATTACAAGCAAAATTAAACGGCCTCAGTCCGATGGAGTTCAGGACCAAGGCCGCCTAAATTTTTATTAATTGTACTGTCTACTTGACGGGGTGCAGTTCAGTTCTAGACTCCCGCTGTTTTATTGAACTATCGAACCCGATAGCTCAATGCTGCTAATAGTACCTAATCCATCTGGATCAATTAGTAATGTTAAATAAAATCATTCCATATTCTCGGCTTGCTCTTCTGAAAAAGCCACCTCGTTTTCCTCAAATTTTAATGTTAAGTAATTGATGATTTCATCAGTAACATCTGATATGTCTCTAATTATTGATTTTTTCAACCCAATGTTCTCCTTATAAAACTTCAAATAAGAACTTTTTTTGGTATCATTATCTGCATTCTTAGGAATTAAATATTTATTTATGCTATTATCTAAATCATCTAGTAAACCAGTTGTATATAATATTAAATGGTAATTTTGAAACCAATATTGTTCGTCATCTTTTTCTTTTAATAGATCAATCTCGTTGTCACTAAATAGCCCATCTTTTAAGTAATATGAAATTAATAGTTGATTATTTGACTGAAGCACAGCACTAGTAGTTCCATTAAAAACATCTGAAAAACCGAATATCTTTATTGCATAATAATAATATAATTGTTCGTCATTAAATTGTTTTTGGAGTACTTCTCTATATCTAACTTGAAAAAATTTATAAAGCCTATAATTATCAAAATTGCTCATGGCATTAAATTTATCAACAGAGTACAACATGGCTTCGGGAGAAAATTTTAGGATAAAGCATAGCTGGTGGTAGTCATAACTCATGACCTTAAATTCCCTAAGATCCAATTTTTCTCTAAAATATTTTGTCTTAAAGACATTATTAATAAAGACTTTTTTTAGTTTATCATCCGCCAAATTTGACATTCTATAAAGAATTTGGTTGATTAAATAAAGTTTGTGTTCATCTGTTTCTTTGTAATATTGCATATTACAATGTGCTATCAATTTTTTCCAATACCTTGCTACTAAGTTGTAATTGTTAAAAGTCTCATAAGTCCATTCTTCCTTCTTATCTTCGTTTCTCTCAAGGTCATATTTTTCTAATACTTTATCGAAAATTTTTAATATATTATCAGCATCACTCTTATTACAGAAGAAGTAAAAGTCGTCAGAGAAATAATTAAATTCACAGTCTATATTTGATTCTTCTATTTCATTCTTAATTTCGCTACTAATATTTTTTAAAATAGTTTCTGCAAAATACAATGATAAGTAATTTCCCATTATTAAACCGTTTGTTTGTCCTAAATTCATATTAGTCAGAAAACCTTCTCTTCCTAAGCAATCTATATGATGGGTGTATATCCTTCCGTAGTATTCTTTTATATCTATTTTCAATAAAATATCGTATATACATAGTTTTTCAAAATCCATTTCTAGCTGTCTACCATATTCCCCTGATACAAAATCACCGGTATTGATGTTAGTCGCTAAGCGTTTATGATGAGAATCCAAACGTTGAACATCATCAAAATACGGAAAATCTTTAAATTGTTCATAGGCAGCAACGAAATTCAAGATATTTGGCATTTTAAGGGTGCGATATTTGTCTTCATTTTTTTTTACTCTAAAATTAATAGGTTTAACCCAACTTAAATTTTTAAGTGTAAAAGAAGATATATTTTCAGGAAAACTAAGAGAATCTATATCAAGAAAATGTTTAACTGGATTTTTAAAATTATACAGATTATTAAGTTTCATCATCTAATCCTCGTTTCAATTATCATTTATTAGAAATTTCAATTGTTTAAAGAAGTGTTTCTCTATTAAATTTCCAATTCCTTTTTTTGTGTTAATCTGCCTGTTAGTGTAATGACTTAAGTTAGTCTAAATCATTATTTTCTTAGTCTACAACTTTTTTTTCACAGTCTAATGCATTATTTTCAGTGAATACTTATATGATGCAAATATCATATTCCTCTCCCTTAACATAACAGCGAAGGATACAAAATAAGACCGCCATTTTTCAGGCAGTCTTGGTGTTTAGAATTATTCTCAAATGGTGATTTACAAGTTTCTATACCCTATTGTTGCTTCGTATGAACGTGGTAACATTCTCCATACATAAGTTCCTTGTGCATTTTTGATTCGATCACACAACCAACATGAATGGATTTAACTTACTCACTTATACGACACGGTCAGTAATGCGTGCTCTTGTCCACCCGAAACAGTAACAAACAGGAACGTCTAAACCCAGATCGTTCAGATTTACTTGTGTATGCTTATGCCATTAGTTTGTCGTACTTTTTAAACGTTCCAAAATTCTTTTTAACGCCGTCACTCTCAGCTCAATTTCATCACGTGTATTATGGAACTTCTCCATTATTTCTTCTTCATCCCCAACGAAACAAGCCGGATCTTCCAGTCCCCAATGAAAGGTAACGATTGACTTTGGAAGAATTGGACACGTGTTTTCAGCTTTTTTACAGAGGGTGATGACAAGTGACGCTTTCATCAACATTTCTGTGTTGATACTATCAGACGTCTGATTAGAGATATCAATACCTTTCTCAAGCATCACCTTAATTGCAAAAGGATGAACTCCTCTAGCAAATAAGCCGCCGCTGAAAACATTGAAATCTTCCCCAAAGTAATGTCTTGTAAACCCTTCTGCCATCTGACTTCTGCAAGAATTCCCCGTGCATAAAAAATAGATGGTTTTTTTGGCCTTTTCCATAACCTGAACACCCATCCTATTACTTGGAAAAGAGTTTATTCAACGCTTCTTTTTGTCCAGGCTTAATGTTGATCTCTGGACGGATTTCTTTTACTTTCTCTTCGGCTTCTTGGAGTGTATTGCTTAATCCTAGTGTTAAATGTGTTCCAGCAGCTACCGCGCCCGTCCTGCCACGACCACCATTGCAGTGGAAGGCAACTTTCTTTCCATTTCTATAGGCATTCACTACCTCATCAATCGCTTGTTTAAAAAGTACATCCTGATTTTCTAGGGTATTGTCCCCTAGTGCAATCTGTATCCATTGGACCGTAGGATTTGAAAAGGCAGGTTGCTCCGCTTCTCCACGTAGATCTACGACTACCTCCACACCTTCGTTGTGGATCATGGATTCAACATCTTCTGCTCCACCAATGAATATTTTATCTTTAACCAAAGCTTGATATTGTTTTGATTCTAAAATACTCCGCTCGTGTACGGCATTGTCTTCAAGAAATCTTTCGCAATCTAGTGCCGCCATGCATCCCGTTCCAGCAGCTGTAATTGCTTGACGATAACGGTGATCTTGAACGTCACCACATGCAAAAACTCCAGGAATATTAGTTTCTGTAGTACCGGGAGTTACGGAGATATATCCAGTCTCATCTGTTTTTAATTGACCTTGTAGAAAAGCAGTATTTGGACGATGCCCGATCGCAATAAAAACACCATCCGTTTCAATGATCTCTTCGACGCCAGTGTCATTATGTTGTACTTTTAGACCTGTTACGCCTTTTTCATCAGCAATAACTTCAATCGGAGTAGAGTTCAAACTCCATGTGATCTTCGGATTATTACGTGCACGGTCTTGCATGATTTTTGATGCCCTTAGCTCATTTCTTCGATGAACTAATCTCACTTCTGTAGCGAATTTGGTTAGAAAATTTGCCTCTTCCATTGCAGAGTCACCGCCACCAACAATGATGACCTTTTTCCCTCTAAAGAAGAAACCATCGCAGGTGGCACATGTACTTACTCCTCGTCCGATGTTTTCCTTTTCACCCGGAATACCGAGAAGCTTTGCAGATGCTCCCGTGGAGACAATCATAGCTTCTGTTAAGATCTGTTCAGCCCCATCAATGGTCAGAGCAAATGGTCGTTTTGATAAATCCACTTTCGTTACCCAACCTGTCTTAAATGTGGCTCCGAACCGTTCTGCTTGCTTACGCATGTTCTGCATAAGCTCCGGTCCCATGATTCCTTCAGGAAAGCCGGGAAAATTCTCTACTTCAGTTGTGAGAGTCAATTGACCGCCAGGTTCATTCCCTTCAATGACAAGTGGATTCATATTTGCACGTGCAAGATAGATGGCTGCAGTAAGACCAGCAGGACCTGTACCGAGGACAATAGCTTTATGCATAATTTTCCCTCCTGTATTTTCTAGTAAAATACCCCTCATCATTGAGGGGCATCTTACTTTTACTTTTTCCAAGAGCCAAATTCAATGGAGACTGGTCCCGTAGGTGGTGCACAGCATAAGGATACATCCCGTTGTTCGCCAGCAGACTCAAACTCCGAATCTGCGCTCGTATAGAAAATTTCCCACGCGTTTCCATCTGGATCATAGACCCATACTTTATCCTGCACAGCATAGCAGCAAGTAGTCCCCATCTCATCTATGGTTAACAAACCTGCTTCGCGAAGCCTCTCACCCATTTTTAGCACATCTTCTGTATTATCTACCTGGAATCCCAAGTGATTGAGCACACCCTTCTTCTCAAAAGGGCGTACATTCAACGAAAAATGGAGGGCTGGTGTGTCCAACTCAAACTTAGCGTAGTTGTCCTTCACTTTGGTTGGCTCTGTTCCAAAAAAGCTACGATAAAATTTCAAAGAAGCTTCGAGATCGGTACAGTTAACTGCCACGTGCATTCTTTGAATCATTTTAGCCTCCTCCTACTTGCCTTCAGCAAGAAATTTTTCAATACGTTTTTTTATGGAATCGCGTACGGTACGAAAGCTTGCCATGATTTCCTCATCAGTTCCCGTTGCCTTCGCTGGGTCATCAAATCCCCAATGCCATTTCACTACGTTTTTATTAGAGATAACCGGGCAGTGCTCATCAGCATGACCGCAAAGAGTGATGACATAGTCCGCACGATTTAATGTCTCAGGGTCGATGATATCAGAAGAATGGCTACTAATATCAACGCCTGCCTCGTTCATTACTTGAACGGCACGAGGATTTAAACCATGAGCCTCTAAGCCAGCACTTTTTACTTCGAATTTGTCACTGCCCAATGCCTTTAAAAATCCATCCGCAATTTGGCTTCTGCAGGAGTTTCCTGTGCAAAGAAAGTATACAAGAGGTCTTTTTTCCATGGTTTATGCTCCTTTTGTTTTGCTGAAATATTTCTTTTGAAACCAAAGGGCTACATTTACTAATGCGATCATGACAGGGACTTCTACCAACGGCCCGATGACAGCAGCAAACGCTGCTCCTGAGTGAATTCCGAATACCCCTACTGCCACAGCAATAGCTAACTCGAAGTTGTTACTCGAAGCTGTAAAAGCCAGTGTTGAGGTCACGGGATAGTTGGCTCCTGCCTTCTTTCCCATCCAGAACGAAATTAAGAACATAACCACGAAGTAAATAAGCAGTGGAATAGCGATTCGAAATACATCCAAAGGTAACGCAACAATGACCTCGCCTTTTAACGAGAACATCACAATAATCGTAAACAGTAATGCAATCAACGTAATGGGGCTAATTTTTGGGATGAATACTTTTTCATACCACTCCCGCCCCTTTGATTTCACCAGTGTGTATCGCGTAATCATTCCGGCGATAAAGGGAATCCCTAAATAAATGAACACACTTTTGGCTACCTCTACAATTGTGATATCTACAACCATCCCTTGTAAGCCGAACCATCCCGGTAATACGGTAATGAAAAAATAAGTGTAAATGGAGTAGAACAAGACTTGGAAAATCGAGTTGAATGCCACTAGACCCGCAGCGTATTCAGTATCACCTTTACAGAGATCATTCCAAACAATTACCATCGCAATACACCTAGCCAAGCCAATCATGATCAAGCCAACCATGTATTCTGGATATCCTTGTAAAAAAACAATAGCTAAAACAAACATGAGGATTGGCCCAATTACCCAGTTTTGAACGAGGGAGAGTCCTAGTATCTTTCCGTCCCGAAAAACTCGCCCTAATTCTTCATAGCGTACTTTAGCAAGTGGCGGATACATCATCAGAATGAGACCAATTGCTATTGGAATGGATGTTGTACCTACCTGAAACTCATTTAGAACAGACACGAAGTTCGGAAAAAGAAACCCACTCCCGATACCGACGGCCATCGCTACAAAAATCCAAAGAGTTAAGTAGCGATCTAGAAACGATAAGCGTTTCCCCACCTTTTCACTCATGTCATGACACCCCTTTCTTATTCACAGGTCACAAGTAAACCCTGTCTTTCCAATTCATCGAATTCTGACGAAAAGTCAGGTAACCGCGTTAAAGAAAAACCGATGTCTTCAAGCTGTTTCCGATTCAGGGAATAAAATACCCATTGCCCTCTCCGAGTTTCAGTTACAAGGTCCACATTTTTCAATCGACTCATGTGCTTAGATATCGACGGCTGCGAAATACCAAAAATCGGCACCAGTTCACATACGCAGCAATCTCGCATATTCAATAAAGCAATGATCTTCAAGCGCGTCGGGTCGCCTAGTGCCTTTAAGGCATCAGCTAATTTATGAAATTCCATAAGCATTTTCCCTCCTTCTATATAAATACTAATATAGCCATATAGCTATTTCAATATGTAAATTTGTTAAGCTTTTGTAAATCGATTTAAAAATAAAAAAGCCTGATTTTCTTAGACCATTGATTCAGACTTTTTTAACAAACGGTTTTCTGTTTTTTTGTTCCAATTTCTTTATGTGTTGGAATCATTCATCAGATTTACCTTCAAGGATTAATACTCCAAAGTCCAAGTGCAATTCTTTTTAATCCTGATGAATAGCTCCCTGCTTACTTCCCTTATTGCACTTTCAATTTAGTAAGTCATCGATTTTTCCAAAGCGCTGGCTTACTATCAGTCTGTACCTCGTATTTTCTTCACGGAGCAAGTCTATAGCTTTTTTGTATGTAGTTACCAATTGTGTCAGATGCGCTACTCTTGCGAGCAATTCCTGATGTTGTTTAGCTAACTCCTCAGGATTATCCATAGTAATATTCTCGCATGAATTTGATTGAAGGATAGTATTTACCTCATCATTAACTTTGGCGAACCACTCGTCGAGATAATCTCTGTGAGGCCCAGCCCACAGCATGAGAGCACTTTTTAAACCGATCCGAGGACGCTGGGCAATCATTTCAAACACATTTGATTTAGACAGACTTATTAAACGTCCTTTTAAGGCGTCATTTAGTATCTTTCGTTTCACTTGTGAGCATTCCCATGCTAAATCTCGTTTGTCAAAAGTAGACGATCGAGCCAAACTAATTCATCTCCCCAGTAGAAATAAACTGCAGTATCTCTTCATTGGTTGGTTTGGGCTTGATATCTGCATAGTAACGAAAATACGTCTTTGCTTTCTTCCAAAGTTGCTCGTAGAGTTTTTTTACTTCAGCTGGTTTCAAATTGAACTTGTCAACCCAGAGTTTACTTTTAGATTTTTCTAATCGCTCTTTTATTTCATCTGCTTTCTGGAACACCATTTTTCGTTGACCTGTAGATTTAAAATCCTTTTCTGCCCTAACGCAATAATAATAATGCACCATCTCACGGAAGATTTCAGTTTGATGGATATTCTCTGTGCCTTCATCAGGGCTATAGTATTCACATGCACGACAATGTCCTGGGGTATGACCGCAATTCAGCAGTACATGAGCATTACAGTTATGCGTAAAGCCACCAACCGGAACGATAGGCGATTCTGAATTTGAATTGACAACAAGCCCATGAAAGCGAAGAGGTGAGGTTTCCATCACCTGCTGTGTAAGTTTAATAACTTCCTCCAATTTCCTCGGTGTAACTGTGAGCTTGGACGACGCTTTCGTCAGATCATTCAAACTAATGGCGCCCTCGCTTGGATTATCAGTCACGTCTAGCATTTCAGCTTCTTCATAAACTCTTTTCTTCTCCCAGACCCCCTTCTTAAGAATGTCACCGAACTTTGCAACATCTTCGGCGGGCATAGTTTGCACATACGGTTTTTTTGATGATAAGCTCCTATGGTCAGCCTGACGTTCTAAGATCACATCTTCGTCCCCTAAAATGCGCCGATATGTGAGATGCAGTGCACGAAAATTATGAGGGGTAAAATAAGGTATTACCATTTCAGGCCACAATTTATTCTGTAGCCTTCTTAGAAATGCATATAAACTAGACCTTAGAATTGGAGCATCGTTGTATCTTACTGCGAGTAATCGTAATTCAGCGAGATCATCTCCACCCCATTCAGCAGGAAAATGAAGCCTTTCCTTTGGGGCAAACTGCAATAGTTCGTTAAACCACTTAACTGCATCTTCTTTAATTGGCGAGTAATGAACCCAATCAAAGGACTTCCTATTTGGAACATTTCGTTTTGTTTTTGTCTTGTGAAAACGAATCCAGTATTCGCCGTTAGAATCCTGAAATAACGCGTGTTGGATTAAGTTCAGTATCTCACTTGGTCGTGCTGCCGTGGCCAAGAGCAAAAGACAAATCCGTCTGTAGCGAAAGTGCATTATGTCGTTCTCGTTTATTAAAGGACTATGGTCATCAAGCAAAGTCTGAACTAAGGTATGAGCCCTAGCCATACTGAAAACTCGACCATGTAACTTTGAGTGGGCTCGCTTAGGCCTAGGCATGATACGCTCAACATTTAAATTTATCTTTTGAGTTCTATTGTGCCATTTGATCCAATGTTTTAAAGCGACCCTGAAAAATGTTTTGTTCTCTTTACCTGGCATCTGTTCTATTACTTCTGTGTAAGCATCAATTATGGAACTTTCACTAATTTCAGTAATGCTGCACATTTTACAACAGATCAAAAAACGTCGCATATATTTCGCTATTGCTCGCCAATACACTATACTAATCGTCTTCTTACCGTATCTAAATTTAAGGTTACCTTCGTCGTCAAAATGGTCCTCTACTATAGCTTCATCGACGCGACAAGCAAGGTGCAAAAATACAAAATCAGCAATACTTTCTTCAATTTGAGACCTTGAGGGAAGAATTTCAGCTTCAATCCACAGAGCTGTCTCACTCTTGTCGAATGGAACAAATCGTTCATCTCGCACAGATGATTCTGGTTCTTTGACCAACATTTTACCAACTAAATCTAAGCTCTTTTTGAAAGGAGTTAAATCATTTTTTGCCTTTTCTATAACAGAGTTGGTTACTACTTCTATACCGCCTAATCCGTCTTTCAAAGCATAACCAGAAACCCATAATTTCGCTACAGCTTGGAGCATAGTTTTTTTCCTATTTGCTCTCTGAATTTGCTTATCACCATCTAATGGAAATAATGATTGGTAGTTCCTCTCAAAAAGGTCATCAAAGTACTGAAAATTAGGTAATTCCCCACTTGGAAATCTCTGCAAAACTATCTTGGTCCGAATATTTAATGGTATTCTGATCCGTTGTAGAAATGCCAAGAGAAGCACATAATCCCTTTGAACCGGCTTAAAATTCTTATAGACTGTTGGCGACTGAAGTTCAGATAGTTGCATAGTTGTTACTTCCCTTACTTTGGGCCAATTAAGAGAAGACCTAAATTGCATATATTCCGATTGTGTTAAGTGCTCGCTACGACCGACTTTTACCCCTAACACTTCATTTATTATTTTCTTATCTTTTTTCAACCCGAATTCTGGCGACATATTTTACCCCTTAGTGACGCAATGTTTACTCTTACTATGACTGCATTTGACCCGTATAGATCCATTTGAAGCCATAACGCGATTTCCTCATTTACTTGCTTCTAAATAGTTTCGATTTTCCGATACTATTTATTGATTAAACTTACTTTGATAGGTGCTGGAGTAACTCGAACTCAATCTGTTCATCGTTATACCCGAAATGTCGAATCATATCAACAAGCAAACTTATTTGGGTTATCAAACCCGCAGCCTTAGAATTTTTGTATGAAAAGTTTCGACTTTTCTCCCTCACAAACCACATGTGCTCTGTTAACTTTGCAAGAACCCGAAAAGCTTGTGGAGCCTCGTCTCTATGTATGGCAAAGTGACGACAAGAAAAACATTTTGCTTCGTATTCACATGCCCCTTGAACTAAACACCTACCTACACCCGTTGGGGCCGGCAAACCGAACCGCGAGAAAAATTCATCCATTGTAATTTCATCAGACCCCATAGCTTTTATTAGCTCGTTTGGTTCTGTTTGATCATCGGCAAGAGCCTCGAAAATCCGCCAGATGAACCTTCCTCCTAGTTCTTTTTCTTGATATTTCTTAATTGCCGCGAACAAAAAGGCATTCCGCGACAGGTTGCTACGTAAGTATCGGTTGAGCATTGTATGGTTTTCATGTCCTGCTGCCAATCTTGCCAGTTCACTGTTCCCTGTTTCGATTGCAATGTGGGTGATGAGGAAATGTCGATACCCGTGAGCCTTGCCCTTCTTATCGCCATACCCAATAGATTTAGCAACCTTGTTAAAGAATCGATCTACTTGTACGTCTTTTAGTACCCAAGGATAATCCGAAAGTTGAAAAAGGTGAACGTAAGATGCTTCGGCCCTCTCATTCCAAATTGGACGGAATCCTTTTTCGTTCACTCTTTGCTGAAGAAATTCGAGGGCTTTCAGTCCGCTTGGGTCTAAGATAGGGAATTGTCCGTTTCGCCGGTTAGACTTTTCAATACCTGGGTACGGGCTGTAAAGTCCGAGTGCTGCCGGAGCATTTGGCATGGGTAGTACACAATCTTGTTCTTGAAGGTTAAGTAAATATGATTTACGTACTGGAGATGAGGAGATGATTAGCCAGAAAGCACGACACAGAGCCTCAATATCGTTTTCTGGAGTTAATTCCTCAATAGTGTTTTTCATCCGATATGGAAATTCAGCATCATCGAATGCTAAGCCGTCACCAGTGTATGTATCGCTTTGAGCTTTCCTATGGATTCCTGAGTAAACATCGTTTGGCCAATTGAGTTGCTTTGGGAAAAAACTATTCATCCCCATCCCCCACTCTAAGAAGCCTTTAACGTAGCTAAGCCTATTACCCTTGTATTTAGCTGAAAATTCCTTACCCTTCTCATCTGTAGAAAAGTAATTGAATAAATCCAAGAAGTCTGTGTAATTGAGCAAAGCTGCATTTGAGTCCCCACGCTTATCAAGCCATTTAAAAAACTTATACAGGGCAGCACCAGATTTTCGAATGTAGTAATCTAGTGCCATACTCCGCTTAAGGTGCTGGCGATATTCTTGTGCAATTTCTCCCCACTTCTCGTGTTCGCAACACTCATCAAACATTGTCCTCAATCTGATTTTCCCTGCTGTTTCTTTGTACCCCAAACCGTAAAGTAGGTCCTTAAGCAGTTTGGAATTATATCTACTGTCACCTGGCCTTACTAAATCAGCAAGCTCTATGTCTTCATCTGTAAATTGTGACAATGGCTTCATTACCCCTAAGACGTGTATGGCAAGTTTGTTTAAAACACCTTTTTTACTGGTATCTCTTGAATTGATGAAAGCCTTTTCCTCCTCTGTAAGAAAGCCAAACATTACAGGGAGTTTAGCCAAATATACACGTCTCCTAGAGGCAATGTATCGAAGTAAGTCCTTCCGATTTGATGAAGCGTGCTTAGCATCATCGTTGCAAAAACCTGTTACCTTTGCCCAGTATAGGATGTACAATAATTCACTCCTGTTTTCGCTGTAAAAAGATGGACGCTTATCGGGTGCTATTGACAGCCACATCTCTGGGGTCGGATAGGCCGCATGGAGCTGATTGACTACCTTTTTTAATTGGCACAAGACACTTGAAACATACCTAACTTCCAGATTAATTTTAAGGAATTTTCCAAATTCAGAAAGTGAAGCCCATTCCAGTGTCAACTTCCTCCCTCTTTCCAGCAATCGCTTGCTCTGAAATTTTAGCTTGTTTATGAAACGTACTTTTGATGTCATTCACTGTACCTTTATCCTGGTTATTAGAACGATCGGGAATCCAGTGTATGTAAGTGTTTCTTGTAATGGTTACAGACGAATGCCCTAGCCACTGTCTGATTTCTTCTAAGGATATCTTGTATTTCCTAAGTAGAGTGGTAGCAAAATGATGTCTAAAAGTATGCGGGTAGAAAGATCGTAGGTCGACGAGTCCATTTGAATTCTTTAATAATTCTTCTACTATACCTCTAAACTTACTATAAACCCCCTTTTCACTTAACGGCTTGCCCTTGGAATTATTAGATCCTGACACAAAAAGGTAACCATGGTCTTCATCATTAAATTGAGACATGAGATCCTGTCGTTGTACCAACGCCCAGTAAAGCAAATCAGTAAACTCATCCTGAGTCGGAAACCTTGACTCATCACCTGTGTCTGGATTAGAAGTTCGGTGGCTGATTAAGGGTACGAATCGATGAGAAGCTTGAGTTTTCCAGCCTGTATTAACAACCCAAGCCCCGTTTAATCCGTGCTCCTTCACATAATGCAATTCACCATCCAAGGTATTCATTAACTTTTCTCTGGCATTATGATAATTGTTAAGTTCGGTTGGCAGTGTTAAGGGGTCTAATCGAAGTGAAGTTGCTTCTCCTGGCCTTAAACCGAAGTAGCGTAGAATTGAAAACAAAAGCAAGTCCTGAGCGTTATTATATGGATTCAATAATTTGAAAAAGGCATTAATATCTTCCTCGGAAAAAACTTTATTAAAATTAAGAGGAGTACCCTGCCTATTTTTTCCCCCCTTTGGTCCCACAACTCCCGAGTCACGCGCTATTGTTTCGACATCATAAATAATCCTCTTACGGCTTCCAGTTATTCCAGCAATCAAAGAATGGCTCTCTCCAAATTCTTTCCACGGAATCTGTTGTAATGGTAGATGTTCAAATCGCTTTGTGCGATTACCTAAAAATTCAAGATACACACAAGCAGTATGGATGATGGGGCTGAGGGAACCCGAAGGGTATTCACACCAATCTGCTTCTCTTAGGCTATGCATGCTATTTACCACTACAGGAACTACTTTACCCTCAGCCAAAGCAGTATTATTAAGAGGAACACGGTCCACCATTGACCATTGGATGCCTTGTGATGGAACCTTCAAGTCAGCAAAAGGCCTATACCCCTTTGGAATGCAGCGAAGATAGTCGGCAAAACCCTGCAAAATAACTTCAAGTGGAAACGGCCCACCTGACTTAACCGGTATGAGATGAACATTTTCAAGATCTACTTCTAGCCTCCAAAACAACAAAAAATCCAAGAACTTTTTTAGATTTCTGGCATGTCCAACTACAGTTTTTATCTTATCCCCCGAAAATAAACGGCTCAAAAGAAATGTGGTTGCCTCGTGGTGAGTACTATTGTCAGGTCTACAAATTGAGATCGCTTGGCTTTCATCAACATGGTGAATGTAGTGCAGCCCACATATAGTCAATGACTTGTAATAACGGGAATAAGATGTGACTGCTAAACTAAAGTGGACAGTATCCGCTAGATAAAATTGGACACTCAATTCCCAATTTTCACTCCATACTA
>NZ_CANMZW010000058.1 GCF_947502445.1 uncultured Brevibacillus sp.
CAATACAGAGATCATCTACTTGGAGCTGGTTAGACTTTTTTAAAAGTGTCCTTTACAAAGGGTACATTTTACAAAGGGACGGCTCCTTTTTCCTGTAAAAATCAACGTCTGAAAACAAGAGGCTGTACATAATTTGTATTGTGCCCTCTCCCTAACTCGGGACGCAACACAAATCGCCTTTTCCTGTTTCCAGCGCAGACTTCAGACTTGCCAGAACTTGAGACCAAGCCATTTCATGCCAAGCACGAGCCTTGCCCCACTCATCTGATTCCTTCCACCCAAAATGCTCGATCACCACTTTTGTTTTCCCCGCCTGCTCCGACAATGTGACGAGGACATATGTCAAGACATTGTCCTGATTCATCAGACTTGCAAAATCGTCCGGGCCCTTCCATGTAAAGCCCAATCTCTCCTTTGGTTCAAAAAGTGTCAGGAAGCATCCTTTGGTTCCCATTTGCTCCCGATTACTAGGATCAAAGAACAATTCATACGCCCCACCCAAACGCGGCTCAATATTCGCGTCAGGAGCAAACCACTGAATCACTCGATCTGTTTGCGTAAAGGCCAACCATACCAGTTCCAGAGGAGACTCTATCTCCGTCTCTACCTGCAAGGCACTCATCGTCATTTTCCCCCTCATTATTGTCCTAACAGTTTGAAAATAACAATGAAAACATCGGCAGTCAATAGCTTATTCCAGCAATGATTCTCATGAAATTAGATGCGAATGTACTATTTTTTCTGGTAAAGCACATTAGCGCCATTGTCAAGCAAAAATGAATGTTATAATAGAATGGAATAAAATCCAAATTAGGGAGAGGAACGATGGAACAAACAGTCGCAAAATCAGTTCACCAAAAATTACCGATTGGAAAACTGCTCAAGAGGATCCTCTTCATCCTGATTGGTGCCTCTCTCGTCTCCGTTGCTCTGGAAATCTTTTTGGTTCCAAACAACATCATTGATGGCGGAATTGTAGGCGTTTCCATTATTGCCTCGCACCTGACAGGAATGAAGCTAGGTATCTTCCTGTTCCTCTTGAATTTACCTTTCCTCTTAATCGGGTACAAGCAAATCGGTAAAACATTTGCTATCTCAACCCTATTTGGGGTAACCGTCATGTCGCTCGGCACATCCCTTCTCCATCCCGTACCTGGTTTAACAGATGACCCTCTGCTCGCCGCTGTATTTGGTGGAATCATTATGGGTATTGGTGTTGGTCTCGTCCTGCGTTACGGAGGTTCACTGGACGGTACGGAAATCATCGCTGTCTTATTCAATAAGAAGTCTCCATTCTCCGTTGGTGAGATCGTAATGTTTATCAATCTATTCATTTTGAGCAGCGCCGGATTTGTATTCGGTTGGGATCGTGCGATGTACTCGCTGATTGCCTATTACATTGCTTTCAAAATGATCGATCTGACCATCGAAGGATTCCAGGAATCAAAATCGGTTTGGATTATTAGCGACAATCACAAAGAGCTAGGTGACGCAATCGTTGCCCGCCTGGGACGCGGCGTGACTTATCTGAAAGGTGAGGGCGGATATACAGGCGACGAAAAAAAGGTCATTTTCTGCATCATCACTCGTCTGGAGGAAGCCAAGCTCAAGCTGATTGTAGAAGAGGTAGACCCGACTTCCTTTTTAGCCGTAGGAAATATTCACGACGTGCGTGGCGGACAATTCAAAAAGAACGCCATTCACTAACAAACGTGACAATAGGAAAAAGTTCCGCCGATCTCAGGTGGCACTTTTTGTTTCCGCAAAATGGAATAATCGTGTACGATAGATATATTCACCAGCAAGGAGGCTTTCCTTTGACTATCCCTTTTTCACTAGAAAACGTTCCTGTCTGCGAGAAAGATGTTCTCGGGAGACTGTTGGAGCTGTATATTTATGACTTCAGCGAGTTTTTGCCGATCGATGTCAATGAGAACGGGTGTTATGGTTATCAGTATTTAGACGAGTATTGGAGTGATCCAGTCCGGCACCCCTATTTTATAAAAGTAGAGGGTAAGCTGGCGGGGTTTGTGCTGGTTCGGAGCTTTCCTGACCAGAACGATGAGCCCGTTTTTACGATAGCCGAATTTTTTATCATGAAGCGCTACAGAAGGCATGGGATAGGAAAAGCCGTCGCCCATGAGATCTTCCGAACATTTCCCGGAAAATGGGAGGTCTTTCAGATTAGCAGCAACCTGCCTGCACAAGCCTTTTGGCGGAAGACGATTGCAGAATACACCCACAATGGCTTCTCAGAACACGAAGAAGAAGGAAAGGTGTATCAAACATTTGTATCTATTATGAGCGCCTGAGCAAGCTGACTAGAGACTGGGACCGTCCAGTCTCTAGTCTTTTCCTTTTGCCAGAGGAAAAGTCATCGTGACCGTCGTTCCGCTTCTCGGCTTGCCTTTTACTGCAATTTCACCATCATGCGCCAATACAAGCTGCTTGGCTATGGCCATTCCCAAGCCTGTCCCACTGACATTCTGCAGCCCATCCTCTAGCATATTGTCGACCGAATCACCCACTACCCCTGGCTGGTAGCCCGGATTTTGTGTTCCGACCACGTATGTCCATCCGCTTTGTTGGTCATAACGACTAATGATGTTATGTGGCGTGTTTTGTTGTCCCTGTCCTGCTTGCAATACCTCCATCAGGTCAAGTCTCGGAGCCGCTTTTGCATAATTCCACTGCCTGAACAGCCGTCCGTCACGGTCATAGATCACATACCAGGCGTTTTCCCGCGAAAAGCTTTGCTGCAACAGCTCTGTATCCTGATTGCCTCCCGCTGCCTGTGATGAAGCAAGT
This sequence comes from uncultured Brevibacillus sp., assembly GCF_947502445.1. Lineage (GTDB taxonomy): Bacteria > Bacillota > Bacilli > Brevibacillales > Brevibacillaceae > Brevibacillus. Next base: position 2,809 of record NZ_CANMZW010000058.1, read on the forward strand.
AATTGTCGCATCAGTTCAAATTCTGGTGCAGAGGTGGTGTACAAAACGATCCATTTTTTATCCGCAAGCGAAACAACCCAGTATGTAAAATGGTACGGGGCAGCTTGTTCAGTCTGGACCAATGCAATCCACTCACCCGGTGTGTAGCTCGTAGGGATATCAGCAGGTGATCGAAACGCGTAAACAACCTTAGCTTGTTCATCCACGATTTGCATCCAGCCATGATGGTTTTCCACGCTCTTTTTCTACCTTTTTATCTACTCGGATGACCTCACCCTCGACATGCAGCTGCATCAACAGATCAGAGGCATTCAGCCGGGATGGATCAGCAGCAATCTCCTCATTTGTCACCCGCACACCAAAAATCACCAACGAAATACTAAGACAAATAAAAAGCACGACTACAAACCCGAAAAACTGACGCACATACTGACTGATCAGCTTCTTCCGCAGACTCATGATGATTTCCCAGCAGTCACCAGCTTATATCCGAAGCACAAGCCGTACTCATCCTTCCAGACGTGATCATATATTTGTTCCTTGGTAAAGACCCGATTCGGGTTTTGGCAGAAAAACACAAGCAGTTGAACTCAAAACCGCTTTTATCCGGCAGCATGACATCCAGAATCAACAGATCATACGTCCTCTCTTCCATAAAACGCAGTGCCTGATTTGCTCGTGTACAAGTATCTATGTTCGAAAAGCCTTCCTTGGTCAGGACAGTCTTCACCATATGCAAAATCGCTTCTTCGTCATCAACAAGCAATATTCTCGCTTCTGTTTCCACAACCTGTCCCCTCCTTATTTCCATTCATCATATCATGGTGCAGGCTGCAGACATGAAAACGTTAAGGTAATGGTAAGGTAGTGTTTCGGCCTAGGAAAGGAACACTGATTACAATAAAAAGAGCAGAAAGGACGTGAACAAACCAATGTGGGCCATTTGCCAACACGAATTTATAAGATTGTTCAAGAGTATTAAATCTTTGATTACGGTCGCCTTTATTGTCGGCATCTCGTACCTGGTCTCTGATCTGGTCAATCAGGCAGCAAGCTTTTTCCCGGCACAAGAGCTGGCAAAAGGACATGCGCTTGGCATCCTTGTTCTCATCATGCTACTCGGACCTTTGTTCGTCTTCAGCCTGTCCCATGACGTCATTAACCGAGAGCTGGCGGGTAGAACGATACGCTTTCTCGTTACACGAACCTCCCGAAACAAAATCATTTTTGGCAAGTTTCTCGGAGTTGTTCTCTTTTGGCTGGTTTGCCTGGTGATTACGTTTGGCGTCGTCTTGGCTACTGTCCAAACATTCGATGTCAAAACCTTTTGGCAGTGCTTGACCATTCTTGTCTACTGTATCACCCTGGCGATTCTGCTCTCACTGGCGGTTCCTCGCCCCAGCTATACGATGTTTCTCGGAATCGTGCTGGCGATAGTGCTCCCCGGCCTTGGATTTTGGAGTGCGCTTTCTGACCATCCCGCTGCACAATGGACCGCTTATTTGACACCGTACACCTTTATTCAAAAGGGTGGGGCGTGGACTGGCTTTATCTGGCTGTATGCTGCTGTATTTTTGTCCGCTTCCATCTACTTGTTTCGACGGAGGGATTGTTAATGCCGGTAATTGAGACTGTCCAACTGAGCAAACGCTTCGGGAATCGGACTGTAGTAAATAGCGTCAGCCTGGAGGTACAGAGCGGTGAAATCTTTGGCTTTCTAGGACGCAACGGTGCAGGCAAGTCGACATTCATCAATATGCTCACTGGTATTATTCACCCAAGCTCAGGCTCCATCCGTATGTTCGATAGCGATACCACTTCAGAGGAATGGAAGCGCAGAATCGGCGTGCTGCCTGATTACTCCACGTTTTATGATTCACTGACTGCCGCCGCTCATCTGCATTACTTTGCACGTGTCAAAGGTGTTTCCCTGACCCAACAGGAATGCAAACGCCTGCTCGCTGCCGTGGAGCTTGAGGAGCATGCGTCGCGCAAGGCCAAGACGTTTTCTTTTGGGATGAAAAAGAAGCTGGGGATCGCACAGGCTCTCGTAGGAGATCCGGAGCTGTTGTTTCTTGACGAGCCTACTTCAGGGGTCGATGTGGAGTCGGCTCTGCATATTCAAGAGCTGCTCAGAAGCCTTCATAGGCAGGGCAAGACGATCTTCATGACCTCCCACAACTTGAATGAGGTAGAAAAAATTTGTACGCGCATCGCGATTATGAAAAACGGAAAAATCGGGTCTCTCGGGAGTCTGGATGAATTACAATCTGCACATCAGAAATGGCGTCATGTATCGGTCCGCCACTCTGCCTTTTCCGCTCATGAGCAGGCAACCCTACGTGCATTTGTGGAAACTTTGGGGCGTAGCTGTGTGTGGGGAGACGGACGCTTTTCGTTACAGGTCGATGATGAACAAAAAGTAGCTGCCTTGATTCGGGCTCTTGTTCAAGCCCGCGTAGACATTTATGGAGTCCATGTCGAAGAGCCTTCTCTGGAGAAGATTTTCCTGGAGGAGGAGAATCATGTTTAATCTGTACTTCGCTCTCGTCCTGACGATTCTGTTGCTGTATCGAATCTATCGGGGAGACGATGTATCCAATATGTCCATGTCGATCATGATTGGTCTGATTGTACTGAATATCGTCATCTCCGCGAATAAATGGCGTCAAAAACAGAAAAAGGCATAAACAAAAAGCAGCTGTTTGAGCTCCGATCGATTCGGGTTACAAAGAGCTGCTTCTTGCGCTATACCAGTGATAAAAGCTGATCGAGGCGTTCGATGACTGCCAAAGGCTTATGTGCCGATTTCGGCTCTTTTCCCCGTGCGTTAATCCAGACCGCTGAAAAGCCTGCGTCAATCGGGCCAGCAACATCTGCGTCCCACGTATCGCCTACGAATAGCACCTGCTCACGCTGTACATCCAACTGCTCCACCGCAGCTGTGTATATCCGTGCATCAGGCTTGTGGTAACCAATCAATTCGGAAATAAAGACCCGCTCCTGTGGAAAATAGCCGGACAGCCCCAACCGTTCAAGCTTGGTAAACGCCATATCTTCTGGACCATTCGTGACGATTCCGAGCGTGTGCTGCTCAGCCAGCTTTGCGATCGTTGTTTGCACATTCTGATCAGGCTGGACGGCATTCATGCAAGCTTCCGCATATGCACGCTGAAAATCACCGATTTGCTCTACCTCAATGTGTCTGTCAAAGTCAGCCAGCGCGCGCTGCAACCGCAGCTGGCGGTACTGTGTAAAATCGTAGCGCCGAGCCATGACATCGACCCACAGATCGTCACCATGGCGCCGCAGTGCTTCCAGCATTTCTTTTCCATCCAAATCAGCAGTGAGAGGGTGGGTCGCTATCGTTTGCTGCATCCCTATCTCCCAGCACGCCGAGAAGTCAAACAAGGTATCGTCCAAATCAAACAAGATTGTTGTGAAAGCAGACATTTTTGCGTCACTCCCTTTTCTTAACGTATAGGAATTTATAAGCGTGAAGCTGTGAATTCCGGAGCGCATGACATGGTACCTCAGCGTTCGCTCCCGGCATTACTTCGGTGAAACTTTCCGCTAAACGCGGTCGCTCCTCCTTGAGGAGGCCTCGATAGAGGTTTTCTTACAACTTTCCTGCAAGTTATTCCTGCATGTGGCTCTTTCTTTTGCTATGATCATTGTAACGGAAAATGAAGAAAAGGGGGACGCAATATGTCTACAGAAAAGCTTGATCTTCTACTGGAAGGCATGAATGAGCTGCGTCAGGTCAGCCGTGCCATTTTGGATCGGCTGGACGAGAATGACGCAAAGCCAGAAGCATTGACCATGGAGGTACATGTACTAAAAGGCGATGTTGCTCAACTTAAAGTAGATGTCGCTGAATTAAAGGAAGACGTTGCTCAGCTTAAGGTAGATGTTGCTGAATTGAAAGAAGACGTTGCTCAGCTTAAAATAGACGTCGCTGAATTAAAAGATGGTCAAAACCGTCATGAGCGAGTTTTGGAGACACTAGCACTGCGTGCACTGGAATGGAATGCATTTCGTCTTGACCAGTCTCGTAGGACTGTTTAATCGGCGCTGCCAGATCCCTTTTGTGCAAGCTCAGCATGCAATGCCTCTGCTAGTTCTTTCGGCAACGAAGTGGAGCGGCGTGTATTCGCATCGATCATCACCATCGTTACATCCCCATCTGCCACCAGCTGCTCTCTTTCGTTAAACAACTCATGCCGGATGACAAAGCTTTTTTCACCCACCTTAACCACAGTCGTAATGGCGTACACCTCTTCGCGCATTTGCAGCTCCTTTCGATAGTTGATGTTGATATTGACGACCACTGGCATGATCTGTCGGCGCTTTAATTCGTCCAGTGTAAAGCCATGCTGCCAGATCCAGTCAAATCTCGCCCACTCCATATACTCCAAATACTTTGCATTGTTCACATGGCCAATAACGTCAATATCTGTTGACCTGACGGTAAAATCAAAACGATGTGCCATTCTCTCACTCCCTTTTTCTTTAGTATAACGAATGCAGGTGACTGAGTGAATATTCATTCAAAAGATTCCGAATGATTCGTCTGTTCATTTGCTGCATTTCTCCTATAATAAAGGTATATGCTGTGATCGTATGGTCGCCCGGAAAGGATGATTTTATGTTCGAACAAACCCTGCTACCTGCACTCCAAACAGCTCGTTCCCGCTATATGGACGTATTGGAAAACCTTGAGGCAGAGCAGCTTTCGTGGAAATTGGCACCTGGGTCTAATTCAGTTGGATTTTTGATTCATCATATTGCCGAAGTAGAGTATCGCTTTTGCTCCATGTTTTTTCAGCAACCTCTCCCGCCAGAAGTCACGCTGGCAACTATTGGACCTGTTAAAGACGAAGGTACCTATACGGATTTATCAGCTCTGCATGCGATACGCGAAGCGTCCTACGCTCATCTGCTCGAATCCCTCCGCTCCTTGCCCGAAGAGGCATGGGACGTTCCCTGCGAGTCTCCAATCGCTACGCTGACGCCGAGACAAGCATTGGGTCGTCTCATCTATCATCTCGGCTATCACGGAGGACAGATTGGTCTGATCCGCAAATACGGGGGCAAGCAATGAGTCTTCATCTATCGGGAGAACGGCTTATTTTACGTGAGCTGAATCATGGCGATCTCCCCTTTGCCTTGGATGTATACAACAGCAATCCCGGCTACAATCTGCTCAGAAATGGCGAGAGCAGCGTAACACTGGAAGAAGTACAAGCCGAATATGACTTCGCGCTCTCAATTCCTACTGGATACTGGCTTGCTCTTTGCTCCAGGGATAAGCTGATCGGAATCATGCACCTGATCCTCTCAAATCCTGCTGATCAAAAGAGCTGGATCAATATGCTGCTGCTCCATGCCGACTACCAGCAACAAGGCTTTGGCAAGGAAGCTGTTTGCTTGGTTGAACAGCATTGTATAGAAGCGGGAAGCCGCAGCATCCGCCACGGAGTTATCGCGTATAACGAACAGGCCCTGCTCTTTTGGGGACGGCTCGGCTACGAACAGTATCGCCAGGTTCAGGCTCCCGTCGGTCGGTTGACACAGCCTGTGCTTTTGGTAGCCAAATGGCTGAATGACAGCACTCAATAAGGAGGTGATATGGATGGCACGCCTGCTATTTGAATGTGATGTACCTGGTCTTCTCTCCTAAATAGTCGAGGGAAGATGCAGCATCCGTCCCTCGACAAGCGGAACGAAAGTTGTTTTCAACTATTCCGAGAGGGGCATTTGGTCATGAACCATTCACATTGGAAAAAACAACTGTTTGGTGCACTCTGCCTGACGCTGGCAGCCGCCATCTGGGGCGGGGTCTACGTAGTAAGCAAGGTCGTTTTGGAAGTAATTCCTCCTTTTACGCTATTAATCTTGCGGTTTGGTATTGCGCTGCTCGTATTGGGGGCGTTTGTCGTAGCGCGCAAGGAATACATCGCGAAAAAGGATTTTCCCATGCTGATGGGAATTGCGTTTGTCGGGGTAACGATCTCCATCGCTGCTCAGTTTGTCGGTACCAAGCTTTCGACTGCACACATGGGAGCCTTGATTACCGCTGCCTCTCCCGCCTTCATCGCTCTATTTGCAGTCTGGCTGCTTAAAGAGCGTCTTGACTGGAAGCAGCTGGTCGGGATCTTACTTGCAACCGGCGGGGTTGTTATCGTCATCGGAGTACCGGATGGGGCAGATGCGCAATCTTCATTTACCGGTAATCTGATCTTGTTGATAGCGGCCGTTAGCTGGGGCCTATACACGGTACTGAGCAAAAAAGCGACGCAGCGTTATTCCTCCTTGGCCGTCACCACCTATGTCGCCTTGTTTGGTCTCCTCTTTACAAGTCCCGTCATGGTTTGGGAGCTATCCGTCACGCCTGTCTCCTGGCAATTTGGAATGGATATTTGGGCCGGAGTTCTGTATATCGGGATCATTTCTACTGCGGGAGCCTTTTACCTTTGGAACAAAGGCTTTGAGCTGATGCAGGCTGGAAGCGGTGCAGGATTTTTCTTTGTCCAGCCAATTGTCGGCGCCTTTTTGGGCTGGCTTCTACTCCATGAACATCTCGGCGTTGGCTTCTTCGCAGGTGCTGTTTTTATCTTTCTAGGTGTCGCTTTGTCTAACCTGCAAAAATCAAATTCCTCCAGCGTAGATGTACAAGAATCTCAAAAAGTGTAACGAGTCCACAGGCAGGCACCAAACGTTCGGCATGATCACGATGAAGCGCGAAAAGGAAAAAAGGACAGCATTTGCGCTGTCCTTTTTCCCGCTCTTTTCACAGTGCCATGACTATGGTGTAAAATGCTGAGTGATTACGCCCTTGCCTGCTTTTACTTCTATCTGCGCGTAGGCCCCGTTAACCAAGGTCAACTGCGGTGGTACATGTCCACAATCGATATCGTAAACAATCGGGACCTGCAGCTCGCTGAAAAGCTCCTGATACACATCCTCGGCAGTGTATCCGTCAACTGGCATGTTGGCAGGACTTCGCCCAAACAAGATGCCGGAGCAATTCGCAAACCATCCTGCCAGCTTCATTTGGACCAAGGAGCGGCGTAAATCTGCTGTATTCAGCTCACAGTTTTCCAAGAACCATACGATCGGTTCACCCTGGATAAAATGATCCTGAAAATGGCGGACATCTCCATACGGTGTACCGATAATATGTCGGATGACATCGATACAACCACCGAGTAAGCGTCCCTCTATTTTTACTGGGGCGTGAGCTGCCCCAGTAATCGTTTTCCACTCTGTCTGCTCCGTCAAATGAAAGACACAGGGCGTCGGATTATCATGCTGCCATTTCTTTTGATACAACTCGGAGGATTGCTGAACGATATAGGAGCCTGCCTCGGTAGACAACACCTTTTCCCACATGGCTGTCGTAGCATCCGAAAATTCTCCGCGCAGGTCTATGAGATTGGTTCCATGAGCAGTCGCTATCCCCCGCTGTAACGTAACTACGAGCAACAAAAGACTTGTGTCTGAGTAACCGAGAACCCACCTGTTCCCGAGCTTTGCAAAATCGATATGCTCCAGCAGCTCGATCAACAGCTCTCCACCCCATGGTGGGAATACCAACGAAATGCGCTCATCACTCATCATATCCTGAAGCTCTTTTGCCCGTACTCGTGCCGGAGCCGACTTTGCTTTTTCCTGCGTCCATGCCGTTTCTCCGCATGTAACAGTATAGCCTCGTTCCTCTATTCGACTGCTGGCCAGCTTTAGCAGATCATGCAAGCCCGCTCTCACTCCCGAAGATGGAGCTGTTACTCCGATTGTTGCTCCCTTTTCTAAAATCGGATATGTAATCATCTTCAACCCTCCCTGCTTTTCAGTCATTTGTTCCATCGTCCTGTCAGAATACACACACAAGTTACCAATCATCATATCAATCGAGCCTGTGAAAAGACCAGTCTTACTTTAAGAGTGCTTGTATCCAAGCCTCTAGCAAAATGGATAGCTGTCCTGAGAGCAAAAAAAAGCTGATATCCACAAGGGATATCAGCTATAGAGATGACGGACTTTCTGCGTTTCCATAAAGCAGGGACAAAACAAAGCGGGCGACATCAAGCCGCCCTATATAGTAACCGGGAGGGAAGTAGAGGAGTTCATTACGAACAAACGCGTTACCTGTCGTTACAGTTGGTTCTTACTGCTTACTTGCATCAGTTGCTGCAGGTTGTTCAGTCGAACTGCTGTTTTCGGTCCCAGTAGTTCCAGCTGATCCTGTAGTAGAGCCTGCGTCAGACTTGCTGTCTGTGCTACCAGCTCCAGTTGATGCATCCGATGACGAGCCTGTGCTGTCAGAAGAACCTGCTGGTGCTTCAGCGTCAGCTTTGGAGTCATCTGTAGATTGATCTTGAGTGGCCGAGCTGTCAGCCGATGTTCCACTGTCAGTAGAGGAGGTCCCCGGAGTGGTTGCGCTTCCTCCTTCTTGTTGTGTCGCTGGCTCAGGTGTGCCCGTTGTGCTCGAGCAGGCAACCAAGCTACCTGATAGGAGCAATGCGACAGCTGCAATGGATACCCATTTTTTATTCATGTTCATTCCCCTTTCGTTCCTTGGCATCGTGACCTTCTCGCTGTCACATGTATATCGTAACGGCGAAAAGTAACCATTCTGTGTGGAAAGTGGGAAAAAACCATGATCAAACTATGAAAAAAGTATGACCATCACATCATCAGGCTGACCCGGACGAAATCAGGTCGTTTGCCGAATCGAAGTCACTGTCGGCAGCCACACGGTAAACGTGCTTCCGCGCCCTGGCATGCTTTCTACACTCCATTTTCCGTCGTGCAACTCCACCAGCTCTTTGACAATGGCAAGCCCCAGGCCTGTCCCCTTATTATTTTTGGAACGCCCACGATCTACCTTGAAAAACCTCTCCCAAATCCGATTCAAATCATCTGCGGCAATGCCAATTCCGGTATCGACCACCCGAATTCGTACCCATTCGTCTTCCGTCTCAGCGATCAGCCGAATTTCCCCTTTTTCCGTAAACTTCACCGCATTTTTCACAAAGTTTTTCAGAATTTGGGCGATCCGGTCTTTATCTGCGTAAATTCTCGGCAGCTCGTCTGCTACCTCAACAGCAATAGGCAAGCCCTTTTCCTCCGCCTCTGCTCGAAACGAAAAAGCCACCTTGTTTATGACTTCTCCAGCATCGACTGGAAACTTGGCGAGGTTTACTTCGTTATTCTCCAGCTTCATCAGGTCCATCAGGTCATCGACTAGTCGATTAACCTGCATCGTCTCTGTGTACATCACGGTATAGTACTTTTGCCGAGCCTCTTCCTCCTCCACGAGCCCATCCTGCAGTGCTTCGAGGAATCCTTGGATCGCCGTCAACGGCGTGCGCAGCTCATGGGACACATTGGCGAGAAAATCATTGCGCACCTGCTCAAGATGATGTCGCTCCTGCTCCACTTTCTCCAGCTTTTCTGCCATCGTATTAATCGTTTGAGCCAAATCCCCGATCTCGTCCGAGGTATCGATCTTGACCCGTTCTACGTAGTTCCCTCTGCCGATCTCCGTGGCAGTCCGTTCAATCGTCCTAAGCGGCCTTGAGATCGACCAGGATAAATACGAAACCATCGCGGTCGATAACACCACACCGAATAGTGTCGCCCATAAAATCGATTCACGCATCTGCCCAAAGGTTCGCTCGATGCCTTCTATCGGAGCGTGTAAAATGATCCCGCCGTACACCTTCTCCCCCTTGCCCCATGGGACAGAAACAGAGAGCATCGGGTCTTCCAAGCCTTCGATTTGCAGCTCGGTCACGGCACTCTTTCCTTTTAATACGCTGTCTGCAATGGAGACGGCTACTGCCTTACCTGTAAATACTTCATCTTTCATCGAGGTTGCGACGATTTTTCCGTTCTCATTAAACAACCAAATACGCGTGTCAAATGATTCATCGAGCATAGCGAGCTTGTCCAGCAGCTGCTTGTTGATCTCATTGCTGTCGTAGATAGCGGTATTCACCTTTTTTGCCAAGCGGAGAAGCTCTTCCTGCTTCGTATTGTAGATGTACTCTTTGGCAAAAAAGGACAGCAAAATTCCCGAGATCCCAAGGCCTACTAATACTGTGGCAAGAAAACTAAACAGCAAGCGACGAAAGATACTTTTGGACATCCCCAGCATCAGGTATCCACCCCAAATTTGTAGCCAATCCCCCAGACCGTATGAATGCATTCATACGGAAGCTTGTCCAAACGCTGCCTGATTTTTTTGATATGCACATCGATCGTGCGGACGTCGCCAAAATAATCAAACCCCCACACCTGTTCCAGCAATTGCTCCCGCGACAGGACACTGCCTGGAGATTTCGCCAGCTGAACAAGCAAATCAAATTCTTTGGGGCGAAAGCTGACCTTTTCCCCAGCAGCGATTACCTCGCGCTTGTCCATATCTATCGTCAATTGCTCAAAAACAAGTGGACGGAGCACTTCCTCCTCCACTTTTGCCTTTGGCTGCAGCCGACGCAGAATCGCCCGAATTCTTGCTACCAGCTCGCGCGGACTGAAAGGCTTGGTCACATAATCATCTGCTCCCAGCTCGAGACCAAGCACGCGGTCGAACTCTTCATCCTTTGCTGTCAGCATAATAATCGGTGTATCCCATTTTTTGCGAATTTCGCGACATGCGTCAAAACCATCCATCTGTGGCATCATTACATCCAAAATCACTACATCTGGCAATTCCTTTTCCATCAGCTCGATAGCTTCTCGTCCATCTGTAGCGACAACAAGGTTGATCATTTGTTTTTCAAAATAGAGGCGAATGATTTCGCGTACGTTTGGATCGTCATCAGCTACCAGGACCTTTGTTTGGGCCACAGCTAATAACCTCCCTTCATGATGAAACGACAGCTTGCGAATCTATGTGCCGTCCATACCGCTAAACTTTTTCCTATGGTAACATAGATCGCCCACCTTGTGGACGGATAGAAGTCCTATCCTGCTGGGACTAGATGGAAAAAGGCGTGCCTGAACCCTGACTGAGTTCGCACGCCCTCTTGTTTTTTCTTGAAGCCTCCCCATTACAGGTTGCTGGTCTTTTCCTGATAAAGCTCTTTCTTTGGCTGTTTACTCGGCCACAGACTGCCCCACAGGAAGCCGAGCAAAGCACCAGCAATCGCAGGAAGCAGCCAGCCAATCCCCTCTTTATGAAGCGGCAAATGCTTGAAAATCGAGGTGATCGATTCGATAGAAAGCCCCATGGAAGAAAGTCCGTCCATCAAGCTGATCAAAGCTGTTGCTACGATCGCGCCAACGTATACAGCTCTGTATCCCCGGAACATTTTGTGGAAAAACGCCAGCAGCATCAAAACGATCGCCAACGGATAAATCGCCATCAGAATAGGAACGGAAATCGCAATTAGCTGTGTCAGTCCGATATTTGCCACACCGGCACTGAATACGCATAAAATCGCGGCCATCACTTTATAGGAAATGGCAGGGATGCGGTCTGAGAAGAAACGACTGCACGCTGTGACGAGTCCTACAGATGTTGTCAGGCAAGCCAGTGTAACCGCGGCGCCTAAAAGCATCGAGCCAAGCGGACCGAACAAATGCTGAACAACCGCAGTCAAAATTTGTCCCCCGTTTTCGGACTGCCCGAGCGAAAAGCTGGTTGCACCCATGTAGCCAAGAGCCAAATAAACAAGGCCTAAGCCGCACGCAGCAATAATAGCGGCTTTGATTGTAGACCAGGTCACTTTTTTACGATCCGTTACCCCCTGGTTCTGAACAGCTGCGGTAACAACGATCCCGAATACCATCGCAGCCAGAGCATCCAAGGTCAGATATCCTTCCAAAAAGCCTTTAAAAAATGCTGTTTCTTGATAAGCGCCAGTTGGTTGTCCCATCCCGTGCATAGGCTGGAATAACGACTGTACGAACATGAGGCCAATAAGGATAAGCAAAGCAGGCGTCAGGACCTTGCCGATCCGATCCACCAGCTTTGATGGATTCAGGCAAAGCCAGAATGTTATGGCAAAATAGACAACTGTGGTGATAAAGAGTGGTACCCAGCTCCCTTTCATCGCCTCCGGTAAAAATGGCAGAACACCCATTTCAAACGTAACGGTCCCTGTTCGTGGAATCGCCAGAAACGGTCCAATCGCTAAATAGACGACAAAAGTAAAAATAACGGCAAAAACAGGATGTACACGACCAGCCAATGTTTGCAGATTACCACCGCTCAAGCTGACAGCGATTACCCCTAGCAAAGGCAAGCCCACCCCAGTAATAATAAATCCAAGCATCGCTAGCCATACATTTGAACCTGCTGCTTGTCCCAAAGCAGGTGGAAAAATCATATTGCCCGCACCAAAGAACAAGGCGAATAGCATGAGGCCCACAGTTATGGTTTGTTTAGTTGTTAAATCTCTCATGTGTCTCCCCTTATTATTATTTATTTTAATAAAATTTTCATAAGTATAACTTAATTTTTTAGCCTGCATCAACCTTATTTTATTTCAAACTGAATAAATTTTTGGAAAATACGGGGGCGCTTGTTATTTATACGGTGGTGGGAGGAAAAAGGAGAAAAAAGCTCCTGATTCTTGGGTACCTTGCTTGTGGGTCTTTCCTGTCCGGCTACATGCAAAAAGAGAAACCGCGTCCAAAGTGGTCGGTTCGGGATGCTTCTCAGAGTGGACGCTTAGAGGCGTGTTTCTCTTTTTGCCTTCCGCCTCGGCTGGTCCCCAAAGATCTTCGCTTTTTTCTCCTTTTTCCTCGCGCAGCCTTGCGTCTTCTTAACTGCTTTTTTTAAACAGATAAAACATAAAAACGCGAGAAAATATTCCCACGTTTAAAACTTTCCATTTTTACTTTTTCCGCAGCTATGATTAAAAACATCGGTCTGCGCAATTCATCCTGCATGCCTGCATCCTGCTTCAGCATTTCATCCGAAGGGATCGGCTCCCGGACGGTCTTTAAAATAAAGCCTGCCTCCATCACGTCGTTTAGATACGTGGAGATCGTGCGATGATACTTGATGACATTGTCAGTCAAAAAAGTCGTTTTCCGAACTCCCTCCAGCTGATAATGATCGACGGGCCAGTGCAGTCGCTTTCCTTGATCATCATAATGCCAATCCTGTTCGTTTCGCGCTGTAAATAAAGGGTGCTCTACTGAGAAAATGAAGGAGCCGCCTGGCCTTAAGCACTCATACACCTTTTGGCAAATGTCAGCAAAAGATTCGATGTAATGAAGGGCAAGCGAGCTTAGTACAACATCAAACTGCTCAGCAGCAAACGAAATATCTTCGATCGGCAGCTGTATATAGGTGATGGCAGGATCGTCCGTTTGCTTGCGAGCTTGCTCCAGCATCTTTTCCGAAATATCCACACCAGTCACTGAATGTGCTTGCTCTTGGCGAGCATACCGGCAATGCCAGCCAAAACCGCAGCCTAAATCGAGTACGTCCTTATCTTTTACATCTGGCAATAAAGCGCGCAGGACATGCCATTCTCCTGCCGCTTCCAATCCTTTGACGGAGCGAGGCATTTGTTTATAAGCAGAAAAGAAATCCGTTTCATCGTATTTGTTTTGTTTCATCCGGCATACAGCTCCTATCCTGGGCACTTCTTTCGTCTTATGATCAGCTTAACGGATCAAACGAAAAGGTTACAGGACAAACATCATCCAGCCTCAAGTTTGTACATTCTGCTCTTCGCGGAGAATTCTACGGATGCTATGCTCGGTTAAAAAGTAGTGCTGGGCCAGCTCCTTGACACAGGTCCCATTGCGGTAAGCCTGGGCAATTTGCTCATTGCGCTCTTGCAGCAACTTTTTTGAGCCCGAATTATCTCCCCACTGCTTTTTATGCTCTTGTTGAACCGGAATATACAAATAGCTTCCTTGTACATAGTTTTGGATATCGCGCACCAGCTTTTCGGGCAGCAACGCTTGGGCATTTTGATATTTCATTCGTGATTGCTCCTATCTATATAGCGTGATCAAACCGTATATAGAGAAGCAAAGAGTACCAGTTTTACTGTTGTGATAAAGGCTCTAAGCAAAGTACAGCTGGAACTCTTTGCCTAGAGCCTGAATCAGCTCTTCGTACGAGCACGGGTCTCATGCCGATCAGCTCCTGTATGAATGTGAGTTATCATTGTTATACCATGTTCGACCTATAAGAAAACACCCCCGGATTTATTTCTCCGAAGGTGCTTGGTCTCTTATTTCGTAAACATGCCTTTCAGAACGAACTTCACGTTTGCCGGGCTTTCCGCCAGACGACGCATGAAGTATCCGTACCAGTCATTTCCATATGGAACGTAGACGCGCATTTTGTAGCCTTCACGTGCCAGATCGATTTGGGACTGGGTGCGAATTCCGTACAGCATTTGGAATTCAAACTGGGTGCGAGGAATGTTGTATTCCTTTTCCAGCTCCTTGACAAAGTTGATGATGTTGTCATCATGTGTAGCGACTGCTGCATAACCGCCGTTCAGCAGATGCTGCTTGATGATTTTTTTGTAGTTCTCATCTACATCTGGCTTGTTCGGGTAAGCTACTTCAGGCGACTCTTTGTACGCACCCTTTACCAGACGGAAGTTTACTTTTTTGTCTTTGAGGCTGTCGATATCGTCGGAGGCTTTGTACAGATACGCCTGAATAACCGTTCCTACGTTATCGTACTCTTCCAGCAGCTCATTGAGAATTTCCATGGTCACATGATTGTGCGCATAGTCCTCCATGTCAATCCGCACAAAAATGTTGCCCAATTTTTTCGCTACATCCAACGTACGTCTCATGTTCGTCATGCAAAGCTCGCGGCTGATGTCCAGACCCATGGATGTCATTTTCAACGACAGGTTGCAATCTACACCGGACGCATGAATCGCTTCCAATGTTTTGATGCAGTAATCAGCAGATTCATTTGCTTCCTCTACACTAAATACGAACTCTCCCAGATGATCCAGGGTGCACACGAGACCTTGCTCGTTCAGCTTGCGAACAGCACTGATTGCTTCTTGGATGGTTGCACCGGATACAAAACGACTGGCACCGAAACGCAGACCCCACTTTTTAGCTGCTGCGTTCAACGTTTGGTTTTTGGATAAAAATAGAAAAAAGTCCTTCATTGCTTGTTCCATCGTTGACTGTCTCCTCCTCAACGTACTCTACTCCTTTATAACTAGCACGAATCGTGCCAACACACTTTCATTCGCTGTAGCTTCATTTTCAGGATATTGCCGTTTAAAAAGGCAGTATGTTTCTTTCAACACATGTGTACATTTTCTGTCAATTATTGTACACTTTTGATTAAAGTCTGTTTATCTAGCGACAAGAAAGCCCGGCATGTCCTCTTTCTTGTTAGTTTGCATAGGAAGTGATGTTTTGAAACCGTTATTTTCACTGGATAGCGTTGTCTCTTCGATTGCGATCCCTGTAAATCCTGCCCAGATCAGGATACGCGCTGGAGAAAAAGAAGGTGTGTGGATAGATGGAGAGCGTACGGTGAAGGTAATCGCTGTTCAAGAATCTGCAACTTTGGAGGAATCCACCAGGCAGATTCGTTCCTTCCTGAATGACGAGGCGATGCCCGCCTTGGTCACGCTCAACGACGAGGGGATTCCGACTGGCATCATCCCCTCTCATCAACTGTTCGCTGCTTTTCTCACCCTGGTACAAAATCAGTCTGTTTTGCTCGGCACCTTGATGGATACGATGAGCGAAGCCGTTACCATCGTCGATTCCCGCAATGTCGTCCAGCATTGGAATCGAGCAGCTCAAACCATTTATGAAATTGATCGCTCTAGGGTAATCGGTACTTCTCTGGATGAGCATTTTGCCAGTGAATCCATTCGTCTGCTCGATGCGCTGCGGCAAGGAACCTCTGTTCAGCGCGTTTATCACATTCCACGTCCAGACAGTCACGTGTTAATTAATGCTGCGCCTATTCGGTTGGAGGGCCGCATCATTGGCGCCATTTCGATTGAACAGGATATTACGGAGCTGGTAAGGCTCAATGAGGAGCTGGCGCATACCACTGCTCATCTTCATAACCTGCAACAGGAAATGAGCCGTTTTCAAGCAGCAGACGATCCTTTTTACGCGATCAAGGGGCATTCGGCATCGATTCAATCTGCAATCAGCTCAGCCAAAAAAGTGGCGCAAACAGATGCTACTGTGCTCATTTACGGCGAAAGCGGTGTCGGCAAGGAGCTGTTCGCCAAAGCCATTCATCAGGCTAGCCGCCGTAGAGAAAAGCCGTTCATCGCCATAAACTGCGGAGCGATCCCTGCTGCCCTGTTTGAGAGCGAGCTGTTTGGATATCAGGGCGGAGCTTTTACAGGTGCGGAGAAAAAAGGCAAGCCAGGCAAGCTGGAGCTGGCGCACGGAGGTACGCTGTTTCTCGACGAGATTGGTGAATTGCCGCTGGAATTACAGGTGAAGCTGCTGCGCGCCTTGCAGGAACGGCAATTTTACCGCGTGGGCGGGACCGAGCCGATATCGGTCAATACACGAATTGTGGCTGCCACCAATCGTCAGCTCGAACAGATGGTGTTTGACGGTCGGTTCCGCGAAGACCTCTATTACCGGCTCAATGTATTTTCTCTGGAGGTTCCTCCGCTGCGCGAGAGAAGTGAGGACCTGCCTGAGCTGGTGCAAATTTTTATCCATGAATATTCAGTGACCCATGAGCAGTCAGTTCCACGTATCGCCTCCGAGGTGATGCAAGCCTTGTTTGATTACAGCTGGCCAGGCAACATCCGGCAGCTGCGCAATGTCATTGAACGCCTGTCCATTCTGCAGGAAAACGGCGTCATTTTGCCCGAGCATTTGCCTTCAGTCATTCGTTCTCACTCCAATGAGTCATTGCCACCTGCGACCGTTTCGAAGGCTACGGCCTTTTCACCTGCCATCGCTTCTCGTCCACTGCCACACTCTTTATACGCACCTGAGCCTGCCTCGACGGAGCGTGAGCGTATCGTCGCAGCTTTGGAGCGCACGTATGGCAACAAAAAGGCAGCTGCAGAGCTACTCGGCATGTCGCGAGGAACGCTTTACAATAAAATGAGAAAATACAATATAAATGAGGGATCATTCGGATGGGGCTAATTACTTGGTCCGATGATAAATATGAAGTTCAGTACGCGGGAGAGACAATCGTACTGTTACCAAAGGAATACGCGTTGCTTCATTTTTTATTTACGGGGAAAAATCGGACGTTCTCACGTGAAAATCTGCTCGATCGTGTATGGGCATTAGAGGAGCCCACAGACCGCACTGTTGATGACCACATCTACCGCCTGCGTAAAAAGCTGCAAAAATGGTCTCATCTGTTTACGATTGATACCGTGCGTGGGATAGGTTATCGTCTCACCTGGAAACTGCCGCCACAGCAAGCGCTTCAGCCCGATGTCCTCAACCGCGGCTTCTCGGAAAGCATCCAAAAAATGCTGACCACCTACCACGGAATGGGGATGGGTGCTGCCATGCAGACTCTCTCAGCGAACCAGGAAGTGCTCGGGTTTCGAATGGACCCTTTTTACGCGATGTACATGCGGTTTATCACGGGCGATTTTGCGTGGTTTGTCGAGGACAAAACGGCTCCCATGGGGGATAAGCTGTTTTATCTTTTTCACCTGTATCACATGACGGAACCGGACTCCCGCAAAACGCTTGACGTCTATCAACGGGTGTTGAGGGATCAGGCTGCCATGCCAGCCACTTTTCAGGATGAACTGCAGGTCAATGCGATCGCCTTGTACGCACGGGCTGGCGAATGGGAGCTGGCGAGACAGCAAGTAAGCAAAGCCAGGAAAATCGTAGAAAGCCTGAATTCACAGGGCTTTATTCTATTTCTCCAAGCCGAAGAAACCATCCTTGCGATCCTCTCCGATCAAATAGAGGAAGCAGAGGAAATAATTCGCCGCTCGAAAGAAATACTACTAACCGTCCCGATGCAGCGTGAACTGGGCAGCTTTACACTCATGCAAGGGATATGCATGTATCGTCGGGAACAATACGCTAAGGCCCGTCGTCTAATAGATGAGGGCATCGAAGTAATCCGTGCTACACAATTTGTCCCACACCTGATCTATGCCATCAATAACATTCTGCTCTTCTTTCAGATTTTCGACTGTGATCAAGAATGGGAGCACAAATACCAGAAAATTTGGGACGCCCTTTCAGAGGAGTATCAATTCGACTATATGAAAAAGTCAATTTTATGTATCTTGCCCTCATCCATTTGATATGCCTCTGACAATTCCCTCTTATGATCGGAAGTAACAGATCCGATGGAGGGATTTTTTTTGCTCAGGGAAAACAAAACATTTCGCAAGCTGTTTATCGCCTATGGCCTCTCTACTTTGGGAGACTGGTTTGATTTTATTGCCGTTTCGATCCTTTTGGGGTTTGTCTGGCAGGCTGATCCGATGACGATGGCGATTTTGCCGATTGCCTATGCCGCCCCGGGTATCGTGCTTGGACAGTTCGCAGGTGTGATGGCTGACCGCGTCAACAAAGTCAAGATGATGATTCTCATGGATGTCATTCAGGCGAGTCTGACACTGTTATTGCTCGCGATGCCCAATCCGGCTTGGTTTCTCGTGGTCATCGCACTGCGGTCGTGCGCTTCCGTCTTTAATGATCCCGCACAGCAGACGTTGACACGACAAATCGTCGCTCCCGACCAGCTGTTAAAAGCAACCTCGTTGAATGGCGCTGTCTATCAAATGGGGAAGCTGATCGGCCCTCTGCTCGGAGGTTTGGTGGCGGCATTTTTCGCCCCTGCCATTTGCCTGATCATTAATGCAGGGAGCTACCTGCTTTCCACTGCCTTTCTTTTGACCATTCGCCGTGTTGAGGATCATTTGCCACGTCCTGCCTCAAAGGATCGGGCACTGCCGCTGCGCCAGGCATGGCAGGAGGGCTGGAGCGTCTTTTTGCAAAATCGCGTGTTATTGTATAGCACCCTCTTCGGTGTAGCCGCCATGATGGCTATCCAGTTGGCTGATGCTCAGTTTCCCGTGATATTTCGAGAAAAAGTACCCCATAATCCGGAAATGGTCGGGTATTCGGTCAGTGTAATCGGACTCGGAGCACTCTTCACCGTAACCTGGCTGCAGCGCCTGAAGGAAATTCGGTCATACGGCTGGGTATTAGGCGGCGGTGTCTTCTTGATCGGCATTGGCTTTGCTGCAATCGGATATTATCAGCCTGGCGATGGGATGTATTGGATACTGGTTGCGTCTCTGATTGCAGGAATCGGAACAGGACTTACCTCTGTTGGAACCAATTATCTCGTCCAAAAAGAAACCCCTCCAGAAGCGCTAGGAAGGGTCAGAGGAATTATAGATTCGATCACAAGCGCCACCTTTATCATCGCTCCGCTTTTGGGAGGATTTTTGATGACGCTTTTGGGGCCCAGTACCGCATTCTTGTGGGTCGGTCTTCTGATTACAGGTGTCGGGGCTGGCGCAATATTGATTCAGCGACTCATCTGGGGCAAGCCGAGAGCTGCCACTACTGTTGTTTCAAAGCAAGCCGGATGATTTTGTCGTCGCCTTCCTTTGGCTCGCCGCGACCATCCCGGTTGTTTGTCAACAAATAGAGCGAGCCGTCTGGAGCTTCGACCACATCACGCAGCCGCCCGTACTGCTGTTGAAACAAAGCGGTAGATTCGCGAACCGTATCCGGCTGATTCGGGTCTATCGAGATCCGTTGCAGCTGCTCACCGCGCAGATTGGCAACGAGCAGCTCGCCGGCCCATGGCCCTTTCGATACAAATGTCATCCCTGATGGTGCCCATGTAATGTCCCCGCTTTGCAGGATCGGTGACTTCATCCCTGCTCTTTGCTCCGTGCCTTGTATTTCTGGCCAGCCATAATTGGCTCCAGCTTCAATCCGATTGATCTCATCATGAGCGGACTGACCATGCTCAGAGCTGTACAAAAAGCCTGTTTGCGGGTTCCAGGCGATTCCCTGCGGATTGCGATGTCCCCAGCTATATATAGGTGAGCCAGGGAAAGGATTGTCCGCAGGAATCGTTCCATCCAGATTGATTCGCAAAATTTTTCCTGCGAGACTGGCTCGATCCTGAGCTAGCTCGGGCCTCCTCGCATCTCCTGTCGTTATGTAAAGTCGTTGATCAGGGCCAATTTTGATTCGACCTCCATTGTGGATCGCACTGCCTGGAATTTTATCGATCAGCACCCTGTCGATGACAGCCTGGTTGTTATTTTCCCGCAGACGCAGTACGCGATTGTACGTGTCTTGTCCTTTGCGATACGTCTGGTACACATACACATAATGATTTTGGGCAAATTGAGGGTCAAGCACTAGCCCGAGCAGCCCGCCCTCCCCTTCACTGACAAAAGGAGCAGGAAACGAAATAAGCGGCTCGGGCAACAGCTTGCCTGCTTGAATGATTCTCACTCTTCCCGGTCTTTCTGTAAAGAAGATGCGACCGTCCGCCGCGAAGTCCAATTCCCACGGAACATCGAGCTGCTGTGCAGCTACCTCAACAGTGTACGGAAATGGTTGCTGATTCGCCTCTGACTGCGCCACATTGTTGGCTTCACAAGCAGCTACCGGCAAGCTCAGAATCATAGCCAACAAAATGCTTAGCCATTTATTCCACATCTCATCCCTTCCTCTCATCCCTATTTGTCCAATACGATTCCGGCAGCATTTTTCTGCCAAAGACCTGTTCCAACTCAGGCAAAATCCATTTGTCGAGCTGTTCCTGACTTCCTGCCTCCACGAGGCGATTGACGAGAATGTCATGTCATATATAATCTTCCATCAAAAAAATGTGGACCGGATCATCGGTGTAACACGCATTGCCTTTTCGCTCGGCTGAATGTCCATACAGCAATTCTTTTCCATCAATCGATAGAACAAACCATCGTTCCTCTGTCTGCTTGTTTATATATTCATTGGTTCGGTGCTTATACAAGCCTGCCATCGGACTGTCCACGTCAAACAGGATGCCTTTGATCGAGCAGCCGGCCTTTTCCTTTGCAAGCAGCTCGTTTTTCAGCTTGGTCATACATGGGATCCCACATAGACAACAGGACCTGCTCCTTGGCTCGCCTTATCATAATGCGGCAAAAAGAAAGCACGTTGTCTTCGCCTCTGACCGTCGTAAGCGAGACGTCGCTTTTCGGTTCACGCTTTTCCATCGTCCGCAGTTCATCAGCGACCTTGCTCCAGCTCTCTTCAAAAGACTGCTTCGCCTGATCGAGAAATACGTCAACAGGCAGCGGCGCATAGCTTTTTGTCCCATCCTCGGCTTCCTCCAGCATGGCAATTCCGCGACTGACCAGTGTATCGAGCGTGTCGTATACGCGGGCACGAGGAATGCCCGACTCCTTGCTGATCTGATATGCATTGGACGCGCCCAAGCTGACGAGCGCCATGTATGCCTTGGCTTCTTATTGATTGAATCCAAAAAGCTGGAGCTGCTCTAGTAATGTACCCACAATC
This sequence comes from uncultured Brevibacillus sp., assembly GCF_947502445.1. Classification (GTDB taxonomy): domain Bacteria; phylum Bacillota; class Bacilli; order Brevibacillales; family Brevibacillaceae; genus Brevibacillus. The sequence continues at coordinate 24,289 of NZ_CANMZW010000058.1, forward strand.
TCTCTCCTTTTTCGTCTATGGCAAATGGTTCATCACAAACATCAGCGTACACGGACTCGCAATCGTAGTCAGTAAAATAATCATCGCCAAGGTAGCAGCAAGGGCATTCCACTTCAATTCCTCATGCTTCCACCCGAACAAGCGTCCAACGACTTGAATCAACAGCACATACACCAGCAGGGTGGTTACAAAAAAGTGCAGTACGATCATGCCAAGAGACTGCACAGATACCCCAGTGTGAACAAAAGATTGAAAAAGTAAAATCGGAATGAGGAACGATTCTGTTCCTCTCAGAGTGTAGAGAAACCCTCAGTTTCTTTACACTCTTTTTGTGTTTTCAGATGATTCGTAGATGACGATGAATGC
>NZ_CANMZW010000059.1 GCF_947502445.1 uncultured Brevibacillus sp.
CTTTAAGTGAAGAGAGCATCATATCCCATCCTTTTATGCAAGATTACTAATATTATAACACATTAACGCGGTGATTTGAGAAAATAATTGACGTGAAATATGGCTGCCGAGACTTTCTCGACAGCCTGAGGACACCATAAAAGTGGTGTCCTTTTTCATTTGCAAAATTAACGCGTCCCGCTTCGATACTGCTCGGGTGTTGCCCCGACCTGCTTAGCGAATATTCGAAAAAATTGGCTCGGACTCGAAAACCCTAGCGCGAAGCTGATATCCGTTACCGTTGCGGAAGAGCGCTGCAGCAGCTCCTTCGCCTTTCCGATCCGTAGCTGAAGCACGTACTGGTAAGGGGTTTGACCAATGGCAGACTTGAAGGAACGGATAAAGTGAAACCTGCTTTGCCGAGCCAGAGCAGCCAACAAATCGACGCTTAGCTCCTCCGTAAAGTGAGCATGGATATACTCCAAAACGCGTGACAAATGAGTATCTGTGCCAGTCTTTAGCCGCGAAGCAATATCGCTGACACCACTCCCTGACAGCAGTTGTTGTAAATGAGCAAGAACCTGCAGCTCTAATTCTTCTTCCGCCAGCTTTTCCGAATGGTCCAGGGCAAGCATACCTGTGATCCAGTGGCGAAAAAGCATGGTCCATGCTACCGGATCGAATTGCTGCCGAAGTGCCGGGTCGAATCCCTTTTCGCGCTCCTGATCATACATGCAGCCATCCTTCACACGAATGATAATCACACCTGCATCAGGACCGATATGAAAGGAATGCCTGTCTCGCGGATGCAGAATCAAGCCCTCGCCTGCCGGGAGCTTCACCGCTTTGCTTTCATGGGTAAAAAAACACGTCCCTTGAACAGGAATGGTTACCTGAAACTGATCGTCATGTACATGGGGCGTATTTTCAAATGTGCTCTCGATTTTGTGCAATTCCAGTTGTGGCAGGATTATTTTCATGTACATCGGCATTCACCCAGCCCCATTATAGCAAAAATTGCGCGGCATCTTCGCACATTTTAAGACGACTTCTCTATGCCCCTTCCTTTAGCATGTATGAAAAATAGATAGAGAAGGAAGTGGAGAGATTGTCACAGAGTCCTGCTACAGACAACACGAAAAACACTTCGCTGGTCATCCTGCTCGGTGTGAGTGTAGCGCATTTGCTAAATGATGCCATGCAATCCGTCGTGCCAGCCGTTTTTCCTCTTTTTCAGCAAAAGATGCACCTCAGCTTTGTGGAGATCGGCTGGGTCGCCTTTACGCTGAATATTACTGCATCGATTTTGCAGCCACTCATCGGATACTACACAGACCGTCGTCCGATGCCGCTGCTTTTGCCGATGGGAATGTTGTTTACACTTCTCGGCATGTTAGGCTTGGCCCTTTCACCTTCACTCGTATTTCTTTTGTTGTCAGCAGCCTTGATTGGGGTCGGTTCGTCCGTTCTGCACCCAGAGTCTTCACGCGTCGCCCATATGGCGATGAAGCACCGCAGAGGCCTCGCCCAGTCCGTCTTTCAAGTTGGCGGAAACACAGGTCAGGCTCTGGCTCCTCTCATGGTCGCGTTCATTATTAGTCCGCAGGGTCAGCTCGGCTTTCTCTGGTTTATCCTGCTCGCTGTCATCGGCATCGTCCTGCAATCGTTTATTAGTCAATGGTATCGCCGTCATGCTCGTCCAAAGAATACGCCGCGTCCGCAAGCGCAGACGACAGCCCTGCACGAGAATCGATTCAGTAAAGGCTTTATTGTGTATGTCATGGGTATACTTGTGCTCATGCTGTTTTCCAAATTCGTTTATCTGGCCAGCATGACCGGTTACTATTCCTTTTACTACATGGACAAATTTCAGCTTCCCTTGGAAAATGCTCAAATGTGCCTCTTTGCCCTGCAATTTGCGGGTATGCTCGGCACCTTTTTGGGCGGACCACTGGCTGACCGATTCGGTCGTCAAAAAATCATTTGGTTTTCGATTCTTGGAACAGCGCCATTCTCCCTGCTTCTTCCCTACACAGGTCCAGTCGGATCTATCCTCGTCTGCATAGCGATCGGGCTCATCCTGATGTCCGGCTTCTCGGTAATCATCGTCTATGCGCAGGAGATGCTTCCGGGACACGTCGGTACAGTCGCCGGATTGTTCTTTGGTCTATCATTTGGGCTTGCCGGACTCGGTTCAGTCGTCATGGGGCAATTAATGGATAGCTATGGCATTGAGATGATGATCCAGGTGTGCGCTTATTTGCCATTGCTCGGGCTTTTCGCGCTGCTGCTGCCCAAGGACTCTGTCATCATGGGCAAGCCAACACGTCCAATCGGAGTAGAGGCGAAATCATAGGAGGGAGGCCGGATTTTCTCTACTCGTTTCTTTCGAGCTTAGACAAGACGCTTCCAGAAGTGTCTGTCATCATCCCTGCTGACGACGAATCCTCATCGCTGGTTGAAAGCTGACACCGTTAATGAAAAAAATCATATCCTGCATTATAAAACCAAAAGGAGGAAGACAATGTCACAAGCGAATTTTCCTAATATAACCCCTAGCATCACTATTACTAGAGATGACGCCTTGAACCTCTTGTTAGCTTCTATAGCGATTGAAGAGTTAGGGCTAGGACACATTATTAATGCCGAAGCAGAAAAAATCCAATACGCTATCGGTACGCTGCCAGGACTTTCGGTTCCGGCGACTCTCAATGAGTTGCTGGAGGTAAATTCAAGTGTTCAAACTACACTGCAAGGATTAATTAAGAAAGAGATGCTCCTTCAATCAAAATTGGAAAACATCTTGGCTGCTCCTTCTTTAGTAGGTCCAACCGGCTCGACTGGAGCTACAGGGCCATCTGGTGGACCTCCAGGAGCTACTGGCGCTACTGGTGCGACAGGAGCAACTGGCTCTACTGGTGTGGCAGGGGCAACTGGCGCTACTGGTGTGGCAGGAGCTACTGGCGCTACCGGTGTCTCAGGAGCTACTGGCGCTACTGGTGTCTCAGGAGCTACTGGCGCTACTGGCGCAACCGGTCCATCAATTAATTCACTTGCTGGTTTTGCATCTTTTTCACTTAACACAGCAAATGGTACCGTAACTATACCACCTGGTGGGGGTATACCGTTCAATCAAAACCCTGTGCCACCTGTTGGTGTTTCTCACCCAGCAGGATCTGACACATTTACTATCACTACCGCCGGCACCTATTTAATCATTTACGGGATACACTATACCGTTGCATCAGCTGCGCAGTTGCCGGTAAATACCATTATATTTTCAGGTGGATTCGGTCGTAGTGATACGACCCTTAAAAGTGGAACTACTTCCAGTCTTGATGCTTGGATGACTAATAGTTCTATGCTGCCTTTAGCAGCAGGGGATACAGTGAGAATTGTTAACGATGGTACCAATAGCTTTAATTTAACTGCGGTTGCAGGTGCTGCAGCATATATTACTTTTACCAGAGTGGGGCCATAAGATTGAAAGTTCTGATGTTCTATGATTTAAAACAGAATTATAATAAAAATAGATTATAATTCCAATAAGTTCCCAAAATAAAAAGTTTGGCGGAGACACGTAAGGTTTTCCGTCCAACTTTTTATGTGTGTTTGCTTTTGCAGGAAAATTGCGAAGCGGATGCCTGCCACTTTCAGTAAATTGTGGGCCTGGCCACAATCCCGAACTCGAAGTGAACCTTGTCCAGCCCCCGCAAGGAGAACCGTCGGAACGACCTATTGCCCTTGATGTGACCGATAGTGCAACAGGAACTATAAAAAATTCTCTAAATTAACTTTATAGTCTTTGGCGCGATTGAAGACAAACTCCCTTATTGCTTTCATAGCAAAAGGGAGTTATAAATCGATATGTGAGCAGAGGGCCCTTCCCAATTCCTCGGCAATAGTCACATAAATCACCTTTGCAGCCACCAATACCTCTCGGACAACCCATGTTCCCTGCCTCCAATTTACACGCCATATTCTTCAATACAGAACTCACAAACCATATCTCCAGCCTTAATCTCGTCATAATTCAAAGGGCCTCCGCATGTCTCGCACATATTTTGCGCCCCCATTTAACAAATCGTGTGTTTTGTTCAGTAACTCGAACCGATTGATTATGCCCGCGTGTTGTAATAAAAATCAAAATGATCAGGGTTGAAGTTTCTTTCTTTCAACTCTTTCACTGCTCTGTATGCTTGAATTTCCGTTTCATATGTCTCGACCCATCCTATCAGCAGCACTGAGCTGCCTTCGCTCTGAAATTCCTTGAGGATTTCTGTAATCGGAACCTCTTCCTTGTCTTCCGTTGCCCCGCGGCTGAGAGATACAAGCGCATAATTCCGATCCACTTCTGTGATCTCTTCGTGCAGCGTTCCGTCATCATTAGCCAAACTGTTGATATGAGTGAAACTATTTGCTAACTTGCCCGTCTACATTAATAAAAGAAACTGATTGGAGATGTGGACAAATGCCATATATCAACCTTCAAATTACAAAAGGTGCAACCCGTGATCAAAAAGCTCAGATTGTGAAAGAGTTCACTGAAACTCTTGTTAATGTTCTTGGCAAAAATCCTGAACATACTCACATCGTTATTGAAGAGATTGACGATGAAAACTGGGGGTATGCGGGCATTCTCACTGATGATTTCAGAAAACTTTAAGCATGTTTCGTAAAAGTTCCAGTTTGATACTGGGACTTTTTTTATTACACAATGTGTTAAATACCCGGCAGCGAGAAAATTGTCTGCTGCCCGTGATTTGCTGCAACTGGGTTAATCCAAAGCACTTCTGTCCGAGCCTGCCCAGTTTCGATTACTTGTTGCCGTTCTTCGCGTTGCCAATTGCTTAAAATATCGTTGTACAAATCATTTGCATACCCAGATAGCGGCACTGGTCCGGGGTGATCATTGAGAGCCTTCAACAAGTCGCAATGGTCATGATCAGTCATCTCGTTCCCGTAAATCGCCCCGTTCCTAGTTCCCAAGATATACGGCGGGTCGGCGTAGATCAGGACATCCTCGCGTTTATATCTTCCGATCACCTGCAGCGCTGGCCTATTTTCGATTTGGATCTCCTTCAATCGTTCAGCCACCATTGTGATTTTTCTTGGTAGGTCATTCCATTGTTTTACACGATAAGAATCGTCTGCAGTACCGCGACATTTCCAGCCCGATATCGATCCCGTTTTTACCCTGATCGACTGCCAGCACTTAACCAAGAAACGTCTGGCCCTATCAATGTCATCGATCGGTGTATCGTAAGCTGCCTTGTATTCTTCGCGGGAGTACGGTGTCCAGTGAACCATCCTTGCCAGTTCATCTGGCCGTTCACGGATCATTTGAAACAGATTGACCACATCGCCATCGATATCGTTTACCGTTTCTAACGTTGCTGGCCGTTTATTGAACAGCACTGCTCCAGATCCAAAGAACGGCTCAAGGTAGGTTGTATTCTCCGGCATATGTTCATGATCCAGCCAGCCATGCTCCATTTGCTACCGGGGTAGTGTAGAATCCGTGGGCATTTCAATCCTGTCTCCTCCCTCCTGTTTATCTCTCTGAGCAAACTAGTTAAGCTATTTCTGATAGCGATCCACCTCATCGCTTGGAAATACAAGGGTAATCCATATACTTTACAAATTTTTGAGACTCCCAAGAATAAAAGAAACCCCTGTTCCTTCTCAGTTTTCACCTAGTCCCTTTAATACCTCCCAGTTTCTATTCACCGTAGCCTCTACCACCTTTTTCTCCATAATATAGGAAGCGAGCAGCTCTGATACGTCCGTAGCGATTTCCTTGACCACGGGTTTATTTTGAAACATGGTGTAATTGCCTCCGCCGCCTGCACGATAGTTGTTCATCACCACTTCATACTCCGCCTCCATATCCAAGGGCACTCCGTTTTTCGACAACTTTACCACACGCGATCCAAGCGGATTTGCCACATCGATCTGATACTCAATGCCTTCCCACATGTCATAGTTGTAGTGCTGTGGCTTCGGCAAAAGAAATGCAGGACTGACAACGATCTCACCGGACTCGTCCAGAGCGAAATATTCTGCTCCCTGCTCCAGCGCAGCCCGTATATCATTGCCCTTCACCCGTATCACGACAAGCGTATTCGGGTACATATAGTTGCTCACAATGTCGCGCATGGTCACTTTTTCTGGAAATCCGGCAGACGTATTGTCAAATAGCGCCGTACTTGATATAGGGGCACCGGAAATGTCCATTTGCACACGATTGATAAATTCTATAAAGGCATGGTCTTTTAACCGTACGGCCATCGGGTCAGTGATTCGCATATCCCCCGAGAACCTGCCGATTGGCTGATCGAGCCAGCCCTGCGTACGCTCTTCATATGGTGACGCCATTTCCAAAATGGACGTGTCTGCTTCTACTCCCTCCACAGAAAGCAATTCCGCCTCGCACGCTACAACTTCCCAGCCTGTCGCACACTGCTGTAGCGAGAGCTCTACTTTTCCAAGCACCCTGCCTTCATTTCCTGGCTGCACGACACAAACTCCGTTTATCGTCGATACGAGCATCCGATGCTGGTGACCGGTTAAGAGCACATCGATGCCTTGCACCTCGTTGCATAGCTCATAGCCTTGATTCTCTTTCGTCAATGCTTCGGTCGCCTCCCCTGTTTCCGGGTCTCTTTCCAGCCCTCCATGATAGGAGACGATGACAACATCTACCTTCTCTTCCTCTCTTAAAAGGCGAACCCATTTACGGGCCGTTTCAACCGGGTCGAGGAAGCGAACCCCTTCGATGTTTTCAGGCTGCTCCCAGTTTGGGATGTAAGGTGTCGTCAAGCCGAGCACGCCTACGATAAGCCCGCTCTCATACGCTTTCACGATGTAGGGATGTCCGAAAAACGGTCCCCCTTCCTCATTGGTCAAATTCGCACTTAACCAGGGAAAACGACTTTCTCCGATCGCTTTATGCAAAAAAGGCAGGCCGAAATTAAACTCGTGATTGCCGATGATCGCTGCATCGTAGGAGAGCTCATTTAAGCATAGGACCATGGGATTTGCAGCCGTATGATGCAGGCGAGCATGATGATACGCCAGTGGCGTTCCCTGGATCAAGTCACCGTTATCTATAACCAGCAGTTGCTCCGCCTGCTCTCGCTGCTCTTTGATCAACGTAGCGATTTTGGCAACCCCCACCTCCCTCGGTTCATTTGCAGCATATGAAAGAGGATATATGCTTCCGTGCAGGTCACTTGTCTGCAAAATCGTTAACGTACACTTGGTTGAAGCTGTTTCCATACGATTCACTCCTACCTCATCGGATTGTTTCAAAGATTTATTCCTATCATAGCGAATTCATACTTAGGGAGAACAATATTCACACGATATTAACAGTAGCTTGACAATGATTTGTTATATTTTTACATGATTCATCTATTTCAAACGAATCATCTTCGGAGGGAAGAAGACTATGCTTAAAAAGGTAGCATCGATGGGGCTGGCTCTTGTTATGGCTGCAGGCTTGGCTGGATGTGGGACAAGCTCCAGCACTGCATCTGGAACAAGCTATGTACCTACTGAATTGAAGGTTCAATTCGTGCCGTCTCAAAACGCAGAGACACTGGAGGCAAAAGCAAAGCCACTGGAGAAACTGCTGGGAGACAAGCTCGGTATTCCTGTAAAGGTCTCGGTTTCTACCAGCTACAGCACAATCATTGAAGCAATGGCATCCAAGCAAGTAGATATCGGCTTCTTGCCTCCAAATGCGTACGTACTTGCTCATGACGTAAAAGGCGCAGCCGATCTTCTCTTGCAAGCACAGCGTTTTGGTGTAGAAGAAGGGACAGGCCAGCCAACCAAGGATTTGGTCGATTTCTACCGTGCCATGATCGTCGTTAAAAAAGATTCTCCTATCCAATCCTTGGCTGACTTGAAAGGCAAGAAAATCGCTTGGCAAGACGTGACCTCCTCGGCAGGCTTCGTATTCCCAGCGGCAGAGCTGAGCAAAGCAGGAGTGGACCCTGAAAAAGACGTACAGGCGATCACCATCAAAGGTCACGACAAAGGCATTCTCGCTGCACTGAACGGTGAAGTAGACGCAGCAGCTGTATTTGAGGATGCGCGCAACACAGTGAAAAAAGACAAGCCGGACGTATTTGACGTAACGCGTGTCTTGCACTACACGGCTCCAATTCCAAACGACACGGTGGCTGTACGCCCAGACATGTCAGAAGAGTGGAGAAAGAAAATTCAAGACGCGTTCATCGAGATTGCCAAAGACCCAGAAGGTGGAAAAGTCATCGACGAAATTTATACGCACAAAGGCTATGTAGTAGGAAAAGACGAAAACTTCGCACCAGTACGTGACTATGCGAAAGCAGTCGGACAAGAAATCAAATAACAAAAGACAGACCGTCAGCGCCAATTTGGCAGCGACGGTCTGTCTTTTGTTTGGTATCAGATTCATATAGAAAGCTCACACAATTCTTTTGCGAATGTAGCCAGATAATATATCAATCAGTGTCACCGTAACAATAATCCCAAGCAAAATGATTCCGACCCGATCCCACGAACGTGCCTCCAGAGCGAAAATGAGCGGCGTTCCGATCCCTCCCGCTCCGATCATTCCCAAAATAGAGGCAGAGCGCACATTGATCTCAATACGGAACAAAATCAGGGAATAAAAATGAGGCAGCACCTGTGGAATCACGGCATACCAGATCGTTTGCAGACGGTTTGCCCCACACGCAGCCAGTGCCTCCGACGGTCCCATATCCAAATTTTCAATGGCCTCCGAGTATAATTTGCCCAGCATCCCAATCGAGTGCAGCCCCAAAGCCAAGACACCGGCGAATGAGCCCGGCCCAACCGCCTTGATAAAAATAATCGCCATCACGATTTCGGGGAAAACGCGAATGAAGCTAAGAAAAATTTTACCTGATCCATGAATCGACTTATGCTTGCTCATATTGGAGGTAGCCCAAAAGGCAAATGGCACGCAAAGTAACGCTGAAATGAACGTACCCAAAATGGCGATCGCCATTGTATCGAGCAGCCCTCTGAGCAAATCCTCACCCTCTGGCAAATACACATAACCCCAATCAGGATGAATCATCCCGCGAAAGATCGACTGTGAAATCTCACCTGCCGTTGGCTGAATCCCGTTAAACTCCAATCCGGAAAACGCCCAAATATAGACCAGGATCAGCAAAATCGTAATAAGCCCGCTACGTATCCGTACCTGTATTCGATTCTTTTGTTTCATAGCATTCTCTCCCGGATTCTGGAACTGACAAAATCAATAACAAGAACGATCACTAGCGTAGCGATGATGATGATCGACGCGCGATCATACCGCAATTGATTCAAAGACCGGTCCAAAAACAGTCCGATACCACCCGCGCCCACAAGGCCAAGTACCGCAGCCGCCCTGATGTTTACCTCAAACGTATACAGAAAAAACGTAATGTAGTGAGCAATGATCTGCGGAGTAATCCCAAAATGTATCCACTGGAGCTTATTCGCCCCTACCGCTGTCATCGCTTCCAGTGGCCCGCGATCGATAGCTTCAATCGATTCGTAGGTCAATTTTGAAATCAGCGCAAAGGAAAAAAAGGTGATCGCAAGCACGCCGGCAAACGGACCGAGGCCAAAAATAGCGACAAAAATACCAGCAAACAATAGCTCAGGCACAGTGCGAATCAGGTTCAAAACAAACCGTGATACTGTGTGTAAAAGCTTTGACGAAAATACGTTATTAGCAGCGAAGAACGCCAAGGGAATAGCCATGATCCCGCCAATCGTCGTGCCAACAATCGCCATCTGCACTGTTTGCATCATCGGCTTCCAGATCACATCCAGATAGGACCAGTCAGGAGGAAACATTTCTGCAAGCAATTTGCCCATCTCGCCTGTTCCTGTCACCAGCAAAATCAACGAGGCATCTGTCTGATAGGAGCTGCCGATAAGCAGAACGAGCAAGAGGAGCACGTTTAGATACGATTTCATTTTAGAAGGGGGCCGCAGAGCCGTTGGATTCATAGGTTGCTCACCTCTAAATCGTGGTTATCGGCAGCGCGCAACGAACGACCGTATATGCCCATAAACGTTTCATCCGTCGCCTCTGATACAGACCCATCAAAGACAATTTCGCCTGCCCTCATCCCGATGATCCGCGTCGCGTACTCCCTCGCCAGATCAATGTCATGCAGATTGACCACTGTCGTAATCCCCAGCTCCATATTTATACGCTTCAGATCATCCATCACTTGCTTGGTTGTCAGCGGGTCGAGGGAGGCCACTGGCTCATCTGCTAAAATGATCTTGGCTTCTTGCGCCAGTGCCCGGGCGATCGACACCCGCTGCTGCTGACCACCTGATAATTGATCCGCACGCGTATACGCCTTTTCCTTAATATTGACCCGCTCCAAAGCCTGTAGTGCCAGCTGAACGTCCTTGTCCGGAAACATCCCAAACAAGGTACGCAGTGTGGAATGATAGGCTACCCTGCCGGACAAAACATTGCGCAAAACAGTAGATCGTTTCACCAGATTAAAGCTTTGAAAAATCATTCCGATATCTCTTCGCATCATGCGCAGCTTCTCGCCTTTTGCCGCGGTGATTGATTTTCCGTCAATCAGGATTTCTCCCGTAGTAATCTCATGCAGTCTGTTGATAGAACGCAGCAGCGTGGATTTACCAGCACCGGACAAGCCTACGATCACCAAAAATTCACCCTTGTGTATGGATAAATTGATATCTTTTAACCCCGTAACCCCATTTGGATATGTTTTGCCTACTTGCTTGAATTCGATCATGGAGGCCTCACCTTCTCTATTCGGGTAATAACCGTAAATAATTTCGGGAATATCTTACACAAACCTCCATAAAACGCCATTCTTAACAAGAACCACATCTTATTCATACGGCGTTTACAATCCACACAAAAAGCCCATGCTTGCGCTGCTACTGCTGGACAGAAAAAAAAAACAAGAGCCTCGTAAAAAAGACTCTTGTTACAAATAATTACATATTATTTCATTGTGGTTATTTTAACTGATAGTCGTATTGCTTTAGTACCCACTTGGGCAGCTCCATACGCGTAGTCATCAATGGATCAACCACCTGACATATGCGCAAATCACCGACGAGAGATAGCAGCATACCCGCTTCATCGTTCGGGATTCCAACCTCCTCTACCAAAAAGCGATGCATATGAACCGTCGCCATTTTCCCTGCCTCTTCTAATGTAAGGGCAGAAGCAATCGTCATCACATGCTCGCCTTCACTGAGCATAGGCAACGGCAAGCTCAATCCTTTTATCACACCAATATCTACGGTGACTTCTCCTGGTATTTCTAATCCGCAAAGCACAATCTCGCCATCCGCCATGACCGCATGCAAATCCCCCATAGACAGCAAGGCCCCCGGAACATTCACTGGCAAATACAGGACAGAGCCTTTGACGATCCGCTTGCAATCCATATTGCCACCGTGGTCTCCCGGTGTTCCCGTAGATATGGCTTCCGTGGCTGGAGCAGTACCAATCACGCCAATCATCGGTTTGACTTCGATCTGGATTTTTTCATTGAAAAGGGCTTTGCCATCTCGGATCGGAATCACTTTTGTCTTTTCCTCGGTTATAAAGTCACCGAGTACACCCTCTTTTGGTGCAACTGTCATGACACCCTGATCGGCAATCTGGATATCGACAATTTCGACACGCAGAATATCCCCAGCCTCAGCATCCTCGACATACAATGGACCGGTAGCCGGGTTAATCAAATCCCAGCCAATCGTACTAAAAAGCTGGTCTTCCCTTTCGATCTGGTTGCTAAAGCAATCACATGTTTCAAAAACGACACGGTTCCCAGAGTGAATTCGTGCCACTGGCGCATGATGGGGAGACATGTTGAGAATAGCTTGTTCCTTTGGAATTTTCATAGCTTCATCTCTCCTAAAGATAGGAATTCCCTTGCCACAACTGATTATAGTAATACTTTTTAGAAAAATCAATTAATGTTCGCTTTCTTTTGATTTCTCTTGATTGGCTATTAGTTCGCCTAGTGCCGCAATGCCCGTTTCCAATTTCGCTAACGGCGTCGCCCCAAAGCCAACCCGCAAAAAATGAGCCTCTGATAAGTCAACAAAGCAGCTTGAACCAGGCAAGAACGAGATGCCTTTTCGTTTTGCCTCTATAAATAACGCATCTGTATTGCCAGCCGTTTGCAACCAAAAATTCGGGCCAGCCTGCGGGGCTTCCCACTTCACACTTGCTGGGGCATGCTTTTGCAGAAGCTGCTGAACAATCCCACGCTTTTTGGTCATCTGAAGCCGGATAGAATCATAATAGTCCGCCAGTGAAATACCTTGTAGCAGGTGCAGAAAGCTTCGCTGATTAAAAAGTGGCGTAGATAAATCAGCAATAGCTTTGACACTCGCCAGCCGGGAAAAGACGGAGCCTTTTGCGGCAAGGCAGCCCAGACGCAACCCAGGGGCAAGCGTTTTACTGAATCCTTTTAAAAAAATGACGTGTCCCTTCTGACCCATACTGTAGATACTCGGCGGTACCTGTCGTTCATAATAAATTTCCGACCACGGATCATCCTCAACGATCAGGCAATGAAAGCTCTCCGCCAAATCCAATATGCTTCTCCTCGTCGCAAGGTCCATCATCCTGCCTGTAGGATTTTGACCTCGATTGTTTGCCTGTGCGACTGATCGGAAAATACATACTCCCCCTCCTTTTGCCCAACTGTTTTATTCGCAGGTGTACTGTTATAGCTGTCGTTTGTTTTACTAGTACAAAATCGGTAAAGGGGTTGAAGCATTATGGTGAAAAAAATGATAGCAGATAGTGAAAATATAAAAGCAATTCTCGGCCAGATTGTACGGGAGGCAGAGCGTTTTTTTGAGCAGATTGATTCGCATCCTGCGGCTGTTGCTCCCAAAGAACTCTTGGCTGCCGGCTTGCCCGCAGAAGGATGCGGTGCCCTGGAAGCACTGGAGCAATTTCAAGCGAGCTATGCCAAGCAATTAAGCGGTAGCGCAGGCCCTCGCTATTTAGGATTCGTGACAGGCGGTGCTACACCTGCTGCGGTTGCTGGGGATTGGTTAGTCAGTGTATACGATCAAAATTTGTCAGGCATCGAGGATTCCGCTGCGGGACAAGTAGAATTAGAAGCGATTTCCATGCTTCGCGAGCTGTTCCATCTCCCGGAGGAATTTAGCGGTGCTTTTGTCAGCGGGGCAACCATGGCAAATTTCGTCGGACTTGCACAGGCCAGACAGTGGGCAGCTCATCAGCAGGGCATCAATATTGCTCAACAGGGCTTGTACCAGCTTCCACCAATCAAAGTCGTAAGCGGCACCCCGCACTCCAGCATCTACAAATCGCTATCCATGCTCGGGATGGGCAGACAAAGCATACACCTCATTCCTTGTCTCGACCATCGGGAGGCTGTTGATATCGCGCTACTTCGCGCGTTCCTGGAGGAAAATAAGGCTACGCCTTGTGTGGTTGTAGCGAATGCCGGAACAGTGAATTCCGTTGATTACGATGACCTGCAGGCAATTGGACAATTAAAACAGGAGTACTCGTTCTGGTTCCATGTAGACGCTGCGTTCGGTGGCTTTGCGGCTTGCTCTCCCGCGTATAATCACCTTACCTCCGGGATGAACCTGGCGGATTCTATCACCATCGACGCGCATAAATGGTTGAATGTCCCTTACGACTCCGCCATGCAATTTACGCGGCATAAATCACTGCAAGTAGAAGTATTTCAAAACAATGCCGCTTATTTAGGAAATGCGATCGACCATCCTGAGTTTGCCCACCTGACGCCTGAGAACTCCAGACGTTTCCGCGCCCTGCCAGCCTGGTTTACGTTAAAAGCTTACGGACGTCGTGGCTATCAACAAATCGTCGAGGAAAATGTAGCCATGGCGCGGCTCTTGACTGAAAAAATCGAGCGAGACGAACATTTTGAGCTGGTCGCGCCAACAAGGCTCAATGTTGTCTGCTTTACACTCAAGCAACAGAGCCAAGCAATCACTTTTGACGACATCAAGCATTTTCTCCATCTCTTGAAGCAGGATGGCGATGTCTTTATGACGCCTACTATCTATAAAGGAACACCCGCCATTCGAGCGGCCTTTAGCAATTGGCGAACTGCTGCAGAGGATGTGAACATCATTTGGCACTCGCTGTGCAAAGTGCGTAATATGATGAAGAAATAACCAATAAAATGAAAAAGCCGCTAGTAGTTAGTTGTATTCACAAGACTACTAGCGGCTTGGCTTTGTTTATTTTTTCCCTTATTTCAGGATCTCCCAACGTCTTTTCCTCTATTTATGAAAACGGTCCAATACGGTGAAAAAGTCCTTTAAAAACTGATGGAACAGCTTCTCCGTCGGCAGTAGCTGGCGCTCCGTCGGAATAATCACTCCGACAGTACGCGTCACACGCGGCTCAATGACCGGTACTTTTACCGTAGAGCGCGGGATGCTGTCCACGAGCGTAATCTCTGGAATCAGCGTCACGCCCAAACCAGCGGCAACCAACCCTTTGATCGCATCGATATCGTCACCCTCGAAGGACACTTTGGGGTAAAAGCCGAGCTGCTGACAGGCATTGACGACGATTTCACGCAATACATAGCCCTCGGGAAACAAAATAAAAGATTCATTGCGCAGCTGACCCAATTCCAGAGCCGGACGGTCCGCAAGCGGATGGTTATTGGGGAGAAGCGCTACGATATGCTCCAAAAACAAAATATCCCCTTTGATCCGCTTCTCGTCTTTTGGCAGCGGACCAAGCAGTGCCATATTGATCTCGCCTTTTTTGACAGCATCAATCAAATAATGATACGAGCCTTGCTTGAGCAAAAAGTTTACAGACGGATACAGATTGCGAAAAGCAGAGATCGCTGTCGGCAACGTATACGAAGCCAGGCTACTTGGAAAACCGATTCGGATCGTTCCTTTATTCGGGTCCAGACACTCCTCGATTTCCCGCTTCGCATTATCGATTACAGTCATCGCTTGCTGAATATGCTCCAGAAACATGCTCCCGATTGGCGTTAATTTTACGTTTCGCCCCTCGCGTATAAACAAATCCACGCCCAGTTCCTGTTCCAGATTCACAATTTGGCGACTCACCGCAGACTGCGCTACGTGCAGAGCGATTGCAGCCTCCGTTACGTGTTCTCGCTTGGCGACTTCAATGAAATATTGAATCTGACGCAATTCCACGGCTTTCACACCCTTTTTTCCATTCATCTAATTCCGGCATCATTCTGATCTAATTTTCATATTGTTTCGATTAATTTTCAATAATAAAATACAGGCAAGAAAGCAAAAATGAGTCCGACATAGCGTCACTATTGACTGTATATACAGATATAGATCATGGGGAGAGTGGAGAAAGTGAGCAAATTGGCTACTGTACAAGAAATCGATCAGGACAGACTGCAAGCCGCAAAAGATTACGTGCACGATGTCTATGAGGCTGTAAAGAAGCGAAATCCAGGGGAGTATGAGTTCCACCAGGCGATCAAAGAAATTTTTGATTCTCTCGTGCCTGTGTTTGCGAAACAGCCGAAGTACATGGAGCACGGAATTCTGGAGAGCATCTCCGAGCCAGAGCGCCTGATTACGTTTCGCGTGCCATGGGTAGATGATCAAGGCAAGGTGCGCGTAAACCGCGGTTTTCGTGTACAGTTTAACAGTGCCATCGGTCCTTACAAGGGCGGCATTCGCTTTCACCCTTCTGTGAACGGCAGCATTATCAAGTTTTTAGGCTTTGAGCAAATTTTTAAAAACTCTCTCACTGGCCAGCCTATTGGTGGCGGAAAGGGCGGCTCTGATTTCGATCCTAAGGGTAAATCTGACGGCGAAATCATGCGCTTCACCCAGAGCTTCCTCACTGAGCTCTACAGATATATCGGTCCGGATGTAGACGTACCCGCTGGCGATATTGGCGTAGGGTCGCGTGAGGTAGGATTTATGTTTGGACAATACAAACGAATTCGCGGCGGCTTCGAGGCAGGCGTATTCACTGGAAAAGGGCTGGGATACGGCGGCAGCCTGGCGAGAACAGAAGCAACAGGCTATGGCTGCGTGTACTTCGTGGAAGAAATGCTCAAGGACAAAGGGCTCAGCTTCAAAGGAAGCACCGTAGTCGTATCGGGTTCTGGCAATGTTTCTATCTACGCTATGGAAAAAGCAATCCAGCTGGGCGCAAGCGTGGTAGCATGCAGCGATTCCAACGGCTATATTTTCGATAAAAACGGCATTAACCTCGAAACCGTGAAGCGCATCAAGGAAGTGGAGCGCAAGCGAATTTCCGAGTATACCAAAGAACATCCACATGCAAAATATCATAGCGGATGTGCTGGAATTTGGACGGTTCCCTGTGATATCGCGCTCCCATGTGCGACGCAAAATGAAATCAACGTTGATTCGGCGAAAATCCTGATTGCCAATGGCGTAAAAGCGATCGGAGAAGGGGCAAACATGCCTTCTACGCTGGAAGCGATTGATTTGTTCCTCGCAAACGACGTTCTGTTTGGTCCTGGAAAAGCAGCCAATGCAGGGGGAGTTTCCGTATCGGCACTGGAAATGTCCCAAAACAGTATGAGACTGTCATGGTCATTTGAAGAAGTAGATGCCAAGCTGCATGAGATCATGGAAAAAATTTATCGGAACAGCGTTAAGGCTGCTGCGGAATATGGTCATCCAGGAAACCTGGTCGTAGGAGCAAATATTGCAGGCTTTATTAAGGTAGCCGATGCCATGATTGCGCAAGGTGTCGTATAATTCCCCAAAGAAGATCAAAGCGGACTATCTCTGTAAAGTTAGTTCGCTTTTTTTCGTGTACAGATAAAAAACGTACCTAACTCTCTTTATTTTTAACTAAAACAGATATAATATGCAGCGAAATTTCTCCACCAAAGCTGCCTTACACCTCGTCACAATAACATTTTATCGTTATACTCCTTGCACTTCCCACATCTTGCACATACAATGAATCAAAATATTAAAATCCATTTTGGATAAAAATATGCAGCCATTCATTCTCAGAAAGGGATGCTTGCATTGAAACGCTCACTCATTGTTTTCGTCGTTTCCTTTGTGGCTTTTCTCGGTCCGTTCAGTCAGTCCATTTATGCACCCATTCTCCCTGAGGTCGCACAGCATTTTGCTTCCCCGCAGCTGCTCGTCAACTTCAGTCTGTTCATCTACACATTTACTCTGGCAATCATGCAGATCGTGTATGGGCCACTGACTGACGCGCTGGGCAGGCGAAGGGTGTTGCTGCCTGGTATTCTGGTTTATGTCCTCGCTACCATCGCTTGTAGCTATGCCACCACCATCGAGCAGTTTCTGCTATTCCGCGGACTCCAAGCGGCTGGGATCGCATCAGGGTCCGTGATTGCGGTTACGGTAATTGGTGATTTATGCAAAGGAGCAGCTCTTCGTCGCGCGATGGGGACTTATCAGATACTCGTTTCACTTGGGTCGGTATTGGGTCCCGTATTGGGCGGGGTGATTTGGGGATTCGTTGGTTATCACGGATTAGTTACCTTTTTGATTGGCATGGGGGTGCTCGTCCTGCTTGCTAATTTCGCTTTTACCAAAGAAACCAAGGCGTTGCAGGATGCAAACAACCGCTTCCGGCTTGCTGTCGTGAAAGAAATCCTCCGTCATCCAATCGGTATGTCGATCATTTTACTTGGCTTTATTCAGTACTACACGTTTTTCACCTTTCTGGTCTTTCTTCCGCAAATTCTTGTGGAACGCTATGGATTGACCGTAGCGCAAAAGGGACTCGCTTTCATGCCACTTTCGTGCTGCATTGTCATTGGCAGCTTTTTTGGCGGGAGGCTGATGGAAAGGGTTCCTATTTTTCGCTATTTGATTGGAACAGCATCGATGAATGTCGTAGCGATTGTACTCAGTATCGTCAGTACTGAGCTTTCATTTGTGCTCGTTGCCCTATGCAGTGCCTTGGTCGGTTTGTCTCAGGGCTTATCCTTGCCGGTCCAGACTGCACTTTTGTCCAGAACCTTTTCGCAGGAGCGCGCGACCTCGGTCGGCATCTACAATTTCTTCCGCTTTTTCGGCATTGCGGTCAGTCCGATGGTTGGGGGAGTCCTGTATCAATGGGGAGAGGGACCATTGCTGTTTGGCTTCGTCTCTGTTGTTTTCGCTTTTGCTGTCTGGCTCATGAAGCGCAGCTTACCCTTCGAGTCCAATAAGCCAGACTACGATAATGACCCTAATTACCGAAAATAAACGTAAAAACGGACTGTCATCTAGGTGGCAGTCCATGCTTTTATTGAAAGGGTGTGTAGACATGAGTAATTCGTTTGACAGCAGTATCCGTAAGATCCGAAGAAGTCGAACAGAGCGGGATGGGAACTTGCAAATTATAAATGAAAAACATGACTCCATTTTTTACAAAGCAATCGATCCTAATGCCAGTATAGAGGCGAATCTGAAATCGTTTGATCTTCCTGAAGACTATGTAAAATTTTTGCATGAGTTCGATAGTGCCATCTTATTTCGAACTTTCAGACAGGGCGGTGGTTGCAGTATATTGAGTCCCCAACGTGTCATTTCTCATTGGAAAGGATACAGCATAGATCATCCGTACTATCCTATTGCTTGGAGTGATTACTCAAATGGATGCGTATGCGTAGATCAAGACAGAATAGACAGCGGAAACGGCTACCTCACATGGATTGAATCAATGGACCCTGACAACCCGATTGACATTGACCTGACATTTACAGAATGGCTGGATAAGCTCATCGAGCATGAGGGGAAGGAATTCTGGATTCCACCTTACAAAGAATAGCCACAGAGGCGAGAAATCGCGTCTGTTTTTATGAAGAACGTCCCAATGTTTTTCGTAGAAGGTAACCTTGATAGGATGATTATAATCGTTTTGTTTCTACAACCATCACTTAATTAAAGGATCGCCGCCGTTTTTTAACAGCTTGCATCAATCGGAAAGCAAGCGAGCTACAGGAAGCTAAGGAGGGGCATTGCCAGCGTAGCTGACACCACACGCAAACGTATTTAAAGTAATGTGTCAGCTACGCTGGTGTAAGCCACATGCCCATCAAGCTAAGAACCACCTGTCTGAAAAATTAGTCCATAAAAAAAGAGGCGGTTCCCCCGCCTCTTCTCTTTTACTTGTGTAACCCAGTTGACTCTGTTTTTCTACCATTCCGTTTCTGTTCTGTGTTCAATCATTTGCAATACTTTTGGTTCAGCTGCTTTCATCATTTCTTTCAGTGATTGCTCGGTGATCGGTACTCCATCACCTTGAAGTTGTCCTCTAGCCTGTGTTTCTGCAATCACATCAAGCACTTGTTGTTTCGTGACATTTTTAGATGCTGCAATCTCCACAACAGTTTTACCTTTTGCTAATTCTTGTTTTAATTCTGTCGGGCTGATTTTTAGTAAAGCAAACAGTTTTTCATCGTTTAAAAAGTTATCAGCAAAATAATCAGGCTTACCATTTCTAGAAAATAGGCCCTCTACTTTAATGTTTGAAGGTGTATCAGAAGGTGTATCAGCTGTAGGAATACCTACGATCTTAGTAAGACTAATGGTATTGTCCTGAACAAAAACCTGAAAGACCGGTTCTTTGAACATCTCATTGGTGTAATTCAACATCCATGTTTTTTGGTTTGGATTCTCCATTTGCTCTATAGCAACCTTGTATTGTTCGACGTTGCCATACATTTTATTAATAAGATCAGATACCTTCGCCTTGATTTCCTGATCACTTAAAGTAATGAGTGACTTCTCCTTAGGCTCCCAATTCTCTTGAATCACGTGTTCAATCTCATCCGTACTACCGTTTGTATGGAGGGTAATCTTTTTGCCGGTTCCTCCTTTTTCCTGTAGTACGATACTTGTTTGCTTCACGTTGATTACATTTTTCCCTTTGGATACATCACCTTGAACGTTGCTTGCATCGATAATCTCAAACGATTTTGTTTCAGGATATGCGAGATACAGCTTCTCAAGCGTTGATTTACCAACCTCATCCACCTTGACTTGTTCAGTAGTCATCGGTGTTCTTGTAGGCATGTCAATCACGGCAGAAGCCGCAAATGCTGCAGCTGGAATCAAAATCGCAGTAGCAACGATTCCACCAATTAAACGTTTTTTCATAATTAATTCGCTCCTTTTTTGTTGTAAATAATGTGAATTGGATTGTTCTATTTGTTCTCTGAATAAGCAGCTTACACACTATATTGCCTCTTTAGCGGAAAAAGGTTCGGTTCATATCTTATTTTTTTTGCATCGTGAGCAGACCCCATGCCCATCAAGCGAAGAACCACCTGTCTGAAAAATTAGTCCATAAAAAAAGAGACGGTTCTCCCGCCTCTTCTCTTTACTTGTGTAACCCAGTTGACTCTGTTTTTCTACCATTCCGTTTCCGTTTTGTGTTCAATGACTGGCAATAATTTTGGTTCAATTGCTTTCATCATTTCTTTCAGTGATTGCTCGGTGATCGGTACTCCATCACCTTGAAGTTGTCCTCTAGCCTGTGTTTCTGCAATCACATCAAGCACTTGTTGTTTCGTGACATTTTTAGATGCTGCAATCTCCACAACAGTTTTACCTTTTGCTAATTCTTGTTTTAATTCTGTCGGGCTGATTTTTAGTAAAGCAAACAGTTTTTCATCGTTTAAAAAGTTATCAGCAAAATAATCAGGCTTACCATTTCTAGAAAATAGGCCCTCTACTTTAATGTTTGAAGGTGTATCAGAAGGTGTATCAGCTGTAGGAATACCTACGATCTTAGTAAGACTAATGGTATTGTCCTGAACAAAAACCTGAAAGACCGGTTCTTTGAACATCTCATTGGTGTAATTCAACATCCATGTTTTTTGGTTTGGATTCTCCATTTGCTCTATAGCAACCTTGTATTGTTCGACGTTGCCATACATTTTATTAATAAGATCAGATACCTTCGCCTTGATTTCCTGATCACTTAAAGTAATGAGTGACTTCTCCTTAGGCTCCCAATTCTCTTGAATCACGTGTTCAATCTCATCCGTACTACCGTTTGTATGGAGGGTAATCTTTTTGCCGGTTCCTCCTTTTTCCTGTAGTACGATACTTGTTTGCTTCACGTTGATTACATTTTTCCCTTTGGATACATCACCTTGAACGTTGCTTGCATCGATAATCTCAAACGATTTTGTTTCAGGATATGCGAGATACAGCTTCTCAAGCGTTGATTTACCAACCTCATCCACCTTGACTTGTTCAGTAGTCATCGGTGTTCTTGTAGGCATGTCAATCACGGCAGAAGCCGCAAATGCTGCAGCTGGAATCAAAATCGCAGTAGCAACGATTCCATTACCCAAGCAGAAAAAGCCCAGCTCCCGGAAACAAATCATGCGTCCGTATAAGCAAAACAAGTGATTGCTGGTATAATTTACGTAGGTGATAACGATGTTTAAACCATTTATTCAAGATACCGACCCGAAAAATCATTTGTCGAAAATGATTTATTCGCTCATCTATCAGCACGGCCCAATCTCCAGAGCAGAGCTTTTGGAGAAATCAAATGTAAAACAAACGACATTGGCACGAACCATTCAGGAGCTTGTCCAACACAAATACATTCGCGAGCATACCATCGTCCATGCTGACCGCGGTAGACCGCCTGTTTTGTATCAGATCGAGCCAGCCTGCGGTTATTTCATCGGCTTGCAGATCTCTCGTCTGGAAGTCAAAATCGGCTTGATTAACCTGCGCTTTCAACTGATTGAACAAAAGACCTTTTTGATGACGTCCATGCACACACCACAGGTCGTCGTCCCCAAAATTGCAGAAACGATCCACGCTTTCATGGAGAAGCATCACATAGAGCTGGATCAGCTGCTTGGCATCGGAATCGGAACGATTGGACCGCTGGATCGGAAAAAGGGCGTCATCGTTCACATCGAGTCTTCTCTTGCGCCTGGCTGGGATCATGTTCCCATCGTCGCCATGCTTCAAGCTGCGTTTCCTGTACGCATTGTTTTGGAAAATGCAGCAAACATGGCAGCGCTGGGGGAGTTCAAGCATAAGTCACCACCTGTTGACAATCTGCTTTACTGTATCAGCAGCAGGGGACTCGGATGTGGCGTCATTGCCAACGGTGAGCTGCTCAAGGTAAAGGAAGGGATGAGCGGCTACGGACATATGACCATCGATATCAACGGTCCCATGTGCACGTGCGGGAGAAGAGGGTGCTTAATCTCCTATACGTCTCCCTACGCCATCCTCAAGGAGCTTCAGCAAAAACGCCCAGCGCTTCAGCTGGAGGAAAATGCGCAAATCGATCACGTGATTGAATTTTTGAAGCAGGGGGATCAGCTTACCAAGGATATCGTTATGAAATCCGCAGAATACTTCGGAGTAGGGCTGGCGAATATCGTCAATTTGTTTCACTCGGAATTGGTCATCTTAAACGGTTCGTTGATCTATGAGTACCCGAATTACTATGAAAAAGTCATCGAAACCGCCTCTGCCTATTTATTGGACAAAAACAACGTCACCTTCAGCCAAGGAATGTTAAAAGAAAACGCCATAATGCTGGGGGCTTCAGCACAGGTGTGGGCATCCTACTTTCCGTAAAAGCACGCCTCTCAGCTCAAAATGGACTCACGAGGAAAACGAAAAACCCACCTGTACGTGAAGTGCCCCCTGTCAAGTAGACAGTAAAAAAACAAAAACTTGGACACCAATCAAAAAATGGTTGGTGTCTTGTT
>NZ_CANMZW010000060.1 GCF_947502445.1 uncultured Brevibacillus sp.
GCCCTTAGCTCAGCTGGATAGAGCGTTTGACTACGAATCAAAAGGTCGGGAGTTCGAATCTCTCAGGGCACGCCACTATATTGTATGGAATCGAAGAGTAGGAATTAGTCCTACTCTTTTTTGCATAATTCCTTTCATAATTTTACAAATTTTAAGCATTTTTTCCTTGTATCTCCTAGTCTTATCTATTACTTTAGAATGAGGATGCACATTTTGCCTATGTAGTTGCTGTTTATACCTGACAGAAGAATACAATGGAACAGGAGTTGTATCTACATGAACCCAATAAAAATGGAACAAACGCATCCCTCCGTATTGAAATTAATAGACAATATAGAAAAAGTATTAATCGGAAAAAGATCTGTCATCGAAATGATGGTTGCAGCTGTATTAGCTAATGGCCATGTTTTGCTGGAGGACGTACCAGGCGTAGGGAAAACCATGCTGGTGCGTGCATTAGCGAAATCAGTAGGTGGAGAATTCAAGCGTATACAGTTTACGCCAGATTTATTGCCGACAGATGTAACTGGAGTTGCTATTTTTAATCAGAAGAATCTGGAATTTGAATTTCGCCAAGGACCGCTCTTCGCCAATGTGATCCTAGCAGATGAGATCAACCGGACTTCACCGAAGACGCAATCCTCCCTTCTGGAGGCTATGGAGGAGCGTTCGGTCACTGTCGATGGCGTAACTTATCGTTTGCCTGAGCCTTTTTTTGTAATGGCTACGCAAAACCCGTTGGAATATGAGGGAACCTTCCCGCTACCTGAGGCACAGCTGGACCGCTTCCTCATGCAATTACGTTTGGGCTATCCAAGCGTCGATGAGGAAATGCGCATGCTGTCCAGATTCTCTGATGCCAATCCACTCGACCAACTGGAACCAGTGATGACAGCAGGGGAGCTCGCGCAGCTGCAGCAGCAGGCATCAGCAGTAAAAATATCAGAGGGAGTCAAGGAGTATATTGTACGTCTCTGCCACCGTACACGGGATCATCACCATGTTTATTTAGGGGTAAGTCCTCGTGGCTCACTCGCTCTTTATCGGGCTTCACAAGCATTGGCCTTCGTTCGGGGACGGGAGTACGTCATTCCTGACGATGTAAAAGAGCTCGTGCCGCTTATTTTTGCTCACCGGATGATGGTAAAGCCGGAATCTCGACTGGAAGGATCGACTGTGGAACGGATATTGACGGCGATCTTGTCTGAAACCCGCGTTCCAGTAAGTTGAGGCGGTGACTATGCATGAGACAGCAAAGATGGGGCAAGGCCAAAGTCATTGGATTAGTAGCAGTCACCTATATATTCGCTAAGTTTCAAGGCGGGTTTTCTAGCTGGTTTTTGTTTTACAGCAGCCTAGGCTTTTTCGTATACCAAACGCTGGCTTACTATCTGATGTATGCGACCTTGGAGGTCGTGCGTGAAGTGGATCGAAACCGCTTGCAGGATGGGGATAGTGTGATTGTTACCATCCGCTTGCGTAGGCGGATTTGGTTTCCACTGGGATGGAATATGATCGTCGAGCCACTACCTGATCGGATTGCAGGTGTTTACGAGCCGCATCGGCAGCTGGTATTTCCATGGTTCAGACGGGAAGTAGAATTTCGTTATGTCATTCCAAATTTGCCACGCGGTCATTACCGACTGACGAATTGTATCGTAAGTGGCGGTGATTTTTTTGGCTTTTTTGAGCGTAGACAAGTATTCCCGCTATCAGATGAATTTCTCGTCTATCCAAGATACAAGGAGCTGACCCATTGGGCATTAGGAGATGGAAGCTTCAGTGGAAATGTGCATGTGTCTCATCGGCGATCAGATGATGTAGCGGCTGTTCGAGGAGTTCGGGAGTATCACCGTGGCGATCGACTCAGCCAAATTCATTGGAGAGCCTCTGCCCGGGGTACGGGTTTAAAAACAAAAGAGTTTGAGCATCAGGCCATGAACCAGGCGGTCTTTTTCCTCGACGTAGAAAGAGAAAGCTACCGCGATAAGCCAGTACAGCTATTTGAGACAGCCGTGAAGTTGACTGCAAGCTTGATCGCCTATGCGAACCGCAATCAGTATCATTACGGTCTCGTCTATAAGCAAATAGAGCGAATCTCCCTCGCACCATCCATTTCTCATGCGCATCTATTTCGCGTGTTTGATCAATTAGCGCGGGTCATGCCAGAGGGAAGCGATCCTTTCTCCAAAATCATTGGACGCGAAACATTGGAGCAACCGCAGGGAGTAACGCTCATTATCGTAACTCCCCGAGTTGAAAAAGGGATCATCAATAGACTCATTACGCTCACGCAAAAAGGCAGACGAGTTCAACTGTTTTACGTACACGCGGATCAATCGCTCTCTGACGAGCAAAAGCGTGTGCTGCAGCTGCTCATGGCAAACAAGGTCACATGTACGTCTATCCACATGGAGAATCACGAGTGGAAGCGGATTGGAGGTGTCTAGACTCATGAACGTATGGAAACGCCCGACGATCTTGGAGTGGGTCTCAGCGCTTTTATTGTTCCTGCTGCTGCGAGAATGGCTTTTCCCGATGCAAGAGCTGACAGATACGGGCATTTTGTGGCCGTTCTTCATAATCGCCGCTGGCGTACTCATCGTCGATGTACTTGTACCTTTTAGATGGATGACACTCCCCATTAAGCTGCTCGGCCTGCTGTGGCTGCTACATGCAACGATGTTCGATACTCCCTTGTTTGGGACGGAATGGCTTGACGAGCTGTATGGGAACATCGTCCGTGATTTCCCGCTTGCTTTGCAGCAGAACTGGGCAGATATGTCACTGGTATCACGCAATGCCATGTTTGATCTGGCTCTGCTCATTTTGATATCCATGCTGACGTACCTGGTTCTGGAGCAAAGACAAGGACTCTGGTTTGTATTTTTGACAGAGCTCTATTTATGTGTACTGGATACGTTTTTGCCTTATGATGCGAGCGCAGGGATTGTCCGTACGTTCATTTATGGGTTCTTGCTCTTGACCGTCAGTCATTTGACCAAAATGACAAGCATGGCTACCTTGGCTGGAAAAAAAGCTAGAATTCTGGGGAATTCAGTGCTTGCCTCCCTATTGATCATTGCTATTAGCGTTGGGATTGGTTATGCTGCTCCGAAAAAAGACGCCAGCTGGCCTGATCCGGTCGCCTTTTTGACGGGGAGTGATAACAATGCTCCCGTTGGAGTCATGAAGAAGGTTGGCTATGACAACAATGATGAACGACTGGGCGGTCCGTTTTTGCAGGATAATACGATGGTGTTTATTGCAACCACCAACGAGCGCAGCTATTGGCGCGGAGATTCCAAGGATGTTTATACTGGTGTAGGCTGGGAAAAGGAAAAAGCCAACTATGAATCTATTCTGGACCCGCAAAACCATGAATGGAAAGAAGTATTGTTCCACGGCTTTGAAACGAAAAAGGTAGAGGCCACACTGGAGTTTAAGGGACCGCAGCAGTTCGCAACCGTTTTTTATCCGGGGCAACTGAAAAAGGTTAGTGACTACGCACCACCAAATGCGACCGTGGTCTATGACATGATGAACCAGCAGCTAGAGGTACGTGCAGGGAAGACGACTCTGATCCAGTTGGAAGGGACACAGGAAAAGTCTGTGACCAGACCAAATGGAACACTGCTGAAGCTGAATCAATACAACGTAGAAGCAGAAGTACCGATTGTTAGTGAAAAAGCTATTACACAAGCAGGCACAGACTATCCAAGGGATATCAGGGAGCGTTATTTACAGCTTCCGGCTACTCTCCCTCCGCGTGTCAAAGAACTGGCACAGACGGTAACCAAGGATGCGAAGACGCCGTATGAAAAAGTGAGAGCAATCGAGAATTACTTACGCTCGAGTGGAAAATATAAGTATGAAACGAAGGATGTTCCTGTACCGCAAGAAGGTCAGGATTTCGTTGATCATTTCCTGTTTGACAGTATGCGAGGCTATTGTGACCATTTCTCTACCTCAATGGCTGTCATGCTACGTACACTGGATATCCCGACACGCTGGGTAAAAGGCTTTGCACCAGGAGAGCGCGTAGGCACGGATAACCAGAACAATGAGATTATGGAGATACGCAACAAGGATGCCCATTCGTGGGTAGAGGTGTACTTCCCGGGACATGGCTGGATTCCTTTTGAAGCAACCAGTACCTTTATGTCTCCGGTTCGGTTTAACTACGATCTCCAAACCGCGCAGCCACAAATTCCAATTCCGCTACCTGATTTGGGGAACACAGCATCTCCAGACCGTGGAGATGGTCGTTTCAATGAATTGGAGGAAGGGGACGCTGTATCGAGTAAACGTTTTTCGATCCCATGGCAGGTAAATGCTGGGGTGGTCGCTTTGCTCGCAGTGGCGGGTGTCGTAGCGTATCGTCGCAAAAAGGATCTGCAGATATGGTGGCTTCGCAGGCAAATTCATAATGAGCGGAGTACGCAATACAAGGATCGCTACAACCTGTTAATTCGCATGGTAGAGAGTGTTTACGCCCGCAGACAAGCAGGGGAAACCTTGCGCGAGTATGTAAACAGGCTCACGATTCCGGGCGACAAGAGACAGGATCTGCGTTATCTGACCGAGATGTACGAACGAGCGATTTACGGCTTCAAGGAGATGGAACAGAAGGCACGTACAGTGGCAGAGCAAGTAATAGAAAGATTGATCCGTCAACTGAAGCCTTGAACAAAGACGTTTCATCTGCTAGAATGACGATCAATGAGACTCGTATAATGATCGGGAATATGGCCTGAAAGTTTCTACCGCTCAACCGTAAATTGAGCGACTACGAGGATAGCACTTCGGATTTTTGTACATGCAAACCGCACATGTGTACACAAGCTGGGACGCTGCCTCCGTATGATTTTTCGGAGGTAACAGTCCCGGTTTTTTTGCAAATATGCGACAACTTGTATCCACATCCGGGGGAAGCGGAAAATTGCACGTCCTGTGCATTACAGGAGAAGGGGGAAGTCATGGACAAGTCAGTGGAAATGGTCGTCGTACTTGATTTCGGAGGCCAATAC
Source organism: uncultured Brevibacillus sp. (assembly GCF_947502445.1). Classification (GTDB taxonomy): domain Bacteria; phylum Bacillota; class Bacilli; order Brevibacillales; family Brevibacillaceae; genus Brevibacillus. The sequence continues at coordinate 5,031 of NZ_CANMZW010000060.1, forward strand.
AATCAGTTGATCGCACGTCGTGTACGCGATCTGGGTGTTTACAGCGAATTGGTACCATTCAATACGCCTGTGGAAAAAATCAAGGAAATGAAGCCAAAGGGAATTATTTTCTCCGGTGGTCCAGCGAGTGTCTACGAAGAAGGAGCGCCAAAAGTAGACCCTGCTATTTTTGAACTGGGCTTGCCAATCCTGGGTATTTGCTATGGTATGCAATTGATGAGCCATATGCTCGAAGGAAAAGTTGAGCGCGCTGGCAAACGCGAGTACGGTAAAGCAGAGCTTCGTTTGCAAGACGCACACAGCCTGTACGAGAAATGGGATGCAAGTGAAATCGTGTGGATGAGCCACTCTGATAAAGTAGTAGAGCTCCCAACCGGTTTCCGCGTAGATGCAGTGAGCGACAGCTGCCCGGTAGCTGCGATCAGCCATCCAGAGCGTAAGCTGTACGGTGTTCAATTCCACCCAGAAGTTCGCCATACGGTAAAAGGAACGGAGTTTATTGGCAACTTCCTGTTTAACGTTTGTGGATGTGAAGCAAACTGGAGCATGACCACATTCATTGAGGATGAAATTGCTCATATCCGTGAAACAGTTGGCAACAAGCAAGTACTGTGTGCTCTGAGCGGAGGAGTAGATTCCTCTGTAGTAGCAGCGCTGATCCACAAAGCAATTGGCGATCAATTGACTTGCATGTTCGTTGACCATGGATTGCTGCGTCAGGGAGAAGCTGAAGGCGTAATGGAAACATTCGCTGACAAGTTTTCTATGAAGGTAATCAAAATTGATGCTCACGAGCGCTTCTTGGGCAAGTTGAAGGGCGTTTCCGATCCAGAGCAAAAACGTAAAATCATCGGTAACGAGTTTATTTACGTATTTGACGAAGAGGCTGGAAAGCTGACAGATATGGACTTTCTGGCTCAAGGTACACTATATACCGACATTGTTGAGAGCGGAACGGCAACAGCTCAAACAATCAAGTCTCACCATAACGTAGGCGGCTTGCCTGAAGACATGAAGTTCACTTTGATTGAACCGTTGAAAACACTGTTCAAGGATGAGGTACGTAAATTGGGTACAGAGCTGGGCTTGCCAGATGAGATCGTATGGCGCCAACCGTTCCCAGGTCCAGGACTTGGCATTCGCGTTTTGGGCGAGGTCACAGAAGAAAAGCTGAAGATTGTTCGTGAATCCGATGCGATTCTTCGTGAGGAAATTGCGAAAGCAGGTCTCGATCGCGAAATCTGGCAATACTTCACAGCTCTGCCGAACATGACTACGGTTGGGGTAATGGGCGATGTGCGCACGTACTCTTACACGGTTGGTATTCGTGCCGTTACTTCCATTGACGGTATGACAGCGGACTGGGCACGTATTCCTTGGGATGTACTGGAGAAAATCTCTACTCGTATCGTAAATGAAGTAGATAACGTAAACCGCATCGTGTACGATGTAACGTCCAAACCACCAGCAACGATTGAGTGGGAATAGGATGGGCATTTAATGTCGTTAATCGCTTGGAAGCCTTAATACCTAAGGGCTTCCGGCGATGACGGTGTGAGAAGTTCACGTACACCTTCAACAATAGAGTGCAAAAATTACTCTCTTTTATCTGCGTTGTTTAGCAAATAGAAGGGGGTATTTTTTATGACCAAAATCAATGAGAGTATTGAGAATTTCAAGCTGAATCAAGAAATATTGGGTAGGGAAAAGAGGTATGTTGACCTTTTTATGTTTCGATTGTACATTGTACAGATGGAAAAGGTTTATGGACTAAAGAGTTGGGTAAGATTGTCACGATCGAGAATCAACAAAATTCTAAAAGAACTTTGCAATAATGCAGGTGTGAGAAAGGAAGTCAGATGCTCGCCCCGTGATTGCCGTCATCAGGAAGCTAAATGACTTTTGTAACGAGTATCAAGTGATAAGCAAAGGTGTCCCACTTTTCAAACAATCGACGGTGTTAATGTTGATGTTTTTCCATATGGGCAAGAGAACGCTTAATGCTCAAACGTAGTGATGAGATGGAATCCTTGCTAAGACAACAAACCGGTGTTGCAGTTAATGATTATCAAAGAGGAACAGATCAGTATAACGGGTTGATATACATAATGTTCTGGAAGGATTTTTAGAGTATGTATTGATTGGGTTAGCAAGCGAAGTCTTTCCAGATTCTCTTCTGAACGATGAAGGAGTAAATTGAAAATGAGATGAGTTATTCTATAGTGATAGGAGATGCGAATCAACAATGGAGATTGGGACGTATTATTGGCATGGACACAATTTGAAAAATCAATTAGGTGCCCTTAATAATTTGAAATCTGTAAAGATAGCGACTGCCTATATCTCTTCTTATGGCGTTGACCTAATCGAAAATATTGTAAATAAAAATAATCTAAAGAAAAGTGACGTTAGCATATTTCTTTCACCCGATTTTTCAAGTATGAAACCCAGTAAAATCCTAACTGACTTAGATGCTATTTCTGAAACCTATCTAGTGACGAAGATTCCCTTTCATGCAAAAGTGATATTAGTTGAGTTTAACGATTTAAAAACAAAAGTCATTTTTGGCTCATCAAACTTTACAAATGGTGGAATTGAAAAAAATATTGAATTTGATTTAATCCGTGATATTACGTCTCAAGAAGAAGGACAAAAATTGGGTATGTTCTTCGATTTTTGTATGAATAATTCAACGAAGGTCAGTCATGAAGTGGTTAATAATTATTTCTCATACGAAACTGAACTTGTCGAACTACTTAAAGTAGAAAAAAGCATCAAGAAAAAGCTATTTGCATTTAGCAATAAAGATGATGCGTTCGATGAAGATGATTATGAAATTGGGGATTTTTATTTTAACTTTGAAGACTACGAGACATTTTTTAACAGAAATGAAAAGCGAAACGATCTTGAAATATCGACACGAAGAACTTTAGTTAGAGATAAATTGCTAGAAATACACAATGCAATCTACAAGGAAGTTCAAGAATTTAATCTAAGTTGCCATAGAAGCAAGAAAAATATAACTTCACTAATTCACCCGACAGTGTATAACAAATTCAGTGTAGGGTGGCTTGGGGTTAGATACGGAAAATCTCCAAGTGAACTAGATATTCTTAATGCTGGAGCAGAGAAAGACGAGGAACTAGGATTTCAAAAACATGCGTGCTTGCAATTTTCTATTACCAAAAGGGGATTTGAAGTAAATCTATTTCATGCTGTTCCTCATGATGCTTTTGACAGGAATCATGTGCATGATAAGTTTGAAAACTCATCCTTTATGAAGGCTATTGCAGATGAGGTACAAAAGCTAAGAGGAAACAATCTCATTTGGTATATTTATGACAATCAAAAAGAATATAAATTTAATCTTGATACTGATGATGGCTTTTTGAATTTTTATAAAGCAAATGACAAAGAAGGTAGAGAATCATTTCTTTCGTATTCTGTAAAACCCGATGACCCAAGATTGAAATCTTTACACTCTATAGCCAATTTAGTGCAAGAAAAGGTAGCTTTGCTGATTCCTTTATACAAAGCAATGTCCTTTAGGTTATAAGAAAGAAAAGTCAAGGATTAGATGACCACTTGGGTATTCCAAGGCAATCCAAATCGTTTCAAAGTTGAAGAGTATCTAACAGAATATTAAGAAATTGTTTGGTCACTTAAGCAAGAGCATTACGTGAAAATAATTCAATTCGGTAATACATTTATATATGTCGTTCAGAAGTCGGTAGACTAGGATATGGCGGTATCGTTGCCAGAGCAACAGTAACAGACTTGCCTGTGACTTCTGAATACTGGGTAACTCCAAGCGATGCCAATGAAGCGCGGCCAGGAGATCCAATGCACGTAGAGGAATTGGCACTTGGAGGAAATCATCTCAGAAGAGCTATCAAGCAATGGGTATCCTTCAGCATTTAGGGTTGAAGAATATGGGCATCACAAGAAACCGTTTCTGAGATGGTAGAAGGGGAGAGGTCGAAGGTCGAGGATATTGCGATGTTGTGCAGTAACTGCCACAGAATGATACACAGGGAGCCGCTTATCATCTTGAGCCACTATACTATTGCCATGTAACCGCATTCGTGTCGTACCTACCCAATGCGAACTATGTAAAAGTAACAATACGAACAGGTAAATCATTTGAAGAACTTAAGTTCAGAAAGGAATCATCCATTAGGTTATTGCATTTGATTAACAATCAGAGAAATAAATGGATAGATCCTTCAACTAAGGTCTAGTTGAACCTACTGCTTTTACCCGATACAATTGATTTACGCAATAATTGAATAGTAATTTGCTCTATTGAGGCACGCAGCAACGATTGAGTGGAGTAATAAAAACACGGATGTTTATGGGTAAGTAAAAATTAACGTTCGTATTTTCGTTGACATATGCTAGCGCACCTGTTACACTTCTCAATGTGTAAAAGGTAACATAGGAAGGTTCGTATATTCTCGAGAATATGGCTCGGGAGTTTCTACGAGGTCGCCATTAACGACCTGGCTACGAACAAAATGTCAACGGGATGCGTTATTGTTATTATTTTTGAAATTGTTCCCGATGTGTTTTGTGAAAAGGCCAGGCGCATACTATGAGCGTCTCGGCCTTTTTCTGTAAAAAACGGTCATGACCGTTTTGTTACCACAACCATGACATGGGGGGACTAGAGGTGCGGAAGTATTTTGAGTTCGACAAACTAGGCACCAATTACCGCCGCGAGATTATCGCGGGTATCACAACGTTTTTGGCAATGGCATACATCTTGGCAGTAAATCCTTTTATACTTAGTGGTGCTGATCTACCGCCTGAACTGAAGGCAAATTATCCGGAATTCAATTCAGTGTTTACGGCTACAGCTCTTGCAGCAGCAATTGGCTCCCTGTTGATGGGGTTCCTCGGACGTTTGCCAATTGGACAGGCACCAGGTATGGGTTTGAATGCTTTTTTCACCTATACAGTTGTTTTGACGATGCAAATTCCTTGGCAGCAGGCTCTCGCCGGAGTTTTCCTGTCTTGTACAATCTTTTTGATTCTCTCTCTCACAGGTGTTCGTGAAGCGATCATCAAGGCGATTCCACAAGGCTTGAAATATGCTGTATCTGCAGGGATTGGACTTTTTATTGCTTTTATCGGTTTGAAAAATGCAGGGATCGTGGTAGCGAATGAGGCAACCTTCGTGGCATTGGGCCACCTGACCTTCTTCCATGAAGGAATGAAGCCAGAAGAGATTCTAGCTGCGAAAAATGCACTGCTGGCTGTTTTTGGTCTGATTGTTACCGTTGTTCTGCTTTCTCGTAAAATCAATGCAGGTATTTTTATCGGTATGGTAGTAACTGCAGTGGTAGGGATGATTTTTGGATTGGTAAGTCTACCAGGCAGTATCGTTGCACCAGTTCCAAGTATCGCGCCTACATTTGGTGCGGCGTTCCAATACCTTGGAGATCCTTCCTCGTTGTTCACTATGAACATGCTGATAGTTGTCCTGACGTTCTTGTTTGTTGATTTCTTTGATGCGACAGGTACTTTGTTGGGGGTTGCCAGTCAAGCTGGTCTATTAAAAGAGGATGGCAATCTGCCGCGACCAGGAAAAGCGCTTGCTTCTGATGCGGTTGCCGGTATGGCAGGTGCAGTTTTGGGTACATCAACAACCACAGCTTATGTTGAATCAACAGCGGGTGTAGCTGCAGGTGGTCGCTCTGGCTTTACTGCGATTGTAGTAGGGGTAATGTTCCTGTTGGCATTGTTCTTCTCGCCGATTCTTGCGATTGTGACGCCAGCTGTTACAGCGCCAGCATTGATCATTGTTGGCGTACTGATGGCTTCCCACGTTGCACATATTGCGTGGAAGGATTTGGACGAGGCGTTCCCGGCATTCCTGACCATTCTTCTGATGCCGCTGACTTACAGCATCGCAACAGGTATTGCTACTGGCTTCATCGTTTATCCAGTGATGAAGGTGTTGAAAGGCAAAGCGCGTGAAGTACATCCAGCCATGTACGTATTGTTCTTCGTCTTCCTGGCTTACTTCATCTGGCTGCGCGAATAGAAGAAAAGAATAGCGGCTTCCTGTCTATGAGACGGGAGCCGTTTTTTGTTTACCTAAACTCCCGCGCTTGCATATTTACCTCGATCTGATGTATGATGGGAAAAATCTTTTTGCAGAGGGATCCACGATGAGATGTAATTACGTATTCCTTCAACAGCATCACCACGGCTAGAGCGTTTGTATCTTCGGAAATTTTTCCGCAGGTGCAAGCGCTTATTGTGCTTTGTGCCTGCGGTGGTGACTTTTTAAGCCATGCGGGCATGTAGCTGCCCTGCATGGCTTTTTGCATTTTCACAATAAAAAAGAAGAGAAGGAGCGATCAACCATGGAAAACGGAATACTGAGAAGCGTAAAAGGAACCAAGGATTTTATGCCACTGGAGCAAATGATTCGAAATCGGATTCGCCGCACGCTGGAGAGCGTGTTTGAAGCGTATGGATGCAAGCCGTTGGAGACACCCATGATTCAGTACTACGAACTGCTCGCATCGAAGTATGGGGGCGGTGAGGAAATCCTGAAGGAAGTATATCGCTTAAGTGATCAGGGAGAGCGGGAGCTGGCACTGCGCTATGATTTGACAGTTCCTTTGGCCAAAGTAGTCGGCATGAATCCCGAAATGCGGATGCCTATCAAGCGCTATGAAATTGGGAAGGTCTTTCGCGATGGTCCAGTAAAACCGGGCAGATTCCGCGAGTTTATCCAGTGTGATGTCGATATTGTTGGGACGTCCTCCATGCTGGCGGAAGCAGAGCTGATCAGTATGGCTTTTGCTGCCTTTCAAAAGCTGGGCTTGGACGTTTACATCGAAGTCAATAATCGCAAGCTGCTCTCTGGTGTACTACAGGAGCTAGGCGTCACAGAAGAGCTGGCTGGAGATGTCATGCTCTCACTCGATAAGCTGGAGAAGATCGGTGTCGATGGCGTAGAGGAGGATTTGCGTGAGCGAAAAGTGGAGGCGTCCATTGTTGAGGCGATTACGTCCTTTTTGCAAACCGGTGCTCTCTCGCTGGAACAACTGACAGTGCGTTTTTCTTCGGCGCTCGTGCAAGAAGGTGCGTCTGAGCTCAGACAGCTGCTTGCCTATTTACAGGAGGCAGGGGTCAATGGTGACGTACGCTTTACACCATTTTTGGCACGCGGCTTGGGTATTTACACGGGAACGGTATACGAAATTTTTCTGCAGGATCGAAGCATCACATCAAGCATCGGGAGCGGCGGACGATATGATGAAATCATCGGGCGGTTTCTCGGGGATGGCAGAGAGTATCCGGCAGTAGGAATATCGTTTGGACTCGATGTGATTCTGACTGCGCTTGCGATGCGACCTGCGGCTTCGGAAGAGCGTGCGGCTGATGTGCTGGTTGTGCCGCTCGGGACGGAAGCAGCCAGCCTCGCATTGGCCAATCAGCTGCGAGTCAGCGGAATAAAGGTAGAGCTTGAGCTCACAGGTAAGCGACTGAAAAAAGCACTGGATTATGCGAATAAAGAGCAAATTCCTTTTGTCGCCATTTATGGAGAAAACGAAGCCAATAGCGGGAATATCGTAATAAGGGATATGCGCCGTGGGGCCGAGCATGTCATGCCTTTGGATAAGATGCAGCAGTGGCTTAAGACAGCTCAATAAGGTGGTATTCATTCTTTCCACATTCAGGTAGGATAGGGGAAAAGGGAGGCGATGGCGTGAGGAAATCGGTCTTTGTGCTAGGCTGTATGGCGTTATTTTGGGGGCTGGTGTTGCCCGCCCAAGCGGAGGAGCATGCAGGCTCTGACAAAGCTATTTATCAGGCAAAAGTGAATATCGACCCTCAAAGAAAGCACATTACAGGCAGTATATCCATTACATTTTGGCCGACAGATAAAAAGCACGCATACCTCCACCTCTACCCATATGCCTTTGCGAGCGAACATTCTGGTGCGCAATGGGATCAACTTTTAGGCAATGATCCAACACTTGCGACGTATGCTAGTACAAAGCTCACTGTAGATGGAAAGCTGGTAGAGGGTAAGCGTACGGGGACGATTCTTGAAGTACCATTGATTGAGGCGGATGACAAGAAAGCCAGATCAACGCCGACGAAAATTTCGCTAGACTTTGATCTGAAACTTCCGCATAACGATGGCAGGATGTCCTATGATGATCACTCCATATGGTTGGGAAATTGGCTGCCAATTCTGGCGGTAGAGGATCAGCATGGCTGGCACCTCGACCCGTACGAGCCAACCGGAGATCCCTTTTATAGCAAGAACGCTGACTATGAAGTAGATGTAACCTTGCCAGAGGGCTATCAGCTTGCCAGTTCGGCAACAGATTCTACTGCTGAAGTAAACACTTCTCCAGCGGGAAACAGGACTTATCTTTTGCGAGCAGATGACGTACGGGATTTTGCCCTCGTTATCATGGACGGGACCTATAAACGACTGGAGGGAAAAGTTGGGGATACTGTTATCAGAACGTGGTGGCGAAATACAGATGACGAAGTTGGAGCAAAGCATGTTCATGATGCAGCAGCCACGTCACTGGAATATTTCAATAACGAGTTCGGGACCTACCCCTATAAAGAATATGATGTGGTTCGTGTTGGAGGAGAGATTAATGGCATGGAATACCCTGCCCTAGTCTTTTTGGATGGCAGCCATTTCACATTCGGTGGGACAAATGCTACGGCAACTGTCGTGCATGAAACGGCACATCAGTGGTTTTACGGCTTGATCGGAAATGATCAAATCCACGAAGCCTGGCTGGATGAAGGGTTCACAGAATATGCCTCACTCGCTTTTTTATCTAACAAATATCCGGAGGTCGGGTTTGAGCGTGTCCGAAAACGGTTGATGTATGGAACGATTGTACCGTTCTATGTGCAGGAAGAGCTGCGTCCCTGGCAAGAGCTCGCTGCCTTTCCAGACAATCAGAGCTACAGCGATTTGGTCTACTCGCGTACATCGTCCATGCTCTGGATGCTTCGAGGAGCATGGGGGGAGAAGCGACTGCATGATGTGCTCCACCAGTACGTCCGGAAATACAGGCTAGGAATTGCCGATGGTGAGGCATGGAAGGCAGTGCTTTCTGATGCTGCAGGAGAAGACGCCGGTGTATTCCTTGATTACTGGCTGAAGCTCGATATGAGCCAGCAGGATAAAGCAGCGGCATGGTTAGAGCGTCAACGAAAGGCACCAAAGTAGTATCGAACAAGAACGGTGAGATGTGTAAAGGCAGGGGATCACCATGTGGCGAAATAGGTGGGTGCTCAGCGTAGTGGTGGGGGTAGTGCTTGCCGGATTTCTATGGGAGAAGCCATGGACATCACTGGCTGGAGCGGGTGATTATAGCGGCAAGTCACAGGAACCACCGCCCGCTCAAGTAACGTATCGGGCAGACGTTTGGATGGATATGAAGGAACGGGTTGTAACCGGCACGCTGGCTGTTCGTTTTGCGCCACAGGATGACAAGGCTTTTTTTCACTTATACCCAAATGCGTTTCAATCAACTGCCGATTTGAGCGGTGTGAACTGGGAGCAGGTGCTCGGAAAACAACGTGAGCCAGGCGGAATTACCATTACCGATGTTCGTGTAGACGGTCAGGCAGTTGATGTGGTTTACGCAGGGAAGACGAATACCCTGCTGCGAGTCCCGCTCCCTGTCAGCAAGCAGCTGAGGCAGACAGAAGTAGAAATGAGCTTCCGTCTGCAGGTCCCGTATAATAATGGACGTCTGTCGTTCAACGATCACGCCATGTGGCTAGGCAACTGGCTGCCGATTCTTTCAGTCAAGGATGCGGACGGCTGGCGTCTCGACCCGTATTCCTCCATTGGCGATCCCTTCTACAGCAGTATGGCGAATTATCATCTGCGCGTGCATCTTCCGGCAGGCTTTCAGCTCGCTACAAGCGGAATCGAGAGTGTAGCGGTTGTCACAGAGACTCGTCCAGAGCGCCGAAGTACATATGAGCTGGATGCGTGGAACGTTCGTGATTTTGCGATGGTGATTATGGATGATACGTATCGCCAGACGAGTAGTAAAGTAGGGGATACGACCGTCAATACATGGTGGCAGCTAGGAGATGATCCTGCAATCGTAGAGCGTCTCCATCAGGTTGCCAGCAAATCGTTAGCCTATTATAGTGAGCAATTCAGTGCCTATCCTTATAAAGAATACGATGTCGTCAAAACGGGCGGCTTTTTTGGCGGGATGGAGTATCCATGCATCGTTTTTATCCAAGACGACCTGTTTAACCGGAATGCTCCGATGGGCGAGGCTGTGGTGGCACACGAGACCGCACATCAATGGTTTTACGGGCTGATTGGCAACGATGAGGTGCGAGAGGCATGGCTGGATGAGGGTTTGACAGACTATGCGACGATGGCGTTTCTGGAGCAGCTGGATGCCGATCGTGCGAAAGGCTATATCCATTTGAGACTCAGTCAGTCAAGAGCGGCCGAGGCTTATGCTACTCGCGGTTTGACCGCATGGCATAGTGTAGAACAATACCCTGACTGGAAAAGCTATAATGATCTCGTTTACGGGCGGGCTGGCGTCATGTGGTGGACTTTGAAGGAAGCGTGGGGCGCTGAGCGGCTGCATCAAATTTTGCGAAATTATGTAACGGAGCATCAATATCGCCAAGCAAGCGGAAAACGACTCGTGGAAATTTTCTCGGATGCTTCTGGTGCGGATGCCACCCCATTTTTTGATTACTGGCTTGGATTGAAGCTGGATAAGGCCACTTTAGCGGAAGAATGGGTAAAAAGGGTTAAACACGAATGATAAAATGAAACTCTTTTTACAATGTTCGGAAGCGAGGTTGACAGGCAAACTTTCTCCCTGATAAACTGAATATGTTGAAAGCGAACGAGTACGAATAGCCCAGGCGATGAGTACGGCAGAAAAGCCGTTAGTCGGTTGGGTTTTCTTTTGAGGATACCACTTTTATGAAAAAAAGTAGGGGGCGAAGAGTGCATGGTCAAGCCGTTGGTTGGGGTTATTATGGGCAGCACGTCGGACTGGGAAACGATGAAGGAAGCTTGCGCAATTCTGGATGAGCTGCAAGTGCCATATGAGAAAAAGGTAGTGTCGGCTCACAGAACGCCAGACCTGATGTTTACGTATGCAGAGAGCGCCAAAAGCCGCGGTCTGGAGGTCATCATCGCTGGGGCAGGCGGTGCAGCTCACTTGCCGGGAATGGTAGCTGCCAAAACGGAACTGCCTGTTATCGGGGTACCGGTCAAGTCTTCAAACCTGAATGGCTTAGATTCGCTTTTGTCTATTGTGCAGATGCCAGGCGGAGTACCAGTGGCGACTGTAGCGATCGGGAAAGCGGGATCGATCAATGCTGGACTGTTAGCAGCACAAATTTTGGGAATCAAATATCCCGATATTCAGGAACGCTTCGTCATCAGACGCGATGAGGTACGGAATAAAGTGCTGGAAGCGAGTGAACTAGAATGACAAACACGGATAGCAAGCTGATAAAACCAGGGTCAACGATAGGCATACTAGGTGGAGGACAGCTTGGACGCATGATTGCGCTGGCTGGACGAGCTATGGGCTACCGTTTTGTCACGATGGACCCGACAGAGGATGCACCATGTGCACAGACCGCCGACAGGCAAATTGTCGCCAGCTACGATGATGTAAAAGCAGCCATGCAGCTTGCTTCTCACAGCGATGTGATATCATATGAGTTTGAAAATGTGGATGCACAGGTGGCAGAGGTTTTGGAAAGTCAGGCGTATGTTCCACAGGGAAGTCGTCTGTTGCGCATTACCCAAAACCGAATTCGGGAAAAAACAGCAATCCGTGAGATCGGAATTCCGGTTGCTCCTTTTTGCGTAGTGAACAGCCTGGAGGATTTGCAGGCAGCCGTTCGCGAGCTGGGCTTGCCAGCCGTCATGAAGACCGCCACAGGTGGGTATGACGGAAAAGGACAGTGGGTATTGAGAAGCGAAGCAGAGCTTACGGAAGCGTACGAAACATTGGCGAAGGCGGGAACTGAGCTGATCGTAGAGCAGTTCATCCCATTTCAGCTGGAGCTTTCCGTCATTGCGGCACGCAATCCTGCTGGTGAGCTGGCGGTTTTCCCTACCGCCGAAAACATTCATAAGGAAAACATTTTGCATTTGAGTATTGTACCTGCGCGCGTCTCGGACGAAGTAAAGAAGCGTGCCGAGGAAATCGCCCGCACGATCGTGGAAAAGCTCGATGTAGTCGGCTTGATCGCAGTTGAGCTGTTTTTGACCGCTGACGATCAGCTGTATGTGAATGAGCTGGCTCCGCGCCCGCATAATTCTGGACATTACACCATGGATGCGTGCGTGACCTCGCAGTTCGAACAGCATGTCCGCGCGGTGTGCAATCTGCCTTTGGGATCAACAGAGTTGCTCTCGCCCGTCGTCATGGTTAATATTTTGGGAGAGCATCTACAGCCTGTTATTGATCGAATCGACAAGCTGCCGCCAACTGCCAAGCTTCATCTGTATGGAAAGGCAGAGAGCAAGGTGAAGCGGAAAATGGGGCATATCAATGTGCTGGCCCCTACTGTGGAGGAAGCTCTTGCCCATATTGAAGAACTCGAAATCTGGACCCATAAAACGGAGGTATCATCATGATTGAACGTTATTCCCGACCAGAAATGCGTGCTATTTGGACCGAAGAAAACAAATTCAAGGCTTGGCTGGAAGTCGAAATCCTCGCATGTGAGGCATGGTCCAAGCTCGGAGTTATCCCGGAAGAAGACGTGAAAAAGCTGTGGGAAGGCGCTAGCTTTGACATTAACCGCATTTACGAAATCGAGGAAGAAACTCGCCATGACGTAGTGGCGTTTACCCGTGCGGTTTCGGAAACATTGGGCGAAGAAAAGAAATGGGTACACTACGGACTGACCTCCACAGATGTGGTAGATACAGCCCTGTCTTACCTGCTGCGTCAGGCAAACGAGATTTTGGAAAAAGACATCGAAGACTTTATCACGATTTTGGCAGACAAGGCTCGTGAGCATAAGGATACAGTATGCATGGGCAGAACCCACGGTGTACATGCCGAGCCAACGACATTTGGCTTGAAGCTCGCACTGTGGCATGAAGAAATGAAGCGCAATCTGGCTCGTTTCCAGGCTGCCAAGAAAGAAGTGGCTTTCGGTAAAATTTCTGGAGCAGTCGGTACGTATGCCAACATCGATCCGTTCGTAGAGGCTTATGTATGTGAAAAGCTGGGACTGTCTGCGGCTCCGATCTCTACTCAAACCTTGCAGCGTGACCGTCATGCGGAATACATGGCAACACTGGCACTGATCGCGACATCCCTGGAGAAGTTTGCGACTGAAATCCGCGGTCTGCAAAAGAGCGAAATGCGCGAGGTAGAAGAAGCGTTCGCCAAAGGACAAAAAGGCTCCTCCGCAATGCCGCACAAGCGTAACCCGATCGGCAGCGAAAACATCTGCGGATTGGCTCGTGTCATCCGTGGACACATGCTTACTTCCTATGAAAATGTATCGCTCTGGCATGAGCGGGATATTTCCCACTCTTCTGCTGAGCGCGTGATTTTGCCAGATGCGACACAAGCGCTGAACTACATGCTGCGCCGCTTCATGAACATCGTGAAAAACCTGACTGTCTTCCCTGAAAACATGAAGCGCAATATGGATCGTACATTCGGTCTGATTTACTCTCAGCAGGTTATGCTGAAGCTGATCGAAAAGGGCATGAGCCGTGAGCAGGCTTACGACACCGTACAGCCGCGTGCGATGCAGGCTTGGGAAGAACAACGCTCCTTCCGTGCCATTGTGGACGAAGATGCGACGGTAAGCTCTACGCTGACCAAGGAAGAGCTGGATGAGTGCTTTGATTATCGCTACCATTTGAAGCATGTGGATACGATTTTTAAGCGTCTTGGTTTGTTGTAATTGAATAGTCGAGTGAGATTGGACGCCTCCATTTTTGTGGGGCGTTTTTTTACGTATTCAACATTAAATAAGCTTGAGAAGGGGAAGACTCACCAGTCTTCGACTTACGAGAAAGTGCTCATAATACTTAGAGAGTAACGTAAAGACCGTAGTGGTTTGTCCTTTTTTTCATCCAATTTAGTTCCAATCGACCACTAAAACAAAGGACCTATGCTCACTTCCCACGTTTTTATAACTACCTACCTTCCTATCTACGTTACCATTATTAGGTAATTTCGTCTTAATTTAGTAGATATCTTTGTAGAATGAAGGGGAGACATATAATGGTCAAGTATAGTGACCTTTCCTACTGAGGGATATGTGACGGCAGTGAGGCAGATCGTTCTCTAAGAGCTTGCTAACCAGAGGATTTTATGGTTTTGTATCCCGATGATTTCCAGTTGAGAGGGATGGCATGACTAAATTCGGCGGCGTTTTTCCATTTCTGCCAAGGTAACTTTTTAGAAAAGAGTCGATCTATGCATTGATAGCACAAGAAAAAACAACCTTTTTGTAGAATAGAGTCTAAAAAAGTAAGAATATGACGATTGCTATATATTTACATTTTTGTTATATTAAACTATTGTTTTATGTAGGGAGGTGAAAATATATGTTCCAAAAAATTTCCAATTTATTCGGGATTGCACCGATGTATGTACCTTGCAAAGATTCTGGGTTTATTTCTGGCCCAAAGTACATTTGCGAATATAATACATCATTCACTTGCACCGGAAAAACTGAGGTCAAGTACACATACGATACAAGAAATGGCGAAAGATGTTCAGAGTCTAAAGTCAGATGTTGCTAGAATCGGATAGGTATCTGCTAATTGAATAAGTTTAATCGTTTCAGAAAAGGAGAGCCTGACTTAGTGGCCTCCTTTTCATGATTTACTAATGAAGCAGCGATGAAATAGTGGAGGAAGATATGACCTTTGCATGCGTAAGTGTGGCCATAGGATGGACATTTCTAGTGATTCGGTCTCGCAGCATTCTTGAAAAAAATGAGACGGGAAGTATCTTATCTTCCAGAATTACCGCATCAAATGAACATGGATAATAAACGGGTAGGTAGTAATGTTCACAAGATAATAGATTTGTGTGAGACAGTTACAGGGACGCATGCGGTCTTAATGATTTCATTACCTACGTGTCGCCCTTGTCATGATTCGTTGAGTGAATTTCTGCAACAGAATAAAAGACTGCAAATCCCGTTTGCTTGTCTGACAATGGCAGATGAGGGGGAATACTATCAAATGTTTTGCCATGACTATGGAGCACAGGTAGAGATTTTACCAATTAATGAGACGCAATTAAAAAGAATGGGAGTTAATAGATTTCCCACTTTTTTGATTATAGATAATAATGGTATCATCCTGCGCGAATTTATATTGGTCGAGTACTTGATACGATATATTGAACAAATGCCAATTAGCATGCAAATCGGTAAAAAAGATGAAAAATAAATATTTGTGGAAAGCATTTGGATATGTATGGAGACAGGGAAAATGGTGGTTGATTCTTTCTGTTACACTTAGTGTACTAATCGGATGTTCCCCGTTTCTCACTTTATGGGTGGCAAAGGAAATCATAAACGAAGTAACACGTTTCATTCAGGGAGAGACGAAGGAATACCTGCTCTTATTCTGGTTATTGATTGGACAATTCATGTTGACGCTCATTTTGTCAGCAATTACAAATATACGACAGTATTTTGACAAGCGGATGGAATGCAAATTGGATTACGATGTACAACAGTTGATTTTGGAAAAAACTACAGAAGTTTCGATCATGCAATTTGACTTACCTGATTTTCACAATCACTTGCAACGAATTTCGGGTGGTGGTGCGAGGTTTTTATCTCCAATACGAAGTGTCATTGATATTGTCCAATCAGCATTCAGCCTGTTTTCCTATGCTGTTTTTTTATTTGTGATTGATTGGCGTCTAGTAATCGTTAGTCTTGTAGCAGCAATTCCTTTTTATTACATGCAAGCTAAGCTCGGTAAAAGGAGATTTGCTTTACATGTCGCACAAAGCTTAGTGGCTAGAGAGGCCGAGTATTACAAGTTTTTGTTACAAGATCGCGGGTCAGTAAAAGAAATCAGACTGTTTGGACTCGCTCCATTTTTGCGCACAAGATGGGCGGAAAGATTTTGGAAAAATGCCAAAGAGCAACTAAATCTAGAGGGGAAGCAGCAAAAAAACGAAGTAGGTATGGAGGGGTTTTCAGCACTGTTTTATTTGGGAATGGCTGTCATTCTTATATGGTTGGCGCGTACAACCAAAATGGGGATAGGGGAGTTCATTGCCATCATTCAGGCTGTTCAGGGCACGCAGGGAACCTTTACCCGGATATCCATGCTGCTGGCTAAATTGTATGAAGAAAAGCTGTTTATCAAGGATTTTTATCAATTTTTTGAACGTGAGGATATACAATTACCAAATAAGGAAAGAGTGCTAGAGTTCCCTTCCCCAATACAAAATGGAATAACATTTGAAAATGTTTCCTTTCGATATACAGGAGGGGAACACGATGTCCTGAAAAATGTCTCGTTTCATGTTTATCCACAAGAAAAAATCGCCATTGTAGGTCAAAATGGTTCAGGAAAGACCACATTAATGAAATGCTTGATGGGACTTTATCCCCTGACAAATGGGGAAATCAAGGTTGATGGTATGAGCATATGGGATATTGATGAAACGCAGCTACATAATAACCTGACAGTTATTTTTCAAGATTTTATTCGCTATGACTTATCGGTCAAAGAAAATATTGCAATTGGCAATGTTGCCAAGATAGCTGATAGAGACAAGGTTCAGTATGCCGCCAGATTGAGCGGCGTGGATTCCTTTGTTGAGAGGTTTCCCCAAAGCTATGAGACCCACCTTGGGAAAGTGTTTGGCGAAGGAGAGGATCTCTCAGGCGGACAATGGCAAAAGATTGCATTAGCTCGAGCTTTGTTCCGTGACAGTCAGGTAATTATCCTGGATGAACCGACAGCAGCTTTGGACCCGATTGCTGAAATGGATATTTTCAATAAATTCAAATTGCTTAGTGAAAACAAAATTGCAATATTTACTTCCCATCGAATGGCTGCATCGAGAATGGCGGATCGAATCATCGTCATGAAAGAAGGAAGAATAGTTGAAATGGGAACATACGAACAATTAATGGCTCTTGAACAGGAATATTTTCATATGTACCAGATGCAGGCCCAATGGTTTTCTTCAGAAAAAGTAGAGATGGAAGTGATGGGATGGAGGAATTGACACTAATTGCTCGTGTCTTTCTAGGTACCCTCTTTTTAAGTACAAGTATCAGTAAATTTCGAAATATGCAAGGGCACATTCTAATTATAAAAGAGTATCGGTTGATTTGATCCGGCTCCCTTGTCAAGGACACTTAAAAAAAGAGTAAGATTCACACATTTAGGAAGCGGACAAAAGATGATT
>NZ_CANMZW010000061.1 GCF_947502445.1 uncultured Brevibacillus sp.
TCAGCAAGAGTCAATGCAGCTACTGCTGGAAGTGCTCCGATTTTGTTGTCTACAGCTTGAGCTGCTGCTGCATCTGTGCCTGGTCCTGTGCTTGGCGTAGCTGCAGAGTTTCCTTCAAGATCTTTAACAGTGTCAGCAAATACTACTTTATCTCCATCATTGCCGAGATCGAGACTATCCAATTCTTTAGTAACAGTTACTACCAGTGAAGTAATGTCTCCACGATTTGCCGCTACACTTACGATTGGACCATTATCTGGCGTTCCACCTTGACCCTCTTTGTAAACAAAGTCCTCTTTTACAAGATCGGCAGCTGAACCGCTACCGAAAACTGGCTCGGAGAACGTCAGAGTGAGATTCTTACTTCCTTTTGCTCCTTTAGTGGAGATAACTACTGGAAGAGCTTTATCCTTAACAAGACCTGTGTTAAAGATGATGCCTCCATTGATAGCAGTAATTTTGATATTAGCAGTGTCTGTACCAGTTAGTTCGTTGTTTACACCATCAGCTTCGAATACTACTGTTGTGCCTGTGCCAGCGACTGCTTTGAAGATTTTTCCGCTAACCTTGATTTTCTCGGTTCCATCAAATGTTGCCGACTTATCAAGCTTAATTGTTACTTTATCCACTTTACCGTCTGCATTCTTATCAGTCGCTTCAGCTTCAATTGCAGAAGCACCTTTGAGCAGAGCAGAAGCTTCTGTGTTATAGTAAACTGCTTCAAAGACCATGTCATTATCTACGAAGTCAGTATCGCTCTTCGTATCATCCAACTGTACTTCGTATGGTCCAGAAAGGGTTTCCCCATCAGCAGCTTTGAAGTTGTTAGCTACGTTCAGTACGGAACGGAAGTCGGTACCCACACCGTCAAAAGCATTTTTAGGCATCTCAATGGTTACACCATCCCACTCATGGGTAACGCCTTTAATACCACGGATTACAGTAGAACCTTCAATGCTACCAGCTGAACCATCAGGGAGTTTTACTCCATTAAATACATAGTTAGTTGTACGAGCTACCCCAGCTGCACCCGATGGCTCCATTTCTTTAGTGAACTTGATGTAGAGGTAGTCATGATCTGTACCATGTTGATCGAAAGCAGCCCAAGCAACTTTGGTATCAGTTTCCTCTTCTTTTGTAGGTTCAACTGTTACTTTGGTGTTAACAGTAGCAGATGTATTCCCTACGTCATCAGAAATGGAACGAATATACAGCGTCCAAGTTCCAGCCTCTAAAGGAGTAGCAGGTTCAACTACAAAGTCTTTATCATCTTCATAAATAGATCCTGCAATCAGTTTCCCCTCGATCGTCATATCACCTTTTACAAATTCGAAGGTAGGTACTGGGATGCCTTGACCAGCTGCCTGTTGTTGGCTCTCAGTCAATGGATTGGACTTAATTGAGTCATCAGCATTACGCAATTGAACTGGCTCGCTCATTTTAACGAATACTTTTTGACCGTTACCAGTTACTAGCTCTCCATTAGCAATTTTACCTGGGAGTGAAGCAACATCAACTGCACTTGTAATGGTTGGAGATACTCCATCGTAACGCAGTGTAACATCCAGTGTTGTTTCACTCATTGCGTTATGGATGTCAGAACGCAAGTGATTTATAACTACTTTGTAAGGGTTCTTAGTAGACGTAAAGTAGTTCACTGTAGTGTCTTTAGTTTGATAGTAGAATGTCCAGTCCTTCGTAAACTCTACCAGATATTTATCTGCGCGTGGTACTGAATCGCCTGCAGCAAGAGTTGGAGTAAGTGCTTTTCCTTCTTCGTCAATAGGAGTGATTACATAATCAGTATTGTATACGAAAGGAACTGTTGCATCATCTGCTTTGTAAATTTTAAATGCATCTTCTACTTTTTTACCAGCTACCGAAGTTACATCCTTATTGAAGGAGATCAACCATTGTTCTGGAGATTGTACTTCGATAGTTGGTACTGGGATAGAGTTATCCGCAGTTACTTTAAAATCAAAGGTTTGAGTGGACACGCGGTTATTAGGGTCTACCATTCCTGCCCAGTCGCCAACATTGGCAATCTGAATTTGATGATTACCATCTGCCAGTTTAAATTCTGGGTGCACTCGGAAATATACTTCTTTACGTGTATCTGCACCAGTTAGAGCGTTATAGTTACCAACTTCCAGTTTTGTAACGATAATTTCGTTTTTAGACTTTGCTTGAGCGATTTGAAGAGAAGTTGGTGCTGTTCCAGCAAACAAACGTACTTTTTTACCGTCAAGCAAGAACTTGGTATTGATTTCACCATTTTCCCCTTCAACGAGATCTTCTGCCATCGACTCAGAGAAGCGTACTGTGAACTCAAGCTGATCCTTCGGAGTTACACCGTAGATGAATGGACGTTGAGCGTCTGTAACGATGAACTGAATATCAGTAGAAGTTTGCAATACCAGGTTTCCAATATTTTGTGGCACAGATAATTTGTGTGTTTCATTGTCTTGCAGGTAGTTTGGAGCTGTAGTATTAGTAGTCTCACGGTTAATCTTCTTGGATGCAGGTTTAGGTAGTACAGATCCTTCTGAGTCAGTATCCAAGATGAATTCAAGTACATTAGGAGCTTTTTGAATTACATCTTTAATTGCTACTTTTCCACCATTTAGATTAAGACCAAATCCAGCTGGCGCACCTGGTCCAGTTACAGCTTTTTTATAAGCTACCGCATCAATTGGACCAGAGAAGGTTACAAAGAAGCGATCTGCTTGATTGGATTCTGCTTTTACAATAGATACAAAAGTAATTGGGCCTTGATTATCAGCATCTGGAGAGAATGTTACTTCAAATTGGCCAGTCAATCCCTCATATTCTTTTGCAGCAGGAGCATCAATCACAGTTACATTGATGTAGGAAATAATAGTGGAATCAGAAGCAGCTGAAGTAAGCTGAACTGATGCTTTACCATTTTCCAAGGTTACTTCATCTTGTGCTAAACCACCCTTTGTAGCAGTGAATTTAACAACACCATCTACATTTGCTACCGCACCAGTCTTCTTATCTTTCAAGGTAGCGGTCAACATGACTTTAGTTGCACCATCTGCAAGAATCACGTTGTCAGGATCATCAGTGTTAATATCGAGCGTGTAAAGGTCAGAGACAGCAGGTACTTTTACACTTGTATTAAAATCTGGGACTGTTTTATCTCCAGCTTTTACGCCTGAAACTTTTACATCAACATTGTCACTATAAGCCCAACCTTGAACTGCGATTGTTACAGACTTCTTGTCTTCAGAAAGACTAACTGTATCTACCTTACCCTTGGAAAGAGTGATATTAGTGGTTTCTACAGCTGTAACTGGTTGAGTGAACTTCACTTCCAGAGTCGTGCGATTAATAGCACTTACCGATTCAACTTTCAACTCACCAGGAGTAACGTCGTCTCTTATAGTTCCATCTGGATTTCTCTTAACTGCTTCTACTGTCCCGTCTTCATTAACAGCATTGAAACCAGTTGCACCGTCGATGTCAGCAAACATTTCATCTGTAACATCTACGAAATGCGATTTTGGATTGCTAACAAAAAGCAATTCTGCAAGGTTTCCACCTTTAGCTTCGCCATCTTTGCTTACATACAAAACGTCAGGAACAGTATTAATCACATCATCCAGGAACTTATCCATATTGAGTCCCATAGCGTCAAAGCTATAGTACTTATCTACATTTCCACCGATGTATACACCAGCTTTTGGTGCTGCTGCGAAAGCAGACGCTGCCATACTAGCAACGAGTGCTGTAGACATCACGGAAAGTGCTAACTGTTTTTTCTTCACGTACTACCCCTCCAGATCTGTTATCTGTTTAGATATTCTGTGTATTCTTTAAAACGATCTAATAAGTTGGGACTGGTGCCACGTACAAAACGTTAGCACCAGCCAAAATTATTAGATTCTTACTCAAATACTAGCTGATCAGTAAACTTTGATTAGAAAGTTACATCTTCAGTAATAGTTTGTTCTTTACCATCTTTATCTGTGTAAACAATAGTCAGTTCACCATCTTGGTCAGCTTTACCAATTTGGGAAGCGGAGAAAGTACCGTCTTTGATGGTTACTTTTGTTGTTTTAGTGCCCACTTTCAAAGTGAAGGACTTCACAGACTCATCATTCTTGATTTTACCAGTTACAGTGTAGTTGAATACTCCTGGGAGCAATTCACTTTCAACTGCTTCACCTTTGATGCCAGAGAGCTCAGGTATTTTAACTGGATCTGGCTTATCTTTAGTTTGTTTCAAGAAAGCTTCTACAGAAGACTCAGGAACGTTGTATTTTTTAACTTCATCATCGCTAGACACGATTACTACGTAGTCAAAACGAGTACCGTTAACATCAGATGCGTCGATCAATACGATGTAGTCGCCTTCTTCTACACCGTCTTCACCTTCGAGGTCATCATATACATCGATGAAAGCTGTGCCAGCTTTAGTGTACAGTGGCTTTTTCTTGTAAGTGATGGTGTTACCATCAACTTTGTCAACGTGAGCTACTACCATGTTGTCGATTCCAGCTTTACTCCACTCATCTTGGTCAAGAATCAGTGGCCAGCTATCTTCGTCAATTGCGCTGCCGTTGACAACTTCCATTACATCATCAACTTCGACTTCATTATCGGCGTTCACAGTGAACGAAATGAAATCTCCACGTTTGATGTCTTTGTAATTTTGCAGATCTTCTTTGTCGCCATCCAATTTGAACTCTTTTTCAACTACGGAATCGCCGTCTTTTGTTACCAATTTAACAGAGTCTTGCTTGTTGACGGTGCCGTAGTCTTTAACCATACCGAATCTTACATCGCTGCCCAGACCGTTACCTTGAATTACGAAGATAGCTTCTACTTCGCCTTTGTCTTCGTTTACAGAGTAGTAAACAGAGACACTGTCTTTATCAGCGATGGCTTTGAATTTAGCAGTACCAGGCGATTTCAGCTCAACGCGGTTGTCATCAGTGAGTTCGCCAGTCATTTTGAAGATTGCAGTTTTGTCAGTTACTTCGTAGTCGCCTACAACGTTGTCATCTTCATCTGCCAGGTTGTTCCAAGTAGAACCGGAAGCAGCTTTCAACTTCGCGTCCAGGATTCTAACTTTGTCAACATTACCTTTGGAGTCGTAGTTCAATTCCAACAGAACAGTATCGCCATCTTTTCTAGGCTTCAAGATGTTAATCAGATCTTTTGCTTTACCGTTCTTGTCGAAGTTTACACCTTTAGCATCGTAGATGTTCTTTTTATCGAGAGAGATGTTTTCTTTCTTACCTTTTTGAGTCATAACTACGAAATCAAAAGTATCTTTGCTTGTGTTTTCTGTAGCTTGACGAGTTACGATAGCTTTTGGTTTACGATCGTCGATCGCATCTTTCGTTTCGATGTGACGAACACGGCCAGAAGCATCCAGGTACAATTTTACTTCTTCTCCATCGAGGTTGCTAATCAGATCCAGGTTGCTGCTATCGATCTTCTTAACATCTTTGTTTGCATTCTCGGAGTAGGAAGCGTTGGTGTATACTTTCAAAGTTTTGCCATTAACAGTTACACGGATGTCTTTGCTGTTACGGCTAACTACTTTCTCAACTTTACCTGCTTCTACTTTGCGGGTAGCGAAGATGAGGTATTTGTCTTCGTCGCCATCAGCATAGTAGATGCTGTAAACATCGAGTTCTTTCAGATCGCTGAATTTAGCTGGTTTGCCATCGAGGAATACGAGGAAGTCTTTTCCTTCGTCTTGGTCTTCCAGTTCGTTGAACTTGGAGCTATCCAGGTTCGTAATTTTTTTCTTGTCAGCGTCGATTTTGGAGATAACTTTGGAACCGTATTTAACGCCTTTAACGCTCTTGTCGATTGTTTGGTCGTCAATTACGTGGATGTAAGCAATCTCGTTAGCATCGTTCAGTACAACTTTAACACCGTAAGTGTCGCTGCCTCTGTCTTTAATGATCTTTTTCAGACCATCAACTGGGTCGTTGTAACGAGTGAAGTTGTAAGTAACTTTGGTATCTTTAGTCAAACGATAGGATTTACCGCTTGCATCCAGTTCCAATTTCATGTCTTCCAGATCGGATTTGGACAGGCTAGAAGCATCTGTGTATGCTTTTCCTTTGAGGAAGAAGTCCTTAACGCGGTCCATAACTACTTCTTCGTCTTCGGAACCTTCCATCCAAACGATAACATTTTCTTTGTCATCTTTGATCCAAACTTGTACTTTTTGGCCATCGTATTCGTTAGGGTTGATGCCATCCGCTACTTTGTAAGTAGTGTTGCCCAGACCAGCATCTTTACCATTCAATGTAACTTCGTTAGCTTTTACTTTGCCCAGACCAATAGCTGGAACGTTCGTTACGAGTGGCAAATCATCGGAATCGTTACCTGCTTCGTGAGCCCAATCCATGTCACGTACAGTAACTTTCAGATATTTAGTCAAGAGAGTTTTGTTAGTGATTTCGAAACGAATGTCAGTTCCGAATTCTTTTTGCTCCATCAGGTCAACGCGAAGAGCGTTGTCGAGCATTTTGAATACATCACCACGAACTGCTGCATTGTTAGGATTGCTGATACCTTTTGCAATGTTCAGCTCGGAAGCTTTGGAGATCATGTTGTTTGGCCAAGCGCTAGTGTTAACAGATGGCTCATAACCCAAAGCACGAACGATCATAGTTACTGCTTCAGCGTAAGTAACTTGGTTTTGCGGTTTGAAAGATTTGTCCGGGAAACCTTTTACGATTTCTTCGCCGGAAGCTACGTTTACGAAACCAGCAAACCAATCAGTAGAGTTAACATCCGTATATGTTTTGTTGAATTGTGCAAGTTTAGCACCTTGCTCAAGTCCGCGAGCGCGAACGATCAGAGTTGCAAACTCAGCACGCGTGATTGTTCTGTCTACACCGAAATCGTTGTTGCCATAACCTGCTACCAGGCCAAGAGCTTCCAAACGTTTTACGGTTTTTTCCATTGCAGCGTCCATTTTAGGAGCTGTAGTAGTTGCATCTTCTGCTGCGAAAGCCATTGGAGCAACAGAAAGTGCGAGTGCACTAGCCAATACACTGTTAACGACCTTTTTCATAACCTTGTGTTCTCCTCCTCTAGTATAAACAAATTGTTCTTGGGGAATATTTGTTGTTAATCTATCTTTCTTTTTCAAGCCCGAATCCTGCAAGCGCGTGTCACCTCCTTTCGCAGGACAGCTTCGCTTTTTCTGTGTTAAAAACCTCTAGTATATTCAGTATTGTGTAAAATGCAACAATCACTAGTGTAACACAAGTGCTAGAATTCGTGAATCTTTTTTACACAATTCCCCGTTTTTCGTGTGACATCCTATTAAACGCCTGAGCAGATCAAAAGTTGCGGTACCTTCGAAAAAAAGTTTACTTTTTTTTTGAAGATCATATTCACCTGTATTATGTACGAAGTGACATCCGCCACACTTCGTATTATAGGGTACGTGGGGCGGACTGTCACCATTGAACCTTTTTCCAATTCCATTCAAAACCTTACAAATCTTTCTTGGCCGCGTAATGATTAATTGCCAAGAGACGTTTCAAAGTTTACAACTGCCAGGTTATAGGAAAGAATCGCTTTTTGGTATTGATTCTCTCTGCTGGACAGCTCTTCTTCTGCCTGAACCACTTCCAGTGTAGTTGCCAGGCCGTTTTCAAAACGCAGATTCGTCAGGCGATAACTTTCTGCCGCAGATTCCTTCGCTTTCTTTTGGAAATCGATTGATTGTCTTGCAGCGTCCAGATTGAGGTATGCTTGCGCAACTTCTTTGGAGATTGTGCGTTTTTGCTCTTCAATCGTTTTTTCTGCTTTTTCTACATTGTTACGGGCAATTTTACCAGGCATAGTGGAGAGGAAAGAGTATTCACTGATCAGCTTGACATTCAACTCAGCCAGCTTCAGCTCTTCCTGTACCTTTGTCATTTCTACGCGTTTGGAGAGTGCCTGCGCTTGTGCTTGCTCCATCGTCATGGTAACTGGTGCTGTTTGTTTATTAGAAGAAGTTACTTTCCATTGCTTGGTCAACTGAACACCAAGGAAATCATTCAGATCCATGATCGCAACCTGAACGCTGTTTTCTGCTTGTGTCAGAGCAGCCTGTGCTCCTGCTACACCCATTTCCGCTTGCAGAACATCTGTTTTTGCTTTTGTTCCTACATCAAAAGCAGCCTTTGCTACCTTGAGCTGTTGCTCGGCACGTTGCAAGCTTTGTTTCTTCAGTTGGTAGTCATCTTGGGCAAAGATCAGATTGTAAAAAGCATTTTGCGCACCGAGCTTGATTTTACTTTCTGTCGCAGTAACCTGCAGTGCATTCAGCTTTTTAGTCAATTCGCCCTGTGCATTCCCCACCTGCTTTGCTTTTGCAGCCTCTAGGGTATCTCTCATTTCTTCTGGCATATCGGCGTTTGTTTTATAGGACAGAGCTTGGTTTAAATCTGCGTTTTGGGCATCAATCCGGGCATTCTCGAGTGTACCGTTTGTTTTCAACGCTTGTTCAATTGCTTTTTCGAGCGTAAGTACTTCCGCTGTAGTTGCAGCAGGTGTAGAGGTAGTTCCTGTCTGCGCAGCTACTTTATTTGATGCCACTTGTGCTTGGGTTGGTGCCGTCGCAGTGGTTTTCGCTGCCTCAGCGCCTGTATTTGCAGATGCAGTCAAGGTTCCTGCGCCAATCGCTGTCGTCAACACGGCTGCCAAACTGATCGTCATCCACTTTTTGCTTGAGTATGGAAAGTTCACTTGTTTCCACTCCTTTAAATTGTATTGAGTATAAAATTTTTCACTACTTGAAATATAACAGTTTGTCCCAAAATCACTATATCACAGAGTAATGTTTCGTACACGAAAAATTAATGATATGCCAGCATTTTCATAAGGGATTACGCACACTTTATCATGTATAGATCCTCCCATTCCGTTTTAGTCCATTCTTGCCCCCTAGATTACTACGATTATGTGTCAAAAACATTTCAGTATTCGCCAACAATTCTTGCTCATGCTATCCTTTTCTTGAGGTGAATGAACGATGCTTACGCAATACAAGACTGTAGCAGGTTACGGAGAAGACGTGATCGTTATTGAGCGTTCCCGGTTCATCGGTTACGCACAAAGGGTAACAACGGAAGAAGAGGCAACTGCGTTTATAGCCATGATCAAAAAGAAGCATTGGGATGCTACCCATAACTGCTCTGCTTTTGTCATAGGCGAAAATGATCAGATTCAGCGATCAAGTGATGATGGTGAGCCGAGTGGTACCGCAGGCAAGCCCATTTTGGAATGTATCAAGAAAAACGGTGTCAAGGATACTGTCGTAGTTGTTACCCGTTATTTTGGCGGAATCAAGCTGGGTGCAGGCGGACTGGTACGCGCTTATACCGCTGGCACTGTCACGGCACTAAAGGCGGCCAAAATTGTGGTACACACTCTGCACCAAACAATCTCTGTCAGTGTGGATTACACCTGGTGGGGAAAAGTCGAAAATGACCTGCGAATCGGTGAGTTTCGAGTGAGTGGTACTGATTTTACGGACAAGGTAACGGCGCATGTCCTAATTCCAGAGGGCGAGCAGGATGTTTTTGTAGATCGTATGGTTGATTTAACGAATGGACAGGCCCAGATTCATCTAGGTGAAAAAGAGTATGTAGAGGTTCCTGTCGAGGCAATCGGGGATGACAACGGTGAATAAATCGAAAAAGAAAAGCTGAAGAGACGAATGTCTTCTTCAGCTTTCTTCTATTATATATGTTTCAAATCTGTGTTACTGCTTAGGCAGTTTTTTCAGCTGAACCATGACGCGGATGGTGATGACTGCCATCTCGGCACGTGTTAAATTTGCTTTCGGTACAAAAAGGAACACTGGCTTCTTAACATTTGGGTCTTTTACTTCCCCATTCATTATTTTTGCTTTGGCTACTGCTAGAACAGACGGGGCTGCGTAGTACCCTACATCTTTTGCATCCTCAAATAATTTACCCAAAGCTAATTTTGAAGCATCCAGCGTGCCTAATTTCAAGTTAAGTGCCCGGGCTATCATAATGGCACCTTCCTCGCGAGTCAATGGGTGGTCTGGCCTAAAGTAGCCAGGCTCCTTACCACGAACGATTCCAGCACGAGCGGCTGTCTCGATGTACTTGTATTCATAATCCCATTTGTCTCTTCTCGGATTCACATCGCTAAATGTTGGACTTGCAGGAGTTCGGCTATCCTCATATGGACCATCGCTAATTGGCAAATCAAGTGCCTTTACCAACATAGTAGCAAATTCCCCACGTGTGATATCGCGATTCGCTCCGAATTCATTGGAACTGTAGTTTGTCATAATTCCTTTAGAGAATAGCGTCTCCATTGCATCACGGGCAAAATCATGGGTGACTACGTCGTCAAAAGATTCACGGGTTTTGAGTGCTATATAATACCCAAATCCTTTGAATGGCACTTGAATCGTCTTTTTGCCTGTATTTACGACTCCTCCGACGTTTTGCCACTCGTGACCATTATGATAGAAGACAGTCAGAATGTTATTCGCAGCATTGACAATCGAAGTATCATACTTGATCGAAAGAGAACCTGCACGACTAGGAACCAGATTTTCTTCATAACGATTCTTGAATGTTTCTACGTCTTCCCCATCTTCTTCATATGGATCGCGACCTCCAGGAGCTTCTTTATCGCCAGCATCGATGTAGTAAAGCGGACTTGCATAATTGAAGTTTTCCGCCAACCTTAGCTTTGATTTCATTGCATCGTCAGGGATTGTAACTTGACCAGTCGTCCTGTCTGCAATACCAAAGTATAAAGGAACATCTACAAAGATATCTCCCAGCGGATTTTTCACTTCTTCTCCCTCTAGTTTGTTTTCAGGAGAGAGAAGCACCGTACCTGAAGGAAATTTCAATTCCAATGCTTTATCAAAAACACTAAAACTCACCTTTTTACCCAGTACTTCGCGATACTCAGCACC
The DNA here is from genome assembly GCF_947502445.1 of uncultured Brevibacillus sp. GTDB lineage: Bacteria > Bacillota > Bacilli > Brevibacillales > Brevibacillaceae > Brevibacillus. The sequence continues at coordinate 10,961 of NZ_CANMZW010000061.1, forward strand.
ATTTACCGAAGAGTTGGCATTGAAAATTTTAACGGTATCACTATAGGTATTGCTTCCCACTACCACTGAATACTTAATCGTATTCAGTCCCTTTTTCAATGGGACAGTCGCAGTAAATACATAATAGGTTTGCGGTATCTCCCTGCCTTTTTCATCATCGTACTCAAAATCAGGCTCGGTTGTATTGGATACCTTGGCCTCTGTTTTTCCAAATAAGACTTTGTTCGCGTTTTCTGCAAAGATTTTAATAGGCACCGTGTTACTGTTTACAATAATGTAATCATCCGATTCTTTCGCTTTCACTGGGGAAATCACTTCCCAGCTGCTTGTTGTTTGATCAATGGTCAAATTGTAGCGAACAATCGAACCTTTAGTGTCCTCAGCAACAATTGTGTAGGTCGTAGAACCGTTCTTCTTTAGTGTCAACGGAAAGAGGGCCAACACATTCTCTTGCTCCGGCGCTTTGCTTACCTGGTCTTGAACACTTTCAATCAAATCACCATACTCACTGCTTCTCATCTTTGCTTCGAATAGAGTTCGGTTCTTTGCTTCAAAGTTTAGAGACTCAAATTCACCTTTTAGGGTACTCCCAGGAATCGCATCCAGCGTGTTCAAGTATTCCTGATTATTGTCCTGCAAATCCCAATCGCCATTATCGTATCTAAAATCGGCAATGCGTTTTCCATTTTTCTCAATATACACATGCTCAGCGCCATCTACTACTTTGAAAGTAAAACCACTCAAAAACTTCGAGCTAGTCCGATAAGTTGTATCGGTTGCTTTTTTGGTTAGCTCTGTTGTCTTCCCATTCTCAAGTATTTCAAGCTTAATGTCATTAATGGACGGTGCCTTGGAAGAAATAAACAAAATAGTGTAGTTATATTTTACAGAAGGAGATGTCGTTAGTTCAATGACGAGCTCATGACTTCCTTGGCCCTTCGCCTCAATAATCTCCCATATCCTTGATTCAGAGATTGTGAAATTTCCCACTGGTGTTGTGCTCGTAGATGGTATAACTGTCAGGCCATCGCCAACTTTAATCTCTGTTCCAGCAAGCTTAACAACGATATTATCGTCAGTTAAATCATAATTGTACACTTTTCCTCGAAGAGTGTAGAAATCATCTTTAGTCGTTGCCTGATATCCTGATTCAAATGTTCGCGGCATCCCGGTTCCATCAAAGTAAGTCATTTGAACATAGGGGGAGATTTCCACTTTCAATGAGTATTTGACAGATATTTTTGTTTTATTTACTTTGTCCTCATATACTGCTTCTAACGTACCAGTACCTGCGGGAATGTTCTGCAGCTGTACTTTGAATCCATTCTGATCCAACTCATCGAGTGGCTTAATCTCGTTGCCATTATAAGTGACTGTATAATCATCCGAATTGCCACTCATCTTTGATGTATTAAATTTGACAGTTGCCGTGGATTGATTCAAAAAGGTAACCATAGATTCGGACAAGGATGTTTCGCCGATTTTTGCTCCCAGAAATCTCGGTTTTGTATTGTCTGTGAACGAGAACTTGTAGTCATATCCATTGACAGTGCCGTAATCCGAACCGATTACGGACGATGGGTTTTCAGGATCAAAAATAGAGAATGTATATTCGAGCGATACTTTATAAACATCTCCATCTTTAAAAATGCCAGTTGCAAGTCCAGTATCTTTGTCTTTAATATCTGTTACAAACGAGTACTCGGTAAACCCGTTCCCTTTGCTGACCCTCGATTGCGGAATAATTCCTTCAACCTTAAAGGTTTTACCTGGTTTTTCAAACTTCAGGCGCAAGTTATCCAATCTTCGCAGACTCGTATCCTCGAACTGTAACAAAGCTGTCCCCTGAATGCTATAAGTTAAACTATTACCTGCACCGACAACTGGTCCAGCTATTTGCGCTGTTTCATTTAGTTTTAAATCTACCGGGCTTGTTTCTGTGTTTGTAATCTGTACATTGTAGAGTTGGCTTGCCGTATCCTTATCCCTTGTTACTACATGAACATTTCGTACAATCACACCAACTGTTTTCCCGTTACTGTACGCAGTGAACTCCAATCTGTTTTCACCTAGAACAGACGGTACATTGGCTGCAAATGTTCCAGAAGATACTGAAGCATCTATCGAGTTATTCGTTGTCGCATTTCTGACTGTTACCTTTTCAGCGTTCTTTACGGTTCCATCGACATTCAATGTCATCCGATTTTTGGAGGCAACCGTAATCAGCGTCGTTGATGTTGTTAGGGGCGTATCGTTTGCCTTCAGATTATCGATAACCGGGGTGTTATTGTAGGCAACGAAAAATTGGAGATGCTCTTTTGTGACTGATCCAATACGCTCATAAAAGGTAATCACATTCATCCCTGAACTTAAAGGAACATCATAAAAGGTAAAGTTGCTGCCAGATACAATAGGAGCAGTAGCACTCAAATCTTGTACATTTTGCCCATTGTTAGTGGCAATCTTCAAGCGCAGATTACTTCCGTCAACACCATTCCCTACTACCCCACGCAATGTGATCTTGCTTTCGGAGTACAGGAAAGCAGTATTCAGACTAGTCCCCAGGCCAGCATAGTCTGTCAAAATAATCGGAGAGTCTTTGGGCTCATAATCAAAATGGATAGTTCTTTCGTATCCGGTATTTACCGCAACTACCTTGATAATATTAGGTCCCTGTTTCAAGTTGATTGTACCGATATTATTATTACTGTTATCGGTTTTTAATTGGGGATTTGTCTTACTAGAAAAGGTTTGAACAGGAACCGAATTTAATTGAACCTCTACTTGTGGGTCATTCTTATCATTTACAGCGTCATACTGAAATGTAAAACCCGTCAGCTTATTATTATAAACAACATATGGCTCTTCTTCAGTACCTTTTCCATTCGTTGGAGCCGGTGAAGGGACATTCAACTTTAGTGTAGCGCCCGATTTTGCCTTGTCCAATTGATAAAAAATAGTGACTTTCTCTGTAATCCCGCCATTGCTGAATGAGACTTCAACCGGGGTTACTTTCCCGTCTCTATCAATTGCAATCGTAGGGATTGTCAATTCATTTCCTACGAAGGAAAGAGAAGGATTATAGCTAATCGGATTGTAATTCACTTTTACTGCTACTGCGTTATTATTTGCTTTACTGTTAACTAGTTTTACATCCTTAATAATTCGATTGGTTACTTTAACAGGATATTTCTCCGAACCGAAATTATTTCTGTCTTCAACTGAAGTAATCGAAGACGGATTAGTGATATTCGTCCAGTTCCCAATCTTAGGTACTACGGGATCTGCTGCTAATGCAAGCCCATTCGGAAGGAGAGCTGTCAACAGCAACATGAGCGACATCATTACTGCCATTCTGCTTCTCCATTGTTTCCATTTCATCTGCACGAACTCTTCACTCCTCTCATTAAATTAAAGTATCCATATTTTTCATCTCCCTTTATTTATCGGATTTTTAGCATGAGATGTTTAGGCATTGTAACAAAAAAGCACCCATTAAAATATTCAGCGGATGAAAGACAGAGTCTAGTCCGATGTCTACTTTAAGGAGTGCTTATTCATAATAATTTACAATAGATGATTATTGTGTACGCCGCTGCTGATCGGCATATTTCACTTTCAACCGTCGATACGTATTAATCAATGGTCGATGACGTCTGCTGACGAGCCCAATGATCTCCGTTCCCAAATGAATCCCAATCAAAAGGATAACCATTACAATGATCGTTGTCCATTTGGTCGTCTTGGTCAACAGGATTGCCATCGTACCGAAAAAGATGCTGATCGAGTAAATCGTCAGAACGGTAGAACGGTGAGACAAGCCCATGTTGAGCAAGCAGTGATGCAAGTGCCCTTTGTCCGGGCTGGAAATTGGCTTTTTATTCACGATGCGGCGCACGATTGCAAAGAACGTATCCCACAACGGAACGCCCAGCACAACAATCGGGATGATAAAGGAAACGAACAACGCTTCTTTAAAGCCCATGATCGACAGTGCAGCGAGGTTAAAGCCTAAAAAGAGCGAACCGGTATCGCCCATGAACAGGCGGGCCGGATGAAAGTTAAAGTACAGAAAACCAAGAATGGCTCCGAGGAGCACAAAACAGTACGTCGCGACTTTGTAGTCTCCCATCAATATTGCCACGACTGCCATGGTCCCCGCTGCAATTGCGGAAACACCAGCGGACAAACCATCCAGACCATCAATCAGATTCACTGCATTCGTTACTCCCACGATCCAGAACATCGTAATCGGAATCGCGAGCCAGAACAGCCATCCGCTGCTAAAATCAATGCTGCCCATATAAGGAAGATTGACGACACCAATTTTCAATCCAAATGGAATGACGACAATCGCCGTGGCGATGAGTTGTCCTAGCAGCTTCCACTTTGGAGAAAGCTGATATTTGTCATCGAGCATTCCAACAGTCATGACAATCGTACTACCGAAGAAAATCCCGAGCATTTCAGACATGCTGGTGTACGGGACAAACAAAAAGAATGCGACCATATAGCCTAGGTAAATGGCCAAGCCCCCCATACGCGGCATGATCCGCGTATGTACCTTGCGCTGGTTGGGAGCATCTACGGCTCCAACTTTTTCGGCCAGCTTTTTGACGTACGGTGTTGCAACAAACGATATGATCAGCGAAGTCAAAAATCCGAGGATTAATGTAGACATCGACTGTTCTCCTCTCTACGGATGCATCTAGGAACGGCTACTCCATTTTTCTTTTAAAACGGTTAAGACAAACCGTGGAATAGCCAGCTGACGCTTCCAGCGAGAAGGCTGGGAAGCAAGTCGATAAAACCATTCCAAATGCAATTTCTGCCATACTTTTGGAGCGCGCTTTACTTTCCCGGAAATCACGTCGAAGCTTCCGCCTACTCCCATCATGAGCGATGCATTCAATCGCTCGCGGTGCCTGGCCATCCAATTGTCCTGCTTGGGGGAGCCCAATGCGACGAACAACAGATGAGGTGCAGCTTCAGCGATCTCCTCTACTATTTGTTCTTCATCCGCTTCTTTAAAATATCCATCTCGATAGCCTACCAAGCGCGCCCTCTGATAACGGGCTTGCAGCTTTTGTGCAGCCAGCTCAATTACTTCAGGACTGGCACCGAGCAAATAAACTTTCCATCCATATTGATTCGCTTCTGCCATCAGTGCTTCGAGCAGCTCGACTCCTGTCACGCGCTCGTAGATAGGCTGATTGGTCCATTTTGCTGCGTATACGATTCCAATTCCATCGGGAACGACATAGGCTTGTTCTACAATAGAACGAAAGCCCTGATGTTCTCTCGCTAGCATGACGATTTCCGGATTGGCGGTAACCACATGGGTCTTTTGTCCAGCCTCAATCCTTTCGACCATGTATGCGACTGTATCGCGAAACCCGCGAGTAGAAAACGGCACATCCAATATTTTTGCGACCTGTTTGGCCAATTTTTTCACCTTCAATATTAGACCCTGTTCAAAAAGGAGGACAAACAGAGCCGAGAAGTTCAAGGCGCGGCAGACCCGAGCAGCGCAGCGTAGGTGAGTCTACGTGAGCAGCGGAGGGGCAACGCAACGCGGAAATTCTACAGCTATGTTTCCCGGACTTTTTGAACATCCTCTATAAGTAGCCCAATAGCCATTTTACCCGAAAAGAAAAGCACATTCAAGATAGTCATGAATGTGCTTTATCGTCAGCGGTCAATGCAAACATCATGCCGCCCTCTGCTACGACTTTTCCATCTACCAATGCTTTCCCATTCGCTTTCACGACAGTACCACGTACACGAGTCAGCTCAACATCCAAAGTCAGCGTATCGCCGGGCTTTACCTGATCCTTGAAGCGGAATTCATCAATACCTGCGAACAGGCCAATTTTTCCTTGATGTTCCTGTAAGCTAAGCATAGCTACTCCACCGACCTGTGCCAATGCTTCCACAATAAGGACACCAGGCATGACCGGATAACCAGGAAAGTGGCCCTGGAAAAATGGCTCATTCATTGTTACGTTTTTGATCCCGACAGCACGCTTGCCCGATTCCAGCTCCACGATTTTGTCTACCAGTAAAAACGGGTATCGGTGAGGAATGATTTCCTGAATTTGTACGATATCTAGTGGCGCCTTGATTTCCATGACTCCCAACTCCATTTCCATACTTATCTAGACTTGTCCATGCATGAAGACCTGACAGCAAACTGAGAATAAGACAACTCCCGCCTTTCGTCAATCGAAGGGAACGGGGTTAAAATAAAGGAGCACTTCCTTCCTATGTCGGAAGTGCTCTTTTTCTGCTCACCCTACGCTCGATTCAACAATCGAAACTTCCCCAGATAAATGACGCTCGTAATAAACGAGAACGCAATCACTGTCCAGAGAATCATTTCACTGTACTCATATCTATACATGATTAATGGTATTACCACGTACAAAAAAACAGTTGTCAATTTCCCATACGTATTGGCTGGCACTGTTTTTTTACCTCGAAGGTGATAAACAGCTCCTGTTGCAATCATTGCCACTTCACGTACAAAGAAAAACAGGGCGGCCCACATGCTAATCCGCTCCGTTACAAAAAATGACGCAATCACGGCCAACATCATTAATTTATCAGCAAGAGGATCTAACACGATTCCAAGCGTGGTCACAAGCTTATGTTTTCGCGCGAGGTACCCGTCCGCAATGTCCGTCAATCCCGCTATTATCAGAATAGCCAATGCGATCTCTACATGATAAGGGTTTGCGGAAAAAAAGACGTACAGGTACAAAGGGATGAGAACGATGCGAAAGAGCGTAAGCAAATTAGGAAGATTCACGGACATCCCTCCGTATAAGAAAAGTCGCTTCCTTTTTCAACCACTCGGTTTATTATACTCTGCGGACAAACACCGCAACAAGTCCCCATAAAAAATGAAGCCCTAACCAATCGGTTGGGCCGGCAATCATGACTGCTAGTTCCTCGTTTATGTCTCGGCAAAAAGCAAGTCCCACATATGTTTGTATGTACCCAAATCAAGCACTTCAGAAGCTGGCTTATGCCCGACCACACCGTAGCCGATCATCAGGCCGATAACCAGTGAGAAAAAGAGCAGGAGTGGGACCAACACGATTTTGGCTACTGTAATTCTCCAGTTTTTACCGCCCCGTCCACGCACTTTCGTCTTAGTTTTCGCTTTAGCCTCTTGGGTATCACGCGGGAAACGTTGTCCCTTCTCTCGTTCCATTCTTCTCTCCCCCGTCATGCCGATTGGATTACCTACTTCTAATCGAATTCGCAATGCCCATCATCTGATCGCTGATTCCGATTGCCCGTGAGTTCAACTGGTAAGCCCGCTGTATGTTTACCAGCTGTGACATTTCTTCCGTCATGGTAACATTGGAGCCTTCCAATGCACCTTGGCGCACAGTTGCGATTCCTTCAACCACAGCGTCTGCATATTTATCTGTTAGTTTGATTGGATCGTCTATGTCTGCATCATATAAATCTTTTCCTACTTGTTGTAGCTGATCCGGGTTATTTACTTTCCAGATGCCAATCTCCGCTACCGGATTATCGTCATCACCATTGAAAACCCTGCCTTCTGCATCAATTCGAATCGGTTGGGTTGGATCGGTCAACTGAACAGGAACTCCGCTTTTATCCAGTACGAAATCGCCTGCTGGCGTTGCTAACGTATACCAATTGAGAGCCTTGTGCATTGTGATGTTAAAATTCCCATCACGCGTCAGGAAAAAATCTTCATTGTTATTATCCGTTTGGCGACTAACAGCAAAATAACCGTCGCCTTCGATCATAACATCTGTTGGAACATCTGTAATTTTAACATTTCCTTGGCCAAGATCCAGTTTCGTAAGTCCTAGACGGGCGCCGCTGCCAACTCGCAACCCAAAGGGTGTATTACGATTTTGATTGTCTACTCTTGGCTGCTCATTCATCGAATCAGATAATAATTCGGAGAAAGAGGCGTGCCGACGCTTGTAACCAATCGTATCCAGGTTTGCAAGATTACTGGCTGTATTATCCAATGCCTGCTGAATTCCCCGCATTGCTGATGTGGATATATTTAAAGATTGCATCCTGTTTCCCTCCTTATTATCCGTTTACTCGACCAATTTCGTTTGCAGCCTTTTCCAGTGTGCCGTCGATCGTAGTAATGACTCTTTGATTCGCTTCATAGGCGCGCAATACACTCATCATACTCGTCATGGTTTGAGCAGGGTCAACATTTGAACGTTCCTGCCAGCCCTGTTGAACTCCGTAGCGACCTCTTACTTTGGGGACATCATAAACATTATTCGCGAGTGCATCAATGTCCTCTTGAAGTGCGGTCTCTATTTTTACAACATCGTTATCGACATCATACTGGCCATCCAGGCGAAAGCGATCTGAGCCTTCTCTAACAAGCTTTCTGGATGGATCTGCAATGACATTCAATCCAAGGGTCACATTCAGTTCTTCCAGCTCCGTTTCCGCTGGTTGACCTGGTGTGTTTTCCAGATATTCAATCCATAATTTGCCCTTATCATCAATCTTCAGGTTTTTTCCGGCATTTTCATTAACAGCTGCCGCCGCGGTATCCGGATTTTTATTGACCTGTATCGCCATGTTGGCATTATCCAGCACGTAATACCCTTCTGCCGTAACCAAGTATCCTTCTGAGTTCACGCTCCAGTTGCCATTTCTCGTGAACCGAATATTCTCGCCATCTGCTGGCTGCGTGAGGTCATCGATCCGAGCAACACTATAAAACAAGCGTTGTTCATTGCCATCCTCATCCGGCTGAATGTTATCCAACAATGCTACATCATACGGATTATGCGTCTCCTCGATATCCCCTTGGGTAAAGACAGGGAGCGCCTCCGCCATGTATATCCCCGTACTCAATCGGCCGATCATGGCAGCCTGTCCACCCATGTTAGGGATTCCCGGAATATCTGGCCCCGTATTATCGCGAACACGTGAAATCAATTGCTCTGGAAAAGAACGCATCAACGCCAAGTCCTGTTTGAAGCCTGGTGTGTTGATGTTAGCCAAATTGTTTGCGAGCGACTCATGCTTGTTCTGCAGGGCCAACATTCCTGACGCAGACGTATACAAGCCTCTAATCACGTAATCTTACCCCCTGAATAACCGCTTATTCCGGTGCGCTGGTACCTTATCGAGGTAGTCCAGCATCATTCCTGTTCCTTTCGCAACGCACATCATTGGCTCGTCCGCTACCAATACTGGAACTCTCAATTCGTCTGCCAGTATTTGATCGATGCCATGCAAAAGAGCGCCACCACCGGTCAGGAAAACACCCTTATCAATTATATCGGCAGAAAGCTCCGGAGGTGTTCGTTCTAAAACAGATTTTGATGCTTGTACAATAGCACTAACCGACTCGGCCAGGGCTTCTTGGACTTCGCCCGATTGAATGGTAATTGTTTGCGGAAGCCCGCTTACCATGTCTCGACCACGAATGTCCATTTCGTCCTGGCGCCCGTCGGATACGGTTCCGATCTGTACTTTGATATCTTCAGCCGTTCGCTCACCAATCAGCAGCTTGTATTTATTTTTTATGTACCGCATAATGGCCACATCAAATGTATCTCCTGCAATTTTGATGGAGGAAGACGTCACAATATCGCCCATAGACAGTACCGCTACGTCAGTTGTACCTCCACCAATATCGACTACCATGTTGCCGGACGGCTGAAAAATATCCATACCTGCGCCTACTGCAGCTACTTTCGGTTCTTCTTCAATGTATACTTCCCTCGCTCCACCACTGCGTTCTGCAGCTTCACGAATCGCCTTTTGCTCAACAGAAGTAATATTGGTCGGGCAGCAGACCAATACACGTGGACGTGCAAACATGCTTTTCCCACCGATTTTAGTCAAAAAGTGCTTGAGCATGGCTTCTGTGATTTCAAAGTCCGCAATAACACCTTCTCGCAAAGGTCGGATCGCCACAATGTTACCCGGGGTACGCCCCACCATACGATGTGCTTCATTCCCCACAGCCAATACTTTCCTTGTATTACTGTCTATAGCCACGACAGATGGTTCATCTAGGACAATGCCCTTGCCTTTCACAAAAACCAAAACATTGGCCGTCCCCAAGTCGATTCCGATATCTTTGCCAAACATGAAAGGTCCTCCCTGTTACCAGTTACATTTCTATCTAATATCATAGGCTCTTCTACGTGAGAGGACAAGGAAATTCTTTCTTACACACTTTCCTCCTGTTCAACTCGCACTTTTTTACTACGACGTTTATACTTGATCTTGGTTGCTTCGCCGCCACGCAAATGTCTGATGGCTTTGTGGTATTCCAGAATTTCCTTTACTTGGTTGGCTAACTCTGGATTTATCTCAGGCAACCGCTCAGTCAAGTCCTTGTGCACTGTACTTTTGGAAACACCGAACTCTTTGGCGATCATCCGAACCGTATTTCTCGTCTCTACAATATATCGGCCGATTTTGATGGTCCGCTCTTTGATGTAGTCGTGCACGTCACTCGCCTCCTTGTATCTACATTGTCTGATACAATATATGGGTGGGTGCGGACACATATTCTACGTTTCCAAGCCTGACAAGCCAGCACGGCCCCATCTTTTTTCAACAGTTTGTACCACTTGGGGGGTGGCTGTAGTTTAGAGAAGCCGATTTCCAGGCGCAGCTCCGGTCTACGTCCCACTGAAAGTATTGTCTGTCTGCTACGCAACGACTCGCGGGGGAACGTAAAAGTGGTAACCGCTACGCCGTTTATTCAGGGTTACGTTCCTTTTTCCCGCGATTCGTCGCTCCGCTGGGTAGGACTTCGCTAGTCGCTCGCCTGGAAATCGGCTTCTCTTTCGTTACAGTTGTTTTTCTTTGATCCGTTAAAAGAAAAATAATTTTGTAGGGTTTTAATAGCTGTAGCTACGCAGGAGAAGAATATTTCCAGGCGCAGCTCCTTGTGAAGTCCTGCTGAGCGGAGCGGACAGTCTATACTTCCAAGTAGGACGGAGCAGAGAGCGAAGCATGGAAATATTCTTCTCCCCACCACAGCCCCATTCCAATCGGGTAGGAGGCTACCCATTAGTTGAGTAGCCGACCTCCCACACCACCGTACGTACCGTCCGGTATACGGCG
>NZ_CANMZW010000062.1 GCF_947502445.1 uncultured Brevibacillus sp.
GCACTTCTACCAGTATACAAAAAGGTACCCACGGCTGTGCACTTTTTTTAAGTGTCCAGTCCATGGGTACCAGTGTATTCTTTCATTTTTTCTTCTTCTCTCCTAACAAGAGGTTGAATAACCATGGCGACAAAACAATGAGCAAGGGAAGTAAAGGTAAGAACAAATTTACGAAAAAATTCATACAGCGTCACCTCTAGCATTGTCGTGAACGTTTTGAACATTCCGTACAAACAACTAGCAGACCGACTGATTTGTCGGTCTCTATTCTTTATCAATCGGATTGGACATCTGGTCATCGTACAAATCGATTATCACTTTCCCATTGGAGTTTTTCACCGCATAGTTTACCTGATCAAGACGCAAACCTTTTTTGTTCAAAAGCCCCATCAGCCAATCGGGCTGGAGCTGATTCTGCTTTAAATTGTGGTGGATAATCTTTCCATCCATGATCAACTCGATGGGAAACCATTGTCGTTTATTATATTTTAGCTTGAGATCCTTTCTAGTGACAGGAAGGTATTCCGACTTGCGTAAAATAGATAATTCACCGTTCAGCTCCAGCACCGCGAACTGAACTTCCTCGATGTTGTAAATGTTTCTTTCCCGCAGCTCCTGATTCAGCGTATCTAGGGAGAACTTTAGCTTTCGCATGTTATCTTCCAATATTTTCCCATTCTGAATAATGAGCGTCGGCTGTCCAGAAAACCATTTACGTAAATAACGGTTTTTGAGGGACAATATCATGAGCAAATAGGCAATCGCACCAAACGTAAGTAATGCCGCAATTAACTGTCCCATTTTAATTTGGAGGTTAAAAGCGAGGTTGGCCGTAAGCGCCCCCAATGTAATCGCTGCAACAAAATCATGATACGTCATTTGGGCGATTGTCTGCTTGCCCAGCAGCCTGGTAATGATCATCATAATGGTAAAAGCGAGAATTGCTCTTCCGATCGTTTCGATAATCGTGTCCATCATGCACCGCCGTATAGTCGATATGTTAGTCTCGCTATAGTTATTTCCAGTATTTCACACTCCAAATCAATGGTCGCAGCTGAATACAGACTTTTGCGGAAAAATCTTCTACAATAAATAGTAATCTCATACGTGGCTAGGAGTGAAAACAATGGCGATCAAAAAAGTAGAGCACGTCGGTTTGATGGTTAAAGACCTGGAAACTTCTATCGACTTTTATACCAAGGTGATCGGAATGGAGTGCTTGGGCAAGCTAGTGCATACCAATTCTGCCATTACCCTTGCTTTTCTCGGCTTCGCTGGCAGCAAGGAAACCGAGCTCGAATTAGTCCAGGGCTACAACGATTCACTTCCCGAAGAAGGCAAGGTCCACCATCTCGCTTTTGCCGTAGACAATCTGGAGGAAGAGATCGAGCGTCTCAAGCAGCTGGATGTAGCTTTCATCGACGCTGAAATTACGACTTTGCCGAATGGCTCACGCTACATATTTTTCAAGGGTCCTGATGGAGAATGGCTGGAGTTGTTCGAGAGCACACGCTAAAATGCCTATTGCCTATTAACAAGACAAAGACCATCCAGGTACTCAAGCCTTAGGATGGTCTTGTTCTGTGTAAAAAATCGGTGACCGCTAGCTATTTTATTTATCCACGCTGATAAACGGAGTCGCTCCACCTGTCACGTTAGGCAATTTTCCATCCCACTTGCGGATAGCTTCCAGCTGTGCTTCGATTTGTCTGAGCTGGATCAGCTCCGGCGTTACTTCCTGCTTTTGCAAACGCAATGCTTCCGCTTGTGCTTGTGCTCTCGTAATTTCCTGTTCCTTTTCTATCTTGATCCGCTCCAGGTCCAGCTTGGATTTGAGCGCCTGCTGCTCGGCTATCTGTTTGGATTCGATGGCACGGTTGAATTCATCGCTAAACGTAAACTCGCGAATATTGATCTCATCCAAAATAATGTTATAAGTGGACAGCTTTTCGCGTAACACTTCTTTTACCTTGGCGCTTACTTCAGAACGCTTGGAAATGAGTTCTTCTGCTGTATATTGAGCAGTAACCGCTTTCAACGCTTCCGCAATGGCGGGGTCCACAATCCGGCTATTGTATTCCAATCCGACCTGCTGATACAGTTTGTTTACATTTTCAGCATCCAGATGATGGTTGACTGCGATTGTCGTCGATACGGTTTGCAGGTCACGCGACGCCGAGGTCTGACTCATCTCTGACTTTTGTACACGGACCTCGATTGGTATTACGGTTTGAATAAACGGAATTTTGAAATGCATGCCTTCTTGCATGACTTTTGGCTGTACGGCTCCCAGCTGCAACACGATTCCGCTATGTCCGGCCGATATAATCGTAAAGGATTGAGTTCCGAGTAGTACCAATACCGCAAGAACCAGAATTGTCGCAATCAGCTTGCCCCCTGCTTGAAAGGGACTCATCTTTACTACATTGTTGTCGCTCATGTTCCGCCTCCCCTATATATATATCATCATTTATGCATACGTTTCAGAAAACAATTAGTTTCAAAAACTTTCTGTATTCGCAGCAGCTTCTACTAACACCCTTCCCATCCGCTCTGCTTCGAGCCTGCACAGCTCAAACTCGACCTCGCCTGATACATGCGAAATAAGCTGGATGACTTCCTCGCACCCATGGCTGCAAATGAGAAACTGCTCCCATTTTACTTGGGCACGAGGTACTTTACGTGCATGAAATCCGCTTTGAAATCCTCCGACAGGCATGATGGCACCATCCCTTATCCAAAAAACAAATCAACAATATCACGTGTGGCAGACGGGTCTCGTTTATACATCTCACTATATCCACACGCGACACAACTAACCACATCAAATCGCTGGTACTGTAAGTTGAACATCCGTGACAAAACACCGCCCGTCGCCGACATTTCCGTTATCGTGGCCGAGGTGCAGCCGCATTTGAGGCAGCCTTTTCTGGCATTTGACTCATCTGCTGCTCGGGCTGTCTTTCTTGTACAGCTGCATTGGAAGCGATAGTCGAGCGGCTCTTTACAAATTCCGCATATATCTGCCATGGCTATATCCTCCCTTTTTTGGTTTTACAATAAGAAAGCTGAACAGCCACAGATGCAGATAGAGCAGCGACGCCACGACCTCAAAGCGGAAGTCTCCATTTGCAAACAGCGATGTGCCCGATTTTCCTCCTGACATGACGAGCATAAACAGCATCATCGCAACCAATCCAGCCAAGCTATATGCAATCAAGCGGAATACATAATTGACAACAAGGTTAACCCAGCCGATTTTTGCCGTGATAAATTCGATCAAGATTGACAGTGGCACTCCTCCTAGCAAATATACAGGGGCTGCGTACATCAAATACACCATGACCAAGGAAGCATATGACCAATAATATGTATTTGCTTGTTGCTCATCCAGCGGGGTGTAATTCAACCAGGCAAGTCCCAGACAAAAGATGATCGCTGAAAGCAGCGCGACCACAATTTTGCGAATCATAAACCTTTCCACCTCTCATCCTATTTACCAAACTACCCCCATAATGATAACCTTTATTTGGGAATAGGGGAAAGAAAACTTCCTCTCGTTGCAAGAAAAAGCAGTGAAAATAGGCGACCCAAACGGGAAAAGGGCTGTATTGGAGCAACCGCTAGGAAAAACGACCGCTGGTGAAAATTTATACGCGAGAGGCGGATTTTTGCCCATTAAAATCAAGCTGCCGGACTTGCCCGAAAATACACCCAGCAATTCGGAAGAAAAAGAAGACCTATATGCAGGTCTCGATCTCGTTCAGAGGAGAATGCGGGAATGGGAAGGAAAAGCAGACCTCGTAAATCCAAACCATAAAGCATTTCATGAAGGCTTTGGCTGGCTGAATGCGCGGGAGTGGTACGATCTTGTCGATATGCATTTTCGCCATCATCTGAACCAGAAGCAGGAATTAGAACAAAAACTGGGCTTATGACAAAAAAAACCGCGGGATATGACCTCCGCGGTTTTCATGATAAAATCTGGATGAACATCAGCTTTTTACAGGTACATCGTTATCCAACGAAGCCGTACTGCTTACAGGAACGACTTTGGCTAACCGCTGAACGAGGACAAATCCGATCAGCATAAATACGACAATCATCCCTACGACTCCGGTCCAGCCAAAGGAGGACCAGAATACGCCCCCCATCGTTCCTCCAATACTTGAGCCTGCATAATAAAAGAACAGATAGAGCGAGGATGCCTGAGCTTTGTCATGCAGCGCCCGACGCCCTACCCAGCCACTCGCGATAGAATGGCTACCGAAAAAGCCGAATGTGAGGATCGGCAGTCCGAGTATTTTGATCCACAGCCATTCATGAAGCGTCAGACAAGCCCCGATGAGCGTCAATAAAAGAGAAATCATCAGTACTTTTTGCCGCCCGTATTTATCCGCCATTTTTGCCATCCAAACGGAGCTGAACATCCCTACCAAAAACACGATGAAAATCCAGCCGACTAGCGTCTGGGAAAGCGAATAAGGCTCCCTCGTCAGCACATAGCCCATGTAGTTGTACATCGCGACATTGCTCCCTAAAATAAGAAAGCCGATTCCGAACAGGCATAGGAGGCCAGGGTCCTTCAAATGACTGCCCATCGATGCCATCAGCTTTTTGAATTCAGGTGTACGTGCATGAAAGTTTTGTGACTTTGGCAAGCAAAGCCAGAAAATGAGGCTTGCCACCAAGCTGATAAAGCTGATTGAGCCCATCGCCACATGCCAGTTGAACAGATCAGTCAGCGTGCCCGATATGATTCGTCCGCAGACCGCCCCAAGTGAATTTCCGCTTATGTAGAGCCCCATCGCGACACCAAGACTTTTGGGCTCCATTTCCTCTCCCAAATAAGCCATGGCAATGGACGGCAAGCCCCCTAAAGCAATTCCCTGAATGATGCGAAAGAGTAATAATGATTCAAAAGTCGAGCTAAAAGCAGTCAAAATTGATAAAACGGATGCCACGAGCATGGAGCTTATCATGACAGGTTTTCGTCCCCACACCTCTGACACTGTCCCAAATAGCAGCATGCTGATCGCAAGTGAGATCGTCGTCATGGATAGTGACAAGCTTGCCATCGTAGGGGAGATGTGAAATTCTTTGGTGAATTCTGGCATGAGCGGCTGCGTGCTGTACAAAATCGCAAACGTATTAAACCCAGCTGCAAAAAAGGCTAGATTGGACTTCCGAAAAGCAACAGTCCCTTGCTCAATGTAGCCCATGATGATGAACCTCCCTGAATCCTTTCCGTCTCACCGTTATACTATCACCCCCAATTCATAATGTATAATTTATTGTAATCATGATTTTCATGCATCTGAGTAATGGTTTATATACAGCTTTTTTGACACTGTCTGGAGGGTTGCTTGATGGAATGGCAGCAGCTTGAATACTTTCAAACCTTGGCACGGATTCAGCACGTCACTCGTGCGGCCGAGCATATGTCGCTCTCTCAGCCAGCACTGAGTCGATCCATCGCTCGGCTGGAGGAGGAGCTCGGTGTTCAATTGTTTGAGCGGCAAGGCAGAAACATCATGCTCAATCGCTATGGTCAGCTTTTTTTGAAACGGGTCAATCGCATTCTCAAGGAATTTAACGACGGGAAACAAGAGCTGCATGATTTGGTGCATCCTGAGCACGGCGAGGTTGCCTTGGGCTTTCTGCACACCCTGGGAACCAATCTGATTCCTGATTTGATCGGGGCCTTTCGCCTGCTCTCCCCATCCATCAGCTTCACGCTTATACAAAATCACAGCTATTCGCTGCTAGAGCATTTGAGTGCGGGAGAGCTCGACCTCTGTCTGCTTGCGGAGCCTACTGAAACCAAGCTGCCGATCCACTGGACACCTCTGTGGACCGAGGAGCTTTTTGCGGTAGTCCCGCTCGATCATCCATTGGCTGATCGGGAAAGTATTTTGCTTCAGGAAATCGCAAGCGAGTCTTTTATCTTTTTGAAAAAGGGCTATGCTCTGCGCCGTACAACCGATCAATTGTTCCAGAAAATCGGGATCACTCCGCACATTACGTTTGAAGGTGAGGAGGCGGCTACGGTTTCCGGGCTTGTCGCAGCAGGTCTTGGGGTATCGCTTTTGCCTGACTTGCACGGGATTAACATGAGTAAAATTGCACAAATCCGCATTCGTGAGCCCAAATGTCAGCGGGTGATTGGGATGGCTCTCGTGCAGGGAGGGTATCTTTCTCCCGCGGCTACGAGGTTCAAGGAATTTGTGTTGAACCATTTTTCGGATTCGCGGTACGGTAATTCGAGCTGTGGTGGAGGAGAGAAAAACGGAGAAAATGCCCCAGGTTCTTGGGTCACTCGCTTGGAGGACTGACTGTCCGGCTACATCGAAAAAACGAAACCCGCGTCCAAATTGGCGGATTCAGGATGCCTCTGAAAATAAGACAGGGGAACCAGTGTACTTTCATGGCTCCCCTTTTTTCAAAGGTACGTGCTTACCCTTACTTCGTATGAAATCCTGATATGATCGCCTTCAAGTGCTCCGCCCTGGTACGAATCGTCTGTGCCATCTGGCTGACCTGCTGGGAGGCGGTGAGCTGCTCTGTTGCATGCGTGACAACCTCCTGGCTATGGGACGATACGGTTTGTGCAGCGGAGGTGAGCTGCTGTACGGGAGCAGCGGTTTCTTGCGCGCCGGCGCTTACCTGCAAGGAGGTAGCCGATATTGATGACCATATCGATCTCCTCTGCGCCCTCACGGATAGCCTGCTTGGTTTCCTCCACTTTTAGTGCTGTGGTGTTAGCCCCCAGCGGGAAGCCCACAACCGTGCATACTTTGACTTCCGTATCCTTGAGCATAGAGCTAGCCAGCTCAACAAATGCAGGGTTGATGCACACCGATGCAAATTTGTACTCGCACGCTTCCACGCACAGCTTCATAACTTGTTCTTTTGTTGCCTCTGGTTTCAAAAGGGTATGGTCAATGTAGCTTGCAATCATGGCTGTAGCCTCCTTATTTCATTTGGGCAAATACGTCTTTTTCGTTATATACATCCTTTGCATTGATAGCATCGATCAGGCCCGTGCCGCCATCTCTGGAACCTGTTCGCCTTTTGCTACTTTGAGTGCTGTATCTACTACGATGGAGCCAAGCTTGGTAGAATCATTGAACACCGTTGCGCTGTATTTTCCATCCACGATCGCTTTTACCGCTTCAGACAGGCCGTCAATACCTACGATTTTTACCCCAGATTCCTTGCCTACGATCTCATGAAAGCCATCATGTCGATCCATCATTACTTTACCGCCCGCGTCACCTTGCAGCTCGATAACTTTCCCCGTTGCTTTGCCTTCTCCACCTAGGAGAGCAACGGCTTGTTTACCTGCGATACGGCCCATTTCCTTATTGTCACGTCCTACGAATGCTGCTACTTTTTCCTTAGTCGGGCGGTCGACAGTAACTACCTTCGCTACAGAATTTTACTAATCAGTAAAATATTGCACGAAATTTCAATATTTCCTATGGGCAACTTTTCGTTTTAAGTCTGTGGCATTTCCGCTGAACTTGTGAAATCGAGTGTTGTAGCTGCTCGTTTTCTGTCATCTTCGCATGCTGAAAAGACCCTTGAGCAAACTAAGGGCCGGAGCGTATATTTGTTTGAATCGTACACGAACATCTTTGACCCTGACTCATAGTCGTCCACTGCAAGTTCCGATTCGTGAATTATACTTTTATGTATCAACTTTGCCTATCAGGAGGTTTCAATGAACACTGTACACCTGCTTGACATTGAATTTGAACAGAATGGACAAAAGCAAATTATTACCCCGGTCCTGCTACATGACGAGCAGCATACCATTCTCATCGACTGCGGCTACCCCGATTTTCTCCCTCTCTTGGAAAAGGCAGCGCAGGAGTATGGCATTCGTCTCGAATCGTTGACAGCCGTGATCGTCACGCATCACGACATGGACCATATTGGATCGCTGGCTGCATTAAAGCGAACGTATCCTCAGATCGAAATCATTGCGTATGAGTCGGAGGTTCCGTACCTTGCCGGAAGCAAAAAATCGCTTCGCATCGAGCAAGCAGAAGCAACTCTGGATGACCTCTCCCCAGAGGAAAGACCGCATGCGGAAGCATTCATCCGCTTTCTTGAATCAATCGAGCCTGCCAACGTGGACAGGACAGTGAATCATCAAGAACGGCTGCCTTGGTGTGGGGGGATCGAGATCATCCATACGCCGGGTCATATGCCTGGTCATATCTCGCTGTATCTGCCGGAAAGCAAGACCATGATCACAGGTGATGCAGTTGTCGCTTCTTCTGGCAAGCTCGAAATTGCCAACCCACAATTTACGATGGATATGGCAGCAGCCATCCGTTCCGTCCAGCTTTTGCTCGATTACGACACCAGGCAGCTCATCTGCTATCATGGCGGATTGTTTGCAGGTGACGTCAGACAAGCGCTGCAACAGCTCATTCAAGCGCATACGACTAACGAACCGTCTGAAAAGTGAAGATGAGGAAACCTCTGACGAGGCTTCCTCAAGGAGGATCGACAGCGTGTAGCGGACATTCCTATCTGTACAAAAAAATCCTGTTATCCCCTTAAGGAAAAACAGGACGAAATCGTTATTTGAGAATAAAGAGGTCAAAGCAACCGAGCAGTAGCCTCATGGCCAGAGCAAGTTATATCTCCACTGCCCATCGTCGCATAAATGATATTGAATCCGGATGTGTTTACGATGAATATCCCCCTGCCAGAATTCCGCTTCACGCACATTCACGGCATACAGCCTCCAGCTGGGCTCGACAATTTCCGGATCACGCTTGATCCGCTCTCTCTGATTGGCAAGCGACTGTTCCAGATCGTCCATTTTCTCAAGCTTCTGGCTCTGGAGCCCCGTCAGCGCCACAGCACGGGCTTCCAGCGATCGCCGCCGAAAATCAGCTGCCCCGGCCTCTGCCCCCATATCCACAACAGTTCCTCGCAGACGAACCTGCCGACCTAGCTTTGGCCAATAAAAGGTAAGAGCGGCTTGCGGATTTTGCAGCAGCTGCCTCCCCTTTCTTCCCTCGGAGCTGGAAGCAAAGTAAAATGCCTCGCCAACCACGTCCTTCAATATCAATACGCGCGCGTCTGGATAACCATCGGCATCTACAGTTGAAAGCGTCATTGCATGAGGCTCTTTCACTTCATTCTCGATCGCTAGATTCAGCCATTGCAGGAACAACGCCCCTGGGCTTTCCGGCAGTTGTGTCACATCAAAGGGCTGAAAAGGCCCAGACAACGATTTTAAGCTTCTTAATAGTTGATCGGGTGTGTTCATCAGCAACATACCTCCTTATCCTACTCCTTATATCTATTATTACCGCATGTTCTCCAACCTGTAAACCGCTTCCAATTCGCTGAACCGAGGCTTCTCCTGTTCATCCACAGTCGGCCTGCCTTTTTTGCAAAGACAATTAACGGCTTTTCAGCTTTCTTTTGATTCGACCTGCCAATATTTCCAACACAATTGCAAAAGCAAGGATAAAATACGTGATCAAGCCGACTTCCCGCAAATCAAAATAAAACCCGCTTGCCATAAACATATCATAGCCGATTCCTCCAGCTCCGGCCGCAGCCCCCATTCCGACCGCGACTGCAAAGTTAATTTCAAATCGCAGAAAGGTCCACGAGATCAAATAAGTAACGCAGGAGGGCAGGACCGCTTGAAAAACGATCTGCCACCAGTTCGCTCCACTTGCCCGGAGTGCTTCAATGACACCTTTATCCAACTCTTCAAAAGCCTCCGAGAATGCCTTAATCAAATAACCAACGGAGTGGAACGTCATGCCAATGACAGCAGCAACGCTTCCCAGACCAGCAGCGACCGAAAAAATCAATACCCATAAAACGGTAGGGACTGCTCGAATAAAAGCTACACAGCCTTTAATAAGATTGGAAACAAACCTCGTAGACAAATTGCGTGCTGCGAGCAAGCCCAAAAACAAGGCGATAACTGCTCCAAACAAGGTTGTCAGAAATGCCAGACCGAGTGTAACCATCACCTGAAAGATCGCCTCGCCAAAAGTAAAATGCTGCAAATGCGGCTCAAACAGCATGATTTTGACGGATTGAAGGGCGGAAACAACCGATTCGATAAACACGATATCTTTATAATCAAAGGTGAAAAACCCGTATAGGGTGGATATGGCAAGGATGATCATGGTAAGTTGAATCACGATTGTTTCCTTGGTTATGGTCTTAACCTTGATCATTTTTCCTGGGTGTGATGATTTCATACTGTTTCTGGCTTCGAGCGAAATCGGCTTGAACGATTCATCCATTTCCACTACAAAATCACCCTCCTGATATAATTGGATAGATTCTCAATGATCATGATGGCGACAACCACCACAATCACCACAAGGCTCGCTGTATGATAGTTTAGATTTTTATAGTACAGATTAAAGGCAAAGCCGATGCCGGTGCCCGTTAAAATGCCAACAAGTGTGGCGCTGCGTATATTCGTCTCGATCATAAACAGTACCCAGCTGATGATTTGCGGCAGGCATGTAGGAATCACCGACTGGAAAATGATCGCAAAATAGCTTGCACCCGTCGCTTGCAACGCTTCTACTGAACTGCTGCTTATTTCATCAATCGCTTCCGTAAAGGCACGTGTCAAGAATCCAAACGAGCCGAAAAACAGAGCAAAATATCCTGTCAGCGCGCTTTGTCCAAATGAAAAAAGCAAAATCATGGCCCAGGCGGACACGTCAATGTTACGAAACAGCGTTGCGATTCCTCTCGTGATTTTTCTCATAAAACCATTGATGCCTGTCGTTTCTGAGCCAAAAATAGCAAACAGCAGGGCGAACAGAGAAGCCACGGATGCAGCAGCGACAGAGATCAATACCGTTTCCTTCAATTTGAGCAGGATATCAGGCAGCTTCTCTAGCGACTTTTCATTCGGATAAAAATTGGAGAACGCCCACGAAATCGCCTTGGGGATCGATGTGAATCCTTTTTCCACGTCATATTTGGTTATGACAATCGAAACACACGTGATGGCAATAAGCAGCGCAAAGAAAACAAGAGAATCCCTACGCTTTTTTGCAAACAAGTCACCCTGCATGTTTCCCTCCCAAATCTAGAATGAGTTCTCCAACCTCTGAACCATAGATGTTGTGAATTTGCTCTTCCGTAAGATCATCTGGCGAGCCATTGTAAACGACTCGCCCCTGGTTTACACCGATAATTCTGTCGGAATACTTCAACGCTACTTCAACTTGGTGCAAGTTGATGAGGATCGTGATGCCCATCTTTGTGGAGATGCTGCGCAAATGATCCATAATGATTTTGGAGGCATTCGGGTCCAAAGAGGCGATCGGTTCATCACAGAGCAGCATTTTCGGGGATTGGATCAATGCCCTCGCAATCCCTACACGCTGTTTTTGCCCGCCGCTTAGTTGGTCTGCCCTTTTGTAAATCTGGTCTTCCAAGCCCAATATTTGCAGCAGCTTCACCGCTTGCTCTTTTTCTTCTTCCTGATAGAGGCCGAGTACGCCAGCGATCGTGGATTTGTACCCAAGGCGCCCGTGCAAGACGTTTTCGATCACAGAAAGACGGTTCACCAGATTGTAATGCTGGAAGATCATCCCGATTTTCCTTCTGATCATCTTCAATTCTTTTTTATTGCTTCCGAGCACATTGGCACCGTCGAAAATGATTTCCCCGTTGCTGGCCTCGATCATCCTGTTGATGCATCTCAGGAGGGTCGATTTCCCCGCTCCTGATGGACCGATAATCGAAACGAACTCCCCCTCCTTCACAGAGAAGTCGATATCCGACAACGCCTTCGTATTCATGCCATACTGTTTGGACACTTGCCTAAGCTCCAGCAACATCGTCATCGTCCCTCCTATCCCGCGTTTTTTCCAGGCTTCCCGTTACTTGGACAATTCGCGAACAGGGTTAAACCACGCGTCTTCCACTTGAACGAAATGCTCTTTTCCCGAAGATTTCTCATAAAATCCTGAAAACTTACTGTCTTTTGGTACAAAAATTTTGGGATTATTCGCTGTATCATCAGATGTAAAGGCAGCCAAAATCTTCTTTTGAACTTCCTCGTTGACCGTCTCAGTATTGATGACAAATGGTGAGTTTAATACCGGTGTTACAGAGATGGAGACAAATTCTTGTCCATGCAGCGTGTTGAATGGCTCAGCAGCATCTTGCTTTACGCGATAAACGGCGCCTGGCTTGTTTTTGGTTCCATCTGCCAGCTCGATATAGTTGTTCACACATGTATCGCAAAATGCAGCGACATCCGCTTTTCCTGTAAGGAGATTCACGGCAGAGCCTTGGTGGGAGCCTCCGTACAATACTTCGCTGAAGAACTTGCCAGAACCGCCTTCAAGCAAATCTTCCGAGCTCATTGCCTTGTATTGTTCTTGCTTGCTGAAATGAGACACAATTCCCGCTGTCGGTACTTTAAATCCAGATGTGGAGTTGTTGGAAACAAAGGAAAACTTTTTTCCTACGATGTTATCAATGGAGAACCCATCGCCACTTTTGTACTGGTCTTCGTTCCCTTTTTTCACGTTGAGCCAGCTGTAGTATACCGCGTCATCGAGCGTTCCTGATTTTCCGCTCGGAACAACTAACGGCAGAACCTTCTGGTTTTTGTCGTGGGCCTGGATGTATCCCTCAGCGCCCATAAACGCGAGATCTGCATTGCCATTCGCGATTGATTCGACGGCAATGATATAATCTGTAGTCGTTTTATGCTCTACTTTTTTCCCTGTTGCCCTCTCAACGATTGCGCCGACCTCATTACGTGCTTCCTTCGAGTCGTCTCCCGATTCATTGGGCAACCAAGCAATTGTGATTGTATCCTTTTCTTGTCCGCTACTTGTCGTGGAGCAACCTGCTGCACCCAATGCTAGAACGACTGCCAGTATGAGCAACCACGCTTTTTTCATCGTAATGACTCCTCCTGTTTTGTTAGTTCGGATATCAAACTTAAACGTCGAGCATTTCCACTCTTGTAATTAGCCTTCCATTTTGCATGTTGTATTCCCGGTGGCAGAGATTTTTCATAAACTCGAGATCGTGAAAAATACCCAACATGGTTGTTCCTTCTGCCATCAGCTGCTCCATCAATTCTCTCACCTTGACCTTGGAGGAATTGTCCAGACTTGCTGTAGGCTCATCGAGCAGCAAGAGCCTCGGGCGCTTCACCATCGCTCTGGCAATATTCAAGCGCAGCTTCTCACCACCAGAAAAGGTAGCCGGATAGCTGTCCCACAAAGCCGGGTCCAGCTCAAAATGACGCAGCATCTTTTCCGCTTCCTGCTCGGCGGATTCCCGACCGTGCCCCATTTCCAAAATCGCCTGTTGGACCAATTCTCGTGCGGTTGTGCGGGGCATCACATGGAGAAATTGGGATACGTAGCCGATTTCATTCTTCCTCAGATCGATGATTTGTCTCTCCGTCGCATAAGCGAGATCGATCGGCCCGTATTTTTTCGAGTCATACCAGATGCTTCCACTTTGCGGCAGGTACGTACGGTAAATGCACTTTAATACCGTCGATTTCCCGCTGCCACTTTTGCCAGTGATCCCGACAAACTCGCCTTCTCTCACGTAAATATCGATATCATCGATTGCTTTGATATGCTTGTTTACATTGTGCAATGTAAATGACTTGGCTATATTTTTGATAGTCAGAATGTTTTCCACGCTATCCCCCTGCTTTCACCATTCGCGTGAGAGTTGCTCAGACGCGGTAATTGGTTTTTTGAACAAGCTCTCCGTCTACGAAAACAGCCGTGATCACTGGAAAGTCTGGCTCGATTTTTTCGATGATCAATAAATCTGCTTTTTTCCCTTCTTGAATCGAACCGATTTCCTCATCCAAACGGACTGCCTTCGCGGGATTGATCGTGACCAGCTTAAACATCTCGGCCAAGTCAAGATCATAGCGTTTGTTCAGTTCGAAAATGGAGTGCAGCATGGCAGCCGGATAATAATCACTGCACAGGATATCGATACAATCGTTCTGAATCGCCTCTGCTGCCGATAGATTGCCGCTGTGTGATCCACCAAGTAGGATGTTAGGCGCGCCCGCGATGGTGAACATCCCTTTTTCTTTTGCCTTTTTGGCTATTTCCAGCGTGATCGGGAATTCGCTAATATTCGCTCCAAAGCTCTGTACCAGATCTAGCTTCTCAATCGAATCGTCATCGTGCGACGCGATGGTAATGGCAATCTCATTGGCCATTTCTGCAATGTCTCTAATCCCATCAATCGTGATCTTCCCTTTTGATTGATGGTTGGCAATGATCGCTTCGATCTCTTCATCCGGTATATCGCTGTAACCTTTGATCGTTTTCCGATACACTTCGAGATCTCTGTATTGCCCTTGTCCGGGTGTATGATCCATAAACGAAATGAGATGAACCTTTTTCTCAGCGATGTAGTTTTTCAAATTGTCGATTTCTTCGAGATTGTCAATCTCAAAGCGCGCATGAAAACGATGGCGAACTAAATGCTTGGTATGGTGGGTCTGATCAATCAAATCAATGAATTTCCTTACATTATCAGGCTCGCGGATCGGCTTATAGGCATACTCCGAGCCTTTGAACAAGGACAGCGAATGATACATGGTAGTAATGCCGTGGGAAATGAGCTGTTTTTCTGTTTCGCGAAGACTGAGATGAAAATCCATCAGCGAAGTCGGCCTTGGAGCCGTCATATGCTCGATATAATCGGAGTGCAGATCAATGAATCCCGGAGAAATGTAACCGCCTGCCGCATCGACAACCTCTACGCCTTCTTGCATTTCGAGCTCGCCAGTGCGTATCATTTGCTCAATCCGATTTCCCTTGATCAGCAAATCAAATCCAGTCAGAATTCCTTCTTCCGTAATAATCTGTCCATTGGTGATTACATACACGCTAGTTCCCCCGTTTCTCCTCTAGTGCAAGTTTTTTATACTAGGGAATGTACCAATTGCTGCGTATAAGGATGCTGTGGGTCCTCTAAAATTTGATCAGTCAAGCCCTGTTCTACTACTTTGCCGTCCAGCATGACCATCGTTCGATCTGCAAGCATTCGGATCACGCCTAGATCGTGCGAGACGATAATGATGCTGATATTCAGCTCTCTTTGCAATTGTTTGATCAAGTCAAGAACACTTGCTTGAACCGATAAATCCAGCCCGGTTGTCACTTCGTCAAGAAGCAAGATTGGAGGATTGTTGGACAAGGCTTTGGCAATTTGAACCCGCTGCTGCATGCCGCCAGAAAAGTTTTTGGGCGCTTCCTTCATCCGGTAGGTCGGTATGTTTACATGTGTAAGCAGCGCCCTCCCCCTGTCCTCCATGTGACCAACATTTCGGTTCCCTGCTGCGATCAACTTTTCCGCAATATTGCCGATCGATGAAAAATTCATACGCAGACCCAAAAGCGGATTCTGATATACCTTGCCCAAAACATGATTGCGAATATATCTTTTTTGTTGAGCAGATTCTTCGAACATATTTGCCTTACCGTCCTTATAGGAGCGGATGAAGGCTTCTCCACTCGTTACGTCCTGATCAAAATAGAGGCATCGCATCAATGTCGATTTGCCGCTGCCGCTCTCCCCAACGATCCCCAAAACCTCTCCTGGGTATAAATCAAACGTAATGTCCTGGCAGGAATAGACAGTGCCACAAACAGGGCAAAAGTTTTTGATCAGGACGTCTTTTTCTTGTTGGAGACACGTATCGCAGCCATCGCCAAATTGCTTATTCACATTTTTAATGGACAAAAGCGGGGTCATAAAATCATCCATTCAAAGGCACCTCCTGGTGCAGTACTTTGCGATTTAATCTGGAGAGGCAGTAACTGGTGTCATTACATTGGTGGTAGGTTTCTCCCGTTTCCTCATGCACAAATTCATCCATGAATACGTCGGTCGCACCGCACAGCTTGCAGCTGTTACCTGCAGATGACTCGGTCTGAAATAGATAATCATCAAAAGCGAGAGAGACTACCTGGGTATGAGGAGGAACCGCATACACTTTCTTTTCTCGACCAGCTCCCAATAAAATCAAAGCCTCTGAACGATTCATCTTTGGATTGTCAAATCTCGGAATCGGACTTGGTGCCATCACGTAGCGGTCATGGACCAGAACTGGATGATCCGCACCCGTAGACATATTTCCATAACGCATAATTTGCTCAAAAAGCATGAGCCAGGCACCGCTGTACTCTCTTTCACCGTGCAGCTTCTTTGTCACAAGCTCACTCGATTCATAGGCGCGCAATGGTTCAGGGAGTGGCACTTGCAGCACCAAAATCTGTCCTTCGCTAAGTGGAATCTCCGGAATCCGATGTCGCGACTGAATGAGGGTAGCTTCACTCGTTTCTTCCGTTGCCCGAATCCCTGTCGTTTTCCCGACCAGCTTCTTGATATTTACCGCGTTAACTGACTCATCTGATCCTTGGTCAATGACTTTTAGCACATCTTCTTTTCCAACGAGAGAAAGGGTTAATTGCAATCCACCTGTTCCCCACCCTCTGGCAATCGGCATCTCTCTGGAGGCGAATGGGACTTGGTAGCCCGGAATGGCAATTGCTTTTAGAGTGGCTCTTCTGATTTCCCGTTTCGAACCCTCATCAAAAAAGGCAAAGTTATATGCGCTCATAGGTTTGACTCCTTTTGACTCGCGTTTTCCTGTCTCTTCGTTTTTCGTGCGCTATCCAGCTTGGACTGGAATGTTACGTAATGCGGCATTTTCAAATGAGAGATAAATCCTGACGATTCAACAGAATCAATATGGAACAGGACGAATTCTTCATCGCTAGTGGGATATTGCGGATTTTTGTTTTCCAGACAATTGTCCAGAATCCCCATCGCAATCGCTTTGGTCTCGTTTTGGCCAAAACAAATGCCGTACCCTATCTCGAACTCAATCTCTTTTTTGCCACGCTCTTTTTCCACTGTTACCGGGATCAGCATTTCTACCTCAGTCAGCTTCATCTCTCCCAAGTAATAAGCGTCGTCTTCCTCCGTCTTTTGATTGATCGGATTGTCAATATAGATCGGCATTTCCCCCACTCGCAATTCTCCTACTGTCGGGTGGACGGACCCGTACGCGCGGATGACTGCATATGCTAATGAAGTTACAGCACCGGTTTGCCCTCTTGTCAGTACCTGGAGTCTTTGACTGCGGCTTGTTGGAAATTCCAAGCTTTTTCTCGTAACGTCATCAGGTTCCTGATCCTGATTGTCGCAATCTGCGATCAAGCCTTCTTTTCGCAAGTAATCCAATACTTTAGGGTACTGGATCAAGTCTCGTAAGTCTGATTCCTTCTCCTGTATTTCCTGAAAGTCGGACAGCCATTGGCGCGCCTCTTCTTCCGTCTCCTGGATCAAATCAAAATCAAGCAATCGATGTGTATAATCTGGCGTTGCCCCCAGGACTTGACCGCCCGGAATATTTTTAAAGCTTGCGGAAATCCTTCTTTCGATCAACATATCCTCTGATTGAATCGTCCGGGAATAATGCTTTCTAGGTAAGGTAGAGCGATAGGCACGGAGTAGAAAAACGGCTTCCTCCGGGTTTCCTTCCGCTTGCTTGATAGCAATAGCTGCTAGCGTTTCACTGTACAGACTGCCTTCCGACATGACCTGATCAATCAGACCTCTCATCCCGCCCTCGATACTCGGGATTGTTGCGATCGCACCTTTTTTGACACGCTCGAACTTCAAGCGTTTGATCGATTCCTCGATAGCAATTGTTCCGCCCCTCACCGCTACATAAGCCATTTATCCAATCACCTGCTCTACAATTTGAGTCGTTCTCGGTAAACATACAAGCTGATGGTTCGGATCTACAAAGACCAGATCGATGCCTGTTGGAAATTCCGCATTTTTCTGTTCGCGTATCCCGATCCAATCGCCACTCCTCTTTACATGGACGACACTGCCTGTTTTGATGCCAGGACCTTTCAACAGTAAGCCGCTATCCCCACTCACCACATCTGCTTCCACGATGACTGTTGCGGATTCATGAGGATTGTTGAGATCCCCCGTTTTTGCCATTTCGAGGGCTTTTTCCAGCTCAACTGAACCAGCATCATTCAGCACAAAAATGTACTGAGCCTGCTCCACTTCGACTACTTTCGCGTAGGTGAGTTGATTCAGCAGCTTGGTAATCTGTGCAGCACGCTGTGAAACCACGTGAAAGGTCACTTCCGTATCTAGCAGCATGAGTGCCAAAACCATTGTAGAAGGATTGCAGCCCACCTCGATCTCAAGCTTTTTTGCCTGTTCCTCCAGATTGGAGA
The DNA here is from genome assembly GCF_947502445.1 of uncultured Brevibacillus sp. Lineage (GTDB taxonomy): Bacteria > Bacillota > Bacilli > Brevibacillales > Brevibacillaceae > Brevibacillus. The sequence continues at coordinate 18,297 of NZ_CANMZW010000062.1, forward strand.
TGACTCCTGGCCTCGCCATGGAATTCAGCAGTTTTCGATAGGCAATCTGTATATCATGAACGGTATCCAAACTCATCTGCGGTCAACTCCCCTATTCATCATCCATGGTTTCAAAGCTTACTTTTGTCTTTAACACTTTGCTTTGTGCCGTCTTCCTTTGTTCCACGATCCGCTCTTCTTCCCCCAGCAATCGACTTGTCCATTCGCTGGTCTCTTGCAGTCCTACGTTGTAAGCAGCATCGATGACAGCCAATTGATAGGCTAGCTCGTGATCATGCGACTTCACGATTCCGAGCCCGATTGATCCGTTAATCTGCACCTTGCACTCAGTCACAAACACTTCACCCATATAGAACATGCTTTTTTTTGCTGTTTCTCGCACTTTGACCATGACTAAACCGTTGTTCGGTTCTTCTATCGTTTCCACATCATAGTGATGGATAATTTCATCTGCCAGTTGGGCCGCCAGCTCTTTTGAGCCATTAATCAGGATTTCTGTTCTCCTTTTCCGTTTCATCCACTTGCCTCCCCTAAGCTCTTGATTATCTTTGCACCTTCAATTTATCTTGTTGCCAAGTTGATGGAGGTTAAGAGTGCGTTAACTATGTTGCGCTTTCGTTAACGTTAGATCAAATAAGTAAAACTATCGCTCCTGTACCGGATTTCGGTATATTCCAAAACGGTGCCCGTTTTTTTGTCCTTACATCCTGACTCCAATACCAACAGAGGAATCAAGCCTGAACACTCTAGCAGCTCTCGCTCATATCTGGTTGGAACGATTACGCTCAAGATCGTTTGTCCCGATTCAAACTCCGAATAACCCTTTCCGTGGTAATAGTCGAACATCGATGTGATGGTATTCCCTGCTTGTTCGATATCATTAAACACGGATTGGGCGACATATGAGGTATGCAGAGCGATTGCCCGCTGGTCCACCACTCTCAACCTGCCAATCTTGAATACCCGATCGCTTTCATCAACACCCAATGCTTGAAATATTTTTTGGCAGTATTCAATTTCTTCACAAAAGATGTTTTTGGATTGGTAGTCGTATCCCATGTCCAGCATCTTACGGCTAAAACTCTCGTTGCCGGAGAGGACAAGCGGAATCTGCTGCCGTCTGTCCTTGACATAGCTTCCCATCCCTTGTTTGGAAAATACATATCCTAGCTCTTGGAGTCTGGTATACGCTCTGCGGACCTTCATTCTCGGCACCTTATACAAATCTGCAAGATCATTTTCAGAGGGCAGCTTATCATTGGGTTTATATTTACCCGCATTGATTTCGGCGATAAACTGGTCAATAATCTCCATTTCCGCTATCATCATGATCCACCTTTCTCTCATGAGCTGAGCTAACTTCAAATAGAAAACGGTATACCCTCCACTGCATAAGTGACGAAGTATACCGCGATGTTTTTCTAGAAAGCGACTATGCTATCTCTTCTCGCTTGCAACTCTTGGATGCACGCAATACCCGGACTTTTCTCTCCCAATACAACCTCTCTATCTCCATACAGACCGTGAAAATCGGTTCCACCGGTCATCACCAGATCGTACTTAACTGCCAGCTCCGTCGCTCTTGCTTCTGCTTCCGGTCCATGGTGTGGATGCCATACTTCTATGCCCTCCAATCCGCTCTCCACCAGCTCCGGAACAACCTCAAAATTGCCGTATTGTCCGGGATGGGCTAGGACAGGAACTCCGCCAGCTTGTCGAATCGCGTGGATGGCTACTTTAGCCTCTACGTACTCCAGCGGGATGTAGGCGATACCTGGCTGCTCGCGATTTTGACCACGGGAAAACAGCTTTTTATATAAATCACCGTAGAACGATGTCGTGTAGCCATTCGTGATCAGCGCATGCATGATATGCTGCTTGTAGACACCCGTACCGCCCTCTGCAAACTGCGTTACCTGCTCCCAGCTGATGTTGTAACCTGCTTCTACTAATCTCTCTACCATCATCGCTGAAGCCAGATGACGCTTCTCGATCAGCGGAGCACATACATCATCAATAGCCGGATGACCAGGCTCGATATAGTAACCGAGTATATGCACTCTCGTTTTTCTCAAAAAATCGTATGCTGAAACCTCTATCCCCGGAATTACATCGATGCCTTTCGCCTTACCCTTGCCTACCATATCCTCAAGGCTTTTCGTCGTATCGTGGTTCGTGATCGCCAGATGGGTTACATGTGCTGCCAGTGCTTGTTCTACTACCTGATCAAAGGACATGGAGCAGTCCGAAATATTTGTATGACAATGCAGATCTACTTTCACCGATTGTCCTCCTTCTCCCCATTCTTTCTCACTTCCGAAGCTCGCTGTGAATACTCCTCTTTTATGTAAATCTAACTTGGTACCAAGTAGCACAGGTTAAAAAAGCTTTAATCAACTGTTAATATCGTGTAAAGTCCGTTTGCATCCTGGCATCCCAATTTACCCTTTCTTATCCGCGTAGAAAAAAACGGCTACCCCAATGAGGTAGCCGCAGAGTGTAGAGAAACCCTCAGTTTCTTTACACTCTTTTTGTGTTTTCAGATGATTCGTAGATGACGATGAATGCCC
>NZ_CANMZW010000063.1 GCF_947502445.1 uncultured Brevibacillus sp.
AGAAGTACCATTTTTGAACACGAAAGTGTTCAAAATTAATTAGCAAAAGGTGTTCAATTTTACTTGACGGTTACACCTCTCCCCGGTTGAATACCGGGAAGCGATCGCCGCATAGGTTTTTACTCTTTTTTCACTGTCCACTTGACGGGGCTATGACCAAGGGCTCGTTAGTTTAATAAAACAGCGAGCAGTCTAAGATTTTATTTTCGGGATTTAGGTTGCCGCTGTAATATAGATTGGGGTCAGTCTATAACTTATTTTTCAAAGGAAGGAGACTTTTTTATCCAAGAAATGCGAAGAATCAACACCTCCAGTCTAGAACATTATTTTCAACGAAAATAAGAAATAAAAAGGCAGTGGTTGTTTCAGACACGAAAATAAAGTCTAAAACTTCCACTGCCTTTCTTCGATTATTGATTGCCTATAGTTGGAGAAAGGATGGTACTACTTCGTTGTTTCAAATTCCTGAACAGAACATCTTTCATCTTCTTCATCATATCTTTCATCGTAATTATCATTCGTATAGTCTGAAATTACGCCTCTCCAAAAAGCTTGTGCTGGGTAATTATTTTTTATTTGTATAACTTTCCATTTACCTGTGAACATATCAAATATTCTTTTAGCTGCTATTCTTCCTATTCCTTTGCCATTATATGTTGTCATAATAAAAAACTGTTCAATAGAATTTGGTTCTGTATCTGTTTCGCTTCTAACTAAAACAAAACCTGCTAATTCACCCTCAACCTTAATGAAGAATGGATGATAATTGGATTTCGTCCAGTAGTCTTCTAAATTTAGTGGTTTAAAAAGACCTTTTTCATTTAATTTTTTGTTCTTCACATATTTACTGAATTCGTACAAGTAAAATTGCATGATGTTTTGTAATATCGCTTCCTCTTCTCTTGCCACTTTTTCCAAAGTAATGTTCATCTTAACCTCCGTTAATCGATTTAATTATATATATTATCATTAACTTATCGAGTTCCCAACTTACACTTTTATTAAAAGCTAAACATAACAAACAACCTGTCATTGACCTAACGGGCACGATAGCTTACCAAAACAACAGAGGCTTCTGGAGGTGATCCGGAAGCCTCGTTAAGCTATTGGGCAGGATACTTCAACGAGCATCCCGAACTGTAATTATATGGTATCTATGAGGTTGACACTCTATTAAAGACGATCTCGCAGGAGGAAATGACGCAATGCTATTATCCATTCAGGAAAAATATAACGATAATATTTTATTGGAGATATTAAAACGATATGATGTCGAAAAGGAGAAAGTTATTTTCATTGGTGGATTCGATAGTTACGTATATGAATTTAGTAAAAACGACAATGATTATATACTAAAAATTACCCATAGTTTCAGGAGATCTGCAAATTATATTCTCGGAGAAATAGACTGGCTAAATTTTATGGCAGACAAAGGATTAGCAGTAGCAAGGGCTATTCCTTCAATATTCGGAAATTTTGTTGAAACATTTGGTGATAACGAAGCTTATTTTATTTCAATACTCTATGAAAAAGCCCCTGGACACTTACCAACAGAAGCTGATTGGAATTCCTCCTTATTTGAGGAATGGGGAAGAATCACCGGTAAACTTCATGCTGTGACAAAGACATACAAATCAAAAAATCCAACGAGTAAAAGGAACGAATGGATTGATGAGGAACATCTAAATATAGAAAAATATATCCCGTCGGATCAATCTATTGTCATTCAAAAATCCAAAGATCTATTGGAAAGATTGAAAAAAATTACACCAGGAACTGAAAATTATGGACTAATACATGGTGATTTGCATTTCCTCAACTTTACCGTAGAAGATGGTCGTATAACATTGTTTGATTTCGATGATATTGCCTACAATTATTTTGCTAATGATATAGCGGTTATTCTTTTTTACACTTATTGGAGACCCTTAAAACAAAGCGATTGCAAGAAATCGTTTATTAATGAGTTTTTAAGTAGTTTTTTAAAAGGTTACAACCAGGAAAACCATTTCCAAGAAGAATGGTTTTCTCAACTACAAGACTTTTTACGATTAAGACATCTCGTCCAGTATATTGCTTTTTTACAATCAGTCGACATTGCTTCCTTAGATAATGACGAAATCGCCTTTATGCGTCATATGGAAAAGGTAATAGAACAGAATTATCTTATTGTTGATTTCGATTTTGAGATGTTTTCAAAACAACTGCCATTAAACAAACGGGTTCGATAGTTCAATGAGGCAGTCTAAGACTTTATTATTCAGGTTTAGATCCATAGACTGCTTCATTCTGACGTATAGTCTAAAACTAGTTGTCAAATACCTGGTGATTTAGAAGACCAGGACTCCTTGTACTGTAAGGGGTTCCGGTCTAAAACTTTATTATCACTGAACAGTAGCAGGACGTCACGTATCGAGTTCGTAATGTCTTAGCGTTTATAATTCAGCAATTTTAGCTATCAGCATCCCTTAACGTTGTAAATCCGCGTTTGTTGACGATACCCGATAAAGAATTAAAAAGTCTGGTCTCCATTGGTCGTTTTTCGTTTAAATCTGCTCATACAGTTTTCCATGTAGCCGCCTATTTTCTTCTTTCAACCGTTTATTCTCGTTCTCTAGTTCTTTAATTCGTTCTCGTAGTACTTCCATAAGAGAGTCTTTACTTTTATCGCTCATGTTATGTTTGACGCTCTTAGGAGACTTCACCTGCATTTGTTGTTTCCGAAGAATCTCGATCCTTTCTCTAAAATCGGTATGGTTATATAGATAAGACTTAGAGACTTCTGCGGTTGTTGAGACTGTATTAAAGTTAATCTTTCCGTTTTGTTTTATCAACCGTTTCATGGCTTGCTCAACCTTTTCTCTGTATCTTCTTTCTTTTGACGAGCCAAGGCAACCACTGCATCGGTATTACGTTTGTTCTTCATTTTGTACCTCACTTGTTTTCATTTGTTCAGCTTGGAGTAAAATCTTCTTCGTACTTTCCCCACGATGAGCTTTCCCACCAGCAAGTTGATCTCTAATCATAATTAAATTTTCCAGTTGTTCCATTGTTTTCTGATTATAGATCGGGTAATTTTGGGTCAACTCGATGTGTTCTTTCACTTTTTGGATTTCTCTTTCAAAGTCAGGAAGATTTTCTAGGGTAGTACAGAAGTTTGAGCATGTTAGGCAGGGTGTGACCACATAAGGACATCCTTCCTTTTTGGATGCCAAACAATAACCTAAAGGGACTCGTACCGCCTCAACGTTACTACGAATATATTCCCAGTGAATTAAATCCTCGTCCATTTCCATCTCACTGACATTCCCGTTACCTAGATTTACGCGAAGGAGGGGCTCCTTCTTTGCTTGTGCTTTCTCCCATTCTTTTCTTAACGTATCATCAGCGATTTGAGCATATATTAGCGTCATTTCAGGTGAAGAGTGAGCAAACCATTTCATTACATGGGTAAGGCTCATACCGAGATTTATCAACTCAACACCTTTTGTGTGTCGGAAAGCATGGTTACCAAATTTATAAGGGCCATCTACTCCCATTATTTTATAACGTACTGCCCAATTATTTAGGGCTGATCGAATACTTTCTCCTCTAAACGGTTCGCCTTTACGTTTTCCCCTTGTCCTTACAAATAAATATTTCTGTGGGTTATTCTCTGTTGTTGAAGTAGCTTTGGTTTGCTCTACAACCGTTTGAACGACATATGCTACATTTTCATCGATTGGAACTCGATGTAACCTCACCTCAGTTTTTGGAATATCGCCTTGTAGATAAAATCCTTTATTGGAAATAAGTAAGCAATTATCGTATCGAAGATTGAGAATATCACTAATTCTCCATCCAGTAGCAATAAGTAAAATAATAACAGGAATATATGCTTTATGATTTTTACTCATCGGAGGGTTAAGTACCTCTGGAGTACACTCTAACAAGTTTTTTAACTGGATCATTACATTATCAGGAATATGTTTTATTTCGTTCACACTACGTTTCTGCCTAGGAATATCCTCCTTAAAAAACAGGGCATAAAGCGGTATCTTAGGTGCAAATGAGCTCTTAGAATTAATTAAGTAGTCAAGGAATACTTTAACAGCGTAGAAGTATTCAATTTTGCCTCTTGTAAGATAATCGAACTTATGGTTAAAGTAAATAAGATATTCTTCAATATGAGAACGGTCTATTTTTGTGAAGTCACTCCACTTCGGATATTTAAGCAATAGCCGTTTTACTAACAATAGTCAACTGATACTTGACAAACTCCTTTACTAACGTTCTAAAAACAGGAGGAATGTTATCAAAACGAATAGCATAATCAGAAGCATTTTTTGTATATCGAGCACCTGGGATTCTTCTTACATCCCATACGTCCTTTTCATATTCTTCTCGCTCACCATATAAATTCGAAAGAAAAGTGCATGCAGAATTCAGAAGGGCATAATAATGTCCATTCCTAAAACCTAGATCATCTAAATAGCTTTTGTATTTAACTAATCCATTCGATTTTGTGATCTCAAGAAGACTCACGATATTAGGATAGTGTCTGTCTAAAAATTCTCTGAGAATCCTAAATGAATTTGCATATGATATTGTGGTTTTAACTTTAAGGCTGTCGTTTTTTAGCTCACTATAAAAGTATAATTTCAATTCATCTCTTATTGGACTTGTGAAATAAGTGAAAAAAATATTTCTTGAAGTCCAAGGCCAACTTTTCCCAGCTCCATATTGTTCAAAAAAATCGTCCGTCAGATTCCAAATATCTTTGCTCCAATACCCAACTAATTCTCCTTCAATTTCCCTCAACTTTTCATTGTTTATATATTGTTGGCAAGCAATACTAGTGTCCATTGTTCTGCAAACCTCACTCTTCATTCTTCTTTGATTCCATAGCCTTTTGCCAATCGTCTCTTACATCTTCCTCGCTAGGGTGGATGTACATTTGCATTAAGGTTTGTATTTGTGCATGTCCAGATCGTTTCTGTAAAGTTTCTAGTCGCATCTCCCTAGTTTTCCATAGTTCGGTAAGATTAGTGTGGCGAAACATATGCGAAGTCGCTTCAATACCGGTCTTCGCTTTTAATCTTTTAAAAAGTGATTGAATACTTTGATAATCCAATGGATGGCCCTTTTGATTTCCGGTCAACTTGATGAAAACAAAGTCTGTATCTACTTCAACAGTATGTACCTCTAAAATGTATCCACGGTACAAATTTGCCAGTTCCTTTGAGATATCCAAAGTACGTGGGCTGCAAACCGTTTTAATTTCCGCTCCATTTTCTAACTCACCTCGGTCACGGATATGTACTTTACGCGCCGCTGGTACAACGTCAGAAAGATGTAGAGACAAAGCCTCTCCAATTCGCATACCTGTTTCATACAATAGCGCCAAAAGAAATTTGTCCCTGATATTAGTGCATCCATTGATCAAAGAAAGCACTTGATTTGAGGAGAGAACCTTTATTTTTTCTCTAGGAACCTTGAGTTTAAGGAGATTGATGTTTTTCTTTTTGTTTTTTAATGTGTGATGAAGAAAGCTTTTAAAACTACTTCTAGAAGCAGCTACTTGCCTTTTGAGACGTTCTGATAGGTCCAAGGAGTAATTTTCATGCCTCATTATGTAATCATAAAAGACATATACTTTGTTCAAATAAATGTTGATGGAACGAGCTTTACGCTTTTTTGATGTGGCGGTATGTTGAATGCTTGTTACCTTAACATCTTGAAAAGGATTTTGTAGCCATCGTATGTACTCCGCTAAAACATCAATTCCAACATCGGTGTAGGACATCTTCTTTTGTTCTAAGAACTCAAAATACAGTTTTAGGGCGTAACAGTATGATCGAAGAGTGTTCCGAGATGTGCCTGTATTATCTTTGTATCTCAAGAATTTTGCTACGGGTAGAACCATGTCACCATACTGATCAATCAGCAGATATCGAATTTTATTATCGGACGTTATGATCCGATCCACTCTCATGATTACTTCTCCTTTACTAAAGGGATTTCTAAGGTTCGTCGAAGACCCACTTATAATAAAATGTCTAAAATGTAGTATGAAGGTGAGGTTGGGTAACAGCTTAATAAGATCACTTGAGTGGGACTGGTCATAGGAGTCGAAAGTTACTTATGAAGAGGGGAGAAATCGCATCATACAACAACTTATTTTTCTACCACAAAAAAAACGTTTCTTGGATGCCATATTGATACTAACCAGCCATGTAGGAACTAAGTTCCACGAACTTTCAGTCTTACATTACTTTAATTACTTTATCTTATAAATATAGTTTTCTTTTCATTTATGAAAAAGAAAAAGAGATAAACCTTTCTTAAAATACTTTAAGGTCTATCTCTAATAATAATCTTGTTTTAGGATATTCACGACAGCATGCCTGTGTTAATGAAGAAAAAGGAGACTCGATGCTATTTTATTTTGGTTCCGATGGATACAATTATTATCATTTGAACGGTTTAACCCCTCAAAAATTAATCTCGCGTCAAGGAGTACTCTTGAACCCAGACTTTTACCTTCCTGCTTGACCGTTAGGTTGAAGAAAGGCTATGTGTGCTTCTTTGCTTCGCTAAACTTTAATAATAAATGGTTTCACACGTTGTAGTGCAAAAGCCTTGCCGAATTCTACGGGTGATAAGTCGTACAAACTACCATGTATCCGGCGTTGATTGTAAAAGAGCAGATAGTTTGTTACGGTTTCATAGGCTTCTTGATAGGTCTGAAATTCATTTAGTTGCAAACATTCTTTCTCCAAAACACTGTGAAAGGACTCGATGTGAGCGTTTTTATTCGGTGTCTTTGGAGGAATTCGTTGTATAGAGATAACAAAGTTTTAGACTAGGGCCGTTAAACTAACGGGCAGTAATACGGGGGCAGTCTATTTTCTTCGGACAAAAAATCCAAGAAGTTATTATCAAGGAGCAATTACAGTTTATAAAAAGATATGTCCTTATTGACCAAGACTAAGTGAATATCGGCTCATAGACGCTTGCTCACTTTTCAACAAATTTTATGGCGGATTATTCATTTTGGCTGCCGGACACTGGTGTGGGCTGCCCAAGCCACCCGAGTGGTAAGGGATTGTTTCAAAATATTGCGGTTCCATTCGAAAATGCGTACACCCGAGTTCTACGAGTGTATACTCTGAATCAGCAATGGAAGTTCACTAGATGAAGGGAGATGCATTTTCCACATGATCAAGCATAATTCAATTCTTAATCTTGATGCGGATGAACGCATGGACATTGGAACCTATCTGTTGGAACAAATCAATGACTATATGACGCACATACGCGGGGATCGTGTCTCACCTGAACTCAGCGTGGATGCAGTTGCAGAACACGCACGTAGATTATCTTTTAAGCATCCCATCAGCCCGCGCGAGGCGATTTATCATATCCTGGATGGATTAAGGCAATATCAGGTGCATACGCCACACCCGCGATATTTCGGCCTGTATAATCCGCGGCCCAACTTCATGGGAATTATGGCAGACACGATTACTGCAGCATTCAATCCGCAGCTTGCAGCTTGGAGTCATGCGCCTGTAGCCGTCGAAATGGAGAACTATGTATTGAAAGAAATAGCTTCAAAATTCGGTTATCCAGCAGACACAGCAGATGGAACTTTTACAACGGGGGGAGCGGAAGCAAATCTCACGGCCGTACTGACCGCACTAGTTCATTCTTTTCCATCTTATTCCAAAGAGGGGTTGAGGTCTCTCCCTACACATCCCGTCATGTATGCATCTGCTGAGAGCCACCATTCCCTGGTAAAGGCAGCGCGGTCCTGCGGACTGGGTACAGATTCCCTTCGTATTATTACGACGGGCTCTGAAATGCATATAGATGTTCATGCGCTTCATCATCAAATTCAAGTGGATCGCGCTGCTGGACATACTCCTTTTCTCCTCATTGCGACGGGTGGAACGACCGGTGCCGGAGCGATTGATCCCATTAACGAAATGGCAAATCTCGCCGAAAGTGAGCAACTGTGGCTACATGTGGATGCTGCGTACGGTGGAGCCTCCGTGTTTGCACCAGAATTACGGGATCTACTTTGTGGTATTGACCGAGCTGACTCCATTACCTTCGACGCGCATAAGTGGATGTCTGTCCCGATGGGAGCGGGAATTTATATCACACGGCATAAGGACATCTTACATAAAACATTCAGCATCACGGCAGATTATATGCCGAAAGAAGGGGCTGATCTGGATGTTATTGATCCGTTCAGCCATTCAATTCAATGGTCGCGAAGGTTTATCGGTTTGAAAGTATATTTATCGCTTGTGACGGCTGGTTGGGAAGGCTATCGCAGCATAGTGCAGCACCAAACAGAGATGGGCAAACGGTTGCGTCAGGAGCTTGCTTGCTCTAACTGGAAGGTTGTCAATGATACCGTATTGCCTGTCGTATGCTTTACGGATTCCAATATTCAATCAAATATCCAATCGAATTTCGCATCATTTATATGTCAAGAGATAGTACGTTCAGGGCAGGCATGGATTTCAGTATACGAAATAAACAAGGCTCTAGTGCTGCGGGCTTGTATTACAAACTACGATACAACAGAGGAAGATATTATGGTATTGATGCAGTTGCTGAATGGAGCAAGAGCAAAATATTTAGAAGAGACATCCGAACAGTCTGAGCGGAATGACAGTTGAGCAGCGGATAGGGCATAACAGAGCTTAATACACATGAAAAACGGCAGCCTTCGTAAATGGCTGCCGTTTTATCAACTGCGGGCAGGATAGCGTGGTAACAGTCTTGAATCATTGTTACATAAAATATTAGCGGTTGCTTCGGCAGCCGAATTATTATTTATTCCGCTAACAGCAGCTTCGTTTAAGAAGGAATAAAAACTAAATAGGAAGAATATGTAATTTAGGTGCGGATCAATAGGAGGTTCAATGAAAAAACCTTTCTTGTTTGTATTTCTTTTAGTTTCAATTTTGGTCGGATGTGGTAGTGAATACGTTATTCTTTCTGGTGAAAGTGATGACTGGAAAGGAGAATACTCAGCAAATATAGATGGTAATAGTGAAAATGGGAATTACCTTTTTAGTTTCAAAAATGGAAACAATAATACTGAATTTAAGAACCTAGAGATTGTAATTAATGACGGTGAAACCTCTCAAAAGGAAAATAACCATAAAGGAGCAACCGTTAGAATATCAACTTCATGTTCTGGGTGTTCAGTAACAAAAAAAGATGAACCTATAATAAAGCCCTTTTTGTGACGGAGTCTTTTCCTGTAGGCCGAATGGCTATACCTACAATACGTTATGCTGTTAAGAAGCTGGCAGCTCGTGGAGAGGTTGCAGTAAACGTTTATCCTCATCGCTTTCGTCATACGTATGCTTGTCACTTACTTGATAATGGTGCCCCGTTAGATTTTATTCAGGGTATGCTGGGTCACGAGAAGGCTTCAACAACACAGATCTACGCGCAATTACGCGGTGAACGTCGACGGGAATTATATAGGCGGTACTTTTAAGAGCTGTGGCTCCCGCTGAACTAAAGTGCAGGATAGTGTAGTGAATGATGATAAAATGGACTATCAGTTGAAGTATTAAAAGGTAATGAGGTGTTTTTGTATGAACTATACGTTTGATGATTTAAAAAGGGACCTGGAAACAGGTCATGAAATACACTTTCGGTACATGGACAAAGATTATTCCATCAGCCATAGTCAAAATGGGTGGCATTTATGCGAGTTTCATAAAGATGATCAAACATTCGAGACACATTCGGATTTGCTGAAAAACGGAACGATTAATGGAAAACATCTTAGCAAGATTTGGGAAACAGTCAAAGTTACAACAATATTTTAAAGGACACTTTCTAGTAAATAGGGGCTGCTAGTAAACTAAGAAGCATGTTGCTCAACTATACCAGCTAATAGCTTGTCAACATTCCCAGCTTAGTAATTATAAATCATGTGGTATAGTGAAAAATAAGCATGCCAAATAACCTCCCAATTTGAGATCTGTTGGAAGGTTATACCATTAACTTTTTATTAATCCGGACGGAATGACTTCTTACTTTTTAAAATGGCATAAAGCCAATGAACTAGCTTATTCGCGCATGCTACTAGTGCCACTTTATGAGGCTTTCCTTCAGCTCTTTTGTGGTCGTAAAACTCCTTTATCCGAGTATTGCGAGAGCGGATAAGCCCACATTGGACAGCCATTACTAGCGCGTACCGAAGCTGCCGAGAACCACGTTTTGTGATTCGATTTCGAGTTGCGGTGAACTTTCCTGAAGCAAAAACACTCGGGTCTATGCCAGCGAAGGCGACCAGCTTCTTTGGGTGATCAAATCGGTCGATTTCACCAATTTCCGATAAAATTGTTGCCGCAATTTTATGGCCAATACCGGGAATCGACTGGATTAAATCATACTCTTCAATCTCTTTAGCCAGGGCATCAATGTTCTGTTCCAATTCAGCAAGATGCTCCTGGTATTGAAGAATAAGGGTGATAAGGATTTTTAGATTAATTAAGTGGCTTGAGTACATCGTTTGCTGGAATGGATTTTGTTTTGCCGCATCCAGCAACCTTTGAACTCGCTCGTTAATCCAATCTTCTGATCGACCACGTTTTGAAGAAAGTAGAAGACTGATCTTGGATTTTAGCGTTGTTGAATCGGTTTGAATCACTGAATATGATGTTGGAAACTCGTATAAAAACCGTAGTGAAACACTTGAATACATAGCACCTTATAAGCAGGGAAAACTTGATCCAAAACGGCTTGGAATTGCAACTTTGTTTGCACACACATCTTAGAAAAGGCCTCGTATTGCCGCGTTAGATAGCGCAGATTAAGCAACTGAACGCCCCTTTTTTTGAAAGGTTCGAATTCTTCCCTATAGTGTAATTCGCCCAAAAGATAAGCATCAGCAGCATCCGTTTTCACCTTACGAAGATTAGATTTTCTAAGGCGGTTTGAAATGAGCGGATTGATAACAATGAATAAATAGTGATGCTCTTCTAAGAACTGAACCACTGGGCTTTGGTAATGCCCAGTCGCTTCAAGAATCAGTGTAGGGCGCTTTCCAGATACAAGCTCAACGTCACGAATCGCTTGAAGCAGTTTCTCGAGACCTTCCTGCGTATGTGCAAAGTGAAAAGTCCTTTTGTACGGTTTTCCTCGTTCTAAAAAAGCTTGACCATGACTTTCTTCTTTAGAGATATCTAACCCGATAACTGGATTCATCCAATCTCTCCTTGATGTAAATTTACCGGTAGCCTCTATGAATCTTCTTGTCGCTCCACAGCATCGCATGTGATACGGGATCTTTGTCCCAACCAGCCTCAATCATGGTCATGACAAGTAGAGGTGAACATTATAGCGCTCGGGATCAAGTCCCAGGGGCAGTTGCGTTCGACCCGGCTACCTTAATCCTCAGAGCAAATGCAAAAAGGATCAACCAGAAAGAACTGGTTGATCACATAATACGAAAGGGCAGTTGTTCATTTTAGTGGTAGGAATTTCAGTATAATATAATTGCTTGGTTTCGTGGAAGGACATAAGGTCTTACGGGGCGAATCACCGAGTCGGTCGCGCATTGGACGATTACATCGAAGCGCAAATTCACGGGGATATCGACCTCGGTACAGATGTCGAGGCGATGTTTGCCGATCCGTCCTACCCAGGTACACATATAGGTGGCAAGCTCCAGCAAATAGCTGACAAGTACGCCATAGAACTCGTATGGCATCCGGGATTTGTTCTTGCTGTGAGAGAGGTGCCCGCAGATTTTCGCGGCCCAGCGATACCGCCACTCGCGGCGAGAGTGGATCAACGTTACGGTGCATCTTCCGGAGTGCTGGATGTCGCCACGATTGGCAGAGCGGCTGCCGACTTTTCCAATCACCCAGACAACTGGAAAGACTGGGGCGAGCCCAATGAGACATGGCAACACCTGAAGCAGATCTGGCATTTGTGCTGGTGCGGTATGGCAGGCAAACTCACTGAAGCAATGAGCGGCAGGGTATGACGTAAGTAGCTTAATTCCCTTGAAACAATGGAAACTATACATTAAATCGGTTTGAATTACCTGGTGAAGAATGGAAGAAAACGAGACCATTCATGAGACAGTCAACCGCTAGCCTTTCGAAGAACTGGTCTAGTAGTTGAGAGAAAGAAAAATCAGTAGCCCAGAGTTTCGTGGAGAAAATGGAGCTGTTGTCCTAGATACATCATCTACTTCCGAAGGCATGTAATAGAGGCAATTATAAGCAATGTAGCCACCTCTAACCATAAAGAAGGAGTGGCTTTAGCTATATACATTGAGGTATATTTTGTGGTCAAATTTTACTTTGTGCTTAGATACATTACGGTGAACCGTACCACAAATGACGCAAATTTTTTGGTAATTTTATTAAGTGAGATTGAAAAAGCAAACTAGGAAATAGCAGCTATAATTGCGCCCCTGAATCATTATTTTACGGGTGCTTTTTGTGTTAATATAACGGCCAGAGTATACATCCAGAAACAGGGAAGTTATTCCGATCATTGCGCCAGATGGGATGGACAGAACATTGTATATTCCCGATCGTAAGAAATGAAGAATGGACAATTGAAATGGGAACGGAAGAATCTTAAATCTACAGTCTAACTACAGATTACTTTGCTATCTTTTTTCAGGAGGGATATTTATGGACATACGAATTCTGCTTGTCGAGGATGACGAGCATATATGTAATACCGTCAAAACCTTCTTAAGCGAAGTTGGATATAAAGTAGACACCTGCATAGAGGGTAACGAAGCACATAAAAAAATTTATGATAATAGTTACCAACTTGTCATTCTAGACATCATGCTGCCCGGTATGAGTGGCCATGAGCTTTTACAGGAGTTTCGTAAGCTAAATAATACTCCCGTACTGATGATGACCGCCCTTTCAGACGACGAAAACCAAATCAAGGCGTTTGACGCAGAAGCGGACGATTATGTGACAAAACCATTCAAGATTCAGCTTCTGTTGAAACGTGTGGAAGCTCTGCTCAGGAGAAGCGGTGCATCGCAGTATTATCTGTGATTATAGGATTACCTGTAATCTATTATTACTTATTCGTGATAAAAATGAGATTCTGAATGGATTGTCAACAGTGAATCAGACAACTTTTTTAAGGGCTTCCTTGCGATACTGAACAGGCGTCATATAGCCTAAGGTTCCATGAATACGATGCTTGTTAAACCAGTTCACGTAATCGTACAATTCCAGCTCCAGATGACGAAGACTCTGGAAGTTCATCTGGTTCACAAACTCTGTTTTCATGACCTTGTAGGTGGCTTCAGCCACAGCATTGTCGTACGGACAGCCCTTCATACTTAGCGATCGGCTGATTTCAAACGTCTCCAAAAGCTCGTCTATCTTTTGATTTTTAAACTCGTTTCCACGGTCGGTATGAAACCACTGAATCTGGCGTAAATCGCCTTGTACCGTCGCAAAAGCGCGGGAAATCAGAGCAGCATCCTTATTTGGACCCGCACTATGCCCAATGATCTCTCGATTGAACAAATCGACCAGCACACAAATGTAATGCCATCGGTTCTGGACCTTCACATACGTCAGATCGCTGACGACGAATCGTTTGGCTTCCTCCTGCTCGAACTCTCGATCCAGAATATTCCGCGTCGTTGCTTTATTACAAGCGGTTTCATGGGGCTTATATTGAGCCACGGTGTAGGTGGAAACAAGCCCTTGCTCTTTCATGATCCGACCAATTCTACGTCTGGAGACGACGAATCCGCGTTCCTGGAGCTTAACTTTGATCTTTCGTGTACCGTACGCTTTTCGATTTTTGTGGAAAATCTCCACAATCGTTTCGGTTATATCGTCTTCGTCTGTTTGTTCTTTCGCTTCCTAGTAAAACGTACTTCTTGCGATTTGCAGGACGTTGCACATTGCTGATACCGAGTATTTATCACGGTTGTTCTGGATGATAGCTACTTTTGTCCCATGATCAGCGCTGCTTGCTTTAAAATATCGTTCTCCATTTTCAGACGCTGGTTCTCTTTTCGTCAGGCAATCCGCTCATTGTCTTCGGAGGAGCGATTGTCCTTCTCCTTGAAGGAGCCCGTTGTCTGAGCCTGCTTGATCCAGCGGTCTAAAGCGGAGGCTGTGAGGTCATATTCCGCCACAATAGCTGCTCTGGATTTCCCATTTTCAAAGAGTCCCACCATTTGTTTTTTGAATGCTGAGGTAAAACGGTTTAACCCCTGAATTATTGAGTCAGGCTCCCTTATTCTCGCGGTTTCATTGTTTTTCATTTTCTTTAACTATTTGGTAGAATAGGTAGATAAAGGTCTAGCGTCAAGGATTTCGCTTGACTCCAGACCTTTATCTACCTTTGTGTCACCTAGGTCGAAGAAAACTACTTTCTCATCTGCTACGTGACGCTTTCGTTGGACGTATACAGCTGTTTTGGCCCGTTCGACAAGGATGGTTTGGAGTCCCGCTTCCCCGTTTTCTGTATGTGATTGTGGATAGAACTACACTACTAGCTGCTACTGCATATATACTGTACTGGGCATTCCTCTATCTTAGTTCTTTCTTGGGATTATATTGTTGGAGGGAAAGTGTCGTAAATCCATTTGTTGGATTTTTTTATTATTAGGAAGATCCTTTAGGAATTTATGAAATCCCTTTTATGTTGGATGAAACAGAAACAAAAGTAGTTGGCGCTCTCGATCTAAGGGCGTTAATTGATATTCAAGAATTGAAAATATATCAAGATTGGTTTGTTACGACAGAATATAAAGAGCATACAAAACGGAATTTTTCAAATTAAAAAGGTTTTCTTACATCCCTAAACAATTCCAGCAACTCAAGGAAAATTCAAGGTTTGATTGGAGAGGTTAATGATTTATGAATGATTTATTAGTTATATTACTAGGTGAAGGTATAATTGTTTTACTGGATATAATTGGTGCCTATATTTTTATCCTCTTATATTTCAGATTATATCGTAAAATCAAGTTACCTTTTAAGGATCAACTTTTCGTTATAGGTATATGGATTGTTGGTCACGTAATTATCAGATTAATAATTTAGGGATACAGCTTACTTTTGTATGCAAGGGACTCATATCCTCGATAAATATGAGTTTTGCAAAAGCTAAGAAATCGCTTAATGTCTGACTGACTGTACAATGAAAACAAATCAAGAGACGAGTCATTCGTCTCTTAATAGTTTTCATTATTTTTTTCCAAACCGTGCATTTCCGATAGAATTTTTGGCAACTCCACTGATAGCCCCAGAAAACCTCTATTGCAATTCATCATCTCCATTGTTTCGCAAATGATTGAAGGTAGAGTATATAATCAAGACAGGTTTGGTACCAGGTGTTTTTCTGTGAAAGCGCTCAATAAACTTTTTCCGGGTAGCTATATTTCGAAGTCTTGAATAATTTTGTCGGAACTACTTGTCTGTTAAATTGTTACATGCTATAATTCAAATCGAACAAAGGTCACAGATAATAGGCAATAAGTCTAATTTCATATATCACGTGGATATCCCAAGCGTACCAGTAAACGAGTAGATACTTGTTTACTGGTACGCTTTTTATTTTTCTGGATACGGACTTTTTTAAAAAGAAAGTGGGGCTTAAAAGGCGAATGTAAGCAAGAAAAAGGCGACGTTATATGCAGTGCTATCACTGGGACGTGCAATAGCGGCTGGAAATTTACTTTTCAAATACAGCGAGAAACCATTTATACAAGAGCACTACGAGGAAATCATTGCGATTCGACCTGGAAAGATCTTGAATCAATATACGCCTATTGTAGAAGCCGACCTAACGATCAAGCGTGTAAAAAAGTCAGAACTGATTGATGGAATGATGAGCTCATCGAATATCCCGAAGATGATTGGGAAGATGACTTGGGCTGCCTCGGGTGCTTAGCAGGGCATGTAGATGAGCTTGCAATGGAGGATGAGGAGAAAACTGGTTTGGTCAGTTGATATCTGTGTAGCTATTAGATGAGCTCACAGACGAACAAGGTAAGGCGAAGAAGCATCGAGGCAACGATTGACAAAAGCCCAGGGGGAGCAGAGTAATCTGTCTTTATCAATCCGAAGCAACTACCTGATTCATTGAGGATAACGGCGTCCGTGACTACCAAATAGCTCGCGGACGCTACCATAAAACCGTACGTGCAAGTCCGGGAATACAAAAGTAACATGGCCATCATCGAGTAGTTGGCGTTCGCTGTCTTGCTCAATGACAAACGGAATCTCCAAAGCCCGCAGCGTCTCTTTCAATTAACCAACATCAGCCCAAGGCACCGAATAGTAAAACGACTTTTCCATACGAAGCACACCCCTTTGCTTTCATTATGGTACCGGAAGTTGGTACAAAATAGAAATATACTATCACTCAGGATCGCTCGGCTTATTTTGAAAACTCCTAACACCCTCAACGGACTCTAATCTTTGATGTATACGATATAAGATTTCAATTATTTCAGCAAAAGCCGAACATGAATAGGGAGGCGGTGGCTGAATAGAAAACGGTGGTTAAAAATGGAACGAAATCGTAGGAAATTCGACATGTTGCTCAAATGTTACCATGAATTCTGACTTGCTACATCGCTAAATACATTCATTCGAAAGATTTAAAAAGACCACCGTCCAAGAGTTTATACAAAAGTGTCCCTAGTTCTTTTTTTAATGCATCTAGCTTTTCTCCGGTTGCGTAATGGGTTTGAGTTTCAAGTTGATTAATGATCCAAACCACGTTATTTACAGTTTTTCTACTGATCTCTTCTTTTGAACCTAAGGTAATATTGATTTCATCGAGAAGGTCATATAAAAAATCAAATTTTTTACGGTCAACGATGGATCTTGGTCGTAAATCACTGAGTATATCCAAGCACACATCGGATAGTTTCTCTTCTAAATAGTCCATTTTCATTGAGCTACCTCCGTATTTCATAAATCTAGTTATGGTAAATTCATCCACGATTATTAACACAATTTCAGAATGATAAACCGTACGTTAAAATCAGTTGTCTAAGTGCGGGGTCCCCGAAAATGATGAATAGCAGAAGCAAGATCACTAGTAATCCGCCGACCAAACTAATCGTTGCAAAGCCCGTACTCACTTTGGTAATCAACGGAAATATTACAATAAGCAATATTCCAAAAGAAAAGACAATAAGTAACAGCATTTTGAATATGAAGGGAGCCCAAAATTCCATGCTTTTGCCCTCCTAAAACCCCAATTTTTACCGATTATACAGTTTAAAGGGGCATTCGGGAAGCGATTTAACAAAATGTGTATATTAGAAAATAAATATAAAAAGGACTGATAATGATGAATTTAGATGTAACTAAAACACTCGAGGAATTAGATGGTGAGGTTTGGGAGGATCCAGGTGAAACAACCAAGTTGATAAGAACTTGTCATGAATTGAGAAAAGTACCGTTAAAAGATATTACTGCAGACCAACTAAGATTAATGATTGGTCAAAGGATTAGTCTTGAACATTTAGTTCCAATAGCATTAAAAATCCTGGCGAAAGATCCTTTTATTCAAGCAACGTTCTATCGTGGAGATCTCCTTGTTTATGTACTTAATAATACAAATGAGGATTTTTGGAATAAACATGATGCCTTGTATTTTAATATAGATGACATAGTAAGAGAAGTTAAACAAACTCTTGAAGAGTTGGCTCCCTTAGTTAGTGCGATTAAACCATACTTAACTGAGTAGTTATTTAGTTCATTGAAACGTTTCAAATAAATGGAAATAGCACTAAGATGATAGTTGAGGTTAAATAATTGAGTTTTAGAAGCTACAGTGGAGATAAATTAGTACTGGGGGAAGGCTTTTATGGAGAAAAAGGTAATTGAATTGCAAAAAGCGGTCAATCAAACAAACCTTTTTGAATGGCATTTGTCACAGTTTAACAAAGAGTCTCTAAAGCTGTTAGGAAGCTTTAACTTATCGTACTATCACAGTGTCGAAGTAGTTTTTTATGATGTCACATACATTGAATGCCCTACGTATTTTCAATATCCAAGGTTTAGATTGGCAACAAATGAAGAGAATGAACGATTGAAAATAAAGGACATTGAGTATGAAATTGCTTTTTGTATTGAAGAAGAAGATCTTGATCTCACCTATTATATCTGCGCAAGGGGGTTCAATCTAGAATTTTGTACAGTCTATCATTATCGCCGAGAGAATTTAACAGATGGGGAAAGAATAGCAGATTGGGTTAAGTGAAAAGAAATGGTTCAGTGAGCTTTCGTAACAAAACGGTAATTTTGTAAAGCAGGAAGAGAGCTTTCAGTTATAAAAAATACCCCCGGGATAACCCAAGGGGACGTTAATGGAATTTCTTCTTTTACATGATCATGAGGCTCCAGAAATGGCTAATCCAAAGTGACTTTGAAAGATGTCAATGCCACTCCCCCTTTGTCATCGGTGGCTGTGACGGTCACTGTAACGGCACCACTTTTACCGGGAAATCTAACAATTTCTAAGTATCCGAATACATTAATAACAGAGACTGTAGCGATGCTTGCGTCACTCGAAGTAACTGAGAAGGTCAGAAGATCTAGGTCAGGGTCGAAAAAAATCCCTGTCACGGGAACATGCAACAATCGCTCGTCAGGGGGCATCGTTTGATTCGGAATGGGATTAACTACGATAGGGGCATGATTGATATTGCTATTCTCGACTTATTCCCTTCTGTTTGTGAGGGATTTCGTTCGAGCCTACACCGTGCAGGCGACTTTCATCGCACACGGCGTTCCATCAACAGATAAGAATAAAAAGTTACAATGGGCAACTCAAGTATAGTATAAAAGACCCGCGAAATTGTACTTGAAAAAAAGTTGAGACGAATTTGAGACTGATCTTGTGGAAGAAGAAATAAAGAAAACAATCGATTTGAAGAGTAAGTGATAAATATGAGGGAAGATACTGACACCAAACCTGTAGAGGGAGGGTTATGGAGTAAGGGAGAAAATGCTGTCAACTTCTTATGCATCTAGGCCTAATCTTTCAATGAGAAAATCTCCTTGTTCTAGCGTCATTACGTTCCTCTCTTCACTAAAGTTCCAACCATTTTGCAGAGCATATTTTATCAGGCTGGCACACACACTCGGTTTACAAAGGTTGGTTTTCCAATTTGCTGACCAGGAAAAAGTTATGAAGTAATATGCTGTTTTAGTTCTGGCAGGATAGATAGTAAATCTAATCATATCGTTACTAGGTTTTTGATCAATAACACAAATAAATAAAGAACTATCAACTGATATGATCCCCTCATAGTAGACAGAAAAAAGGAAGCACCTTACTCTGTTTATTATGGGGGGATTTTCTCATGGGG
>NZ_CANMZW010000064.1 GCF_947502445.1 uncultured Brevibacillus sp.
ACGGTAAATAATTTAGGGGTCGGCAAGTGGTACATTTTTAATTGCCATTTGCTACATTTCCTACTTGCCAAAAACATACAATTCTCCATCTCCCACTGTATGCGATCCTACTATATTCGTTTATAAGCCACCACATCATCTCTTTTATCATTATCGATGTGTTTTTAATCATTCACTCCATACTACATTTTTTCTTTGAGAAGCATCCAAGCAATAACTTTACGAACATGTACTCAAGAATGATCATATATCCGATGGGCATATTGAGTGTCTTGCATCTTCTTGGATTGATGTTGTAAGTGACTCTGGATGTCGAGGGGGCAGCACTCCAGCGTGTATGCCTTCATGCTTTCCTCTCAGAATAAAAACTATGAGGGAAAGTAGCCCTTTTTAAATAGTTTGTACCATTCATTCAATTCATCGCCTTTGAATACTCCCAATCTCTCTAAAATATCTCTTGAAAACTCCACTGCACCACTTCCATTCGCCGTAATTAGGTTCTCATCACGGACAGACTGAGCATCTACATAATGTTGATCTCCTCTGTAATTCGGAGCCCCTTGCTTCAAATAAGGCAGTGTATTGCCTGTATGTCTATGATTGTCCAAGTATCCGTGGTTTCCCAAAAAGGTGGTAGCATCGCAAATGGCTGCCACAGGGATATCCTTGCTCACACAATGATCCACAATTATTTTTGCTTGCTGATTCTTTTCTTCTCTCCATCCCGTTCCGCCAGGTATGATTAACATGGCAATATCGAGATTTGGATTGAATTCTTTTACACTATAATCTGGAAGTACTGTTAAACCACCCATCGAAACCTTGGGCTCCTGATCAATCGCAATTGTCTTTACACGATATCCTGTTTCCGGCTTGTTTAACTCTGAACTGACGTAGCTTGCCTCCCAATCCGCAAAACCATCTGTTATGAAAATGAATACTTCCTTCAAAGCGATTCCCTCCTAGTAAAACTTTGTATAAATGAATAGTAAAACAGCTTCACTGACAATTACGGTCAGGAAAGATAAGATTTTCTTTAAGCAAGTAAGCTCTGAACAAAACTAGGGAAAGCTATCCGATAAAATGTAAGCGGATGGTGTTAGTTTTATGAGGAGATTTTTCGCAATTTTTGTCCTCTGTCTTTTAGCCTTTCTATATGCAAGTGTTATAGAAGCATTTGCTAAAACCGATCCTCCAAACTATGAACGACGCTCGTTAGAGGATAGAAGACTTTCCGGGGAAAAATGATATCATTCAAATTTACAACTTAAAGGATGGAACGAAAGCCGTTTTTGGGACGACGCCTTCCACAAGAAGCTTCTATCTGTTGGTTTTTGAGAAAGCGGGGTGGCAATACATGTTAAGTATTGATAAGCGAGTGGGAGATATCGTATCGGCAAATGTCTTCATTGATATTGTGGAATCGCTCAATCCAGCACCATATTCAAGGCGGCCATTACGTACTCGTTGAAACCGTCTGATTACTGTAATAAAATGGCCACTCTTTATAGGTAGTTAACGTAACCTTTTAGCGACGGGGATTTCGATTGTGACGTTCACGCAAGGCGGAGAGGGGCACTACTCCCCTCTTTTTGCGTTATGCGTAACTACGTGCCTGCCATCCCTAATAATCGCGCGGCAAACAAATTTCGGTAGGGCAGACTGTCTGCGCCAGCGTGATTTTTGCCCCTTGGCTACAGGAACGGTTAACAGTCGATGCAGCCATTCCAAATTCAGCTTCTTCCATATTTCTGGTGTAGCCTTTACTTTTCCTGCGATTACATCCAGGCTTCCCCCTACACCAAAAACGACTTTTACCCCATCCAGCTTGTGCTTATTCCTATAGATCCACTTGTCAGAGTACGGAGCACCCATCGCTACGATCAGTACATCTGGCCTGGTCTGCTGGATGCTTCGAAGAATCTGTCCCTCTTCTTCCTCGCTAAAAAAGCCGTTATGTCGACCGGCAACCACAACCTGCGGATAGCGTTTGCTGACCTCCTCAGCAGCTTTTTGGTTCGTCTCTTCATCTGTCCCCAGAAAAAAGAAGCTCCAGCTCCGTTCATTTCCTTTTTCCAACAGTCGAAGCAGCAAATCATAGCCAGTCACCCTCTCAGCAAGTGGCTCACCTGTTCGTCTTGAGGCCATCACGATGCCGATTCCGTCTGGAGTGATCAGATCTGCCTCTTTGACAATGGTTTGCAGCAGTTCGTCTGTCTGATAAGCGATGGTTATCTCTGGGTTCACCGTAATGAGATGGAACAGCTTGGACGGTTCTTGTTGAATGTGCTTCGTCAGTTGCTGTGTTGTTTCTTGAAGGGTTAGTTTTGAAAAAGGTACTCCTAAAATCGTTACTGAGCCTTCCATACGATCACCTTTCATCGAGTGAATTAGAGAAATTTTACCATATTCCTTCCGCTCACATCATTCCAAATAGGTGGAATCACTGGTAAAATGGAGGTATTACTCTTTCCACGGAGGACTTTTTATGTTCATCGTCAATATTGAAGGTGCCATATTCCATGAGGATAGATGGTTGATGATCAAACGTAGCACCAAGGAAGAGCATGCAGGTGGAACCCTCTCTCTCGTAGGCGGTAAAGCAGACAAAGAAGGAAACACTTCTGATATATTGGAGAGAACTGTTCGGAGAGAGATTTTCGAAGAAATAGGTGTTACTGTGAAGGACACCTTGCGTTACCTGTATAGTTCTTCATTTGTTCCGGATGACCAGTGCCATGTCATCAATGTCGTCTTCCTTTGCGAGTACGACAACGGAGATGCGCATTGTAAAAGTCCCGATGAAGTTGAAGCGGTCTACTGGTTGACTGCAGATGAAATCATGAGTCATCCGAAAGCACCGCCTTGGGCCATAGAAAGTATACGACGGGCGGAAATACTACGAAAGCAGTTAGGTGATAACAAATGACAAAAACAACAACAACAACAACTACCCTCCCTCGCCTTGGGGTTGGAGCGGTTATCCTCAACGAACAAAACGAGATTTTGCTAGTATGGCGCAATCGAAATCCAGAAAAAGACACCTGGTGCATCCCTGGAGGCAAAGTAGATCCTTATGAAAAGCTGGAGGATTGCGTGATTCGCGAAATAAAGGAAGAAGTAGATCTGGAAGTAGAAGTAAAAGAGCTGCTCTGTACATCAGAAACGATCCGTCCCGAAAATAACGAGCATTGGGTGTCTGCCATCTATGCTGTCGCAGTGAAAAGCGGGGAAGCTCGCAACATGGAGCCGGGTGGAGCAATCGGGGATTTGAAATGGTTCCCCCTCAATCAATTGCCTGAAAATCTCGCGTGCTTTATGCTGCCCGCTATCGACAGCTTGAAAAAGAAAGGCATGTAAACTATTCCTCCAAACGGATAAATCGATCACTTCTATTTTGTTGGAGGTCGAAAAAAACTAGGCAATAAGGAGGACATGAAAATGGAACCCACCCAAATGACCGAGGAGTTGTTTCAGGCCGCACAATCGGGTGACACTGCGCGCTTAACAGCTTTACTAGAGGCCAATCCGCACCTCGCCAATATCGAAAACAGTGATGGACTTACACTTCTAGGCTATGCAGCGCATTTTGGAAATAAGGCTGCTGTGCAGCTGTTGCTCGACTCTGGTGCGGATGTTAATGCCGTTTCACACTCGAAGGTTTCTTACATCCCTTCCAATACAGCTTTGCATGCCGCTATCGCCGGCGAGCGCGATCCAGATGTGATTCAATTGCTTTTGTCCCGCAATGCCAAGACGACGATTTTCGATAGTAACGGCCATACGTGCCTGCATTCGGCAGCCTTTCACGATGATAACGTAGAGCTGATTCGTCTGTTGCTCGCACATGGAGCCGACGTGAACGCCTGCGTCAGTGGAGGAGACACCGCATTGTCTCTTGCAATAAAGCAAGGCAACCATGCCGTTGAAAAGCTTCTTCGCCAAAGCGGTGCCCATGACTGATTCATGCACGCAAAAAGGCTTCGCACCCATTCATGATGCGAAGCCTTTCCTGTTGGAGAGAATGTGCTCACCAAATCTATGTCGTGAGCCCGCCATCAATCGTAACGATCGCCCCATTCATATAGCTCGTTCATCCGAAGCCAAAAAACATACGACATTGGCAATTTCCTCAGGCACGGCTGGGCGTCTCAGAGGTCCGTTCTGCTCTGGATTGTTCAATTCCATTCCCTTTGTCATATTGGTCATGACGCCACCCGGACATATTGCATTGATCCTGATTCCTTTTGGCCCGTATTCAACTGCAGCTGTTTTCGTCAAGCCAACCACTCCATGCTTGCTCGCCGCATATCCCCCAAGTATTCACGCTGGCAGACCGCCCAATCCCTCCGCCAGCTCCAGAGGTCAATTGGAACCCGGCAGATAAATCGGTCACTGTTACCCGCAGCGGTGTTGTCGTGAAGCTCATCATTGACAACAAGATCGCGTACGTCAACGGAAAAGAAAAAGTACTCGACACTCCAGCCACCCTCGTCGAAGGAACCACGGTTGTTCCTAGCCGCTTTGTGAGCGAGGCATTAAATGCCGAAGTTCAATGGGAGCCGGAAACAGGTGCAGTGATCATCATCGACAAGGAAGCTGCGGAAAATACAGAAGCGTCTGCGGCAACAGAAGCAAGCGCAGACGCGCAATAATATTCCCTTAATCCATGAACAAAGTGAACCACCGAAACCACATCGATCGGTGGTTTTTTCTTTCTTTCTTCGTCAAATGTCTATTCTTCTCATCAACAATCTTTACAAAACAATAATTGCAAACATACGTTCCGTGTATTAAAATAAACTTGTGGGTAATATTGGGATATGAAACTTCCAACATACCCTAAATCAGAGTGACCAAGGAGGACTTTATCATGTCATTGCGCTTGACCCCTTATGTTGTGCTGGATGGAGAAACGAGAGAAGCGATTGCATTCTACGAAAAAGCATTGGATGCCAAGGTTGTTTTTGTTCAAACCTTCGCTGACATGCCTGCAAATCCTGATTTCCCTCTTCCAGACGAAGCAAAAGACCGCGTGGCACACGCATCGTTAAAAGTTGGCGATTCCGACTTGATGTTCTCTGATTCATTCCCTGGTCAATCGATTCCAAAAGGTGATCAAGTAACCATCTGTATCGTATCTGATGATGTTGAGAAATCCAAACGAATCTTTGATGCCTTGCAAGATGGCGGTCAAGTACATATGCCGTTGCAAGAAACTCATTTTAGCCCTGCGTACGGAAATCTGAAGGACAAGTTCGGCATCACATTCCAAATTTTCACAGAGGGCAATCAGTAATTTCAAATCAACGGCTCTGATCGTCTCGATCGTATCAGAGTCGTTTTTTCTATCTGTCCAAAAGGAGGATTCAAAAAAGATGAACATTCCTGAATCGTGCCTCAAGCCATTTCCTGCTTACGAGGACGTTTTTGCTGATGATCTCGAAAACTGTAAAAAGCACTTCCTGCCTCTGTGCTCCATCAACTTGCAATGTGTATTTCCCGAACTGGACGAATGGCTGCATATCGTGTCCGTAAAGGAAATTTATGAAGGCTGTGTAGGAGAAGACACGCAGAAGTACCATACCGCCTACACTAAGGAGGATATGCTGGGCTTTGATGTCAGCAATGGGAAATACAAATTCGAGGCTGATTGGAACTACTTCCTCTTAAATCAACAAGAACAAAAGGAAGCAGAGTATGCACAATTAAAAGCAGCAGGTGATAAGCAACATTTACGTCTTAGAAGAGATCTTGGCCAATTGAGCGAATTGGAGCAGGCCTATATTCAAAACGAAAATGACTATAACAGCCGAAAGCAGTTTTATACACTCACTAAAGCCATTTATCCCTTTTCCAGTATTGGAGAAACCTTTGACTCCGTCGATGAGTTGATCGCAGACATCGAAAAGAAAAGAACAGATGGCTGGGGCTTTTCGTATCCCGAGATCAATGGAATCCTGGACGATGTTGCCTTTCAATCCGACGAGACCCAAAAATTCATGCAGGAATACGACGTATCCATCGAGGAGATGCGCCAGTTTGAAAACACCAACCTCATGCATCTCCCCCTCAAGGAAAACGGAGAAGTATTTACTTACATAGGTTCTTTGACAGGCTACTTATTCCAGGCATACGGCGCAGGCTCCGTCCACTTATTTTACGATCAGGAGCTAAGGAAAGCCGTCATTTGTTTTGAATACACCTAAAATCATCATAGGTTTGGGATTCACGCAATTTTTATACATGTACCAAAGGGCAGGTACCAACTAACCCGCCCTTTTTATGTATACAGACGCATCAACTCCCTGACTTTTTCCTCGGCAAAATCTCGTAGCAGCACTGGCTCGATCACTTCGATATGACCGAGCCAATCGACTATTTCCTGGCAGGCTCTTTCGTGACTGTACCAGTTGATGGCGAGCAGCAAATACTCCTCTTCCTGTCGTGATTCAATCACGTCCAGCTTGTGCATAATTGCCCGCTTCGTCTCATGCAGCTTGATCGTAACTGGATAAAACTCCTTCGCCCTGCAATCTTGTTTGAAAAGCACCCCTTGCTTCTTCCAATGACCCTCTAGTGAAAATGCCTCTGGAATCTCATACGACTCCTCCACCTGTTCAGCCGCAATGACTCTCTCACATTTAAACGTCCGTAATTCGCCTATGTCTTCGCAAAAAGCTACGAGGTACCAGTCTGCTTTTTTCACCACAAGTCCATACGGGTGGACGCGTCGTGTGAAGCAATCGCCGCCTACTTTTTGATAGGTTATACGCGCTCCCTCCCTATTCGACTAGTCTTACCCCTATCTTTCTATTACTGACAATCAGTTGTCAACAATTGTGCGTTACGATAGGGAAAAAGGAGGGCTGCCTGGATGAATGTGGGGATATTAGGTACCGGCTTCGGCTCGTATCATGCACGTCTATTGAAAAAGATGAACCAGATTGACCGTATCGTGGTTTTTGGCAGAAACGAAAAAAAGCTGCAAGAACTGCAGCATGAGCTAGGGGTAGAAACAACGACCCAGATCGATAAAATAATGACGGACCCAGGCATTGACCTGATTGATATTTGTTTGCCATCCACGCTGCATAGACAATATGCGGTGGAAGCACTGGAGAGGGGCAAGCATGTCTTTTGCGAGACTCCACTCTGCCTCAGCCCGGAAGATGCGGAAGTGATGAAGCGTGCTGAGAAACGCTCTTCCAAGACAATACTGGTCAACCAGTTTATCAAGTTCGATCCGGCTTATGCCTATCTGCACTCCATATGCCAGCAACAAAAATACGGTCGGCTCTTGACTCGATTGCGATCCAGCTGATGATTCACGAACTGGATTTTGTCACATGGCTTTTCGGTATTCCAGATGATCATACCGTTTACGGTTGGTTACGAAGCCTATTTTGAGCAGGTCAAACTGGTCTATCATGAAAGCGACACAAATGGCGAGGTCAATGCAAGTATGTATGCCTACACAGAAACGGGGAGAGAAGAGATCATCTTGGAATCTGCCAATCCTTATGCAAAAAGTCTGGAGCATGCTATCTGGTGCTTGAAAAACAATTGCGAATCGATGCTCTCGCTAAATGATGCAATCAGCTCTGTGGAACAAGCGCTTGAGCTGAAAAGTCGACTGTCAGAAACCTCAGCAATGCCGAGCCTTTAAGCGACATAAGAGCCGTAGTTACATTTATACTGGATACGAATCGTACTATTCTTATCTATACAGAAAAGAGACAGCTAGCTGCGCTGTCTCTTTTCATAAGCGTACATATCAAATTGGATTGTATTGTCTACTTGACGACCTCGCCCGTTTTTGCATCCATTGACCACGGCTTCTCGGAGCTGCTTTGAATCTGGTAAACCAGGATAGGAGCTTCCTTGTCATTTGGTGTCCAATGAACAAGCTCCAGTGGCACCTGCATCATGAAATACTTAGCGGCATCCTGCTCAGACAAAGCTTCTGTTTGATTGGGAAGCACAAATTCCCTTGTGAATTCACCCGTCATGCTGGTTATTTTTCCACTAGACAGCTCCACTGTCACAACATAAGGTGAGTCAATAACCGGCATTCCTTGAATGAATGGAACAAAAGTGAACTGGGTCGCCCCTATATTCTGACGCACTTCTTCCAAAGAAACCTCACGAATTTGAGACGGCAAGTAATTTTTCAATTGGTTCAGGGCAGCTTCCTGTGCCTGCTCCATAGTGACTACATGACTGTTTTGCCTTTCTACTGATCCTTTTAAAACGTATCCGGTAAAAACACCATTATCGTCTGTAAACAGCTTGATCGAGCGTCCCTCGCCGAGTGACCATGTGAATGAATAGCCATTCTTTTCGGCTATCATAAAGCCTTTTCCAGAAACAGCAAACCCAAACTCGTTTGAAAGCAGCTCAGCTCCTTTTTCTCCCTCCTTCACAGTCAATCGATTCCCTTTGCCTTCTGCTGCCAGTACCACTGTTTCATGCTGTTTGCTTCTTACCATTTGTCCTGACTTTGCATCAATGAATATATGAGGATCTGGCATGTATCGCAGCTTGTGCTGTGCTTTTGCTACATAAACGAGCCGCAGTGTAGCCGCCAGCTTCCCGGCAGCCACCGTTTCTTCTATGCGATCAGCCGGTTGTACTTGTTCGAAGTTAGCGGAGGCTTGCTCGAAATCTGGATAATAAAGCAAGCTCATTTCTCCGTTATGCTCATCTACCTTCACAGTCACACTGCTTTCCTGTTGGGGTATGCCCGCTACTACACGCCGAAATGCAATTTGGCCATCACCGAGCTTGGAATGGACAATATCTACCTCATACTGGGCACTTTTGTCTCCAAGCTTGTCACGTAAAAATCGCTCTGCCTGTTCTTCTACTGCTGTCTTATGCCGTTTGGGTGATTTCTCTCTCTCCATGCTTGCCTTTGGCGAAGCTACTGCGCTAATTGGCTCATTAAGTGCAGCTTGATCTTGTGACTTTTTTGGCTGCTGCGCCTTTGTTTGGGCAGGTGGTTGATCCGAGAGCTGCTTTTCTGCCTTTGGTGAAGGTACTGCTTCATTATTCACGTCATCCTGTTTGATCGGAAGTTCAGGTGGCGAGATCGTTGAAATTGGCGCTCCTTGGAACTGTATCCATAGAGGATCAGTGGTTCTCTTAATAAATGACCCATTGCTAATCCACACCCCGAGTAAAGCCGCAACAGCAAACGTGCTTGTCGCAGTAACCACTCTAACAACTTTTTGTTTCCACCATACACGGTTCGCCTGACGTAAAAGTTTCTCTTTGCCTACCCGCTTCCATTCTTGACGAGGCGGCGGACTCTCTTGCTTTATCTGCCGTAGCATTTGGATCACGTATTCCTCATCTAGCAAACCCATTCGCAATCCCCTCTTCCGCCGATTCCCCCAAAATGTTTTGCAAAGCTTTTAGTCCACGATGACAATCCACTCTAACTTTCGTCTCCGGTATCTCCAAAACTTCCGCAGTTTCCTTTACGCTGTACTCCTTGATGTAGCGAAGAATCACGATGATACGCAAGTGTGGCTTTATTTTCTGCAAGGCACGCTTTATACGCTGTACTTCTTCCTTGGCCTCGAATTCACTTTCCGGCAAGCCTTCTTTTGATTTCATGATAGACAGCCAATTATTAGAGAACAGTCTTTGCCATTTTTGCTTGCGATAGTGGTCAATCGCTATATGCTTGGCAATCGAAAATAACCATGTCTTCATTGCGACCCGTCCGTCATACTTTGGCAGTATCCGTAGTAGCCTGGAAAAAACCTCCTGCACCATATCCTCTGCATCTTCCTGACGACCAGTGAAATAGAGGAGAAAGTGGTAAATATCATCATAATAGGCTTCATAAATGACACCTATCCGTTCAGATAAATCCTCAGACAACGTTTTCCCTCCCATCCCTACCTAAAAACAAGTATATCTATTTGCCTACACCAAATTGATAAAATTCTCCGGTCAACGCATCGATATCCTCATCAGGAGAGGTGGGCAGCCTATAAACAAGCTCTGCTACATTCTTGTTTGCTTTATTAATCGAATAGTAGAGCTTGAGAGGATACTTTTGCAGGTATTTCCTTGCTGCTTCCACTCGTGAAATGGCCTTTGTTATATCTGGGAACGGCAAGGTTTTGCCGACTTGCCAGTCAAGCAAAGTGACTTTTCCTGTCGCCGCATCTACATGCGCCTGTCTCAGTAAGTTATCTACCACATAACCTTGATAGGCAAGGTTAAAGTCAAACTCATATAAATTTTTGTCAGCTTCATAACGATTTGCTGTCAATGTCATTTCTTTATCAGTGAGCGGCAAAAACTCGGACATGGCCTCCACGGCCTTTTGCAATGCCTGCTCTTCCGTTAATTTCTTGTCCGCTTCACTTTTTTGTTTTGTTTCTAGCACCTGATAGTTCTTAACTTTACCCGTTTTCGTCTCAAAAAATAGGCTTCCAATGACGCCGTCCTCAGACATCCATACATAGTTGGTATCGCCTTTATCAAGGTCGCTGACTTCCTGAAAACCTGCGCGTCCCTTTGTAAAATCAAACCCTGTTTTGCTTGCTAAGAATGCAACTGCCTCTTCTTTTGATTTCACAAACGCTTCCTTTGCTCGCGGCTGGAACTGGATCACTCGATCTTCTGCTTTTTTTGCTTGGTCGCCTTTGTCTTTGCCAGAGCTTGCCACAATTTCTCCGAGCGCGGGTGCATAGAGGAACCTGTATTGCTTTCCATCAGCACTCAAACCGAAGTAAGGCTTCATAGAGGAAGCAAACTCCTGCTCGATCATTTCTCTGGAGATCGCTTGCTTTGGATCGGCAAACTGGATTCGTCTTCCCTCCTGCTCATTGGCAATCGACTTGGTATAGCCATCGCCTTTTTCCTTACCCAGAATTTGCCTGCCGCTGCCTACAGTGATGCTGATCGTATCATTTAGAAAAGGAATACCATTCACTATTTTCCGAAACAGGATTGTATCGTTGTATTTGGGGGTATCGGGTTCGTATTGGTACCCGCCCATATCCTCGCCAAACCACTTCTTCATGAATGCAGTCGCTTTTTCTTTTGCACCCTCATAAAGAGGCGTGGAATCAGATCCTGGATCTGTGGATAGCCTAAATGTTTCTATCTTGCCTGTTGTCTTATCAAAGTTCAGGCCTACATTAGGGAATTCTTTGTCCTTGGCTTGATACTTTTGCACAAAAATTAAAGATTCATCTTCGGTTAATTCATATTCCGTGATGGGATAGTCCTTCAAATAAGGGACTAGCTCACTGAGCTTCGCTATTGCTTGTTCTACTTTACGAACCGTTTTTTCATCAACAGCCCCTGTTTCGCTTCGCTTATCTTGTGCAGATGATTCCTTTGCCGCCACAAGACTGCTGGGTGCCGTAACGACCAAGCTTGCCGCCAGAAGTACATACATGCTTCGTGTCCATTTTTTCATTTCCGCTTCCCTCACTTTTCTTTTTAAGCTGCTACGTCCATTATTCGAATGAAAACCAGATTTGTTTCAAAATGTAAAAAATATTCATAAAAAAATAGGGCAAGCCCGATTCGGCTTTGCCCCCTTTCTATTTTCAGAAGCTATTCATTGCTTTCGAAACAGCTTTTGGCTACGGACAGAAAAGCTTGCACAGCAGGGGAAGCACAGGCAATTGAGGGACAGGCCAAAGATAGACAGCGCCAATTTACTTCACGGAGCTGGCCGATATGGATTCCTGGCTGCTTTTTAAACATCAGCTCCGGTCCGATCGTAATCCCAAGCCCTTCCTGTATCATGCTCCCAATCGTATTTGTGTCAAGAACTTCAAAGCGGACACGAGGCGTGATACCTGCGTGCTTCAAAATTCGTAATGACCTGAAAGCAGAACCGTTTATTATGCCAAAGGGCTCTTACCACGCACAGGTGGATGCCGCACGTCTGGCACCGCCTGGCAAACAAGGAGCAGCCATCGCTAAAGTGATTACCGGCTTCAGCCTTGCGCTCGTGCTCGGGGTACCGCTTGGGACGTGGCTCGCTGCCAGTCAGGACTGGCGCTATGTTTTCCTTTATTTAGCCATTATTACAGTAGCCCTGCTTCTCCTCATGAGCAAGCTTATTCCAAAGGCAAGCGGCGAAGAACCTCTTCCTTTTCGCAAGCAATTACTCGTTCTGCGTGACAAGAGAATCATCAGCGGATTGCTGACCACCCTGTTCTGGATCACTGGATATACGATGGTATTCACGTATGTCTCTCCCCTCTTGCGCGTAACGGCTAACTTTTCAATTTCGTTGATCAGCACTGCCCTTTTGGCCTTAGGAATTTTCGCATTAGTCGGTGCAAGCTTTGGAGGAGTTGCCGTAGATAAATGGGGTCCAGCCCGCACCATCACCATGAGCCTGGTTATTCATGCGCTCGCGCTGTTTCTTTTTCCGTTTACAGCCACTACTTTTACAGGAGCCTTACTCACGATCATGGTTTGGGGAGCCGCCACCTGGACGACGACTCCAGCTAGGCTGGATGAGTGGAATCATGGTTTTACTCGCGCTAGCTTCGGCTTCTTATTCATTTAAAGCAAAAAAACCGATCCCCGTAGCAGGAATCGGTCGAGCGTAGACAATAGTTAGAGCTTGCAGGAGCCATCCGCGCAATTTTCACCGTCAGCGTCTTTCTTTTCATCTGTTTGAACAAATTGCAAGGTAGGAGCAGCGCTTTCTTCCTCCCACACTTTATTTAGCACGTTGAAAAAGGCCTCGCCTGGCTGTGCACCGGATAAAGCATATTTGTCATTAAACACAAAGAACGGGACAGCATTGATGCCCAGAGCAGCAGCTTTTTGCTTGTCTGCCTGTACATGCTCGCTGTATTCATCCCCTGCCAGCATCGCCAGCGTTTGTTCCTGATCCAAACCGATTTCAGCAGCCAGCTTTGCCAGTACCTGATGATCACCCAGGTGGAGCGAATCGGTAAAGTATGCTTTCAACAGACATTCGATCATTTCTGTCATTTTTCCGTGCGCATTGGCGTAGTGAGCGAGTCGATGAGCGTCAGCCGTATTGGTCGGGATCATCGTGTCAAAATGATATTCCAAGCCTACTTCTTTGGCTTGCTGTGCCACTTGTTCTGTCATGCCCTTTGCTTTTTCCACAGGCATACCGTATTTGGCCGCCAAAATGTCGTAAATGGTTTCGGTAGTATCCCGTTTGGCATGCGGGTCCAGCTCGAAGCTGCGGAAAATCGTCTCCACTTTTTCTTTGTGCGGGAATTGACTCAGGGCTGCCTCAAAACGTCTTTTCCCAATATAACAAAACGGGCAGGCAAAATCAGACCAGATCTCGACTTTCATACGTACTTCTCCTCCTATACGATGGCCATCTATACCTACAAGATGCCCGGAAACAATAATCTCTACCAGTACATTATACAACAACTCCCCCCGCAAGCCTTGCACTTTGGAGAGGGAGTCTGTTCTTTGCTTGGCACTAGCGTGTGATTCGAATGATTCGATCACAGATTGTTTGGGCATCTTCTTTGTCATGCGTAACCAAAATAGAGGTAATGTTAGCTGCTCGCAGCAACTGCTTTAAGTCTTCACGTATTTTGTTTTTTAGCTCTGTATCCAGATTGCTGAAGGGCTCATCCATCAAAAGAATCGCCGGTCGCGGAGCCAATGCCCGGGCAAAGGCCACACGCTGCTGCTGCCCGCCGCTCAGCTCATGCGGATATCGCTTGCTGTACTCCTGCATCTGCACAAGCTCCAGCATCTCCTTTAGACGTTGCCCGCGCTCTTTTTTAGATAATCCGTGCAGTCCAAATAAAATATTTTGTTCGACAGTCAAATGAGGAAACAGCGCGTAGTCCTGAAAAATCATACCGACTCCACGTCGCTCTGGCTCTACGAATTGGCGCTGATCAACCAAGATTCGTCCATTAATCACGATGCGTCCTGCCTTTGGCTCCTCTAGCCCTGCAATCAGCCGCAGCAGGGTGCTTTTGCCGCAGCCACTCTGTCCCAATATCCCGACAATCTCTCCCTGCTCCATCCGCATCGTAAACTCTTGTATGACATTCCGACTCCCTGTCCCATAACCAAACGATATCTCTTCCATTTGAAAATACGTCATTTTGCTTGTTTCTCTCCTAACCAGTGATAGAAAAAAACAGAGACAATCCCAACCGCAATTATACAGAGGGACGGAATCGAGGCTTGATGAATTTGTTCATCGCTGGCGTACTGGTACGCTTTTGTCGCCAATGTCTCGAAGTTGTATGGACGCAGCAGGAGCGTGAGCGGCAGCTCCTTGATGATCTCCATGAATACTAAAACAAAGCCGGTGAAAACCGCCCCTTTGATCAAAGGCAAATCTACTTTAAAAAAGGTTCGTGTCATGCCCAGCCCAAGCAAACGTGAGGCTTCCGTGTAGCGATTTCCTGTCTTTTCAAAGCCCGCCTCCACAGCGTTATAGCCAACCGCAAGAAAACGGATGATGTAAGCAAAAATCAGCATGAACAAGGACATACCGAGCACCAGCTTGCCCTCACCAAGGCCCAGCCACCCGTATACGCCACTCAGCTTTTGATCGACAGATATGACTACAGCGAGCACGCCAATAGACAAAACCGCTCCAGGTATGGAATAGCCCATGGAAATAAAGCGGGTCAGCATCAGCGAAAAGGTCGATCCGCGAGCGTAGCGGATGACGTTGGCTACGATAACCGCCAGCAGCATCAAAATGAAAATCGAAACAATAGAGATCGACAGTGTATTGAAAAGGAGCTCCGAAAATCCTGAGTTCCATACGTCTTCATAGGTCCACGTCGCCCATACGACGAGTTGAATCACAGGAATCAAAAAGGACAAGGAAACAACCACGAGTCCTAAAGCCATTGCCGCCCATTTCCACACGCCTTTTAACTGTCGGCGTTTAAGTGGGTTCATCTTGCTTGTCGGTGAGCTGTATTTTTTACGCTTGCGCAGCAGCCTCTCGATGACGAACAATCCGATAATAAAGCTCATCAGCCATGCTGCCAGACGGATCGCCGAATCCACGTCAAACATCCCAAACCACGTTTTGAAGATCGCAGTCGTAAACGACGATATCCCAAAATGCTTCGTGACCCCAAAATCGTTGAGCACTTCAAAGGCGACAAGACTGGCACCGCCGACAATCGCCCCTTGGGAGAGCGGCAGGACAATCACGAAAAATGTATGAAACGAATTTTTCCCTAGCAGTCTTGCATTTTCAATAAAAGCTGCACTCTGCTTCTCTAAAAATGTTTTCGTGATGAGGTACACGTACGGAAACAAAAACAAGGTAAAAATAAAAATGGCACCCTTCATCGACATGATGTCGAAGTAGCGCTGATCAGGGGTCCAGCCGACTGTATTGCGAAAGAAGGTTTGGACACTTCCCGTATAGCTAAGCATGGCACCGTACGTATAAGCTGCAATATAAGGCGGAATCGCCAGCGGTAGCACAAAAGCCCAGTTAAAAAAGCGGCGCAAAGGGAAATCATAAGCCGCTACTAACCAAGCTAATGTCACGCCGACGATGATCGTACAGGCGCCGGTTCCGAGTACAAGCCAAAGCGATTGCAGGGCGGAATCGACCAGCATGTATTCCTGGATGTGTTGCCAGTTTTCAGTTTCTTTTTGAAAAAGTCCGAACAAAATATAAAGAGACGGAAGAAGGGCCAAGAAGGCCCCTATTACGCTCAGCGTTACCCATCCATTCAGATTCCGTCTCAAATTTCTCAAGAGCGCTGATCCGATCATGCTTATTTCCAGCCCGCTTTATTCAGCAATTCAACCGCTTTTTTGTTATGCTCTCCCAGCTTGGCGAAATCGAGCTGCTGTGTTTTGAACTCGCCCCACTCTTTTAGCAATGCTGGCTTGTCTGCCTCCGGGTTCACTGGGAATTCAAAGCTGCCTTGTGTCAGCATGGTTTGTCCTTCTTTACCCGTGATGAATTCGATCAGCTTTACCGCATTGTCTTTATGCTTGGAATGCTTGGCGAGGCCGACACCACTAATATTCAGATGTGTGCCAGTCGTATTCTGATTCGGGAAGAAGACTCCGATGTTCTCAGCGACCTTCACTTCTTCAGCGTCTTTAGAATGCAGCATCTG
Source organism: uncultured Brevibacillus sp. (assembly GCF_947502445.1). Taxonomy (GTDB): domain Bacteria; phylum Bacillota; class Bacilli; order Brevibacillales; family Brevibacillaceae; genus Brevibacillus. The sequence goes on from NZ_CANMZW010000064.1 coordinate 16,116, forward strand.
TCCTACATAGTACGTGTTCATGATGGCAACATCACCAACCTTGGCTGCGATCGCTTTTGCCTGATCGCGGTCTCCGCCTTCAGGCTTTCGTGCAAAGTTGTTCACCAGACCTTTTGCCCATGCTTCCGCCTCTTGCTCACCATTCAGCTCGATAAAAGAAGCAACCAGTGACTGGTTATACAAATTGGAGGAGGAGCGTACCAGCACTTTTCCTTTCCATTTGTCGGTGGCCAGGTCTTCATACGTAGATAGCTGTTCTGGCTTCACCCGATCTTTGGCATATACGATAACCCGTGCACGTGTCGCCATCCCGATCCATTCATTGTCTTTGTCCCGCAATTCTTTTGGTACATTTTTCTCTACGTCGGCAGATTGAATCGGTTGAAGCACGCCATTTTGCTTGGCGTAGTTCAAAACACCGCCATCAACGGTAATGAACAAATCTGCTTCAGAGCTTTCACCCTCACGCTTCAAGCGTTCAACCAGCTCCTCCGCTGTGCCCTTTACTTCATTTACTTTAATGCCTGTTTGCTTGGTGAATTCAGCGAATACCTTGCCGTCTACATCGTAATGTCTTGCCGTAAATACGTTGACGACTTGCTCTCCGTCTTTTTTAGCTGGCTCGGTAGCGTTTGAGCCTGCCGCATTGGCATCGGCCTGTGGCTGTGAGGTAGCTGTATTATTGTTCGCTGCCTGATTAGCGCCGCAGCCAGCCATGAATGGCAAGGTCATCATCGTAAAAAGCATGAGTCCTAGCATAGATTTTTTTCTCATGAAGCAGATCTCTCCATTCTCGTACGAATTTAATAATGAAAATCATTGTCAATTAGTTCAACGATGACTATTGTATCTGACGAAAATGAGAAAACGCTGTGAAAATCAAAAAAACATTTTCTACGAGAATGTTCCCTCTTCTATTACGTTCGGCAGCAGAAACGATACCGTCGTTCCTTTACCTTCTATACTTTGGATCGTTAGCGTTCCGTCGTATTTTTCCACCAGACGCTTGGCGATAGACAGCCCAAGTCCATGCCCGTTTTGCTCCTTGCTTCTCGACTTGTCCACACGATAGAGCCGGTCCATCACATACGGCAAATCCTGCTCGGGAATTCCTATGCCCCAGTCGCTGATCGAAATACGCGCCGATTGCTGCCACAAAACGGCGCTGATCTCTACCCGTTTGTTCTCACCGGAATATTTCACCGCATTGTCTAGCAAAATGAGCAGAATTTGCTCCAAATGCTCTTCGCATACTGCCAAGGTCATCCCATCTAATGCATCTACGTCCTCTGCGAACTGAAAGGCTGGGTACAGTACAGCAATATTGCGGATGATTTGGCGAAGCGCTTGAGCTGGATGAGGCAATCTGGGCTCACGCTCTTGTAATTCCTGCTCCGCCCGCGTGAGCTCCAGCATCTCCTGAACCAGCCCTTTGAGACGTGTCAGCTCTTGAATCGATGCATGCAGGGATTCCTCCAGCACAGCCGGATCGTTTTTTCCCCACCGCCGTAGCATCGCCAAATGTCCTTCAATAATCGCAAGTGGTGTTCGCAGCTCATGCGAGGCATCCTCGACAAACTGCCTTTGCTGCCTAAAGGACCGCTCTACCTGATCCATCATTTTATTAAACATTTTCATCAGGCTAGCGATTTCATCCTGATTATCGTAATACACGACACGCTCCTGAAGCCCTTTTTGCTTGATCTTACGAATCGTCTCATTCATCGATTGCAAAGGCTTAAGCAGCTGACGTGCCAGCAATCTGCCACCCAATCCGCTGATCACGACTGCCCCCAAACAGCCAAACGCCATGACCTGAAACAAGGCGCCACTGAGCTGTTCATATGTTTGCATGTCTTTTACAATCTCAACCGTCCCCGTAAATTGAAAGATCGTAATCGGCCCACTTCCCATCACGAGATTCCCATTTACATACTCGGTTGTCGCATGGCTAAAGTGAAAGAGGGGAATGGTCTGCAGCCTTTTGTTTTGATAATCGTCGTACACGACCATCAGTGGATTCCCGTCTTCATCCAGGATGCGAATGAGCTGGTCTTTTTGATTCACTCGCTCCAGAAAGCCACGAATTTCGGCTAATTCCGTTTCTTTGAACGACAGCTCCTTTTCTAACGAGTAGTTGATGATGTCACGCATCGTTTGTTGGATCAACTGCTCTTCTTGCTTCATCATCCATTTTTCGATAAAGAAATATTGAAATGCATTGTAGGCAACGAATACGAGAAATAAAAGCACAGAAGACCAGATTGTCAGCCTCCACTTGATGGGAATCTGCGAAAAGGAAAGGAGGCTTCTCTTCATTTTCTCATCACGTAGCCAATTCCACGAACGGTTTGAATATAGCTCGGCTCCTTGGGGCTATCAATTTTATTGCGCAAATAGCGTACGTACACGTCGACTACATTGGTTTCTACTGCCGCTTCGAATCCCCACACATTGTCCAGCAGCATATCTCTGGCCAATACCCGGTTCATATTTTTCATGAAAGTAACGAGCAGATCATACTCTCTTTTGGTCAGCTCAATGACTTGATCGCCTTTTCTAACGACTCTCGCATCTAAATCGACCTGCAGCTCTTTATGAATCAGCGAAGATCGCTGGATGTCCTCCTGCTCTTCCTGCCTGCGAAAGACAACCCGCATACGCGCCAATAACTCCTCGATGGCAAAAGGCTTTGGAATATAATCGTCGGCACCGCTATCCAGTCCCGATACACGATCCGTAATACTGTCTCTGGCGGTAAGCATTATAATCGGTGTCTTTTTCACCGCTCTTATTTTTCGGCACACTTCCAAACCATCTACGCCAGGGAGCATCAGGTCCAGCAGGATGACGTCCCATTCTTCCTTCAGTGCCAAATCCAGTCCTGTTTTTCCGTCATAGGCAACGGTGATGTGAAAAGCCTCATGACGCAGCTCAAGCTCAATAAAGCGAGCCATGTTTTTTTCATCTTCAATCAGCAAAATTTTTTTCATCCTCGACCCGCCTTCTCTATACTCCTCGCCTTAAGTCCATCTGATTGTATTTGATAATCATTTTCACCGTCAATTGATTTGTCCCTGTTTCTGATTTAATCGGGTAGGAGGCTACCCATTAGTTGAGTAGCCGACCTCCCACACCACCGTACGTACCGTCCGGTATACGGCGGT
>NZ_CANMZW010000065.1 GCF_947502445.1 uncultured Brevibacillus sp.
CCCATGAGAAAATCCCCCCATACTAGACAGAGTAAGGTGCTTCCTTTTTTCTGTCTACTATAAGGGGATCATATCATGTTAAGGGTCTTTTTTCTTGTGTTTAAAAGGTATAACTAGAAAAAGGGAGAGTGGTGAATACCCCCCTGCCTTCAAAACCTAGGGGAGGTGTGTTGTAGACCGCGTGCCCCCTTAATCGCGTAAAAACTCGTTTTATCAAATTTTCGGAGAATCTGGGAGGTGAACCCGATGGGACGGAATGCAAAGCCAACTTCTCTGCACCTCGCGGAGGGTAATCCGAACCGGTTAACGAAAGAACAAATTCGCCATCGGCAAGAGAACGAAATCAAGCTTGGAAAAAGTGAGCTTGATAAGCTAAAGCCCCCGTCATTTGTGAAAAATGACGTGGTTGCCTTCTCTCATTGGAAACAATGTTTGAAGGAATACAAAGCGGCAGCTGAACAGAATATTGAGCTGCTTACCAGTTCGGATGTAGGGTTACTGGCGATGTATTGCCGGACCTATTCGGAGTATGAAAAGCTGCTCAATCAGTATCAAAAACTTGAAAAAATAGCTATCAATCAGGATGTTTTTGAGGAATATTTCGAGGGGATTTATGAAAAAGCGGCAGCAAATGATGAGGATGTAAAGCTGTTTGGCATTAAAGCTCAAATGTATCTTTCACAACTAGCGTCTATGGATGGCATCTTGAAAATCGAGACGGCCATCAATAAAAAAATGGACATGTTGATCAAAATGCAGGATCGGCTTTTCCTGAACCCATTGTCAAAAGTGAAGAGCGTACCGAAGCCAAAGAAGGACGACAAGCCACCAAGCAAGTTCGTAAAGTTTGGAGCTGGTCGAAGTGGATAGGGCACAGAGATATCCATACAACACGGTGCAGGAATGCGACCGAGTTACCGCCTACGCTCTTGCGGTCGTAAATAGAGAGATTGTAGCTGGACTCACACAGCGCCAAGCGTGTGAGCGACACCTGAACGATTTAAAAAGGCAGGGTACAGAAGAATTTCCTTACGTCTGGAACCCGGATAAAGCCCAGGAAATCATCGAGTTTGCTGAATCACTTACGATTGCCGAGGGTGAGGAGGAGCTGCCTCTTGAGTTGTGGGGCTTTCAGGATTTCATTTTTGGGAGCTGGAATGGCTGGGTAACAGTTGACGGATACAGGCGTTTCCGTACCTCATATGTTCAGGTCGCACGCCAAAACGGTAAATCGTTAGGAAATGCTGTTCCTGCTCTTTTTTTTGGGAACTTCGATGGATACAATTACCCTCAGATTTATTGTACAGCCACGAAAGAAGATCAAGCGAGAATCGTATTGAAGGAATGCTTTAAATTCATCAATGCGGACCTCGAATTGTCAGGCGATAAATATACTGACGGGCTGTTCACTATAAAAGAATACAAGAGCACAATTCTTTGTAATGTAACCAGAGGCGAAATCCGGGCGCTTGGAAGAGACACCAACACGATCGATGGTTTCCGTCCTTATTTCGCATCGGTAGATGAGTACCATAAGCATAAAGACAATCAGATGTACAAGCTTCTGTCTGACGGGACAAAGAAGCTCAAGCAATGTCTCATTTCGGTTATCACAACGGCAGGCTTTGACATAAACAGTCCGTGCTATCAGTTGTATGGGTATTGCAAAATGGTCGTGTCTGGTGCATACAACGATGAGACACAGTTTGTTTTCATCTGTGAGCTGGACAAAGAAGATGATATTTGGGATGAAAGAAATTGGCCTAAAGCAAACCCGTTGTGGACAACCGAAACCCTTGACAGCCTGAGAGCTGACGCGATAAAAGCAAAGGCCATGCAAGGTGATGAGCTTCGCAATTTCTTGACCAAGGCATTAAATCGCTGGGTGATGTTCTCAGACAAACAGTATATGAACATGGAGCATTGGAAAGCTTGCGGATCAGATACAACCATTGAAGACATGACCGGAAGGGAATGTTACCTTGGGCTGGATTTGTCGTCAGGTGGTGACTTAACGACTGGCACTCTTGAATTTCCATTGAACGATGGACGCCATCAGAAGTATTACATCCACTCACATAGTTTTATCCCGGCGAAGCGTGTTGCAGAGCATGTGAAAACTGACCATGCACCATATGATATGTGGATCATGGAAGGACTGTTGACTCCAACTGAAACCCTTGGTGGTGTCAAAACCGATTACAAGTACATCCTCAAATATTATCGAGATTTGATAACCAAATATGACCTGAAGCTAAAAGGCATCGCATATGACCCACATAATGCGGATGCCTTTTTGTCTGACCTGGAAGAGTTTGGCGTGGATTGCGTGGAGATCACTCAGAGCGCGAAAAGCCTCAATGACGCAACTGAGGATTTCAGGCTCGAAGTGGAAGCAGGCAACGTCATCTACGACAGGCGAAATAAGTTGCTCACCTGGAGCATGGCGAACGCGAAAACGACTAGTAATAGCTTTGGGGAAATCAAGATTGACAAAGACCCCCTAGCAAAAACCAAACGGATCGACCCCGTTGACGCGGTCATCAATAGCCACAAGCTGGTCATGTCCCATCGAACAGTAGACTTGAATAGCCACATTATGAGCGATGACTTTTCGTTCTAGGGAGGAGGTGAAGCATGAGACGTAAGGGTTATTTCCGGCGGTGGTGGGAGCAGCGGTCCAGCGAATTGTCGAACCTATTAAATCCCAAGCAATGGTTTTTAGACCTCTTCGGAGGCGGTGCAAAAACCTCCAGCGGGCTAAGGGTTACAAGCTCATCATCCCTATTTAATAGCAATGTTTATACGTGTGCATCAATCTTGGGTGGGGACATAGGAAAGCTGCCGATTCAAGTTTTTAAAAAGCGCGGGAGCGGGCTTGAAAGGGACGAATCACACCCTGTTGCCAAGTTGCTAGGACTCCGGCCAAACTCGCAAATGAGTGCCTACACCTTCAAAGAGCTGCTTCAAGTACATCTAGTTGCTTGGGGAAACGCCTACGCAAATATCGAGTGGTATGATAGCGGTCCTTACAATGGGCAACCAAAGGCACTTTGGCCACTCGATCCATCCAAAACGGATGTCCACCGTGACCCGTTGACAGGAGAGTTATGGTATATAACCATTCTTCCAAGCGGCGAGACGAGAAAAATTCGAGATGCCGATATCTTGCATCTCAAGTCTATTAGTCGAAGTGGAATAAAAGGAATCACCCCAATTGCAGTCATCCGCGAAGAGATTGGCGTACAGCAAGCACAGAAGAAATTTCTTGGTTCTTTTTATGCAAATGGGACGACAACCCGAGGAATCTTGAAAGTCCCAGGCAGTCTCGATAAGCCAGCCAAGGACAAGATACGTGATGAATGGCAAAAGGTAAACTCGGGCCTTAGTAACGCCCATCGGATCGCCATTCTCGATGCTGGTTTGGACTACCAAAGTCTGGGGATGAACTTGGATGATGCTCAGTTTATCGAGACGCATAAGTTCGGGATCGGTGAGGTAGCAAAAATTTATAAGATACCACCGCACAAGCTTGGCTTAATGGATAAAGCGACATTCTCCAACATTGAACATCAGTCTTTGGAATACGTAAAAAGCACTCTGCAGCCAATCATTACGAACTGGGAGCAAGAGCTAATCTATAAATTGTTCACAGAAATGGAACGAAGGCGATACTATGTGAAATTTAATCTGACAAGCGAACTTCGCGGCGATAGTATTAGCAGGGCACAGTTCTACAAAGAAATGATCGCGATGGGTGCTTATACCATTAACGAGGTCCGTGAATTAGAAGAACGCGACAGCATCGGAGACCTCGGCGATAAACATTTTGTGAGCTTGAACTTTGTAAGCTTGGACAAGATGGACCAGTATCAAATGTTGAAAGCTGGCCTTGGAAAAGAGGCACCGAAAGGGGGTGAGAGTAGTGGGTAAAAAAGAAATCAGATTTCTTCCGGTCGAAGAAATTGAAGTTCGCAGCACAGGTGATGAAGGGGCAACGACAAGTACGATCGCTGGGTATGTCGTCAAGTTTAATCAGCGGAGTCATTTAATCTGGGGGGAATTTTACGAGAAGGTTGCCAAAGGTGCCTTTGCCCGGAGCCTCGCAGAGAACGTAATCAAAGCGTTCTGGAATCACCGGAGTGACTTTGTTCTGGGGTCCACGAAAAATGGGACTCTTCGTCTATGGGAAGACAATACTGGTCTTCGGTTCGAGTGCGATTTGCCGAACAGCACATGGGGAAAAGACGCATTTGAATCTATTTCGCGCGGGGACGTGGACGGTGTAAGCTTTGGGTTCAGTGTCCGGCAAGATTCGTTTACGTATCTTAAAGAAGAGGATGTATACGAGCGGACGCTGATCGACATAGACTTGCGAGAGATTTCACCTACCCCATTCCCTGCATATCCAGACAGTGAAGTTTCCCAGCGTAGCATTGATCAATTGGGGATCACCACAAAGGAACAACGAAAGCTTGAAAAAGAAAAACTGTTACTCGAAATCGACTTGATTGGCTTGTGCTGATCGTCGATTTTTTTATTTCCTAATTTGAAGGAGGACTTTACTCATGGACGAAAGAGAACGCGAACTACGGCAGCAGCTGGCATCAAAGTTGGAAGAAGCACGCAGCCTCACCAATGAAAACAAATTGGAGGAAGCTCGTGCTGCTGCGGAGGCGGCTAAAAACCTGCGCAAACAAATTGACTTGCTCCAGGAGCTTCGGGAAGCAGACACCCCTGCAAGCACCGTCCCGGCTGCCGCGCAAGAAGATGATCCTGGTCAAGAGTTTGATTTGAAAAAAGAGCACCGTAGCGCATTTGACAAGTACCTCAAACACGGTAAAGAGGCAGAGCTGACCACCGATGAACAACGTGCTTTTAAGCAAATGCAGCAGCAGGCCCGTTCAATGTCGGAAGGAGACAAGGCAGCAGGCGGCATCCTTGTACCGGAGGACATTTCTAAAGAGATCATCAAGCAGAAGCAGACGAAGCAATCTATTCGTAATTTGGTAGGTGTGAAGCCTGTTGGCACACTTTCAGGCAGTCGCGCAAAACGACGTGGTACCAATCTTCGGATGAACAATGTAGATGAGAAACAGCCTATCAGTAAGATGGAGACACCACAATATCAAGAGGTCAAATATAAGGTGCACCGATATGCAGGTATCTTCGAAGCCACTAACGATTTAATGGCCGACAGCGCAGTGGACATCACAGAAGAATTGCGCGACTGGTACACTGAAATCTCATTGAACACAGAAAACGACGAGGTGTTTTATGGAATCGGCGGCGATGATTCCTGCGAAGGTATTTTTGTAACCGATAAATACCGAACTCTGCCATGCACAACCTTGGATATCAAGACCTTGCGTAAACTGAAAAACATGGTGGACAAGGGATATAGAAACGGCGCGAAATGGGTTATGAATACAGCTGCAACGGAAGCGCTGGCCGACATGAAATATTCGGATGGTAAGAGTGTCCTGGTTCCTGATCCAAGCAAAGCGGATGTCTTTACGCTGTTCAGTTATCCAGTGGAAGTGTTTGACGAAATCAAAAATGAAGGCACTACGGAGCAAAAGACAAAAATTGCTTTCGGTAATTTTGAAGCCGGTTATTTCTTCTTTGATCGCAAGTCGTTGGAGGCGAAGACCACTGACGTTGGCGGGGACGCTTTCGACAACGACACTACTTTGACGCGAGTCATTCAACGTTTTGATGGTAAGCCTGCAAACGAAGACGCGATCGTAATTCTAACAGGCGTGCCAGTGAACGGATAAGGAGCGATAGCCATGGGCAATCAAACCAAAAACTACGTCACTGATAACGGGAACCGGACAGTCATAGGTGGAGTCCTTGAAATCGTAGGAGACGGGCAGATCGTAAAAGACGGGGTTCCAATTGAATTAGGGGACAACGCTTCTGACATTCCGGATTCGTCGATTACTACTTCCAAGCTTGCAGATGGGGCAATCACACTTGCCAAGCTCGGAGCGGATGCAACCAAATCCTTAAATGGCAAGCTGACCGCCAAAAAAGCAGCTGCACAAGCAGACAGCACAGCAACAAATGCAGAGGGTCTGGTTGCCGATTTTAATGAGCTGCTTGCGAAATTACGGGCAGCTGGCATCATGTCATAGGGGGTGGACGTATGCTCACCTCTCTTGACCGCGCAAAAAGGGTCATGCAGATACCTACAGAAGATACCAGCATGGATGAAACACTCTCGCTCTTGATTGCCTCGGCTTCGCAAGCCATTGAAAACCATTGTAAGCGTTCGTTCCGGAAGCAGTTGTATACGGAACGGATGAGCGGGCATCCCTCCCCGTATCTGAATCTCAGAAACTACCCGATCCATCACATTGAGGAGGTTCGGGCCGATCAAATTCTTGGTGATTATGAAGAGATCGGGGACGGAAGGGTGTATCGGGATCGGGGCTGGCCTATCGGGGAGCATAACATTTCTGTCACCTATTTAGGTGGATATGTCTTACCAAGCGAAGCCACGAAAGAGGAGCCACGTACCCTACCGGAGAGTATTGAGCTGGCTTGCCTGTTATATATCCAGATGATTGGTCGTAACCCTGGTGCAAAATCTGAAAGGGTGGGGGATATATCCGTCACATACAGTGATGATTCTGAGGCACTGCCTGCCCCCGTAGCGGCGCTTCTGACGCCTTATGTGGGGCGGTGGGTGTAATTGGCTGGGGCGAGAAGAACAAGGGCAAGACGCGCGAATGTGGAGGTTACAGAATCAACCTTTCTACCTGCGATCATCCAGAAATTACGTCGTTTAACCAAAAAAGAGGTTCACATTGGAGCCCAAGGCGATGCTGAGCTGGCTATGATTGCGGGTATCCATGAATACGGATCCCTAAAAGCAAAAATACCAGCACGTTCCTTTATAGGTACAGGAAAAAAGAAATCGCAGGCAGCCATCTCCAAGCAGGCAAGGGCTGGCGTAAACAACATTGTTCAGAACAGCGAGACAGCAATGGGCTTGCTAGAAAAAATCGGAACGATCGGGAAAGAGAAAACTCTTAAAAACTTCGATAGGATCCGTACACCACCACTGTCTCCACGTTATGCTTGGAGGAAAAAGGGGCAGAAAAACAAAATCTTGGTGCAAGAAAAAGCCCTCCGAGATTCAATTACATTTATAATCGTGGACAAATAGAGGAGGTAAAGGTGATATCATTTCGATTTTCTCCCATTTTGTCGAGATACAATACACCATATGTTCTGGTCCGCCCGGGTACAGGCGGCTCCCATGATCCCGACGGTGTATGGATACCAGCCGTACCCACACGAACCACGTACATGGGACACATTCAACCTGTCAGCGCTGCCCTGCAACAAGAAGAGGGCGGCAACTATACGAATGAGGATCGAGCCTTGTACACGACAAACAAGCACCTTGCTGGGGACCTAATTGAGTACCAGGGAAAGCAGTACACAGTCCACGCACCTGAAGAACGGGACTACAGGGATGTAAACAAATACGTGTTAAAGAAGGTGGTTGCCCGTGATCCCGTTTAAAGCCATCCGGTCAGCCATTGTTCAAGGTTTATCCGCCTATCTATCATTACCTGTGATCGAAATGAACAGCGGCGGCGACATGCCAACAGGACAATTTCTCACGTATGATTTTGCTGACTTCGAGGGCGCCCGTGGCTTTCCTATCGAATACCAGGAAGACAACAACCTTCGACAAGTAGGGACGGTTCATTTCACCGTCTCTTTTTTGTCTTACGCTGACGATAAGGCAACCAGCATAGAGAATGCGATGAAAGCCCAGGATTGGCTCAAACGAGACGGACGCGAGCTGCTAAAAGATCAAGTCAATGTCATCGTTGCTGAGATTGGGAGAAACGAAAATAGAGACGTTCTGATCGCGGATGAATGGGAGAGGCGGCAAGGCTTTGATGTGACGTTTCGCACCCTGGACGTAACCGATGGTGAACTGATAGCAATTAAGAAAGCACAAGTGAAAGGAGTGTTTGGGCTTGGCGGTTAAAAGTGACGTTACCGTAACGATTGACATTCAACGACCTACGCCAAAACTCGGTTTTGGAAAGCCGTTAATTATCGGAACCAGTGCAGAAGGCATGGATTATAAAACCTACTATGATCTACCTGCCGTTTTAAAAGACTTTGCAGAAAGCTCAGAGGTCTATAAGGCAGTTTTATCCCTATTGAATTAAGGAGATAATTCACCCTCAGAAATTGCTGTTATGCTCAGGAAAACAGAGGGTGAGAGCTGGGCAGAATTCATGCCAAAAACGTTTGCAAAAGACTGGTATTTCCTTGTTTCTACTAGCAGCCAAATTGCAAATATTACGGCAATCGCGGATGCAGTTGAGCAGAACAATTCAAGGCAGTTTTTCGCCAGCACATCCAGTAAAGAGGATTTGGCGGCGATCCATGCCAAAAAATACACCAGGACAACGATGTTTTACCACACGACGACTGACAATTATCCAGAAGCGGCATGGCTTGGTGCAGCTGCTTCAGCTGCTGTCGGAAGCATCACATGGAAATTCAAGACACTGAAGGGCACCACTCCTTTAGATATAGACACGACGGAATTGAACGAGATTCATGATCTAGGTGCAAACACCTATGTAACGAAAGCTGGTGACGATGTGACCAGCGAAGGGAAAACTGTTTCTGGCGAATACATCGACATTATCCACGCTCAGGACTACCTGGTATTTAGTATTCAGTACGCCATTCAAAAGCTGCTGAATCGCTCACCCAAAGTACGCTATGACAATACAGGTATTGCCCAATTGGAAGCCGAGGTTCGCACGGTCCTGAAACGCGCTGATCTGAACGGCATGATTGCTCACGATGAAAACGGATTGGCTCTTTTTAGTACGCACTTTAAGAGTCGATCGGATGTAGATCCAGCAGATCGAGAAAAACGCGAATACAACGATGGTTCTTTCCAATTTGAACAGGCAGGGGCAATCCATACTGCCGCAATTAAAGGAACGATTGTTCTGTAAAGAGGAGGGGAAAGCCAATGGCAACAGCTACGTATGATCCGAATGATCTTGCGGTCATTGTAGATAGTGTGTTTCTTACTGGATTTTCAGAAGATATGGTGGAGATTGAAAAGGCGGAAAACAACTATGAAACCAAAGTGGGAGCCCAAGGGGATGTGGTTCGTACCAAGGTCAACAACCCTTTGGCGACAATTAATCTTACATTGCTCCCAAGCAGCCCGCACGTTTCCTACCTGGACAAGCTTGCAAACTCAGGAAAGCTCGTGCCTGTGAGTGTCATTTATTCTGGCACACCAAAAGAAACCACAACGGTAACAGAAGCTTATGTGGTGAAGCCAGCCAACCGTTCATATGGCAATGAGGCAGCAGATCGAGAGTATGAGATCCAATGCCTTGATATCGATATGCAATAAACCACATCCAAAGGAGACGATTACGAATGAGTGCATTTAAACAGAAATCCTTCACTTCCAAAGCAGGCAACACCTACATTTTTCAGCACCCGGGTGTACGAATGGTATCCAAAATCAATGACTCCAGCAAAAACAAGCATGGTGTCTTGATGGAAGAAAGGCTATCCGAAGAGATTTTGAAGCATGTCATCGTGCAACCCAAAATGAAAATTGATGATTTTAGTGGTTATCCAGAATATCAAGAGACCATCAACGCAGCGTATGCCTTCATCGCAGGCAAAGATGAAGATGACGAAGAGCCAAAGGGTGATCCTCATGACCATCAGCAAACAGGAAGCGAGAAAGAGAGCTAGGGAACGCTGGTCGTATTGGCGCTTGCTTCTGTCTGATATCAAAATTTCGTATTCAGACTTGAACAGTATGGATGATGACGATATTGCTGAAGCAAACGCTGCACTGGACATCCATATGGAGCAACAGGAAAAGAACAAGAATAAGTAAGGGCGTCCACATGGGCGCTCTTTTTGTTGCCAAAAGGCAGGTGAACGAAGATAGGCGTTATCAGTAATTTAATGTTTGCCGTTGGCTTCAAGATTTCGGATCGGGGTTTACGAGATGCCCAAAACCAAGTGGATGGGTTGAAAGCGGGCGCCATCGGCCTTGGTGTAGCAGCTGGAGCTGCCTTTGCAGGTATAGGTCTTGCTGCCATCAACGCAGCAAATGGATTTGAACGTGCAATGTCTCAGTTTCAAATGGCAACGTATTCAACAAATGAGCAAATGGAAGAGACCAAAGAAATTGCCAAAGACTTGTACGCACAAAACTTAGGCAGCGATTGGAACGACTTAGGTAATGCCATGACACTTGCAAAACAAGTGACACAGCAAACTGGGGACGAGCTTCAAAGAACAACGAGGGACGCCATTCTCCTGAGAGATACATTCCAACTTGAAATAAATGAATCTCTGAAGACATCCGACACGATGGTGAAAAACTTTGGAATTTCCTCTGCAGAATCCTTCAACCTGTTTGCCCAAGGCGCTCAAAACGGATTGGATAAATCAGGCGAGCTGCTTGATTCTGCAAATGAATATTCTCCTCACTTTAAATCACTTGGCTTTAGTGCAAACGAAATGTTTGATACCTTCGCATCTGGCTTGGAAGGTGGGGCATTTAACCTGGACAAAGTCGGTGATGCTGTTAAGGAATTCAACATCAGGTCGAAAGATGGTTCCAAGGGTTCTATAGAAGCGTATGAAATGCTTGGTCTGAATGCAGAGGAAATGATGAGCACTTTCGCCCGTGGCGGACCAGAGGCCAAGGAGGCATTTACGCAGATCATGCAAATGATCTCGGATGTAGAGGATCCAGTTGAAAGAAATAAGATCGGGGTCGGCCTCATGGGTACGCAGTTTGAAGACCTAGAGGCCGGTGTAATTTCGGCGATGGCTACCACCAAGAGTCAATTTGACATGACAAAAAACAGCATGGACGAAATAAATAAGGTCAAATTCGATAAGCCAGGGGAAGCTTTTGCAATGTTCGGTAGGCAAATAGAAGTCGGTATTTTGATCCCAATTGGACAGAAAATGCTGCCGTATCTGAATCAATTCGGGCAATGGATGGCTGATCATCAACCGCAAATTCAAGCAGTTGGGGAACTAATAGGAGATAAACTAGGGGCTGCTATCACGTTTGTGAGTGATGCAGTAGGTTTTCTCGTGGATAACATCGACATCATTGGACCAGCGCTTGCCGGGTTCGGCATTGTCATTTTGTACTCATTACTCCCAGCATTTACGGCATGGATTGCAGCGCAATGGGCTGCTGCTGTAGCTGGATGGGCAGCAATTGCTCCCTGGCTCCCCTTTATCGCCATTGGTTTGGCTGTTGCAGCGGTGATCGCGGGCATCATCTATGTGTTTAAAAACTGGGGAACGATCAGTGAGTGGCTTGCGCAAAAGTGGCAAGCTTTCAAAGCGTGGACAATCAGTATTTTTAATAGCGTAGTAGATTTCTTCACAACGTGGGGACCCACTATCTTGACCATCCTTTCTGGCCCGATCGCGTGGGTGGTTGCGCTTGTCGTGAATTACTGGGATCAGATCAAAGCTTTCACAGTTTCCACATTCGAAGGCATAGTGAATTGGATATCCAATGCCTGGAACAACATCATTACCACTGTTTCTAACGCGGGATCCACCATATGGACGGATGTTCTGTCCATATGGACGAAAGTTACTGGATTTCTCTCCGGAATTAACCTATTCGATATCGGTAAAAACATCATCCAAGGCATGATCGATGGCGTTGGTTCTATGGCTGATGCCGTTATGGAGAAGATCCAATCCATTGGCGATGGCATAACTGACAAGATCAAGGACATTCTGGGCATCCATTCCCCATCCCGAGTCATGATGGAAGTGGGCGTTTACACAGGTGAGGGCTTGGCTCAAGGGATTGAGAGTATGCAATCGCGGGTAGCTGGAGCCTCTGCAGGTATAGCCGATGACGTCACAACACCACACGATACACCCGTTGCAAGCCTGCCGCCAGCACGGACAGCCGGAGTCTCCCCAGAAGTTGGCGGAGGAATCGTGAAAATGGAAGTGGTGATTAAAATCGATGTCTCTGGTGGAGCTGATGCGAAACAAACAGGGAAGGCGATTGCTTCCGAGTTGAAACCAAGCCTGAACGAAATCATTGAAAGCGCCGCACGTAGGTTAGGCGTCTCATTGGTGGTGGAACCGACATAATGGCAACCATTAATGGAATGTACGTCTTAGCAGAAAGCGAAGATCCCACGTACGATGTTGATGTCACAGATCAGCCAGTCGAGGACGGTATTGCCATTAGCGATCACGTCCAACGGAAACCCCGCATGATGAGTATAACCGGCTATATCGTGGGGGATGATGCTGCACAGATTCGCCAAAATCTGATTTCACTATCAGACAATGGACAGAGTGTCCAATTTATGGGGCGGAATCTGTTTACAGGCGTCATTGTCTCTTTTAGCAGCAAGCATGATTACAAAATAGGAAACGGCTTTTCTTTCTCTCTCTCCCTCAAGGAGATTCGAATCACTAAATCATCTTATGTGGAAACTTTACCCGTCCCGATTAAAGCTGCAGCTGCTCCCGTGATCAGTTCGGGACTCAAACAGACAAAGTCCAAGGCGAAGGGAAAGAAAAAAGAAGATGAAAAAGTAGAAAAAGTGAAATTCAAGGCAGGGTCACCATGGGCAGATAAGTAGGTGATGGTATGGAATATATCGATATTGAGAAAGACCTGATACCGTATCGCTTTGAAATCCCACTCAGCGATGCGGTTTTTACGTTAGAAATTCATTACAACAGTGAGTATGACTTCTTCACAGTGGACATTGAACGCGAAGGAGCAGTCCTAGTAACGGGATATAAGATGGTTTACGGTGTACCTCTCTTTGCTGGGTGTGTGGATGACCGTTTGCCGATGGAAGAGATCATTCCTTATGATGAATCCGGTATTCATCAGCAGGTAACGTGGGAGACGCTGGGGGAGACCGTCTTTTTATACGTGTTTGCAGGTGATTCCGATGGCGAATAATTTTGGTAGAGCCGTAGAGGTAATGGTCAATCATATGTCGTTTTCTATGGACAATTACAACATGGAGGGCACGATTCCATTTGATAATGACCTATTGCCTAATGAAAGTGAAATAAAGCTCTGGAACCTTTCCAAAGACACGATCAATCGGATCAAGCGGAACGATACGCTTATGATCAACGCGGGCTATCGCGGGGATATTGGCGTTATTTTACATGGATTTGTATCCAAGGTACTCACCAAGAGGGAAGGGGTAGATGCCGTAACTAGCATCTATGTCCTTGACTCCCAAGACCTATCTAAACGCAAAGTGAAGGACATCGCTTATGCGGAAGGCACGTTGGCCAGTTACATTTTGAAAGAAATGGCTGCCCAATTGGGTCTCCCGATTGCTCAATTTGAGCTCAACCAGGATTATCGCTATGAAGAAGGCTACACAGCAAGCAGCGAGGTGACCGACATCATTGGCAAAGTTGCGAAAGATTGCGGTACATCAGCTTTCATAAACAAAGGAAAGCTGTATATTCGAAACCTCCGGCGAGGAGCTGATGATGTATTTGTACTGTCTTCAGAAACGGGCCTAATCGGTTCGCCAGAGCCGTTTGAAGAAGAGACGTTCAAGGGATATCGTATCAAGTCGCAGCTGCAGTATCGAATCACGACTGCATCGGTCGTGGATTTGAAATGCAAGGATTATGAGGGGCGTGTACATGTGCGAAGCGGTACGAATACTTTTAGCCGAACAGGTGATTTTGTGACAGACGTGGAGGCGATCTTACCATGACAGTTGATCCATCAGGGAGCCTAGCGAAACTGATTGATGGGGTCGTCCAAAAGCGACTTGCTGACATGTGTGTTGCTTTCCCCTGCAGGGTAATCTCGTTTGATAACACTGGAAGGGCGGTAGTCCTTCCTCTCTTCCAGTTGACTGACGAACCGCCGTCTCCGATCCAGAACGTTCCAATATCTAGTCATAAGTACAAGAACGCGATCGGGCAGATCGAAAAGGTTCCTCACATCGTGGAACACGGTGACCTAGTGTTTGTTGTTTGTGCAGATCGTCAGATTAGGGATGCATTAACTGGACAGGTTACGGCACCAAGCAGCAAACGAATCCACGACCGTAATGATGCTGTGATTGTGGGGGTGTTCTGATGCAATCGCTAAAGTTAGTTAACGGAGACATCGTATTCGATGAAAACGGTGAATTAATCATGATTGAGGGACCAGAAGAAGTGGCTCAATGCGCAGCGGATGTTCTTGGTACGAATAAAAAAGAATGGTTCCTCAATCCCCTGAAGGGAATCAAATTTCGTGCCTTTCTCGATAAGTACCAATCAGAAGAGGAGATGCGAGAAGAGATCCGGCAGGGTTTGTTTCAGGAACCACGCATTAAAACGGTCGAATCCATCCACTTTACGATCGATCGTAAGAAAAGAACCATCGAAATTCACTTCCAAGCCACGGCGGATACAGGTGAAAGGATCAATGAGGCGGTGACAATCGATGCTGGATGAAAAAGGATTTAAACGAAAACGATTTGCTGATCTCTTCAGCGAGATGGAATTGAAAGCAAAAGAAGTTTTCGGTGAAAAAATTAACACTTCTGATCGGTCCCCGTTAGGAGTAATCCTACGGCTTTTTGCATGGGCACTCAGCTTATTATGGCAGCAGCTGGAGAATGTCTATAACAGTGCGTATGTAGACACCGCAACGGGAAACCCATTGGGGTATATCGGGAAATACATTGGCATTAGGAAGCGTTTAAAAGAGAAAGCGAAAGGCGTTATTACAGTAAGAGGAGATCCAGGCGAGTCCATTCAGAAAGGACTACGAGTAAAAACGAAAAAAAACATCGTATTCGAAACGCTAAATGATGCGGTAATCGGAGCAAATGGTCATATCGATATTCCGATCATCGCTGTCGTGGCCGGGATAACCGGGAATGTCGAGGCAGGAGAAATTACCGACCTGGTTAATCCCCAGCCGTTTCAGATTACGATCACGAATGCAGAGAAAACGACAGGCGGTAGGGACGACGAGACGGATCCAGAGTTCCGCGATCGATATGATCGGTCTTTGGCTACAGGTGGCAGCAGTACCACAGCGAGTATCGAGGCCACCCTCTTGGCGCTGCCAGCCGTCCGAGACTGCATCGTGGATGAGAATACAACGATGGTTGAAAAAAGCGGGATTCCACCAAAATCGGTTGCTCCATTAGTTCTTGGGGGTGATGATCAAGAAATTGCAACCTCGATTTTAAAGACAAAGTCTGGTGGTATTCGCTCCTTTGGTGACACCGAGGTAACTGTCATCGATACGAAAGGGAATGCACATGTCATTGGTTTTTCCCGCCCGACTACTAGCAACATCTTCGTGAATGTTGCTTTGACGATTGATTCGGAATTCCCGCCCAATGGAAAGGATCTTGTCCGGACGGCGATCATCAAGTACATTGGCGGCGAGGATCAGGACGGCACCGAGTACAACGGACTCGGAATTGGCAAAAAATCGACTGGCCAAAAAGTGGTGTACACGAAAATCATCAGTGCCATTCAGCAAGTTCCAGGCATTTCAGATATGGTTCTTCGCATCGGTACCACCCCTACTCAGTTGATCAGCAGCAATATCTCGATTCCAGATAAGAGCGTACCGAAAACAAGTTGGGAGAAAGTGACGGTGAGTTGATGGTTTTTCTCGCTGACACACTTAAACGGCTAACAAGCAGATATCTGAAGACACCCTATAGTAACATTGGGAAGATTTTCAACATCGTTTCCATTCAGATTGAAGAGGCACGAAGAACGCTGGATAAAATCGAGCAATGTCGTGATGTGGACCAAGCGGTCGGCGCTTCTCTTGATCGCATTGGGCGAAATGTAGGACAAGCCCGTGGCAACAGTCCCGATATCGACTATCGAAAATTAATCAAGACCAAAATCATCGCCAACCGTTCCCGAGGTGATATTGAGACCATCAACGAGGTCTTGGATGTTCTCATGGGTGAGGCATATCTTGGCGTCCAAGAAGCCTGGAATCATGCTGGGTATCACAACGAGCCAGCAGCACTTGTCATTCGTGAAAAAGACTTGGCTGATTACATTGAAAAAGAGTACGAGGAATACTTCGATGTTCCTCTCTACCTTAATGGTGAGTTTACACTCTCGGGTGTGAAGCAGCTTAATGGTGGGTTTGTTTATGACGCAGTTGAAACACTTCCTCAACGGATTGAATCCATGCGGATGATGAAAGAAATTGCAAAACGCATTATTTCTGGTGGGGTACGGGTCTACTGGGAAACACCTGTTTCGGTTGTAAGCGGAATATCTCTCACCCATGATGTTAGACCAGGGGGAGCTGTCACACCTAAGAATGCAAATAAGATCCAACATCAACCGAGCATGCTAGAAATCGTTCACGTTTCTGGCTTTTCAAAAACAAATCGACTCGATGGTTTCTATACCTTAAATGGTGAAGCTTTCTTGAATGGAGAGAAAGACTTTCTCATTCATAAAGTTGAGATCCGGGAGGTATCGGCATGAAAACAGAACCAACGCATTTCGTGAAAGTCGAAATGGTCAAGAAAGGAGCTGAAAGTCTTGTCGACACAAAACACAGTGACAACAAGAAAAGCCAGGGAGAAGTTTGCAAAAGCTCATGCAGGCGCAAAGGCACTTCCAGCCGTTACACAAATCGGTTTTGGCTCTGGTGGACACGACGTTGGCGGTAATCCTACGCCACCAAGTGATACAGCTACTAGCGTGCCAGGGGAATTCTTACGCAAAAACATCACGAGTACCAATTATCCGGTTACAACCACACTTCAAATCATCGGAACATTGGATTTTGGTGAAGGGAACGGCAAATTGGTGTCAGCATGCGGTTTGTACGATGCAGAGGGTGATTTGGTAGCTTTGAAGCATTTTCGCCCAAAACCAAAAGATGAGGAAGGGAAATTGATCATCGAATGGGATGAACAATTTTAGGAGGTGGTAACATTGGCGAATCTTCCGATTCATAGTCCTTTGGACTTCAACGCAGTGATGCGAAAGCTGGAAACAACTGATTTGTCCCATGCAGATACGTTCAACCCTTTGTTTGAACGACTACTCAACAATGATGCGTTTATGAATTCACTCATTACTTCGATGAAAACAAAGCTGGATGGGATTGCAGTAAATGCAAATAACTACGTCCACCCGAGTACTCATCCTGCTACGATGATATCGGTTGCGGATACCAGCAATTACTTTGTAGCAACCAACGTCGAAGGTGTACTGAAGGAGCTTTTTCAATTTGTCAGTGATGGAAAAAATGAAGTGGCTAAGGCGATCACTGACAAAGGGGTACCAACAAATGCCTTAGACACATTTGTAAAGATGGCAACAAACATCCGTGCTATCAAGACGGGATATGGTGTAGGAGATAAGATTCCAATCGACAAACTTGGTCTTAGATTTTTGGCGAAGATAGAAAGCCTCTATGAATTTAAAGATTATAACTACTCACTCGTTTTCGATTATCAGTCAATGTATAGCTACACGAATGGAAATAGTTACGCAGGTCGAAAGTATCATATTCTGGACAATAAAGGTAAACTTGTTACCTCCTTGGAATCACCATTCCCACCTTATTTCTACCCTGATGGTCGGTTCTCATTACCATCTATTGACAAAAAGAAACTCTGCTTCTACTCTGCCACTGGAACACTCCTATGGGAGTATGCATACGGGGGCACCAGTACCATTGAGCGAATAGATCGTGTAGATCAAGATACGTACATTAGTTTCTCTGGTACTTGGGTAAAGGTAGATATAAATGGTACTTATTTAGGAAAAGAGTGGGCACCAATTTACGTGATGTATAGACCTGCTTCACAAGCCTACGATTACAAACTAGAACCTTCAGGATCAAATGTGATGGTTACCCGGTATACAAAAGCTGGTGCAAAGGTAGATACCCGCACCATCACTGGATTGACTATGGATTCACTTTTACTTTTCTACGATAGCTGTATACTTTCTATCAAAAAAGATAGCTATGGAGCCACAACGATTAAAGGGCTAAACAATGCGTTTGATACCATCTATGAGTTCTCAGGATGGCCTAGCTTTTTGGGTGTGATGGACAAGCGGCTTGTCCTTTACGAGCATACTCGTAATAGTTCATTTTATGATGATCTGAAATATTACGATGGGGCTACGGGTGCGCTGTTAACTTCAGTAAAGGGTACTGGAGACGTTGATACACGGTTAATAGGCGTATTGTCTGATGGAACAATCTTAGGTTATCAACTGTTTACAGTGCAAGGCGTAGAAAAGTTGAAAGCTCAAAAATTCGCTACACAACTAACGGTACAAGCATAGGAGTGATGAAAATGATCTTATTACGTCAATTGGACAAGGTAACAGAGGAAAAGTATGAGGTGCGTTACATTCATTATCAGCCATTTGATGTACAAAATGGATTAGGGAAGTCAAAAGAAGAGCTTGAGACAGATGGGTTTTTGGTTGCTGCCTTACCAGAGCGAGAGCATAACGGTAAAAGTTCTGTCCTTTATATCAACCCCCAAACCAAAGCGCTCTGGTATGAGTATGTTGATGTTAATCCACCTGAAGACAGAATCACTAAACTAGAAATTGCCACCGAGGAGAACAAGAAAGCAAATTTGGACACTCAAGAAGCCGTTTAACAACTATACGAAATGGTCACTGGACCACAAGCATAAGCCCACATAGAAGGAGGCAGGCAACATGCTTCAACGACTATGGATATGGCTTATTTTTTTATGCTTGAAAGGAGGTGAATACACGATGGTAATGGTATGCGTAAGCTTGATTATTAATGGCCGCCGTACATTTGAACAAATTCCTGTCAACCTGCAGGATGCTGTACAAGCGGACTTGGAGGCTATGGGTCTGGGAACAGATGGTAAACCTTTGGTGTAACGCTCTTTCCAAATGGAGGGGCGTTTTTGTTTTCTTATGACATCATTATGACAATGAGCCAGCCCCGAACCGATCGGGGCTACTTTTAGTGCGCCACGCATGGCGACTAACTAGGTGGTGAAAGTCCACTGTGGGGGTTTGTAGTTACCAACCACTAGCC
>NZ_CANMZW010000066.1 GCF_947502445.1 uncultured Brevibacillus sp.
TAGAAGTACCATTTTTGAACACGAAAGTGTTCAAAATTAATTAGCAAAAGGTGTTCAATTTTACTTGACGGTTACACTAACTTGCATTTTATTTGCGATGTCTTTGATACTATATCCATCGGGGTATCTAATCATAAAGTAGCGTTAGTACAAGAAAACGAAGATAACAAAAAAACAGGTCTATCATGGGGTTATCTGACCATAATCGACCTGTTAAATGTAACCAAATACCGTTATATAGGTGTTAAAATTAAAGCATTTATATGCGTTCTAAACAAAATATCGAAATCTTATCCGATTATTACATGAGTTATATGTGTTTTTGGGTGAAAGATGGATTCATTCGGCACTGAGTAGCCACTCACCCAATAGAATAGCTATAGAGAGAGTGAATTCCCTCTATAGCTTTCCAATCTATTTTGTTGCTTCAATGATACGATTTTCTCTTTTTAATGTAGTTTTATTGAAATAGAATGTTTGCCCTGTTTCTTTATCTATGTTTTCCGCCAGTGCAGTTACCTCGCAACTAAGTGAAATGTACCGTGCCATCCAAAGTGAGATGTCGAACATTTGGCACTTAAATACTTCTTGAAATGAATCAGTAGTAGTGGCTTCAAGCAAATATTGATAATCAGGCCACTTTTTACTATCCCGTATGCTTCTTAATTCGACCTCAAAGCCCAAAACTTCAGAGTAACCCACCAAATCATAAGGTTCATCTTCCAAATTTTCATATCTAAAATTAGGTATATTTAGCCCTTCTTCAATTCTTGAACCTAAGTCTTGTAAAGAGCCTTCGTATTGAATAAATACCTTTGAGTAAGCACCATGCACTTTATCCGTAATCTGCATGTTGACCTCCTATTTACTTGATGGCTTAAACTTAATTGAAAAACCCTCTTTATTCGGCTTAAGTCCTTCAAATCCTGGCGTCTCTGAGAGAATTTTTCGAAATTCAGGATTGGCTTTAAGACTATTACCAAACTTCTCGTACAAAATATCACTTTCAATATAATAATCAATATCATACTTTTTCATATCAATTGGTTGGCCAAATGTCGGTTTACTACGATTCCCAACAATACCAGTCTTAAATGAACCAGTGTAACCTGCCCTAAGGTTTGGGTCAATTTCTTTAAATTGTGGTAGAAGATGTTTTTCAGCAAGTTCGTCTAGTTTCGTATGAAGTTCAGTAAGTTGGGGACTAAGTTTACCTTTAGACGTATTTTTCAACGTCCACGCTATTGCAACGGTTGTAGGAACAGCCAATTCTAAATCAGGAGCATCGCCATGATTAATACCAACCGCAGTATTAAATGTGACGATGGCCGTCGGGAGAACTTCTTCCTGTAACGGCGTTGGCACATACTTCCTTACCGCATCTTCTGGTTCTATTCCCTCTGCGTATGCCTTACTTGCAGCAACCCGTGCCCAATGCAGATACTCTTCTATTGGTGATGTAAAGCCACCGACTCCTCCCGCCCGTTCTTCTGCATGCCCACTTGGATCCACAAACCTCAACGGATTATTACTCACATACGCATAACGATTCAAACTCAGCGGATTATCCACCGCACCCTTATACGTATCCTAGTTAATAAAGCTAACTAGCTCCATTAAAAGTGGTAACGATTTGACCAGCACCGTTACCACCTTTTTCCACTATATCATCCTGCCTTCTCTATCTGTATGTCTGGTTTTATATATTGCTCGTTGTGTTTCAGCATCCGATAAATGATGTTTACTAGTCTTCTCATGATACAAATAAGAGATTGTTTTTTTGTCTTCCGATTTTCCTTCATCTTTTTTTCGTAATACAGAAAGAATACTGGATTGTTTGGCTTTTTTGTCCCTCTTGCCACCCCGATTTGGCGGATGGCTAAATCATAAAACAGGTCATGTAACGCGCGGTTGCCGAGCTTATTTTTACGGTTTTTGAGATTATTTTCTCCACCTGAGTAATCAGGGACAGGAGCAATCCCAGACGAGTAGTTGGTTACTCGAATGGGGATAATGAAGGAACTAAATTTAGTACTTGATAACCCTCACCAACAAGGATTCTTTGAAAGACTTAAAGTGAATCAAATTCATAATTTAACATTTCTACTTAACTAGGTAAACCATAAATGATTTAGCCTTCCCTCCAACGATAACTTCTTCTACTTCCTCTTGCCAAAAAGGTAAAATGATATTTTTGAAATCCGAAAAAATCTCGTTTTTCAATTCAGGCTTTCCTTGAAGGAAAAGTTTAGAATCATTAATAACCAGTATATATTTTTCATATTCTAACCATCCCAAATCTCTCATCCAGTCAAGATACCTATCAACACTGTCAAAGCATGGCGTAGGAAATTTAAATTTATCCTGCATCTCTGAAATAAAGTCTTCCCATGAATGAATAGTAGATCCATTAACTTCGGCAAGAAATATCTTGGCATCAGAAGTTACATTCTTTTTTATTGCTTTAATATCTTCGATGTTAACTACCTCAACCTTATTTTCTATCATTCATTTTTCCAGTCCTCTATTTTAATTTTATTTTAGTAAAGTCAATGTAATGGTCATTTGTATAATATACTGAACCATTACTACCTACGACAAACCTCTCTTTATCTCGGGTTTGATTCGGCAATTTATTATTAACATCAAACTCTTTATAGGTAATAGGATTTCCTGCAGAGTCTACAGGTGGAAGTGTTCCATTCTTGTTAAAATATTTAGCTCCTGCAGCAGTACCAGGTGTTTGACCTGAAACATTCCCTTTCCACCCATTTGCACTATATTTAGTATACATAGCTTGTGCATTTTGAGGTAATGAATTTAAACTACTTTCTTTTATAACTGTACCCTTAGTAACTACTTGACCAATCCCCTTTGAAACAGCCTGACTTGCGGTGTTGACTCCTTTAAAGATTAGATTAGCACTCTCTGATTCTATTTTATAAGCTGGCACCAGAGACATAAATAAATCTGCATTAGCGGTTAGATTCTCCATTGTGAATGGTTCGGTTTGCATTACCTTATTTACCTGTTCGGGAATTCCTAATCCAAATGCATTAACCCAAGGATTGATAGTATTCCCCCATAACCCGAAGGTCCACCAATCACATAGTCATGACCTGTAGGGTCAACGTACCTAAGTGGATTATTTGCGGTGTACGTATACCTATTCAACGACAACGGATTATCCACCGTACCCTTATACGTATCCTCCGATATAAACCGCTACTTTTTGTATGACTAAATATTGTAAGGACATTATAAGTGTAGAGAATACACTTATAATGTCCCTCGAAAGTTAGTTAATTTTTAGTTTTAATAGCTTCAAGTTATTATAGCAATCACATTCATCATCAAATGCCCAATCATGATTCGATAGATTCACAATCCCTTTTTCAATTTCTTCAATTAGGCTCCTTAGAATCTCTCTACTATCCTCCTCCTTTTCCCAGTACTCATTTTTCAATTAATAACAACGATTTTGTTTATCTCCCCTTGAAGGAAAAAACACCCTCAACCAAGCCTTAGTCGCTCGGTTGGGGTATAGGATAGTATTTATATAATCACTGTAGTTTTATTCCATTTTTAAAATTATCCTTAATAACATCATATTTAATTTCAATTTCTATATGATCACCTAACGAGTGAGGAACGCTAAAACTAATTACCAAAGAATCCTTTTTAAATCCTGTATAAACATCAGACTGTTTTTCAGTTCCTATATTGTCTAGAGAATCTGCATTTATTAACATATTTATTAATTCTTCATCCGAATTATTGTTGATTCTTTCAATAATTTCAGCTTTGTCAATTACATTTCCTGATACAGTGAAGTCCCCATTTTTAAATTTTTTCACCAAATTGCTATTAACATTTATTACATCGGTTAACATTACTTTCTTTCCATCCTTGATACTTACATTAGTGGTGAAAAAAAGGTTATTTGGGTGAGCTGAGTTTTTAACGTCACCTAACCCTGTATATTGAATACTCAATAGATTTTCATCTCGGCAAATTATTTCATATTTAATTTCCAATGAAACAGCTTCCTCCGAGTCCTTATAATAATTTAAGACTTTTAGTGCCTCATTCTTTATCAATTCATTTATATCATTTTGCTTCTTTGTATCATATAAATTAACTAATTGCGGATAACTAATTTTAATATCTGCGTTAATATAGTTTTTTGACAATAAATCATATGTCTTAGATTCAAGTTGCGGATTAGTCCCCATACTTTGACTGCTATTTATCGTATTATTATGACCAATATTACATGAAGATAAAAAATTTGCCATAAAAATAAGTAATAAGATGGTATTGTACTTTTTAAACATACGCTTCCTCCAATAACTATTTTTTATTTGATAACAGTATGCAATCTTGCCACGTACAGAAATTCACTCACTGAATTCTATATGAACTCAGTGAGTGAAGATATTATTTTCAAACAAGTCAAAATCACTTTATGATATCAAGGATAGCTTGGTAGTATTTTTCTCTTTCTTTTAAGTGATTATACCCACCATTTACCCTTCGTGTAATTTGTTTGACTGTAGAACCTTTATCGACAAGGTCATTAAATTTATTATTTTTCCAAAAGTAACCCGCTGACTCCCAAGCGTAGTTCTCGGCTACATAAGAATAACCTTCCTGAATAATCTTCTGACCTCCCATGAAATCAGCAAATTTTTGATAATTTGATTTTCCAGTTAATTGAATGTATCCAGCTCCTCTATATTTAGCTCCGTCACCTGGTTGAATATTTCCATTACGACCATCGTATTTACTAAAATAGCTTTCTGGTCCATACTCCACTGTAGCTCTACCTAAATCAGATTCAACCATTACTTGTGCAAGAAAATGTCTTATTCTATCAGGCGTTGTTATTTCAAATTTGTTAAGCGTATTATTCAAACCGTTAACCATATGATCATTTACATTTTTAAAACCGATTTGTGTTAATTGATCCGACGTAACATATATCTTTCCTTTATAGGAAGTCGAGAAATTAGCTTTTACTGCGCTAGGATCGATTATCAAGTCATCTACAATAGGAGCCTGCCACTGGGATCCACAAACCTCAACGGATTATTACTCACATAAGTATATCTGTTAAGCGACAACGGATTATCCACCGCACCCTTATACGTATCCTCCGAAATAAACTTTAGTCAGAAGTATACGAAATCCTTCAAACAAAAAGTAACATTAGATGAGTAGTTGGATACCTCTTGGTTTAATGAAATTAACTCACCTAAAAAAGAAACTTTGAAAGGCATACAACCAATCAAGGTTTCTGCAAGTTTACTTATTTCCTTTTTTTAATACTTCCCAAAATGCTTTTCCACAATGAATTGGTTGCGAGATAACTTCATAAGGCAAATCAAATGTGGAAAAAAAATGATCTTTTTTCTCTTCAAATGTCTTTTTACTTTTTGCCATTTGCAATTCGTCTGTAAAATCTAATACCTGTTCTAACCTCATATCTAATACTTCTAGTTTTAAGTGATCAGATAATAACTTACATAACATCATCGCATTTTCATAGGTACCTTTCGGGTTACATACAGCAAATCTTATTGAAATTTCCTGAATATATTCTTCATAGTCACCATAATTTATTTCAATTTCAATAATACTGTTGTAATCAGAGTAGCAGTAATAGCATTGAGCATCTTCACTTTTTGAAAGCTCAAGTGGAGTATAGGAAATAACGTTTTCTAACGAAAATAGGAACGAAATAATATTTGAAAAAGGGATGTATATTTCACCTTTTACTTCCCATCCAATTTCGGTTAGGAGAACTTGATTTCCATGTGGAAAAAGTTTGAGATTATAGGATTCTAAGCCCACTCTTACCTACCTCCTGCATCGTAAACTTGTTGTAGAAGTTGTTCTGGTGTCGTTTTCCAAACATTTTTTAACTCCCCTACAGTAATACTATTAACTGGAATGGATTCGAGACCTGCATACTTAGCTGCCATTGCACGATATGTCCGTCTACAATAATTATCTTTCCATTAACTTCAAACAGTAATAGGTTCACATTTTTTCGGTTTTCACGTAGTCATGGCTCAATTGAAATTTAAAAATTAAATTTTTTGCTCGTTTCGTGAGTTGCTTCATATGTATCCCTCCAACCACAAAAAATATCCAGAATGTATTTTGGAAGCCAGACAAATTTTTACACGAAGAATTACACATTTACAATATTCGCCAATAACAGCATTAATTCTTCTAATTGCCTAAGTAGGGTCACAAATATTAATTCTTTTCTACTATTGATTCAATTAATTGCCCGCCTTGCAAAAAGAAACCCCAAACGAGTAATGGGATACTCTTTTGGGGCATTTCTTCGTTTTTACTGTTTTTTAGTTGAACGAAGTGGCTCATACATATCAGCAACAACTTTATAAGAATCTACATCTGGTAGCTCATAACTTTCACCAATAAACAATTCTTCCCAAAGCCATACAAAGAAATCTCGAGGATCTGATGGCGCGTCAAATGGCGGTAGTAAAGAATAAAATACTCCTTCAAAATCAACTGCAGGTTTCGTTAAATAGTAGCTAAGTGCTAATTTTGATTTTTTCTTTACCACTTTCTCAAGGCTATGAAAATGTTCGACAAGTGTTTCTCTAATGACTGCTTTATATTGTTCCTCTGTTCGTAATTCTACATCTTTGTAGTGTTCAATAGACTCGTTGTCATCAGCCAGCCCTGTGATTGGTCCTAAAAATTCATTTAAAAAATGTGGGTTTACTACTTTCATGTTATTCCTCCTCGCTATAATTATCTTAATTTAGGGTACAAAGTTAACAATTTTCCATTTCTATATACTGTCTGAACTTTAGTCGTATTGATAACATTACCTCCCCCCGTAAATAGCCTTCACCAATTATTTTACCCATATCAAAATCGAAAGAAGTTTTCCCAGTTTGTTTAAAAATAGTCTCTGCACGTTGAACAGCAGTCAGCTGATTTTGATGAGTTAGGAAACGAGATGAGTCAACCCTTCCACCAGCAATTCCTTCTGGAGTTAATCCAGTGGTTGCTCGGGTATATTGTTGGGAAAGTGTAGTCTGTGCACCATGTCTTGCAAAGTAGTGACTACCAGAAGCATGCTCCATTTTCATGAGCTGCGCCATTGCATTAGATTCAACTTTTGCAGCAATACTTCCCGTATTTCTAATTATACCAGCTACTCCGACGCCAGCTCCTACGCTAGCCCCCAGTCCTAGGCCAGGCATATCTCCTGCTTGATAGTTGGCTTTCACAGCACCGTTAAAACCTACTATCGATTTGACTTCCGCCCTATGTTCTACTGGTACAACTACATCAACAGCATCAATAGAGTCTAATCTGTGAGCATCTGCATAGGCTACGGCTTTATCTGACCAATACAGCATTAACTCCTCGTAACTACCACCAAAATATCCGCCTGTTCCTTCAGCAGCTACATGCCCTGTCGGGTCAACAAACCGCAACGGATTATTATGCGTATACGCATAACGATTCAAATTCAGCAGGTTGTTGATCTACACAAGAATATCAAAACAAAAACGAGCCTCATCGCATGGGCTCGTTTTTGTTTAGTTATTGCATAATGTTTGATTAGCTCCGTTTGTATTTATAATTTAGCCGATAGACTTTCCCCAAGAAAAAAGAAAAGGTGTACTTTCTTCTGGTTTCTCAATCTAAGGCAGCAACGTTAATATACAAATATCTCACGGGATCATTTCATTCTCTAAGTAGAGACTGAGCCGTTTGATATAGCCTATCTTTGTGCCTTTTATCCTTTTCATTTACAGACGGCTTCTTAAATAGTTGTAAAGCGTCAATCAAAACAAGACTTTTGGCTAGAGCATCTTCAATATTAGAATAGAGATTCCATTCTAACAATGTCATTACGTCTTCTTTATCTAGCTTACGGTTCTCCTTTACTTTTTGTCTAGCCTTAAACGAAATCAGTTGCTTCTTAATTGCCTTTTTCTCTCCGAACATTTCCGTTAGCTTAATTGCTTGTTCGTTAGAGATATTATCATTTTTAATTAACAAAACAAATATACTCTCTAATGATACATATTGATATTTCGCGTAGTCGTTACACAACTGATTGAATAGGTCATTTCCTAGGATGATCATATCACTAGTGATCTTAAGATGATAATAACGGTACAACAGATGTTCTTTAACTTCCTTATTTAATAATAGATGTTCTATTAAAAAATGGAGGTTATTTAACGCTTTTTCTGTCAATTGGCTGTGTAGGATCATTTGATCATGGTTATCTAACTGTGAGATAGCTGTATTAATAGCCCTATACAGATTAGGATCGTTAAGATTTTGACTCATGAAAAGTGCGTTAATCTGTTTGATCAAATCGTTTTCCTCTTCAAATTTATCCATCTTTATTTACCTCCTATTGATATTTCTCGGAGTACCTCCACCAGTAATCCTATACCACTTCATTATTTTACTTACTGAACTACGAATTTCTCCTCTATACTGATTAACTAAATTTTGCTGCGCCCTGTTTAGTTCTGGCTCTCCTTCAATTGGTTTTCCATTCTGTCCAACTTTAACAACATGTCCTTTATTATCATACACATGAACATGTGGAGGTGCGTGATCGTCACCGTGATAATAATGCACAATATGACCATATTGACTTTTACCAATATTACTTGCAGGTAATTCAGCAGCATTCGCAGTTGATATAACTAAGTCTAGGATAGACAAATTACTCGATGATTCTTGAACAGGCACATTCAGTTGAACACCAATTGCTTTACCATTCTGAATAATAAAGTCAGCATTACACCCCCCAAGGCACTGTGAAAAATAATTATTGGGGTTGTTCCTGATTTGATCATTGTAAGCTTCCAGTTCTTTTTGCTTTGAACTATAGAAACTACTCCAATATCCACTCATCGAATTTTTTTCTTTCTCCAGGCCGCTCCACAATTGCGAATTGAAACTAACAATTTCTTGGAAATATTCATCTAGATATTTGTCAGCATTACTAAATGAATCAACATAGCACCCGGAGTCTTTACCCGCCTTACAATGTCCCGATGGATCAATGTAGGCTAATGGATTATTTTCCACATACGCATACCGATTCAACGACAGCGGATTATCCACCGCACCCTTATACGTATCCTCCGAAATAAACCGCCCTACCTTCGGATCATAATACCGTGCCCGCAGATAGTAGAATCCTGTCTTCTCATCATACGGCTCGCCGCTGTACTGATACGGGTTGGACATCCCCTCCGTTTTCGAGATGACGTTGCCCCAGGTGTCGTATGCATAGTTGTTCAGCTCTTGGCCATTGCCGTCCGAGATGGCGACGACATCGCCGTGGCTGTTGTAGTGGTAGTATCCGCTCTTGCCTGTGCTCATATCTTTGCGCAGCACGAGCTCATTGCCCCAGATGTTTCGGGCCTTGGAGGCATTGGCAGCGTCGAGCTCCTCGATGACTTTGCCACTCAAGTAGACATACTTGGTTTGGATGCCATTCTCGGTCTTGCTCGCGCGAAGGCCGTCTCCATAATAGGTATACGTACGGGGATTTAGTACAGTTGTAACCGTCAAGTAAAATTGAACACCTTTTGCTAATTAATTTTGAACACTTTCGTGTTCAAAAATGGAACTTCTATGTTTCATTCTGTAACTATCCCCGTTTAAATGAATGACTTCTGCTCGGTGCACGATTCTATCCAATATGGCAGTTGTAATTCCAGGGTATCCGAGAAGTTCTCCCCATTCACTAGGACCTTTGTTTGATGTCAAGATGATGGACGAATGATTGTACAGGTCATTGATTAAATGAAAGAAGAGATTAGCTTCTCGTTGATCCATTGCCATAAACATAAGATCATCAATAATAACGAGGTTCGCTTCTCGAATACGTTTCATTTTTGCTTGTGATTTCCGTGTAAATTCTTCCGTTTTTAATGTATGGATAAGTTCTCCCATCGAAATAAACATGACCTTATATCCTCGATGAATCGCTTCGATACCAAGTCCTGTAGCTAGATGCGTTTTACCTACACCAGGTGGCCCAAGAATAATAAGGTTAAATAGCTGGTCGAGCCAAGTTAAATCTTTTAGTTGGTTGACTTGCTTGCGGCTCAATGATTGCTGTTCGGCTAGGTTAAACTCATCTAGCGTTTTTTGATAAGGGAACGCCGCCCATTTTAAACGCCTTTCCGTCAGTTTCAGTTCCCGACGTGTCTGCTCGTATTCCAGGACATTTCGAAGAAATGCGAGATAAGAGTGTTGCTGTTTTTCAGCTTCTCGTAGTAACTCTGAAACCCGATGAGATGTTTCGGATAAATGCAACGAACGTAGCAAATCTTGCAGTTGGCTCAGGTCACTCATGATGGCTCTCCTCCAAAATCATCAGATATTGACTCACGTCTCTTTTCTCTGGAGAGACCATCGTAGAGGCTGACAGACTATGTAACGGCTGCACAGTACAATCATGATCAAGCCGTGTGGACACTTTCTGTCGATGTAAGTAAGCGATCATGTCTGTAAACTCATTCGCACTGTATAACTTTCGTTTCGTGCACTCTACTAATCCTTGATCCAGTATCAGGGTCTCTGTTTGACTAATTTGTTTCCTGATCAATTGGAGTTGATCGCGAATGTATCTCGGATGCTTTTTTCGAACACCTTCTAAATACTGCTTCGCCATCTCGGGTTTGGAGAAATACTTAGACAACTGGTCTATATACCCATCTATTCCTTTAGAACGATCACGTGTGTGATTACGATCTTGAATGAGATGTCCTTTGCCAGAATAAATGGCGTGTCTACCTAACCATTCGTTCGTTTCTGTATCATGAATCATAAGAAAAGATTCATCTTCTACGGTTAAACGAATGACTCTCCCGTAAGGCGAATATGTTCCTAACGGGACAGAATAACGATTTGATTTGTATAACACTGTGTTGTCCTTTCGGACAGTCCTTGTTATACTCATATTCAGAGTATTTTGGTCTTGATCAATATGACCAGTATTGATCGATGAGGGCGATCGCAAGTGTTGTTTTTCTAGGGAAAACACTTCGATTGGCCTCTTTTTTGTTGTGTGATGTACTTTTCCATTTCCTGTTCGCTCTAACCATCGTAATCCTTGCTCGTTCCAGGCATCAAGGTTGCTAAAGATACGATGCTTGGCAAAATTGTATTTGATGAATCCTACTACGTTCTCGATTCGACCTTTGCTCTCTGGATCAGCTTTTCTGCAGATTCGTAACGTCAAATTCCGACTTCTACGATATGCTTCAAATTCGGATGTAAGAATGACATCACCGGCATTTTCGCTGACGACTATCAAGTTATCTTGATCGTAAACCAATTCAAAAGGTACCCCATCAAAGTAGCGAAACGCATTTTCATGTGCATTAATGACGTCTTTCGTTGTGAACGGTCTATCTATCCACTCCTTATATTTATAGCGAGAGTGGGACAGTACAAAAGCAATGAAATAGAGTTTTACATTTCTCCCTGAGGTTGCTTTTTGTGTAGTAACTCCAAAGTCAATTTGAGCTTGTTGCCCCATTGGTGGGTCAGGTATGGCTTCATACGAGCGAGATCGAATTTCCTTCGGAATCTCATAGTGAGAACGAAGTTCTCTAACGTACGAACGTACAGTACTTTCTCCAACTTCAAGATCTTCGAATCGCTCATTTAGCCAGTCATACACTTGTGCCGCTGACATATCTGGATGTTCTCTAAGCCATCGGAGAATGAGTTCTTCGTACTTGTCTAACTTCTTTGCTCTAGATTTTGTTGACTCCATCCAATCAACCATTTCTTTAGGTGACTTTTCAAGATAGCGGTACAATGTTGTTCTTGATATTTTTAATTTTTTCGCTATGTTTCGTTTTGTAAAACCTTGCTTTAATAATTGATCAATCTCTACATACACCTGCCACTTATCCACCTTTCACGTCCTCCTATACCATGATGCCTTCCACAAATTTATCATAGTATGGAGTGAAAATTGGGAATTAAGTGTCCAATTTTATCTAGCGGATACTGTCCACTTTAGTTTAGCAGTCACAACAGTCCCTTCTAATAGTACAACTATACAACTTCAATGCTTGAAATGATTTTAACTGTTATCTTTCTTTTGTTGCATTACTTAACAAATTAAAAAAACCTTGATGGAATTCATTTATCCATCAAGGCAAACTATAGATCTTCATTTAAATTCCCTTAAATCCCCATATAAGTCTACGGAAATTTAATGATAAACCAATTTTACATTCCTACTAAGAAATACTTCCTTCAGTTGTTGGAAAAAAGCGTTCCTCTCATCCAACATACTATTTGCGTTATGCAAATGAAGAACATATGGTGGTATTGCACCAAAACCTCCGCAAAGACAATCCTCAAGACTCTTTAAATCAAAACCATAGTAACCACCTGGACCATTGATAGCCTCTCCTAGGGCGCAAAAGAAAGAAGAAGTATCTGTTATGCTTCCTGCATCTATATCATATTCTCCATTTTGTTGGTCTTGGGTACTTAAACTTGTATTTTTGTTGTTATATAGTCGTGCAACCTCTAACCATCCACTCCTTTGTATTGTTGATAATGGTGTCCATAAGTTTCGCTCAGTTAGTGGTGATCTTCGCATCTCCCAGATTTCCAAACTTTCTTTTGATGCCACTTGTAATAATGTTCCGATCAATTCAAGCTCAATTAATCCTTCTCCAAACCCAGTTTTATGAAAAAAGATCGGCTCCCTTAAATAAAAATAGTAAGAACCAATTGAACACCCCTCATAATTTAGTATGGTTACATATATATTATTTATATATGCTTTTGTTGTCTGACAATACTGCTTAAAGTCATCTCTAAATTGAAAATCTAGTAGAGTAATTTTATGAAAGGTTTCTTCAGCTATTTCCACAGTATTATTTCCCATTAGCCCTGTAAGATCAGAGCCAATTCCAATGACCATATCACTTTCAGCATCTATTAAAGAATATTTTTGTATCATTTAGCCTCCATAACTTGCAATTTATTTCTTTCCACCATCTGGATACCATCGACTCTAGGCCTTACTAATACATATCCAAGTTCCCGTCAGGACGCTTTAAAACCATCGTTTCATATGTGTATGATATTGAGAAGTAAATTCACACTCGGTTTATTCTTCCTTACACCCTAGTAATCCGTTCCGTTGCCTGCTCCCCTCCCTAAAGGCTTGAGTAGGAGGTCACTACCGATAATTTCAATCTTATTCATTTCGGAAAACCGTGAGAAAACGAAGATAACAAAAAACGAGTCAATTATGGTGGTACCTGACCATAATCTACCTGTTAAATATAGTGCTAAGGCGTTATTTAGGTAATAATATTCAAGAATTACATGTGCGTACAAGCATATTAGGGGAATATCATACCGGGATGATGAGGTTTAAATTCTTTCGAGACTTGCCACCCAAGTCAATAGGCACTAGGTGGGGGTAACAGAAAGACCTTGAGGTATAATACCCCCAAGGTCTGTGATTACTATTGTCTTTCAGTTAATCCGTTAATATGCCAACTACTCTTTCTTACACCTAAAACACCATTCGTTAAATTGGGCAGAAAAGATAATGAGTATATTTCCGGCTTAAATTCTTTTGGTGAATACTCAACTTCTGCTTCATGGTCACAAAAAGCATAATCAAATTTAAGCACTGGATGAACTTCTACAATGAAATTGATTATGCTGTTAGTGATTTTCTCAAGTGACTCAATCGAATAATTTGGCAATATTTCATCTTCGTTAAACAATAAAAGCAATCCGAAGAATTCGTCGTATTTTTCGATCCTTATTTCAGTCTTTAATTGTTCTATCTGAAATAAGTCAATACACGATTGAATCTGTACAAAATACGACTTTGTCATTTTCTCAATAAATGTAGTATCCATATTGGGATAGTCTAATTCAATCCAACTCTCACCATCATTATCCTCACAGAACTTTACGGATTGAAAATGCCCATTATTTTCAACAAATAATTCAAGCAACTTTTCTAGTTTATTTCCAATTACTTTTGAGTCATTATAAACTAGCCCAATATTGATAGTACTCCCCAAATGATTACATCCTCCTTGTTATTTAGTGAATAAAGCCTGTCCGTTATTCTGATGAAATTCTAGCTGTGCTTGATTGAATTTCCAACCACCAACATAATTTCCACTCAAATCTGTATAACTGCCTATACCAGTGTTCTTATCGTAGTACACATAGACATCATCTCCTCTATACTTCGATTTCCAAACATTCGTTGCACCTTGCATATGGTTTTGAATGGCTTTTTCATATAATTCACCATTAGCCTTATTCCAGTTACCTGATAAGCCGAAATCCCCTGCGTGCTTCCATTCATGTTGCAACTTCTTTGTAGTGAATGAAGCTGTAGGTAAACATTCAATATTATGAACCCATATTCCCAAACTACTTACAAAGTAAGTATGGAAATCAGCAACTGTAAAGTTGTACACCTTTACTTTTTCATCGTGATGTACAATTTCGATGTTGTCAATCGTTAGATGATTTCCGTTACTTTGTACTAATTCATCTCCCACCTTCAAATCAATAGCGAGAACCCAACCCTTGCCATCAATCCAAAATGGGTGATTATCAGTTGTCTCAATAATTTGATTACCCACTGATAACTTATAGGTGGTATCTTTCTCGTTACGATGAAGGGCTGTAACTTCCTTGTAAGCCTGTTCACCTGTTACTTCATTCTTCGAGAGAACCTTATCTCCGACTTCAACGTCTTCAATAGGTTTCTCACCTTCGCTAGTTAGAACTTTAATTCAGGGAAGAAAGAAGGTGGCAACTGTATTCAGCTACCACCATTGTATCTTTAGCTTGCCGCCCGTTCAGGTAAAGCGTCAAGTCGGTATTCGATTTTGTTCTTCAACATGCTGTAGAGAATGGTGACAAGCCTTCTCATAATGCAGATGATTGCCTGCTTCTTCTTTTTGCCTTCGCCCAATCGTTTCTCGTAGTATTCACGGAATATAGGATTGAGCGGCTTACTGGATATTCTAGCGGTATGAACTTGCCTTACTGCCAGCCCCCATAGAATCTTGTTCAATGCTCGGTTTCCTTGCCTTTGGTTGCGGTCTTTGCCCCTGCCGCCGCTGCTCATTTGGCTTGGTGTAAGCCCTGCGTACTTAGCTAGCTTGTCAGCACTCGTAAAACGGCTTATGTCTCCGATTTCTGCCACGATAGCCGAAGCGGTTACGTTATCAATACCAGTGAACGTATTCAGCTTGAAGCCTAGCTTCTGCATGATGTGGCGGATATTGTCCTCAACATCGTCCATCTCCCGTTGAACATCACGAATTTGATTTACAAGGCTTCTCACAAGGAAATCCCGATACTCCTGCCCGTTCCGCTTCGTATTCCCGTCAGCTTGAACACTCTCAAGGATTAGAGCAGCTTTCTTGGTCGAACACATGTTACGGCTGTTCTTCCGTAAGAATTCCGCCAACATTTCTAGGGTCACGCCCTCCAATAAATATGGTGAAGGGTACTCATGCCATACAGCTAGTGCTGTTTGCCCATCCACTTCGGAGAAGAACTTGCTGTAACTCGGATAGTTGTAGCTTAACTGCGTATGAAGCTGATTCTTGAGCATGACAAGCGTATCCCTTAGGCTGTAACGCCGCATGACAAGCTGTTTTAGAATCCAATAATCGTCTTGTGGGTGGGCATTTGACAACCTGTCCAGTTCGTCCAGTAACAGCTTGGCAATGTTCTCTGCATCCCAACTGTCATGCTTCTCCGTCATAGCATAGCTTTTACGCTTCCAGTTGGATAGAGCGGCATTTACTTCTTTGACAAGGAAATGATTCTCGACAGGATAAACGGCTAACGACCTTCCGTAGCCGCCCACATCCTCAAGCCCGAATACAACGGTCATGCCTTCCTTAACATGCTTCTTGACTTTGTTTACCACCGCAGGAAATGCTGATGGCTTGTTTTCGAACTCAATGACCTCTAACTTGTCATTCCAACAGTTGATGACAACAGCGGTATGCGCCCGTTTATGCAAATCAACGCCAACATAGATAAACTGCTCTTTACGATGTCTCATTTTGAGTATCCCCCTTAGCCTTTATAGCGTTTAGGGAAAAAGAATAGCCGCATCGTCTGTTTAGTATTCGCCCGAAGGCGTACATTGAAGGGTAAGCGTGTCTATTCTTCCTCTATAAACGCTATAAGATTGCTTGATGTAATCCTGTTGTAGTAATGCCGCCATAGTGATACTGACCTTCGTAAAACTCTCTGCGGTCAAGTATCCGTTTGACCTGTACTTTCGTGAACTGCTTGCCTTGCTGTGTCGTAAAGCCTTCTTGGTTCAGTTGAAATGCAATTTCTGATAATGTCCAATTCGGGTTCTGTTCCCGTATGTCAAAGAGCCGTTTGACTGCTTGGGCTTGCTTGTCATTAACTTCAATTGCTTTGTGACCTTTTCGGGCTTTGTATCCATATGCCGCCCGTCCTCCTGCATAACCACCCTGTTGGGCTTTCTTGTTGCGCCCTAGTGATGACAGACGATTTAAATTGAGCAATAATCCATTTTCATTCTTCTCCAAGGAAACGGGTAGGTATACTCACGAACCACCTTCCTACCGTCGATTCTGGATGTTAGCGATACATATCGAGAGCTTTCTCTAAAGTCTGTTGTACTTTTTGTCTACTTTCGTCCATCGGTAAGTCTTTAAATTGGTTCCAGCAGTCGTATGCTTTTAGCAAGCAAATTTGATACACATCTTCTAGCCTTCCATCGAATTTTATAGTAAGGCTCTTATTCGCACTTTTTATAGAATATTGCTCGATCAGCTCATCAACTTGTTCTTGAACTTCTTCCCATTTCAACATTTAATCCTCTCTCCTATTGCGGTTCACTTGATTTCCTGATCATACGAAAACGTAAGAAGAAGTACAAAGACCCAAATCGGAGGTTTTTTCTTGTATTTTAGATGATTTTTTTGTGGGGAGTTTACTCGTTCTTCTCTATACTCAAATCTTCTTAATTTCTTGTGATACGGTGGGAAGTTACAAAAAGAAACCCCAGACGAGTTTGTTGGTTACTCGTTTGGGGGTTAATATACTTAATGTAATTAATAGCTCAAGCCCATGAATTTCCCTAAAAGTTCCTCGTTTTTCCAGTATTCGGTCACTATAGGTTCCTTGATGTCATCTTGTGATGACCTTATAAGGTTTCCGGGAATTGGATTATTAAGATAGTTCGAATAGGTGATAATTAACAAACAAACGTTTAATAAAGCTGATGCTAATGACTTTGGCACAAAATTCTCATTTTCATAAAACTTAACAGATTGTTGAAACAAATAATTAAGATCATCCATAGGTTTTCTCGGTATTATCCCTTGATCCAAGGATATCTTAATCACATTTGATAAGTTCATTACCTCCATAGTTAAATTATTTATTTTTTCATCTACAATAGGCTCTTCCAGTGAAAACAAATCACTTAATTTGGAACCTAGTTTAAGGAACTCATTGAGTAAACTCATTTGGTCCCTTTCGGCATAATTTGACTCAACTAATATCATGGAAAGCAGATAATATACTTCATTTGTGATCTTTTTACTTATTACATGCTCCTTATAAAGAAGATTTGTTAATTGATCTAATACTGAGTAATATTCGTTCATTTCCACTTGTGTAATTACTTTTTTTACCCTGAGCTGCCGTAATATTTCACCAGAAAGATCATCAAGCCTTGTTAACAATTGCTCAATTTTACTATTCATCATGGAACATACCCCACTATCGCACTTTGCGGAATTGAATTTCTAATAGATACTTCCTTTTGCCATAGATATTTTCGTGCGTTATCGTTTAGTATTCCTTTACCCCAAGTAAATACCTTCTCATTTAGCACTTTGTTAAGATCGATAGCTACAATTCCGTAATAACTGTTCCTTTCTTCATTAAAGTGTTGTGCAACAAGAAAGTCAGTAGTTGTACTGATCCAAGGATCTTTATTCCATGCTTGATCAGTAGTTCCATACAATACATGATCCTGAACGATCCATGGACCATTAATTTTCTTTGCAACTATACCCTGTCCACCTAAAATTGTTTTCAAATCCTGATGATTAAGCGCCCTATAATGATATTATCCCCTTTGAGTAGACAGTGTAAAAAGCCGCCCACCTAACTGTGGGTGGTACACTCTACTTGGAGGGGATAATATCAAAAGACCCAAATCGGAGGTTTTTTCTTGTATTTTAGATGATTTTTTTGTGAGGAGTTCTCTCGTTCTTATCTATATTCAAATCTTCTTAATTTCTTGTGATACGGTGGGAGGTTACAAAAAGAAACCCCAGACGAGTAGTTGGTTACTCGTTTGGGGTTCTAAAAAGTTAGATTTTAGCAATTATTTATAATTTATTCCTATCTTTGTTAACACTCCTGACTCTTCTAAGTCAAACGCAAAGTGAACACCTTTTTCTGAAATATAATTTTCCTGAAATTGATGAGTCTGTCAAGAAATTTGTGTAACCTTGTAAAACCGAATCTAGCAACTCGTAGTTACCATGGCTTGACTTGGAGCC
>NZ_CANMZW010000067.1 GCF_947502445.1 uncultured Brevibacillus sp.
CCTGTTCAATACAGAGATCATCTACTTGGAGCTGGTTAGACTTTTTTAAAAGTGTCCTTTACAAAGGGTACATTTTATCATAGTGGGTTACCTCTTCTTTTGTTGTGGGGACGGCATGCTACATGACCTGCTTCAGTTCGACTGCATCAAGAGCGACCAGGCTTTCAAACTGGTTCGGTGAATCGGAATGGACATGCTCTTTTAAAATCCCCATTTTGACGAAAAAGCGCAAGGATGTATACACGGTTGAAAGTGTGATATTTGGCATTTCATTTTTCAAGGCGTGATAGACGTCTTTAGCGTTTAAACACTGATTGGAAGTCAGCATATGGAGCAGTACGGCTCTTCTTTGTACCGTCAAGCGTTTTCCTAGATGCTTTATCTGCTGTGTGACATTGGCGATGCGTTCATCCATGACATCTCACCTCTTTCTTTATATAGTAATAAGAAAGGATAATCTCGTGTGTCTGCTCATCCAAGTCATTCGACCGAAGACTCATGAAATAAAATCTTACTATAATCTATTTTGTTCAAAATCTTTTATTAAATGTAAAAAAATAAGAAAATCCACAAAAACTTGAATGAGGAAAGTTAATTGGAAGCTTTAGCGACCGGAATATAGATAACCTAATTGTTATGGTTTACATGACCGATAATAAACTCTGACTCCAGACGATCGGAGCATTCGCTTTCCTACAACGCTTCAGATGTTGAGACAGCATCCAGCGATCTCCTTGAGGGCTGTCTCAACATCTGAAATCCCCTAAAAAAGCGGAAGGGGTTATAAGAACTATATTCGTTGCATTACCCATCGAGTAGAGCGGAGAGCCAATAAAACTTTCTACATACATTCTCTTACAATCATTAAAGTTAGAACTCAACTTTTCGCACATGAATAAGTTGTTTCAACGCTTACTTTAATGTAACAGAGGTTCATACTTGATATTGTGGTTGCTCGCAAAACCAAAGTGTACCAATCCACTTTTCCCCACTCATTAAAATTTTTGATCCATGTAACGATCGCAGGTCAGGAATGGATGTACCTGGTTGGCAGTTTTCAAAAACTAATAACGTTCCAGTTGTAGGAGAAACTTCGATTTTTAAATTCGGAAAATATGTTTCTCCTCCAGAGACAACCTCATTCAAATAAAGGAGCGCAGTATATAATCGTTGACCTGAATGCTCGAGAAATACTTTGTTTGCTTCTTGCGAATCATAACAATCCAAATGAGCCTCAAACTTCCCTCCTGGTCCATAATGAGCAACTTGTAAATTTTGCGCGTAATGAATCGGTTGCTCAACAATGTCTGCTATTTGCTTACATATGCTTTGTACAACTTCATTGTGATTATGGTAAAACCAAGTCAAGTCTGAAATCCTTACATGAGAAACTTCTAACCCGGATTGACCGACCACCGTTGCTGGTGTTAACTGGCCACGTGCTAAATGAATCAAGGATTGACAAGCTTCTGATGAGATCAACGAAGGATAGCAACCGATAAACGGTTGTTCATTCAGTAGCTGTGCAGGTTTTTGCATAGAAATTCATCTCCCAACAAGTAAACTCAGTTAAGTTAAATTATGTATATGTATAGTACTTTTTTTGGTGATGTTATCGCTCCTCCACGCTTACATATTTTTCACCACTTATATCTCTTATCACTAGCATGTTTTGCAGAATAGAGCTCCATGGGCTTCTACCGGTTCCGCGGCAAGAAAAAATTGCAGCAAGCTTTGATGACCGCCATAGGCCAGAACGTGATAAAGATAGCCAATATCCTAGAACGGGACGAACGGATCAGGCGGTCTTTTTATTTTTCTTGTAGGTGTACCGCCAACAAAATCTGCAAATGGTTGGCGGTAACCCTCGTACCTTGTACGTTGGCTGATATAAAAAACAAACCCCCGTAATAGTAGGGTTTGTTAACAATCTGAGCCAATCAATTTCATTGATAAGCTATTTATCCATTAATTATCTAGCTAATACCTAACCCTGCACTCGCATAACCATTGACAAATGTGTCAATATCCAAACCACCTGTCACAGCAGTAAATACGATTAATATACGGGTTCCTGCTGTCACAGGGATATCTGGTAATGTTGCAGTTACACTAGAAATTGCACCTAAATTAACTGTACCAGGTCCTAAGGTTGGAGCTAAATCAACAGAAGCAACTGGGTTAAAGATATTATTGGGTGCTGGGGACGTGTACACCCATACTGTAAAAGTAATAGCACCTACTAAGGTAATAGCTTCTGTTGTACTATAAAATGCCGATATTGATTTCAGAATACCATCTCGTGGCATGGAAAATGCTTCGTTTACAAGTAAACCTAGTGCACCTGTGAGGTCAATTGGACCTCCTATGGCAGAAAGTAGTGTGCCATTAGTACCAAATCCAATAAGCCCTACAGTTCCAACTGCCCCAAACAACTCTGATGCTAACTGAACAGGAGTACCTGATGCAAATGGGATAATAACATCTCTTCCCGCGGCTCCCGTGGCTCCCGTGGCACCAGGAGCACCAGGAGCACCAGGGAATCCTGGAGGACCAACAGAACCTTGAGCTCCGGTAGGACCAGTCGGGCCGGTTACTCCTGCACCCGTGACCCCGGTGACCCCCGTGACTCCGGTGACTCCGGTGACTCCCGTGACTCCCGTGGCTCCAGTGACCCCCGTGGCTCCAGTGACCCCCGTGGCTCCAGTGACCCCCGTGGCTCCAGTGACCCCCGTGGCTCCAATTGGACCAGTTAATGAAGGTGCAGTTAAAATTGTTTCAAGTTTGTTATTCAATAGAATTTCTTTATTAATAATCGTATTCAACGTATTACGAACATCGGCATTGATAGCAAGAATATTACTTAATGAAACGGGTCCTCCTGATAATCCAGGAAGTGTTCCAAGCGCAAATTGGATTTTTTCACCTTCTGCATTGATGATATGAGCCAATCCCAATTCTTCCATGCCTATAGAAGCCAAAATAAGAGTTATAGCATCATCTCTGCTAATGGTAATAGTTGGTGTAATATTTGGTATATTCGGGTTAGACAAAAAACTACCCTCCTTTTCGTTCCTGTGTTTAAATCCCATTTAGATTATGCTCCTCGAAATAAAAATGTTCCCTTGGCAATGATCCAGACGTGCATGGCGTCTGCGGTCAAATAGGTTTTCATTCGGAAACTGCAGCGTTCCAAGCTCATTCGTTGTAAAGTTCCTTCCAACGTTTCGCATCACGATGTGGACTTGAATAGCGGCGCAAATCGTTTTTGAATTGGTCATAACCAGCGTCAAGAACATTGATCCTTCATCAGGCCGATAGTAAAAAGCCGCTACGCCTGAGCACAAGACGTAAACGGCCGATTCCTCGCCAACTGTTTGCAATTACGTATTCGTCCCCTGTGAAGCCTCACTCAGCTTTTCTAAGGCAACCTTGGAAGGTTCATACTTTCCTGCCATGGACAGCGAAGTCTGGTAAGCTGTCTTCGCCTCTTCGATCAGACCCATTCCTTCGTAACACAAACCTTTGTAATACCAGGCGTGGAAGCTCCCCGACCCCTTCAAGGTCAGATGGCGAATGTTGTCATCCCCCATCTCCAGACAGTGATCAAACGTCTTCAACGCTTGTTTGTACTCTTTTTTCAAATAGTGAATGATCCCTTTGTACAGATGCAAGTCAACATAGTCGGGATAGATCGCAATTGCTTTTTCGATCCCTGGCCACGCTCCCTCTACGCTCCCCATCGAGATTAACGTGGAGTATTTCAGCTTGTATAGGAGCGAGGGGGGCAGCATACTGTTTTCAATGAAGCCGATAATCGACAAGTTCACGAATTTGAACGTTTTTTCATGTTCCTGAATACGTGAAAATTCACTTGCGAGATGATACTCGATCCAGGGGGAATGGCCTTCTTTATCCAGCTCTTTCATGAGCAATTGAATATTCCGCTCAAATTTGTTCTT
This sequence comes from uncultured Brevibacillus sp., assembly GCF_947502445.1. Taxonomy (GTDB): domain Bacteria; phylum Bacillota; class Bacilli; order Brevibacillales; family Brevibacillaceae; genus Brevibacillus. The sequence goes on from NZ_CANMZW010000067.1 coordinate 3,963, forward strand.
CCTGCTGGTAAATTCATTCATGTAGCCGTAATGATAAATCCGTATCGGCAAAATTTGAATATGGAGATCCTCTGTCAGAGTGGGAAGAACTTCTTCTACATTGAGCGTTTCATGAATGGGAAACTGGAAGCGAAAACCGAGGCCATTGCGAAACAAACGTGAGTGAGCGATATGAAAAGCATCGTCTTCATTTTTTTCATCTCCAACGTAATTGATTAATCGAAAATAAAAAAGTGAATCCTCTTTATTGCAAAGCAGCTCTTTTAATCGTTCGCTGTCGTCCCTATCCATTTCTTCATCTGCATCCATCCACAGAATCCAATCACCTGTTGCTTTTTCCAATCCGAAGTTCCGCGCTTCTGCGAAATTATCCTCCCATTTATACGCATATACGGTAGCACCGAACGATTTACATATTTCTACGGTTTTGTCAGTGGAACCGGTATCTACAATAACCATTTCGTCCACGAGATCCTTCAAGCTATCCAGGCATTTGCGAATGCATTCTTCTTCATTTTTAACAATCATGCACAAGGAAATTTTGGGTGACCCCGACATCCTTCTCATCTCCTTTTCCACCAGCTATGAGTTTTGCATACCAAATCCCCTTTACTATATGAATTGCTCCTGTTTACAGAACCTTTCATTTCCACATGGCATATGTAGTTAGAGGCGGATTTTCATCAAAAAGGCAGGAGATGTTCCGTATGCATGAAAATTGTCCATTATGCCACAGTGCTCATATAGAGCTTTTCCACGAGTATCCGAGCTTTTCGCTCATTTCGTGCAAAGATTGTGACCTCGTTTTTCAACCACATCTCGATCAATTTAATGCGAAGGAGATAGTTGCTGACATATACGATGCGGATTGGGTTGCCATGCGGGACCAATACGCTAAGAAAACATTTACTGAGCATGCGATCTTCAACATCTTGTTGCTCGATATGTGGTGTCCGGCAAAAGGAAGGCTATTGGAGATTGGATCAGGGACAGGGGAAATGTTGTACCTGGCTCGTGAAGCAGGGTGGCAGGTGATCGGAGTAGAGCCCTCTCCCGAGTCTTGTGTATACGCCCAGGAACGGTATGGAGTACAACTGATTCATTCCTTATGGGAAGCCTCCGTTCTCGATGAAGAACAGAAAGGGACCTTCGATGCCATCGTTTTTTGGCATGTTTTGGAACATATTTCCCATCCGAAACAGTACCTTGAAGAATTGAAGGAGTTTTTAAAACCCGAAGGAAAAATCATCTTCAGTGTTCCGAACAAAGAATCATTCACAAATAATCTACTCGGGTTCTATTCTCCGTTATATACAGAAAAAGACCACCTCTTCCATTACTCACGAAACAATCTGTTCTCTCTTCTCCGGCAAGGAGGTTGGCAAATTCTCACCATCTTTTCGCGAGAAGAAACGAATCGTCTTGAGACCCATTTGCAAAAAATAACCGGTCTAACTGATTTTCCTGTCAAGGATATTATGGGGCTGTCTGTAAAGCTCCAGTCGACCTTCCAAGGCCACGAGATTTTTTGTATAGCCACACAACAATCCCGGGATACGACGATGAATGAGCAGGAGGTGAACGATGTATATGAGCAAAACCAAGCTGACTCTTTCCATGGTTGTGAAAAATGAAGGCGATCGCTACCTCAGAAGTGCGCTGGAAGCACACAAAGACTTCATTGACGCTGCTGTCATCATCGACGATGGCAGTATCGACAATACCGTGGATATATGCAGAGAGGTTCTCCACGGCATTCCTCTCCACCTGGTACAAAACACGACCTCCCAGTTTTCCAATGAGGTGACCTTGCGCAAGCAGCAGTGGGAAGAAACGATCCTGACTGACCCTGGATGGATCTTGAATTTGGACGCTGATGAATTCATGGATGCTTCCTTTGTATCTAAGGTTCAGGAGATCGTGGAACAGCAGACACACGAGGCGATTTATTTCCGTCTGTATGATATGTGGAGCCAAACTCACTATCGGGAAGATCAGTATTGGAATGCCCATCAAATTTATCGTCCCTTTATGGTCAGGTATCATCCAAACTTTCCATATATATGGAGGGAAACACCCCAGCACTGTGGTAGATTTCCGCTCTCGATCAGCCACTTCCCCTATATGTGCCATCCAGCACGTGTGAAACATTTCGGTTGGGCACGGAAAGAAGACAGACAAAGCAAATACAATCGCTATCAGTTACTCGATCCCGATGCCAAGTATGGGTGGAAGGAACAATATGAATCCATTTTGGATGAACATCCCAATCTCATTGAATGGGTGGAATGAACATGATCATGCGTGATATTGAAAAGGCACTGCAGCAGTCCAATTGCAATCACTGGCGATACGACTCCCTGACGTTGAGTAAACAAGCGCTCGTTCATGTCTGCCGAAACATCCATGCAGAAAATGGGATATGCCAGGTGCTTCAATTGGGTGGAGGTGACTCCGCACTTTTCTGGAAATCACTTGGCGAGCTTGAGCTTCTACCTCTTCATGCCACAATTGTAGAACACCATCCCATCCGGGTAAAAGAACTCAAGGAAAGCCTGGTTGATACTCCACATCTAACTCTGATCAGTTGCTCCTTGAAGCAAATCACTGACGAGGAATGGAAACAGGTCTTCGATAATCCCAAACAGAGCAAGAAACGGTGGTCATCCATCGGACAGCTTGTTCCCGAGAACCAGGCTGACCTGTTTTCCATCCGGCATGCGTTTTATTCCGATCTGGACCAACTCTCCATACGCGCTCACTCCATCGACGTCATGATTGTAGACGGCCCCCACGGTAACGGACGCTCACTCGCCTATCCCTTCTTTTCTGATGTGCTCAAGCCGGATGCCATGATCCTTGTGGATGATTTTGATCACTATCCATTTCTTACCGATCTTGGCCAAATCTATCGGTACGAAGAGATTTTCAGAGAGATTTCAGGAAATCGACGGTGGGTATTAGTGAAGCTCTCTGGGACAAAAACGACTGCCTCGAATTAACACATACCAAATATCACTCCCACCATCTCAATTACCCTTGAGCAGACCGCTGCACTTTTGCTTGCATCCATCGCGTTAGAAGAAACTTGCTTTGGCTCATATCCTGAACGCTGAGGCAGAAAAGATCCAGTTTTCATTAGGAATGCTAGGAAACGGAGTAACACTTACGCCCGCTCCATCAATCTCCAACCTCCCCCTCATCAATGACAGCGTTCGCCTAACCATGCAAGACGTCATCAAAAAAGAAATGCTCTTGCAATTCAAACTGGAAAATATCGTGAATCATCTTCTCCCTCAAATCCCTTCTTCCCAGTCGAATAATAGATAGACAAAGGTCCGGGCGTGTATAAATCCCGGGCCTTTTCGTGTTTCGACAATGCTCGGAAACCACGTACAAATAAAGGTTCAGTAGGACATAAACCTGCGCATACATTTACCGTAGGAAGAAAGAGGGGAGGGAGTTGATCAAGCTGGCAGCCTTTCGAAGTTACCGTTTCATGTGAAGAATACCCAAAGAGTCAAATACTTCTAAGAGGTGATCTTATGTCTCAACCGACAATTCCTAACATTACTCCTACGATTTCGGTTACCATCGGACAATCCGTTTCCTTGCTGTTGGCTTCTATCGCACTGGAGGAACTCGCTTTGGCGCATATTTTGAATGCAGAGGCTGAGAAAATTCAGTTTGTTGTAGGGACATTAGATGTAACGCCAGAAGTCGTGCCAACCATTTCTGATATATTGACCATTAACAACAGTGTTCGTAGAACGATGCAGGATGTCATCAAAAAAGAAATGCTCTTACAGTTCAAGCTGGAGAATGTGCTGAGTATAGTACCTACTGTCTCTACTTTTGCCAATGACTAGTAAGAAGTTGTCATATTCAGATCGCAGTTACATAACATGTACGGCGTGGCTTTTACAGTTTCTATTTCATCACAGTTACACGATTCTATGACAATCCCATCGTTTTAAAGGACCTGGTTAATACTTGTCCAAAGGCGTCCAATGCAAATATGGGGAACAGATCGCCTTTGGGCAAGTCTTTCTTGTACGTACGACAAATCATACCAGCAAAGGATGTAGGTATCTATGTCAATGCCGACGGTCCCTAATATAACACCTGAAATCATCCTGAAGCGCAGAGAGGTATTGAATTTGCTCCTAACCTCGATTGCTCTGGAGGAAATCGGTCTTTCTCACGTCATCAATGCCGAAGGGGAAAAGATTCAAAAAATGGTGAGGGATCATTGCCTTTCTCTCTCCGATGCACTAGCTTTGAACAACAGTGTAGAACGAATGCTTCGCAATGTGATCAAGACAGAGATGCTGCTACAGTTCAAGCTGGAAGACGTCATCAAGCTGGAAAATATGCGTGACCATCAAAATGATGACTTGCCTGATTTTGAGAAGTAAACCGACCCGCTGTTCGGCACTGAATTCTAGCGAATCTTACTTTATTGAAGAGGGATGATGATGACCTTACAAGATAAAATCCATGCGCATGATGTGCCTACACGTAACGAAGCTTTGAATCGGCTGCTGCAGTCGATTGCTCTGGAAGAAGAGGCTATGTCCAGACTTTTACATGCAGAGGCGGATAAGGCACTTGCTTTCGTGGAAAAGAATCTGGACTTCCCCACCAACCTCACCAATGGCGAGATCATCACATTCAATCGAACCGTCATTTCGATTCTGGATTCGATATTGATGGCCGAGTGGCTGTTATTAAAAAAGCTGGATACAGCCATTCACATGTATCCCACGGTTTCAAAATCAAATTTTGTTAGGGAAGATTCTGATGCTGAAGACGAAATCGATGAGGTCACCCTTGATTTCTAACCGTTTATTATTACAGGAATTCGAGGTCATTAGCCATGAAGAACAACAAAGGAACCGGTAACTATGACCAAACAATCTCCAAGCTAACCTATTCGATCACCCAGTTGGTCAATAGGTTAGAATCTCGACTAAATCAGGCAAAAGAATACGAACTTCTGTTGTTTGGCTACCAAATATCTACATTGATGAATCTGCTGGTCAGGCTTCATTTGCACATACATAAAAAGCAGATTGCTCACAGTTTTCTTTCCGAACAACAACCTCGTCCTTTTGATAATGCGAGCGAGACATATGCGCATATCCTTGCTTCGCTTGCCCAGTTATCAGAATTTGTAAGTAACTGGAATTTTCCGCATACGCACATAAAAGCGATCATTGAGGGTCATTTGCGTCAATTGCAAGCTTTTTACTTGGTAGATGAGGGTACAAGTCAGATGAATCCAACGCATAAAGCGGTAGTACCCGAGCAGGAAAAATTTTTACCATATGAAGTGCCGATACAGCCTGATCTAGAAGAGGGCTCTGCAGACGATTCGCCTATGCCCGCAATCATCGAAGAACTCATGCAGTCCCAAACCGATCAAGTATACCTGCCCCCTCTACTGTTGGGGACCGCTACGCGTATTCGTAGAAACAAACATCGCAAAGTCGTATCTCCAAATCCTCCCTTACTGACTAAAACTGCGAATATCCCAACTCCCAAGAAAAAGAAAAAGAAAAAGATGAGTCCAAAGCGTGCATCCAAAGTAGTCAAAGTACGCGCTCAGAAGAAAATGAAGGCAAGGCGGGTTCCTTCGTCAATACGTCCTCCTTATCAAAAAAGTTCTGTGGTTGTACGCATTGGGGATGTCACCCATGTCATGTAAGCCTGAATCTATTAGAGGAGCCAGTAACTATGGTGCGTTTGGAATTGATCGAAGTAGCTGGCAACAGCTACGTGATTTCCGGCAAATATGGAATCGGTGTCTATTTTGACAAACCGAGCAGGACGGCAGTACTCATAGACAGTGGGCCGAATGCCTTGATCATTGAAGAAGTATGCGCCAAAATCAGCGAGATGGAGTTTCAAATCGTGGCTGTACTACATACTCATGGCCACGCGGTTAATCATGGCGGTAATTCGTACTTGAAGAAAACTTTCCCCAATATCCGCATCTGTGCCACACATCTGGCTGCTTATCTTATCGAGAATCCTAGCTTCGAACCGTTCGTTTTTGACGCGGGAACTGGTTCAGATGAAAAAGCTGAGGAGAGCAAGGGAAGTAAACGGAGATTGGTCACTGATTATCTCCCTTCCAAGGATGGTACTTTTCACATTCATACCATTCCGTTCAAAATCGTCTCTTTACCTGGGCATTCCCCTGGGTTGGTCGGTATCATTACCCCTGATTATGTCCTTTATTGTGGGGATGCTATATTTGGTCCTAAAACCTTGAACAAGCAAGATATTCTTTTTTATCACGATCTGATGGCAGCCAGAAGAAGCTTCAAGAAGCTATTAACGATGAAATTGAATGCGTATGTCCTCTACCATGGCGGACCGTATAAAAACGTCTCTGGATTAATTCATAAACATCTCACGATTATGCGAGATACCTCTGATCTCCTGGAATCATTCATTAAGGAGAAACCGAGCACGCTCGAGCAACTGGTTCAAAAGGTCATGAACAAGTATGAATTAGAAGACAATTTGCACCGTCATGGTTTGACTACTTCCATTATCCTCGCCTATTTAAAAGAGCTGCTGCAAGAAAAAAAAATCGTTGCGCACGTCGAACAAGGTATGCTTGTATTCAGCAAATCAACCGAAGCCTGATGAATAGATGATGATGTATGGGGGGGTACGATGGCGAATAAGCGTGTTTTAATTGGCAGCCCTATCCAGCAATTCCCTAGCATATTGGAAGAATTTCTTCAATCACTTTCTGAGCTCACTGTCAAAAATGAACAGGTACATTACATGTTCATTGAAGATAACAAGGACCCCCTTTCCAGCACGCTCCTGTCCACTTTTGGAAAGGAGAATCATCATACGGTCATCGTGAGGCACATGGATGATGATGAGTATATCCGAGACGAACGGACTCACTATTGGACTGAGCGAAACATTTGGAAAGTCGCGCAAATGAAAGACACGATTATTTCGTATGCGCTCAAAAAAGGGTTTGATTACCTGTTCCTGATCGATTCCGATATCGTTTTACACCCGAATACTCTACAGCAGCTTATTCAGGCCGATAAAGATATCATATCCAATATTTACTGGACGCGTTGGCAGCCCGATTCGATTGAGCTACCCCAAGTGTGGCTGACGGATCAATATACGTTGACACGTGAAGAAGCTGCCGAATCAGCAGAAAATCAAAACTTTTTAGAAATGCTAAGAAAACCGGGGGTTTATGAAGTAGGCGGGCTTGGTGCATGCACCTTAATCCGACGAAATGTGCTTGAAGCAGGGGTCAACTTTAAACGAATTTCGAACTTGTCGTTCTGGGGAGAAGATCGGCATTTTTGTGTTCGTGCCGTTGCCATGGGCTTCTCTCTACATGTTGATACGCATTTTCCCGGGTACCACATCTATCGACAATCGGAGCTTGCTGGGGTGAATGACTATCGCAAAAAGAATGGCATGACCGCCCGCAAATCCAACCATCTCAACATCAGCTTATGTATGATTGTCAAGAATGAAGAGGATGCTTTGGAGCGTTGCCTCTCCACCGCTGCCGACCTCGTTGATGAGATTATTATCGTAGACACCGGTTCAACCGATCGCACGAAAGAAATCGCCTCCAAGTACGGCTCGACTATTTATGATTTCGAATGGATCGACGATTTTTCTGCGGCCCGCAACTATGCGTTCAGCAAAGCTACTTGTCCGTATATTTTATGGTTGGATGCTGACGACGTTATTCTGGAGCATGACCGCCAGCTTTTCCGTGAGCTGAAGCATATGTTGCATTACGGAATCGACAGTGTCACGATGAACTACAACCTCTCCGTGGACAGCAACGGGAACGTGGCTTACAGTATTCGCCGCAATCGTCTGGTAAAACGCGACCGTGGTTTTTGTTGGATCGGGCCTGTACACGAGTATTTAGAAGTAAATGGAAATATTATTGATAGTGAGATATCCATTACCCATCACAAGCAAAAAGAATACACAGATCGTAATCTGCAAATTTATCGACGTCGGGACGCTAAAGGGGAAGATTTTTCTCCGCGTGATTTGTACTATTATGCTAATGAGCTTCGGGACAATCAGTATTATGAAGAAGCAATTACTTTCTACACAAAGTTTCTGAACACCCAACAAGGCTGGGCGGAAGATAACATTAACGCTTGTTTAAAACTGGCTTCTTGCTATTCGCATTTATATGAGAGACAAAATGTACTGTCGTCCTTATATCGCACTTTCAATTATGATCGTCCGCGTGCAGAGGCGTGCTGCCAAATAGGCGCCTATCATGTAGAAGAAAAAAATTGGCCCTTGGCTATTTTTTGGTATGATCTCGCTACAAAAGTGGAACGGCCTGCTGAAAAACTTGCACATATCGACCACGTTTCCTGGACGTGGCTGCCTCACCTTCAGCTCTGCTTATGCTACTCACAAATAGGGGATAACGAAAAATCACGTTACCATAATGACATTGCCTACTCCTACAACCCTACCCACCCCAGCGTTATCTTTAATAAAAGGTACTTTGAGTCTCTGAGTTAAACCTCTCCTTTCGTCACTACCCACCCAGTGGGTGAAGGAATATATGCCATAAGCAATGGTAGGCGATTTTTTAATGTATACTGTGTTTACCAGTTTGCATAAGCCGTAGTGGCCAATCTTGATCGCAGATTGGCTTTTTTGTTTGTAACAGATAACTTGATAAAGGGTATTTTGAAAAAGCAGAGGGTCGATGATACTAGAACGGCTCGTTTCTAAACGATATTTTGATCGTGGCTGGTAGATAGCGGTGTAGTCCTGCTATGTTGGATCTGAAACTGTCTGGTCCTTGAACACCTCAACAACGGCAAGTAAGCAGCCCAGGAACTGGTGGCGACTACATCTACACAGGTACGATCGTACCAACGCAAACGACCTGGCGGGACGTGTTGAACAATCAAAATGATAAAACAGAAATAAATGGTTTCACTTTCACAATGCATTACGATATTCAGTTCGATGTGTCTTTTGAGACAAGCGTGGAGAAAGAAGGTGGAGAAGAGGTTTGAGCAATAGTCAATCTCTTTCTGTGTAGTTAATGAAGGGAAATAAAGCGGTGATGCTTTAACGTGAAGTGTTTTCTTTTTTTCGAAATCATGATAGTGTATGTGCGTCTTTTGTCTATGTGAAAATGGATGTCAGGAGTGGACTGTGTGGCGCGTAATAGACGAACTTCAGGGCAATTGAATAGTCCCCTGCGAAAAGCAATGGAGTATGGCATGCTGCTTGTAGGCTCGCTGGTGCTGGCAACAAGCTTCAATTTATTCCTAAATCCCAACCAAATTGCATCGGGTGGCGTTTCAGGCTTATCGACCATCCTGCATAATCTGTTTGGATTCTCACCAGCGATTGTTCAATGGGCGTGCAATATTCCTTTATTCCTGCTCGGTCTAAAGCTGTTAGATCAGCAATACAGCTTGAAGGCGGCTGTTGGCTCGATTATCTTGCCTTTATGTGTCATGCTGACAAGTAATTTGCAACCTTTGACGACGAATCCCCTGCTGGCGAGTATATATGGAGGAATTGGTGTTGGCCTTGGGATTGGGATCGTGTTTCGAGGGAGAGGTTCTACAGGCGGTTTTGCGATCGCCTCGCAGATTTTACATAAGTTTTCAGGTCTTAGCTTGGGAGTTTGTGTAGCGGTTTTTGATGGCTTGGTTATCTTGTTTGCCGGAATCGTCTTCGACCCGGAAAAGGCACTATTTGCGTTAATTGCCCTGTTTGTAACCAGTAAAACGATTGATATTGTACAGATGGGCTGGAATACGTCAAAAGTGGCTTACATTATATCGAACGAGACAGACGCTTTGCGTGAAGCTATTCTTTACGATCTGGATCGGGGAGTCACGTTGCTGGATGGCGCCGGGGGATATACCGGAGATGCACGCAAGGTAGTGATGGCTGTCGTTAGTCAGAGCGAGGTAAGTAAGCTGAAAATCATGGTGCGCTCCGTTGATCCCGATGCGTTCATTATTTTATGTCCTGCACAAGAAGTTTTAGGGGAAGGCTTTCGAGTGGGATAAGCTGTGAGTTTTCGTTTATGATCTAGCGAAAAGAGCCGCGGGATTTTATTGCGGCTCTTTTTTACAGATGTGAGAGTGATAATACTTCACTAATTTGAGCATGAATTTGCCTAAAGATAGAGGCTTTTTTAATTAAAAATGAATTATTTTTAGATTTTCTATTGCAATTAAAAATCAGACGTGCTATATTGAATCTCGTGAACGGGACACATACGAAAAACGCTCACACAAACGAATAAACACCATGCCGGTGTAGCTCAACTGGTAGAGCACCTGACTTGTAATCAGGGGGTTGTGGGTTCAAGTCCTATCGCCGGCACCACTACATATCACAAACGGTTTTCCTTCGAAAACAAGAGGTTGATGAATCGCTTTGGATATGGTAGAGTGAAACTCGCGCTTTTGGAGTGCGAACGAAATGCTCTTTGAAAACTGAACAGCGAAAGCGTTAATGAGTCTATCATGAAATGATTTGCCAGCTTTGAACCAG
>NZ_CANMZW010000068.1 GCF_947502445.1 uncultured Brevibacillus sp.
AAATGGTTGAAGAAGATGAAAAACAATGAAACAGCGAGAATAAGGGAGCCTGACTCAATAATTCAGGGGTTAAACCGTTAACAACCAACCAGTCCGTATTAGGACTATGGCGGAGACGCTTAATCTCACGTTTGATCTCCCGAATTTTTGGCGTAAGTTTCGCCATGTCTGGGTAGAGTCTTGGGGCACACTTAGAGAATCGAGTCTGTCCAACTTTAAGGCAATAACCTAGAAATCGGACAGGCTCTTTTCTTAGATCGGTGATTACAGTCTTTTCCCTAGACAACGTTAACTTGAGTTTACATTTGAGATATTTCTCCACTTTAAGCAGTAGTCGTTCGGCGTTTTCCCTTGTTTTAGTTAGGATAACCCAATCGTCAGCGTATCTAATGAAAAAGGTTGGTTCGTGTCCTTCTTTCTTCATTTTCTGATAAGCTGCCTTACGCTCTTTGTATCTATCCGTAAATGGGTGATACTCATACTCCTTGGCGATAAGCCAGTCTAGACCATTTAGATAGATATTTGCTAGCAATGGACTGATGATTCCGCCTTGTGGGGAACCCTCGTCCGTTGCTAGTAGCCTACCTTCATCCATATATCCAGCTTTTAGCATCTTTTTTATAATAGAAAGATACCGCTTATCTTTAATCCCCATACTCCACATTATCTCTAGAAGTTTGTTGTGGTTGATGTTATCGAAGAATGATTTGATATCCCCTTCGACCGCGATGTAGGTACCGCTCTTATTAACCACATCTCTCATTCTAGCTAGAGCGTGTTCCGCACCTCGGTATGGGCGAAAACCATAACTGTGTTTGTAGAATTTCGCTTCACAGATGGGGTCAAGAACCATACGAGCCAGTTCTTGAACGATCCTGTCAAGCATAGAGGGGATACCTAGAGGTCTGAGTTTTCCATCCTTTTTAGGGATGTATACCCTTCTTACGGGTAGTGGTTCGTATCTCGTGATTGCTTTACGTACAACTAATAAAAGATCTTCTTTCTCCATTTGTAGAAAGTAGTTTATGTCTTTGTCATCCACGCCAACTGTTTTGCTGCCTTTGTTTCCCTTAATGTTATGGATTGCCGAGATGATCGTCTGTTCATTAGTCATTAGTTCCAATAATCCATAGAACGGCTTGTTTTCCTTGGAATTGGAGTACAAGCTGTCTAACAAACTGACTAATTCACTTTCGGATTCAACTGCATGTCTATTTACCTTCAAGCAATCACCCCGTTTCGGTGTGGTTTTGCTCGAATTAGCTCTTTACTCGGATTAACCTCGTTTGGACATACAGTAATGATGAGCATACAGGTTACCCGACTAATGCCCTTCGCTCATTAGTTTTTATGGCTCCTCTCCACTTCGGTAACCTTATAGGAGAATCAACGCCCCTAATTTCATTGCTACTATGGCATCGCTGACTTCTTACGAACTTCATTTGGCCTGTAAGCCATCCATTCATAAGCTCTCAAACGTTCCGCCCAATCTATCCCTTTATTTACATTTCCTTAGGCGCCCACTGTACGCCGAAGACTCGCTAGTTTTAACGATCAATTGTGACTAGCGCATACATCTATTTCAGGATGTACGGTGACGATATCATCTAGGAGATATCGTATTTTCACTCTATAAAGGAGAGAGTGACTCAGTCTTATTATTTACCTTTCGGTAAAAGGCCCTAACGACGCTTCACACATGGATTCGTTGTCTCACCATAGAAATGTTTTTAAGGACTACCGCTCCATTTCGCCATATTCTTAAGAACTTAGGCTACTCGGCTACGACTCTACCTGGCTTCGTACCATAAGAAATTACAGTTTCTATAGCACGCAGGAGTATTGTAGACATGACATTTGATCGTTTGTCATGGATGGGGGTTTCACCCACCTTTTCGATTGAACAGTTAGGTAATTTCTACCCCTCCATTTCCCGTTAAGCAACGGTTATAGGAGAACGTTTCGCACCCTTCAGAGGACCTTCCGTTATCCCCACTCGCTTTACTCCAATTGGTGACTTCTTTTCCTTCTGAAAAGAGGTTGGCACCGCGATATGGTAGGAAGCAGTTGCTGGGGTTCCTTTCTCCAAATCGGTAGATGCAAGCCACAAATACTTGTTCATCGGCTTTACCTTTACCATACCGATATTCTTACCGTTGGAACTTACTGGAATCTCGCAAGCCTCTTTGATCGGGACCGAAAAACTAGGTTCTCCACTCCACTTGATGCAGAGCTCCATGGTTTCATAATTCAGCTGTGCCGATAATAGCTTATGTTCTTTCCCATCGGGATCGAGACAAGTAACTTTGTAACGTGGTTTATCCAGTCGATATTGGAAGCCAGTGATCTCCATATGTTCATTTCGAACGGGGATCAGGAATCCAGCTGAACCACGTAGAGTCCAATACTTGTCACCTTTCTTTGGTGTAGCCTGATAGAAACCAGGAATGCCTTCTAAGGTGGGAAGTTCTTTGGCCATTTCCTTTGCAACATGGGATGGTTTTTCTGGAAAGCTCCGGTATCCCTTCGCAACGATCGTTTCCTTGGGAAGTTTACGAATTTGTGTTAGATGAGTAAAATGCGCGGGGGACAATTGAGTGTGTTTAAGGAGTAGTTGATTTGCTTTCTTAATGTGTTTCATATCTTTTGGGAGAACCTGTGGCTTTGATGTACTTGGGGTAAACGTACGTGGAGTTGGTTTTGTCCTTGAAGACTTTGAGTGATTTTGGTCTGCGGATGGAGCATCTTCATAAACGATCGGATGATTCATCGTTTCACATATGGCCTCTATCGCGGGAATGAACTTAGATTTATCATCCTTTGCATTCGTGCCCCATAGATACTGGATCATAAACGATATAGAACCCTTACCATTAGCACCGCACCCATGACATTTAAAAAAGTTTCCAGAAACATTGATATTCATCGATCCTGATTTTTCCTCATGAAACGGGCATAAAATCATGTTGTTGCTGGTTTTTCGACGGGAGAAATAGAGGAGTCTTTCTGCTAAATCAATAAGCGGTAGGTATTTAGCAAAATCAATGGTTTCTTGACTCATTTTTTGATATGTAGCATTCATCTCACATTACCTCCAACAAAAATTTAAGCTACCGAACACCCATACTTACTCTCGTCTAAAGGGGGAAATGCGGTTATCACTACATACGAGTTTTCCGCATTTGCCACAATAAGCACCATCTGTTGATCCGATGAATCCCTGCCAATGATCACAGCTTCCCCGGTATCATAGTTCACGATCTGATTGTTATCATCAGACCATCCAATGCACTCTCCCGTAACGAGACAACTTGCTATATCACGTTTTGAATAGCACCTTTTTGTCTCAAAAATGTGATGGGAAAGGACTATGCGTTTACCTGTATTCGGTGAGAGTGCTTGTAACAACTGACTGTACCATTCATTCCTTGATCGATTCATCCGAACTTTTTTCATAGACAAACCTCCTTAGGCTTTTTGAAAATGCAAAAAGCCCGTAGAAAGGTAGGATGAGAACCATCCAACCAGCCTACGGGCTGTTAACTACGAATCCAGAGAGATCTGGTGACTGAACCAACAAAATGGCTCGAAAATAAAGAAAAAAGAAAAGTGATTTATGTGTTTTATTTTACCATGGAACGAATGGAAATGGAATGTATTCCGAGAAAGAATTAAGAACAAATGAGCTCTCCTAAAACTTTAGTAGGGGCCTTAAGAGTGGCTCGTTTTTCTCAAAGTTTCGAGTGTTTCTACGTCCTCTAACCAAGGCTCAACAGGGACACCGTCTATGACTTGAACTGGGAACTTGTCTGATCTGTTTGATGGATTTCGTTACTCACCATTTTTTTATAATCCTCTCGGTTCATTATTAATTCGATCTTCCTTTCACTATCTATATAGTGATTCTCTGTCACTTGATCCCCATTAGTTATTTTACCGACCTCATAATATACAGTTGGTTCCATCGCGCTTTCATCAATTTTAAATACGTAATTCCTTTTAACTGTGATGTTATCAACTACCACATTTTCCTTCGTTGCAAACGCAAATTCAAACCCGTCATAGATGCGTTTTATATAGAGCAAATCTCCTTTTGTCATGATCCATTCATATTTTCTCGTCTCCGCTTTTATGTTGCATCCTGCAAGAATGATAGCAACTATACCAAATGTGAGAATGAACCTCATTTTTAATATTTTTTCACTCATTGATTCCTCCAGATATCCTTTGTGCCCTTTTTGAAATACTAATTTTGCAATTCAGATAGTCATCCAAAAAAATTTCCATCCGCTAATGCACTAAACCACATAACACCGTTTTCGTTTAAGAACAAATGAGCTCTCCTAAAACTTTAGTAGAGACCCTAAGAATAACTCATTTTTCCCCTTTAGAATAACATACAACTCTTTGGGAATGTTCTCATTTATCGCTAGTAGAAAGAAATGGTTCATTCTTCTGACCAAATATGCTGCATGAAAGGAAGATGCAAATTGCACAATCATATTGGTATCTTCGATTCCAAATGATAAATCTGACGGTTTTCCCTCCTGAATATATGTATCCATCATTCCCATTGTTTGATCCCACGTTCTTCTTAAAGTTTCGAGTGTTTCTGTTTCCCCTATCCAGGGCTCAACAGGGACACCATCTATAACTTGAATCCAAGGTCCATCTTCTGCATGGATTCCTCGAAAATAGATATCGTCTCCTCTAAAATAGCCATTCTTAGAATCTTGCACTGGATAGAAGAATCCTTCAATGACTTCTCTGTATATGTGCTCCCAATCCTCCGAATACGGACTGTCTTCCCAGAGATACATGGCTCCGCTAATACACTCCACCAAAAAACACGCTTTTCGTAATGAGTAAATTATATCGATTTCCATTTCGGGCTCGATTTCCGATCCCTCCTTGTATGATTGAGAAAATCATATCCGGTTGAATTTTACTTTCTAAAATAGGCATCTCCAAATATTACTTGTGTGTAACTATCCGACCCTTCAACCGCAATTCGGATATCCTTCTTCCCATCTATTCGAATAGACAAGCGCTCCCCTTCGGAAGAGGTTTTCATCATTTTAAAGGTATCCGTAAAAAAGGCAACTTCCTTCCCATTCACAACCTCAAACGCTCTAATTGTGATGCTTCGTTTCGATGTCTTTTTTGCCTTAGCGTTAGGGTCATTATTCAAGACAACAATATCAGACTCAAATGAACGATACGAGCCTTCTGGAAAGGTAAAGGTAAACTTGGTATTCCCTTTTACAATGGCTCCGTGAGAGAAATTGGTGTCAGCTGGATTCAAGTCTTTATCGACGAGCGAGAGTAGTACGTTCCCTCCGGATCTTCCCTTGTAATCCACCAACCGCAGATTTCCCTCAGGCTGCTTTGTATTGAGATGAACGATTCGCTTTTCATCATCGTAACTAACATCAAGCCCAGTTCCCTCTCCTATCGCTCTGACCGGTACGTAAGTCACACCATCTAATAGTAATGGGGAAATCTGTTTTCCATTGTGATCCTTGGCTACAATCGGAATACCATCTTTATACACTTTCATCCGTGAGTCTTTAATGACTTGCACAAATTCTTGAGCGGGAGCAGCTGAACCAACTAATACCCCTCCTGCAAATACCGTAAATAATGCAGCACCAATCATGTACCATTTTTTCGTGAATTTCAATTTAAATTCCTCCCTGCAATAATTGATCCTTTTTCTGGGCTTTTGTTCCTGCTGGAGACTTTAAATGGTAACCTTTCATCCCAAGCAGCCCAGTAAAGGATTCCATTTTATGAATGAACCAGAATTGCCCGTAATGCAGCCCAAGTAACTTCAGGGAATGCAATGATGAGTATCGCGTCTAAAATCGTAAACGAAAAAACAAACCAGAATATCTTGCTTTCAAAAAAGTTACCCTTTCGGATTAGAAATCCGAAAATAAGGAAAATCACACCAGAAATCGCAGCCAAGCTGGCCATGTGCTTGATAACCAGAGTTGCATTATCGGATTGAGTTAATAGATCTATCAGTTCATGTGTATCTGGATTCGTCTTAATTCCCCATCTGACCATTTTTATGGCCAGAACCACGATCGCTACTTTCGCTAACCTTTTGAGGATCGTCTTGAAATAGACCTTATTCTCATGTTTTGATTCTGTTATCAGCATGAATCACCAACCTTCCTGCCACATGGAAAATTTATACCACGGCTTCGCATACTTAAATTTCAGTAGCTTGGAACGTAATACGTGAATATTGCGTCCTATTACAGCTAACTAAAGTCAATGATTGGGAAGTACTGAGGCCTAAGCCCAGCAGTGTAGAGATCGTCTATTCCCTTGGCTGAGCTGGCAATATCCCAAAGAGCTAAATCGATACTAACTCCTTCAGCTGAGAAAGCTCGAATGAACGATCGGATGACTTCCCCCGCTTCCACGCGTTCATCTTCCTTGTCTTTATTGACCACTGTTCGAATGGCATCACCATCGATCGCTAAGATTACTTTCTTTGGTTGTAATTTCATAGCACCTTCGAAGGCTAGTGTCCATTGACTTAAACCGGGAAAACAAACGGCTGGCCTCCCCGTAAATTCACTCATGATATCTCCTTTTAAAGGTCCTTCGGTGATATCCACCACACTGCAATCGATGGTTGAGCCATCTGGCATTGCTTCTGGCGGGTAAGCAACGTGGTACGTTGGAACTATTTTCGATCCCTTTCTCTTCTCATTGGAAGATAGCCATATATACTTGTTCCTTTTTTTGATCCGTACTTTCCCTACCGTTTCCCCAGCAATTTGAATCGGAATCTTGTCATTCCCGGTTACTTTCCCCGAGTAAATCAAGCGCTTTTTGTAATGAACGGTCAGAACATGTGCATCTGAGATTTCGGCTTTAAGTGGATGGTCTCCAATCGCTTCTATGACCGGATGAAGCATCGGGCTTTCTACTCGTAACTGAAAACCTTGTACGACTCCGTACTCATTCCTCACGGGAATCAGGATTCCATTTGTCCCTGACATGTTCCAATACACACCGCTGCTATCTTTTTTTACAGATTCATAAAAACCAGGGACACCCTCTAACGTGGTAAATTCATCACTGATGTCTCTGGCAATGAGGTATGGTTTATCCGGATAGGAGCGGTACTGGCGTAACCGAATCACATCTGTTGTCATTTTTCTCTCATGCATCAGATGATCCAAGTGCTCCTTCTTGAGAGACAACTTCTCAAGTAGGGAACGATAGACCGCTGTAATGAGTTGTGGCTCCGCTAAGGGGGAATCTTCCCGTTGCGATTGAACAAACAGTGGTCTTGCTGGGCGATCTGATTTTCTATCCGAACCATCAACGTAGGTAACGGTATACCCCATGTAATAGCAAACCTCTTCTACCGCTTTCGGAAAAAGTGATTCATCAAATTTTCCCCACTGATAGTACATCATGAACGAAATAGCGCCTGTACCCCCAGTGTCCGTGCATTGCCCAAAGCAACGAAAACGATTTTTCCCAGGTTCTATACTTAAAGAAGGCGTCTTTTCACTGTGAACAAAGCAGTTGGTGAAGTAAGAACGTCCTGTTTTAGACAGAGGGAGGCCAAGTGCCTTGGCGAGGTCAAATACGTTTACACTTTTTGCAAAGTTTACCGTCTCTTCCGATAGAATTTTCTGTTCCGAATCCATTGTCTTGAATCACCTCCTTAGCAGGTTAGAACATGCAATTTGGCCCCATACACCAAGCTCAGCGAATAATTTGAAGCTCAAGGAGTTTCTCCGTAATTTCGAAGCGGTCTAGCAAAAGGGCAGCTTCACCAGTTGTATTGGGAATGGGCATTTTTAACCTACGCAGCTGTTCAATTTGTTCACTCGTAACTTGCTCTTTCTTCTCAACCGCTTCTTTTAAGACCATCTTTTTCATCCACGGTTCTGTTGCCCGCTTCTCAACCAGCTCTTCCGCTTTGATCTGAGCAGCTCCCAAAGTGGGATACGGATCTAGATTGACACAGCTGATAAAGTCCCGTTCCTTGGCGTACGCCCAGATGTTCCATCCTGGATCGTCAATGTCTGTAGACGGAACGAGGCAGATACTTCCCGCTCCTAGGTTAATACTGTAGCCAACGGGGAGCGGGTTCCAATCGAACTTACTCTCTTTCGGGAGAAGATCGACTACCTCTACCTGTTGGAATTTCTCTTCTAATGCTGATTCGTAGGCATTCATGATGAGCTGTTGTCGGATGACGTCTGAAGTACTGATTTCAATGTTCTCATTTACTTTTCCGGATGATTCTTCCTCACTCGTAATGCCCTTTTCCCGCTTAATTGCTTCTTGCTCAGTCGCTGTTCCGATGATGGACAAAAGAGTGACGAGCTGATGTCGACTTGAGTTCCCGGCAAAATCGATCACAAGGCAATCTTTCTTACCGGGAAACAGTCTCATACCTCTTCCGACTGCTTGAACGTACAAAGAACGACTTTGGGTAGGCCGTACCATAAGTACGCATGAAACTTCCGGGCAATCAAAACCTTCAGTAAGAACCATAACATTGGTCACTACGCGAATTTCACCCTGTGCAAATTTACTTAGAATGTTTCTCCGTTCTTCATCTTTCATGGTGCCATCTACATGATGAGCTGATATGCCAAATGAACGGAAAGTAGCTGCCAAATCGATCGCGTGCTGAACCGAACAACAAAAGGCTACCGATAACTTCCCTTCGCATCGATTCAAATAGGTTTCGACTACCAATTCATTCGTTTTAGCCGTATTAAAGTTCAACGCCAGTTGGGCTTCATCAAAGTCGCCATAGGTCGTTTTGATCTTTGATAGATCCACTCCAGTATCAATTCGTTGCCCTCTTAAATTGACAAGGTACCCTTCCTTGATTAGATCCAGCATGTTGATTTCAAACACAATCTGGTCAAAGACGGTCGATAGCTCTTTCCCATCCGTTCGATCCGGAGTTGCGGTAACCCCGACAATTAAAAGATCAGGATTTTTTTCAGCGAAGTGATCAATGACCTTCAAATAGGTAGGACTTACTGCATGATGACACTCGTCAATGATGATAAGTTCCACTTTTTCCGTAATCTGCTCCATTCGATTTACAAGTGATTGAACAGAACAAGAAATGATCTGCTTTTCCACTTCATTCTCTTGGCCCTTGATTATCCCGACATCTGCCTCTGGCCATACTTGCAATAACTTGCTTGCTGCTTGCCTTACCAATTCATCACGGTGCGCGATAAACAAGGATTTTTTATTCATTCTTCTGAAGATTTCACTACTGATAATGGTCTTTCCCGCACCGGTAGCTGCAATAATGAGTTGCCTCTTTACTTCATGTTGCAGCCGAATGACCTCTGATACCGCCTTCTCCTGGTACCAGCGCATGGACATAGGAGCTGCCATATGCTTCCTCCTCTACAATGATCTAATCCTTGGCAATAATCTTGTCTCCAAATTTTTGAGCGAATTCGTCTGAACTTAAGGTTGGGCTAACTACATGTGTTTGCGTATAATCACCAGGGACAAAATCGGTAGAAGGATGTGGTATCACTTTGAAGAAAATATAACAAAAACCAATCAACATGATGGTTCCGATGGTCATCAACATGATATTACCGAGAATTAATGCCGTTCTTTTCACTTTAGGGTTCATATTACTCACCTTCTGGTTTCTTTTTGGTTGGTTCTTTTGGGTCTTTTCTCTTGCGGAACGCAGCAATGTAATCATTTGATTTGATCACCATTTCGCAAACATTTTCCTTCTGCTGGTTTTTCCTCAACCTACCGTAGATCACACAATGCTTATCCACCAATTGCTCGTTATTGTAGGTGAAGTATGGAAAATGTGCCTGAAAGACAATGAGCGTAAAATCAATACCGTTAACCGGATACAAATTGATATAAATGACTTTCTCTCTTCGGTTCACATGTTTCACTTTCCCAAGGATAAAATACTCACCAGTATCGTTGTTTTCGGTAACGTAACGGTGTGCAACGTCAGGAGTGAGGATCATCTCGGGTAATGGAACTTTTAACTTCTTACCGCCTCGCTTAACCGAAAAAGAAATCGTTGTAAGTTCATCTGGAGTAAGTTTTGTGAGTAGCTTTACAATGGCCTTCGGGGAGCTGCATCTAGTAATTCTCTTGCTCTCGGGATCAATTTCTTCTTCCTCAGACTTGTCTTTTTTACTGGACTCTTTCTTTTCCGCTTCATCGTCCGATAGATACGTGCGATCGGGATCTAGCCTACGGAGATTCAAATCAATTACGTATTCATCTTCGTACAGCTGCGTGGCTTCCATAAGGGTCTGGTACTCAATCGTCTTTTCAAGCGCTTCGAGTGGATCGAGTTTTTGAAAAAATCCGCACTCTGGCTTATGTTGAGAATCCGCATGTCCTGTCGTTTTGAAATGAGGCGTAATGTCCTGATTACCACGATTATGTATAACACTAACCCTACAATCAGCATCGATGCACTGCACCATTCCATGTTCAGTCTGATCGTAATCAATGGCCATCACACTTTGTTTTAGTTTGGTTGACCACGCTACTTTCATTATCTTCCCTCCCGAGCTGGACGTTCCGACTTCAATAGATTCTTTCGTTCCTCATCTTCTTCCTCAGTGAAGGTTTGAAGTGATAGAGACTCTTGTTCTTCGTCTTCGTCTATCGTTGCATTTGGATCATCTGTCTTCTGATCAAGAGAGGATCTCTTTTTGTCCTCCCTATTCCCGTCCTTACCTTTTGACTTCCTGTGCTCTCTACTCTCTTTTGCCGCCTGACTTTTCATAAGGATAAAATGATACAAGTTCATATACATCAGGTACCATCCGATAAAGAATCCTCCAAAAACGCCAATAAGGAATCCTTTTATCATGACGAAATTTCGGTTGAGGCCAAGGCAAATAAGGACAGCTTTCCCTAATCCCATGTTATGCTTATGAGTAATGTAGTAATAGAAGCCTGGGAATGCAAAAGCAACATACAGTAACTCATAATTGCTCTGTTGACTAAAAATAGATATGGTTTGCAAGAGAGCAAGGAGAGCCAATGCAAGGTTGCCGATGATGACTCTCCATTTCAGTTTCGATTCATTCACTTTGAATATAGGCTCGTCCATGTTCATAGGGATTTTTCTCTAATTAAGAATCCTTCGCCATCCAATCCCCAATAAGCGTGCCCTCTTCTGTCTTCCATAATCTAAGGTTCTTGAATACCGACACGCAAAATGGTACCGAAACTTGCCGATGGCATAGGAGGTAATTGACTAATTCTCAAATCGATTGATTCTGATACTTTACTTGCAGGTCTTTTTTTCAAGTGGAACACTCCTTTATTGGATTTTCGTCCTGAAACAAAAAAAGACGAATCCCTTTTCTCCAATTCAAAGAAAAGAAATTCGTCGGTATTTCCGCCGAGGTTTATTTAGTTCGATCAATTTCCACTCTATTATAGTACATTACCAACTTAGCCTGCAAGGAAATCTCTCATGCCGTCGCATGTGTTCCTGTCAATGGATCAGAACGGTCTTGGGGAACTGCAAGAGAAGCAATAAAGACCTTCGTACAGCAATACACCTAGCTGGTTGATTGTATAAGGGAACTGATCCCAGAAGCGCTCGTCTACACGCTGTCAATTAGGCCAGTAGATGCCTTCCGACACTCAGTGCGTTCATGACCCCGCAGATTGAACCATTTAAAGCAGCCCTGGAGCAGATGGCGTAGAAAAAGAGAGTAGAATACATCGACCTTGCCCCAATTTTTCGAGAACACAAGATGCAATACGATGAACGGATCTCATTTCGCTAACGCATTCTCCCCAAGCCTCTAAGCTATTTAAAGGAGTAGACAGATCTGGCAATTAGCTTTTCGGTCCGGCGGACATCGATCCGAACGCTGCCTACAAAGCAGCGTTCGGGTCTGTAAAATAAAATGTGTAACCTCTTAAACCAGTAAAAGTTGGACATACTGAAATCATAGAAACGATCTGG
>NZ_CANMZW010000069.1 GCF_947502445.1 uncultured Brevibacillus sp.
CTGTTCAATACAGAGATCATCTACTTGGAGCTGGTTAGACTTTTTTAAAAGTGTCCTTTACAAAGGGTACATTTTACGCGAGGCCCAGCTCCTTTTTTGATTTTGATAGGGATTGGTTTACACCAATACGCCACCGTACATTTCGTATTCTTTTTGCGTGCAGGCCACCCAGTGACCACGCTCGATCTCACGCAGGACGCGTTCCTCGCCCTGATTTTGCAAATAGGCTTCATCGTCGAAAAGGATTCTTCTGCGGCTGCGCTCATAATCCGGGTCTGGCAACGGAATAGCAGAGAGTAGCGATTTGGTGTACGGATGGATCGGATTTTGGTACAGACGGTTACTTTCCGCCAGCTCAACGATACGCCCGCGATACATTACCCCAATCCGGTCACTGATGTATTTTACCATGGATAGGTCATGGGCAATGAACAAGTAGGTAAGTCCTTTTTCCTTTTGCAGACGCTTGAGCAAATTGATGACCTGTGCCTGAATCGATACGTCTAGTGCGGAGATAGGCTCGTCCGCAATGATAAACTCAGGATCAACTGCTAGTGCTCGTGCAATTCCGATCCGTTGGCGTTGTCCGCCGCTGAATTCATGCGGATAACGACTTGCGTGCTCACGGTTAAGACCGACAGTTTCCAGCAGCTCGTACACTTTTTTCATCCGCTCTTCCTTGGAATGAAGACCGTGAATATCGATGCCTTCTGCAATAATGTCCGAGACTGTCAGACGTGGATTCAACGAGGAATACGGGTCTTGGAAGATCATTTGGATTTTGCGATTCAGCCATTTCTTTTCTTCCAGTGTCTTTTTCCCGTGAACGTTCTTGCCTTTGAAAAGCACCTCGCCGCCCGTTGCATCATAGAGACGGAGGATCGTGCGGCCTGTAGTGGATTTTCCGCAACCGGACTCGCCGACAAGACCAAAAATCTCACCTTTATAAATATCAAAGCTGATGCCGTCGACCGCTTTTAACGTATGACCACCACCAAGGTCGAAATACTGCTGCAGCCCTTTGATTTCCAACAGCTTCTCCCGCGTGGCGGGATTTGGAGCATCCTCGGGGGTACGCATCTGCAGCGGTTCCACCTTCTCTGTGGAAGGAGTGATTTTCTTGCGGACCGCAGAAGCAGGTGGCTCGATGTGAGGAGCCATCTCATGCAGCAGCCAGGTAGCGGCGTAGTGTGTATCCGAGATTTTGAACATAGGCGGCTCATATTCCAGGTCCACTTTGAGCGCATACGGATTGCGTGCGGCAAAGGCATCGCCAACCGGAGGACGGAACATATCAGGTGGAGACCCAGGGATCGACATGAGTTCTTCCTCATTCGTATCCAGATTTGGCATCGAGCCGAGCAAGCCCCATGTGTAAGGATGCTTCGGATCATAGAAAATCTCGTCAACCATACCGATTTCTACAATTTTACCAGCGTACATCACGGCTACACGGTCAGCCATATTGGCTACGACGCCGAGGTCATGCGTAATGAAGATGATGGAGGTACCCATTTTTTGTTGCAGTTCCTTGAGCAGCTCCAGGATTTGCGCTTGAATCGACACGTCCAAAGCAGTCGTCGGTTCGTCTGCAATAATTACTTTTGGATTACATGCGAGTGCGATGGCAATGACAATCCGCTGACGCATTCCACCGGAAAACTGGTGAGGGTATTGATCGATCCGTTCTTTTGCAAACGGGATACCTACCATTTCCAATAGCTCAATCGATCTTGTTCTCGCCTCGGCGCGAGACAGCTTTTGGTGCTTGATATAGCTTTCCATAATTTGATTGCCAATGGTCATTGTCGGGTTGAGCGAGGTCATCGGATCTTGGAAAATCATCGAGATGTCACGTCCGCGTACGTCCTGCATTTCTTTTTCGCTCAAAGTGACCAAATCTCTGCCTTCAAACAAGACTTGTCCTTTGGGGATACGCCCTGGGGGAGAAGGAATGAGACGCATGAGAGCTTGAGAGGTAACCGATTTACCTGAACCAGACTCCCCAACAATTGCCAATGTTTCCCCTTTGTGCAAATCAAACGAGACGCCACGAACGGCTTTGACCTCACCCGCATACGTATCAAACGAGACGTGCAGATCTTTCACTTCCAATACTTTGTCCATGAAATCCTCCCATTCCTAGCTTTCTGTGAAAAAACCTCCATGTATATCCAAAAATTTCTCTAGTACACAATTGTTCGAAAATGAAAATCATTATCACTATTATACTATATTCATGAAAAAATGCTAAAAATTTTTTTACCGAAAGTCTATACCTGGACGGGAGGCCTTTAGAGGCTTTTTTAGCGTTGCCAATTGGTTAGTACCTCATACAATACATCAGCGTATAGACATAGGAGGGGGCGAGTGAATGAGAAAGAGAACGCCAGAAGAAGCATACAGTTATGCAAATACGGCTGCTCCTATTAGTCGCAGAGCGAAGGAAGTAGCGCTCACGTTTGACGATGGGCCCGACCAGTATTGGACGCCTCGTGTGCTGGACATTTTAGCTCATTATCAGATGAAAGCCACGTTTTTTTGTGTCGGACAAATGGTGAAATATTACCCCAAGATGCTGGAGCGAATGGCAAGTGAAGGACACGTCATCGGAAACCATAGCTGGGACCATCCTTATTTCACAAAAATCCCGCTGACAGCAGTTATCGAGCAGATCGAGCGCACGAGTGAACAAATTGAATCGGTGGTGGGCCTCTGGCCAAGACTGGTTCGTCCTCCCTACGGGGCGGTCAATGAGGATGTGATTGGGACGATAGCTGCAGCGGGTAACGAAATCATTTTATGGGATGTGGATAGCTGGGATTGGAAGGGTCTGAGTGGTCCGCAGGTGGCACGAAACATACTTGGACATGTAAGCTCGGGCTCGGTCGTTTTGCAGCATTGTGCAGGCGGCACGAAAGATACGCTCAAAGGCACCGTCGACGCTTTGCCATACGTGATTGAAGTATTGAGCGAGCAAAGCTACACCTTTGCTACGATTTCCGAGATGTTTCATTTGTCAGCCTATCGCTAGGACAAAGCAGGGAATTTGGCTGTTTAGACGAAAAGTACAATTGCAATAATAGTAAGAAGAGAACGACAGAGGGGAGCAAGATTTTACGATGTCCAAAGCTGATAACATGCTCTCCATTTTATGGCTGCTGCAAACAGAAAAGAAAATAACGGCGAAGCAATTGGCGGAGGCATTGGAAATCAATATACGCACCGTGTATCGCTACATCGACGCCCTGTGTGCGAGTGGTGTGCCAATTATTTCTGACGCGGGGCACAACGGTGGATACAGCCTGCTTCATCCTTTTACCGAGGCACCCTTGTTTTTCGATTTAAACGAACAAAAAGCGCTTGTCCATGCAGCTGTGTTTGCCCAGGAGGCAGGCTATCCATTTGGAACGGATTTGATGAGTGCGATCGCCAAGCTGAAACGGTACACAAATGAGGAACAACGCCAAACGATTGATCGCCACAGCATCGGTTTTGAAGTGATCCTCCCGCCTCAAGACCCTGCGTTGGAGTCCTTTTTGCAAGAAATTGAGCTATCCGTAGCGAATGCCTGTACATTGCAGATGAGCTATATAAAAAACTACCAGTTAAATGTCCAGACGCGTGAGATTGACCCGTATGGTCTCGTTCATTGGCGTGCAAAATGGTACCTCATTGCGTATTGTCATCTCCGCGGTGAGATTCGCAGCTTTCGTGTGGACCGTATTCACTCCATTTCCCGGACCGATGCCTCATTTGAGCGACCACCGGGATTTTCCGCGCGACAATTCTTTCTTGGTAATCTGCTTCCGGAAACAGACGAGCAGGAGCAGCTTATTTCTGTGATCGTAAAAGGAAGAATGCAAGCCATTACCGACCTATGTGGCCATTGGTTTCTTGGACATGCTGTAGTGGAGCGCACAAGCGATCAGGTACACTTTCGGATCAGTGAGCAGTTTGTCCATACCCACGTTCCTCATTTCCTGCTTTCTTATGGCAAGTCGATTCAAGTGATAGAGCCTGCTTTTCTCAAAGAGCGATTGGCAGCTGTTGCAAAAGATTTGCTCGATTATTATCAGTCGTCCTGACTTCACTGACTGCTGTTGTCAGGTAAGGGTCGTTATGATTGAAGAAAAGACAGGTGAAGAGCCGAAATGGAGGAATCATGATGAAGCATGATGCGCTGCGTACGTACGATTATCATCTCTGGGGGAATGAAAAGGTGTTCGAGCGACTGCAGGAGGTTCCCCAAGAAATTTGTGAGCAAGAGGTACCAAGTGTATTCCCTACGATTTCCAAGACGCTTAATCATATGCTGTTGACCGATTATGTCTGGTTACTGGCGATGCAAGGGGAAAGCTACGAAAAGGTCGGAAAAGTAGTAGGGCAGCTCTCTTCGGAAACAGCGGGAAAGAGCGTGACAGAGTTGCGAGAGATGTTCCATGAGCTGGCAGGGAAGTTTAAAGGCTTTTTCCAACAAATCGACATGGAGGCAACGGCCCCGTATTCACATCCGCAAATGGGCACCATCCATGCGCGATACTGCGATATCGTACAGCATGTCGTCAATCATGGCACGTATCACCGCGGGAATATCTCCGCAATGCTAAGGCAGCTCGGACATGCGGGTGCTTCCTCGGACTATATTTACTATTTGTTTGAGGTGCTTCCCAAAGAGAAGTAGAAAGACAAAAGCTCCGCCTGATTGTAGGCAGAGCTTTTTTGCATTCCAAAAAAGGGCTATGACTAGAACAATTGATCGACCCGGCTGCTGATTTCATTCCAAAACTGTGAAATGTTTGGCTTTGCGTCGCCGACGATGCTCTCGTCAATCGCATCATAGCGGTAGTTGGAGAGAATCAGACTAACCTCATCCTTGGCTGTCACAAGTGCAAGTGCGAGTGCGAGTCTGGTACCATCCGGCGAGAGGGCAAAGTCTGCTACCTGATGGCTGATCTTCATCAAGGATAGAAACCGGCGCAGCTGTTCCGTCTACTCGCACATAAAGCAAGCTGTACTTGTCGTTTCCCTTTACAATCGGCAAGACATAGGCTTGATCATTTGCCCATGCTCCGACTGCATCTCGAAGAATCCAGGATACGTGCTCATCCGAGACAGGCAGGGAAAGGACTTGACCACTGTTGAGATCAGCGATGTCAGCCTGCAGATCGGATAAAAGAAACACGCGCTTACGATCCGGTGATACGACTGCGGAGCGCTCAGCCTTTGAAAAAGTACTTGCGATTTGGTTAGTACGATACCACGCCTTAGAAAGAGGAACAAAACGGACAACTGGTAAAGATTCTTTGTTGTCGTGCTCCTCGCTTCATGGTATTCTTGGAATATTCTAACACGGAAGGGTGACCATCAAGCCAATGATCTACTAATTCCTATTCCCCAAAAAGCAATCGGATAAAGACGATGCATTTTTCTGGATAGGGTTAGTATGCGCATATTGGCGAATAGATGGTAGTACCTGAATGTGTATTTGGGTTCTCTATCTTTGTGTTGATATGTAATGCCTCCTGTCCAGAAATAAAGGATAAGGAGGTTTTTTTGTGTCTGGAGTTTTTCAAAATCGCTACGTGCGAGCGATATTGCTTTCAGGATTAATGGTTCAAATCGGGATTTGGGTTCGCAATTTCGCTATTTTGCTCTACGTGATGGAGCACACGGGTGAAGATCCGTTTGCCGTTTCCATGATTTCAGTGGCGGAATACGCCCCGATCTTTCTTTTCTCTTTTTTAGCAGGTACGTTTGCGGATCGCTGGCGACCAAAAAGAACGATGGTGTGGTGTGAAATCCTTAGTGCCACATCGGTTGTCGCTGTTTTGGCGACATTTATGCTTGGAACGTGGAAAGCGGTCTTTTTTGCGACACTGGTATCTGCCATTTTGTCGCAGTTTTCTCAGCCGTCCGGTATGAAGCTGTTCAAGCTGCATGTACCAGCAGATCAGATTCAAGCTGGGATGTCAGCGTATCAGACGTTATTCGCTGTTTTTATGGTTTTAGGTCCAATCATTGGGACATTTGTATTCCAGCAATGGGGCATGGAAGTGTCGATGATCATTACGGCCGTTGCGTTTTTGTTAGCGGCAGCAGTTCTGGCATTTTTGCCACCTGATCGGGTGGAGGAAACGGAAAGTAAATCGACAGGCCTTTTGGATGAAATGGCAAGCGGTGTTCGCTATGTCTTGTCCAATCGGGTATTGACGTTGATCGGCTTCTGTTTCATGGCGGCAGGTCTGGCGATTGGCTTGATCCAGCCGCTCGGTATTTTTCTCGTAACAGAACGCTTGTTGTTGCCTAAAGAAAGCTTGCAATGGCTCCTGATGGTTCAAGGGGTGGGGATGATTTTAGGGGGAGGCGCAACTATGGCTGTCGCCAAGAAATTTTCACCCCAAAGGCTGCTGATGGCTGGGATGTTTGGAAATGCCCTTGCTTTTGCCATCTTGGGAATCTCCACGCATCTATGGCTCACGCTCGTTTCCCAGTTCATTGCCGGACTTTTACTGCCCTGTATTCAGATAGGGATCAATACGATGCTCATGAAGCATACCGAAAGCACGTTCCTCGGACGGGTAAACGGAATCCTGACACCGCTGTTTACGGGCTCGATGGTCATCATGATGAGTGTGGCAGGGGTACTGAAAAAACACTTGCCGCTCGTGACGATCTACGAAGTGGCAGCTGTATTGTTTATTGGAGGAATGCTGTTCATCCTGCCGCTTTATCGGATGCAAGAAGGAAAGAGCGCACAAGCTAGTGAACAAATAGGATCATAAGACCGAGCAAGTGGACGCCTTTGGTCATACATCGTTTCGAGTCAATGACAAGCCGTTCGTCATGCTGGGAGAGGTGGTCCAGAAGGTCCCTCTCTCTCCCTCAAAACGTTGAAGCTTACACAGGAGACACTCGTGCAGCAGGATCGCTTTTATAAGACACCGTATATCGGCCAGCATGGCTGGACCTCTATCCGCGGGAAGGATATTACGGACTGGACGGAAATCGAGGACTATCTGCTGGAGGGTTACCTGCGTACAGCACCCAAAAGGCTGGCAAAGCTTATCGATTCTATCTGAGATAACAGCCATTGTTCAGATCAAATGTAGCTCCGGTGTAGTGCTTGGCTTTGCTGACAAAAGGAAGGTTACAGTATGTGCGACGTCATGCGCGGTAACGTGGCCCCTTCCTTCAGGCACTCACGAGTGATCCCCGCCCCGATGCCGGAAGCGGCACTCGTTACGATAATCGTTGTATTTTGCAGCAATTTCATCCGCCTTTCTTTTTAAGTAGATCATACGGCTTTTGTTGTGGCAATATTTCGTGAACCATAACCGCTATCATTTTTCGCATAGATCATCTACCATTAGCTTTACAAAAGGCAAGCGCTTATCGCTTGGCAGATACAACGTTTTTCAAAGAGAGGGAGCCGTTGTGGATTTTAATATTCAACAAATAAGCAAGCTGCTAGAAGTCGTCTTTGAAAACGCTCATGAGCCGATGATTGTCACGGATACAGAAGGGAAAATCCTGCTTCTCAACAGGAGCTACCGTAAATTTTTGAATGTACAAAATGTTATTGGCCAACCGGTAACTGAAGTAATAGAGAACACGCGTATGCACATAGTAGGGAAGGCGGGCATCGCAGAAATTGCGGACATCCAGCAAATCAAGGGACGGAATATGATCGCCCACCGCATTCCAATTATGGATGAAGGAAAAGTAATCGCTGTGCTCGGAACCGTGTTATTTCAGGATGTTCAGGAGCTGACTTCACTCGCCGCTATGGTCGACCAGCTCAAGGACGAATTGATCTATTATAAAAAAGAACTGCGTCGCCGGATGGGAGCGACCTATCATTTTGACCAGATTGTCGGGTACAGTCAAAAGCTGCAGGAGCTAAAGCGTTTTTCGCAAAAAGTAGCCAAGAGTGATTCGACTGTACTGATTACTGGAGAGAGTGGAACCGGCAAAGAGCTGTTCGCCCACGCCATTCATGCTGAAAGCAAACGAAAAATGGGACCGTTTATCCGGGTGAACTGTGCAGCCATCCCTGATTCGTTACTGGAATCTGAGCTGTTTGGGTACGAAGAGGGGGCTTTTACCGGAGCTGTTCGCCGCGGAAAAAAAGGAAAGTTTGAATTGGCAAATCACGGGACGATCTTGCTGGATGAAATCGGAGATATGCCTCTGCCCTTACAGGCCAAGCTCTTGCGGGTTCTTCAGGAAAAGGAAGTGGAGCGTGTCGGGGCTGTTCGCACGACGCCGATTGATGTACGCGTGATTGCTTCTACCAATCAAGACATGCTGGCAAGTATCAAGGAAGGCAAGTTTCGGGCAGATTTATACTATCGCTTAAATGTAGTCTCGCTGTCGATTCCGCCGCTGCGAGAGAGGCTAGAGGATTTACCGGAGCTGGTCTCCAATTTGTTGAAGCAGCTTGTGGAAGCGACGGGGGTCACCATCAAGGCGATCGATGATGAGGTGTGGGGTGTACTGAAAAGCTATTCGTGGCCTGGTAATGTGCGTGAGCTTCGCAATGTATTGGAGCGAGCCCTGCATTTGGTTGAAGACGATGTGTTGAAAAAAGAGCACATCTGGCTGCCTGCAAGCGAGGAGGGTCACGCTTCTGGTACATACACACCAGTCTTACCATTGAAGGAAATGCTGGAGAAGACTGAACGGGAAGCCATTCTTCAGGCGATGCGCGAATCTGGCGGGAGCAAGCAGGAAGCGGCAAAGCTACTGCGAATCAGTAAATCGAGCTTTTATGATAAATGGGAGAAGTATCAACTGGATCAACGAGTATGAATGAAATCCGGAGATTTGGCGAGAGGCCAGAAATTCGGATTTTTTGTTACTTCTGAAGGTTGGTAAGAGTTTTTTATGCTAGGTTCCACACTTCTGGAATCGGGTTAACGGCAACTCGTTTGACTGTTGGAGCGTTTCGGGGTTGAAAAAAAGCGGTTTATTTCCGATTATTTTGCTAGATTCCATAAAACTGGACGTATTTTTCCGGATTTCTGGAATCTCACATAGGGGATAAGGTAGTAAAAGAGGCAGTCCCTTTGCCAAACCTATGCAGTAAGGGCATTTTCCTGATCCATAATGCTCTGGCACGGAACCTGCTAGTAACTGGATATGAAAGCGATTTCTTTCCGCGGTGACGGAGGGCAAATTGAAAGGAGAAACCTATGATCATTGAAGTGTTATCCATTGTTCTTTCGCTCGGGCTTTTGATGTTCTTTGCGTACCGAGGCTATCCTGTAATCGTTTTTGCTCCTATTTTTACATTGTTGGCCGTTGTTTTGTCAGGTTTGGCCCTGCTGCCCAGCTATACAGAAACATTCATGACCAACGCAGCCAATTACGTGAAATCATTCTTCCCTATCTTCTTACTGGGTGCGATTTTCGGAAAAGTCATGGAACTGAGTGGAGCAGCTTCCTCGATTGCTCACTCGATCGTAAGGGCGCTTGGCTCGAATCGTGCCATTCTGGCTGTCGTCCTCGCCTGTGCGATATTGACTTATGGCGGTGTTTCTTTGTTCGTTGTAGCGTTTGCGGTTTATCCGTTCGCTTCTGCAATTTTCCGTGAAGCGAACATTCCGAAGCGCTTGATTCCAGGGACGATTGCGCTCGGTGCGTTTACGTTTACGATGGATGCTCTACCTGGCACACCGCAAATTCAAAATATTATTCCGACTACGTATTTCGGAACCGATGCTTATGCTGCTCCTGTCGTGGGGATTATAGGCGCGATCATGGTATTTGCTGGCGGAATGCTGTGGCTGGAACGCAGACGCAAGCAGGCAGCAGCTGCTGGCGAAGGCTACGGCGAGGGGCATACCAACGAGCCCGAGCTGGTGCAACAACAATCTTATATGAACATTTGGCTCGCGATTCTTCCATTGGCGATCGTGTTGATTGGGAACTATATGTTTAGCCGGGGGATTTGGACTGTAGAAGCCTGGTATGATCCAGCCATGCTAAAAGACTCGTTTAAGATTGAAAAAGTGAAAAATGTCGTTTCTTCCTGGGCTTTGATCATTGCATTGAGCTTGGGGATCATAGCTGCGATTTTGATTAATGTTCGCCAGGTGCAAACAAAGCTGGCAAGCGGATTGACAGCAGCAGCAATGGGGGCATTGCTTGCAATTTTTAATACTGCTTCTGAGGTTGGTTTTGGAAACGTTGTCAAAACGCTGCCAGGATTTAAAGTGATCCAAGGATGGATTTTGGGTGCAAGCGATCATCCGCTTGTTTCTGAGGCCGTTGCGGTTAACGTTTTGTCTGGGGTGACAGGCTCGGCTTCTGGTGGATTGTCCATCGCGCTGGAGGTAATGGGCAAGCAATATCTCGAAATGGCGAGTGCTGTAGGAATCAGTCCTGAGCTTTTGCACCGGATTGCATCGATGGCCTCTGGCGGAATGGATACGCTCCCGCATAACGGGGCTGTTATCACGCTGCTTGCCATCACTGGCCTTACTCATCGCCAATCGTACAAGGACATTTTTGCCATTACGGTGGTCAAAACATTAGCGGTGTTCATTTTGGCTTTTGCAGTATCCATTTTTGTGTAACGAGACGCAGCAGCGAGTGATTATAGATAGAGGACAGCAGGAGAGGAGAGCGGAAGTATGAAGAAATTACTGGAGCAGCAAGTGGCGCTCATAACCGGAGCAGCGAGCGGAATCGGGCTGGAGATCGCCCGGACCTTTGCAGAAGAGGGTGCCAAAGTCATGATAGTGGACCTCAACAGAGAAGCTGCTGATGCTGCAGCCTTGCGTTTGCAAAATGAGGGGCATGAGGCTGTCAGCTTTGCCTGTGATGTCACTAACGAGGAGCAAGTCAAAGAGAGTCTGGAACAAGTAGTAAAGATTTTTGGAAGACTCGATGTTTTGGTGAACAATGCGGGGCTTCAGTTCGTCTCGCCAATCGAGGATTTTCCTACGGCAAAGTTTGAGCAAATGATCAGTATTATGCTCACCGCTCCTTTTGTGGCAATCAAGCATGCGTTCCCAATTATGAAGCAGCAAGGGTTTGGACGTGTGCTTAATATGGCATCCATCAATGGTTTGATTGGTTTTGCTGGCAAGGCTGCTTACAATAGTGCCAAGCACGGGGTCATCGGTCTGACCAAGGTTGCTGCATTGGAGGGAGCGGCACATGGAATCACGGTCAATGCGATTTGCCCAGGATATGTGGATACACCTCTGGTACAAAATCAGCTGTCGGATTTGGCCAAGACGAGAAATGTGCCGTTGGAGAAGGTCATGGAGGAAGTTATTTATCCTCTGGTGCCGCAAAAGCGGTTACTGAATGTACAGGAAGTAGCAGACTATGCAGCGTTTTTAGCCAGTAAAAAAGCACAAGGCATAACTGGCCAAGGTGTTGTCATTGATGGAGGCTATACAGCGCAGTAATAACGATGATCGTAGGTAGAGCCCCTTTAATCAGGGGCTCTTTTTCTCAGGGAATCTATCTTTTTTTAAAAAAACTATTAAAAAGGTATTGTATTTCGTTTTTGGATGTGATAGATTATTCCTTGTCGCCAACAAGCGACGACAAAATACGAGAAAAGAAAACAAGATTCACTTTAAAAACTTCTTGACTCACACATAACGAACGTGATAAGATATGAAGCGTTCGACAAAAAATGCTCTTTGAAAACTGAACAGCGAAAGCATTAATGAGTCTATCATTAAATGATTTGCCAGCTTTGAACCAGCAACAAACTTTATTGGAGAGTTTGATCCTGGCTCAGGACGAACGCTGGCGGCGTGCCTAATACATGCAAGTCGAGCGA
>NZ_CANMZW010000070.1 GCF_947502445.1 uncultured Brevibacillus sp.
GGTAACACGTGGAGCTGACGAATACTAATCGGTCGAGGACTTATCCACACTCTTAGCAATCATGCAGATCCAGTTTTGAAGGAACGAAAGTAAACCTTCTAGCCTCTATTGGCTGGAAGGTTTTTTGTTGTGTTTATATCTATTTAGTCATGGATTAGGTAAGATCAGACGGTTATTTTGCTGGATCTGTTTCATAATAACCGTGGGAAATGTAGCAGCATGATGCTCAAGAAAAAGCTCAACTAAAAAACGTTCGGCAAAGCCATGAGAGAGAGTCAATTCTCCCCACCATTCTGTTTCATAGCGGCATAGCATACTTAGAAGGTACAGAAGCAGAAAGTGGCTAGCCCATTCCGGAAGAGGAGGAGAGGTCGAAGGACCATTCCAAAAAAAGAGTGCTTGTTCCTGAACCCGAAATAGAGGGTGTTGTTCCAATTGAGAAAGGGCAAACTGGGGAAGTAACATTTCCTTGATGGTTCCTTCCCTCCATCGCACATGATCTAGTTTACAGGCAGGAGGAGTAAGTCGACGGATATATTGCATGAAGGTTTCTGTCGAATAAGATAACGGGCCGTATTTTCCTTCTGGAAAACAAACAGATATCCAAGCTCCGCTATACATGGCCTCTAGTTCTTTTGGAGGAGCCAGCTTGGTCATCTCCATGCGAACCCAAAACTGCTCCTTGCTAGTCGTTACCGCATAGGCATGACTTACACCCGGTATGGAGGCAAATAAGTCATGGGCAAAGTAACGATCCTGGAGTGGACTAAGGGAGAAGACTTGAGCGAGATGGGCAAAAAGGCCTTCCTTTTGAGGCCGAATCTCATCTTCAGTTAATAAGTAGGCACTGCGTTTTAGCTTTCTCGTCGTTACACCATGCTGCAAGACGCGGCTATTTTGCGGATAGGCGGGGTCACGGGTTAAAAGCATGCCTTTTAATAGGTGTGAACAACCATAAAACAGCAGCAACGGCTGGATGGAAAGATCCGCATCCATTGCTGTTTGATAAAATTGTCGCGCTTGCTTCCACAAATAAAGAAACCGGGAGCTTTGTTGAAAAGCCAGTCGTTCAAAATGCTCCAATCCCATGCTGTGATAGCAGGCGGCCAAATATTTGCGAGCTGTTGGCTCTGTCTCCAAAAAACGAAGTGATGTCCAAGCCTTATCCATAGTAACCACCTTTATCAATTTTCGTTTTCTATCTATTACCATCTTTTATTTTTTTGATTTATCTGTAAAATACGCTTTATAACCGAACGTTCTATGCATTCCTTGACAGTAAATTATGCCGTTTGTTAAACTGTCTTAAACTATTTGCCGAGAGGAGCTTGCTACTGTGCGGGAAGACAAATTTATAAAAGAGGGTTTAACGTTTGATGACGTGTTGCTCATTCCAGCAAGATCTGAGGTTTTGCCTAGGGATGTTGATCTTAGAACGAAATTAAGCGACACGGTTGTCCTAAATATTCCGCTGATTAGTGCGGGTATGGACACAGTGACGGAATCTGCACTTGCGATTGCTATGGCTCGTCAGGGTGGTATCGGGATCATCCATAAAAACATGACCATTGAACAGCAAGCAGGTGAAGTAGACCGTGTAAAACGTTCAGAGAGCGGTGTCATCACAAATCCATTTTCGCTGTCACAAGACCATACAGTAGAAGACGCAGATGCTCTCATGGGGAAATATCGAATCTCCGGTGTTCCAATCGTAGACGAGGAAAAGCATTTGATCGGGATTCTGACTAACCGTGATCTTCGCTTTGTACACGATTTTACTACTCCTATTAAGGACGTAATGACCAGAGAAAATTTGGTGACTGCCCCTGTCGGTACGACACTCCAACAGGCAGAAGCCATTCTGCAAAAGCATAAGATCGAAAAGCTTCCTCTGGTAGACGAGCAAAACATTTTGCGCGGACTCATTACCATCAAGGACATTGAAAAAGCGATTCAATATCCAAATGCGGCTAAAGACCCACAGGGACGTCTTTTGTGTGGTGCAGCTGTTGGTGTCTCCGCCGATACGTTTGACCGAGCAGCAGCGCTTGTACAGGCAGGCGTGGATGTGCTTGTCGTTGATACTGCCCATGGTCATTCCAAAGGGGTTATTGATACCGTAAAAGAAATGAGAAGTCTGTATCCGACGCTGACGATCGTAGCTGGGAACGTTGCAACCGGACAAGCTACCCGTGATCTAATCGAAGCAGGAGCATCCGTAGTAAAAGTAGGTATTGGCCCAGGCTCGATTTGTACGACACGTGTTGTGGCAGGGATTGGTGTTCCACAAATAACAGCTATCCACGATTGCGCACAAGTAGCTCGCGAATACAATATTCCAATTATTGCCGACGGCGGCATTAAATAC
Source organism: uncultured Brevibacillus sp. (assembly GCF_947502445.1). Classification (GTDB taxonomy): domain Bacteria; phylum Bacillota; class Bacilli; order Brevibacillales; family Brevibacillaceae; genus Brevibacillus. The sequence goes on from NZ_CANMZW010000070.1 coordinate 2,369, forward strand.
TCAGGAGATTTGCCAAAAGCTGTAGGTGCAGGAGCTTCTGCCATCATGATCGGCAGCTTGTTCGCGGGAACGGAAGAGAGCCCTGGCGAGTTTGAAATCTTCCAGGGTCGACGTTTTAAAGTTTATCGTGGCATGGGCTCCATTGGCGCAATGAAAGCAGGAAGTAAAGATCGCTACTTCCAGGAAAACGAACAAAAGCTGGTTCCAGAAGGGATCGAAGGCCGGGTGCCATATAAAGGCCCATTGGCAGATGTTACGTACCAGCTGATCGGTGGCTTGCGTGCCGGCATGGGATATTGTGGAGCAAAAACGATTGAGGATCTGATTAACAACTCTCAGTTCGTTCGCATTACAGGGGCAGGGTTGCGTGAAAGTCATCCACATGATGTACAAATTACCAAGGAATCTCCAAACTACTCCATTTCCTAAAAAGCGATTAGTCATATAGTCCCAAAAACCCCTTTCGATTACGTAGAAAGGGGTTTTTTACTAGGGTTTTACACATGGAAATGGGAGGAAACAAGCTTCAAGAGGGCCTGTTACCTATGGTAAACTTAAAGCGGTGTGCACGTTTCACTAAAACAAATTCGACAGAAATGGGAGAGTGAGAGAATACATGAAACGAAAGACATGGACACACAGATTGACAGGTCTGTTCCTTTCTGTCGCTGTGTTTACGACAGCAATGGGAGGAGCAGCGACGAAGGCCGATGCAGCACCTGCAGCCGATCTGCAATTGGCAGCAAAATCTGCTATTCTTTTAGAAGCATCAACAGGAAAAATTTTGTATAGCATGAACCCTGATGCCCCATTGCCTCCTGCCAGCATGAGTAAGATGATGGCGGAATACTTGGTGCAAGAGGCAGTAAAACAGAAGAAAATCAGTTGGGATGAAAAGGTTCCTGTCAGCGAATATGCTTTCTATGTAGCAAAAATCTCTGATACGTCAGGTGTATATCTGAATGCTGGTGAATCATTCTCAGTAAGAGAGCTGTATAATGCGATGGCTGTCGTTTCTGCTAACGATGCAACTGTACTACTTGCGGAGAGAATTGCAGGTAGTGAAGCCAACTTTGTACAGATGATGAACAAGAAGGCAGCCGAATTTGGAATGAAAAACACCTCTTTTGTCACATCCAGCGGTTTGCCAGCAAATGAGCTGGGGCCATACTCCGTCAAGACCGATCAAGTGGAAAACTTGATGTCCGCACGTGATTCCGCGATCCTTGCACGAAACCTGATCCGTGATTTCCCTGAAGCGTTGGAAGTATCCAAGATTCCGCGATTGACTTTTCGCCCTGGTTCTAAAAATGAACTGAAAATGGCGAACAACAACTGGATGCTGCCTGACCTCAACAATTACTATCAAGGTGTAGACGGGTTGAAAACGGGTTATACGGAGGCAGCAAAAAACTGCTTCACAGGGACTGCTGTTCGTGACAATATGCGCTTGATTACTGTTGTCATGGGGGCAGATACTAAATCGAAACGTTTTGTAGAAACCAAAAAGCTGTTTGACTACGGATTTAGCAATTTCAAACTAACGAAACAAATGGACAAAAATGCACCAGTCAAAGGTTTTGAAACCGCACCTGTGAAAAATGGGGTGGAACTGAGCGTACCTGCTGTTACAGGCAGTGAAGTGAAAGTATTGACCAAAATTGGTACAGAAGCAAAATTTACGCCAACTGTTACGTTCCAGGATTTGAACGCTCCGATTCAAACGGGACAAGTCATCGGTAAGCTCGTCTTGAAAGAAGAGGGTGCGGGCAATAGTGATTATTTGCAGCCTGAAGACGCGGCTAAAGCTGGGGTAGATGTAGTGGCAAGCCAAGACGTAGAAGAGGCTAGCTGGATTCGTCTGTTCTTCCGCAGCATCATCCAATTTTTCAGCAATCTGTTCAGTAGTGGAACAGGAAAATAAATAACTGTTGTTTTCCCCCTTCTCTTTGGTTTACAATGTCGGTAACAAGGAACCATAACACCGCATAACAGTTCCGGTTCTGACTTTAACGAGGTAGGGGGAAATCTCATGGTACAAGTAGGAACGTCTCGCGTAAAAAAAGGTATGGCTGAAATGCAAAAAGGCGGCGTCATCATGGATGTCGTGAATGCTGAGCAGGCGAAAATTGCCGAGGCAGCAGGTGCTGTGGCTGTAATGGCACTCGAGCGTGTACCTTCTGACATCCGTGCAGCAGGTGGAGTAGCGCGTATGGCTGATCTGGGTATTGTGGAAGACGTATTAAAAGCAGTTTCCATCCCTGTTATGGCAAAAGCTCGTATTGGTCACTTTGTAGAAGCGCGTGTTCTGGAGTCTCTTGGTGTGGACTACCTCGATGAGAGTGAAGTTTTGACCCCAGCAGACGATTTGTACCATATCAATAAAAAAGAGTTCACTGTACCGTTTGTATGTGGCGCCCGTGATCTGGGTGAGGCACTGCGCCGTATCGGTGAAGGCGCATCCATGATCCGTACAAAAGGAGAGCCAGGTACAGGAAACATTGTAGAGGCAGTTCGTCATATGCGCACCATGATGAGCCAAATCCGTAAGGTACAGGCAATGTCCTACGATGAGTTGATGGCAGAAGCAAAAAATCTGGGGGCTCCTTACGAGCTGCTGGAAGAAGTTCATAAAACAGGAAAACTGCCCGTAGTTAATTTCGCAGCTGGCGGTGTGGCAACACCTGCGGATGCTGCCCTGATGATGCAGCTGGGTTCCGATGGCGTGTTTGTAGGCTCCGGTATTTTCAAATCGGAAAATCCAGAGAAATTTGCTCGCGCAATCGTTGAAGCTACTACTCACTATACGGATTACGAACTGATTGCACGTGTATCCAAAGGCTTGGGGACGGCAATGCCAGGTCTCGAAATTTCCAAAATCCGCGAAGCAGATCGCATGCAAGAGCGCGGCTGGTAAGGTGATCCACATGAAAATCGGTGTCCTCGCTCTGCAAGGAGCTGTAGCAGAACATCTCCGAATGCTGGAAGAGGCAGGAGCTGTAGCAGTTCCCGTTAAAAAAGTAGAAGAATTAGATGACCTGGACGGCTTGGTAATTCCAGGCGGAGAAAGCACTGCGATTAGCAAGCTGATGCACAAGTACGGTTTCATGGAAGCCATTCGTCAATTTGGCGAAGAGAAAAAGCCGATCTTTGGAACATGTGCAGGAGCTATTCTTCTGGCGAACCAGATCAATGGACAGGACGATTTCCACCTTGGGCTAATGGATATAAAAGTGGAACGGAATGCCTTTGGACGTCAAAAAGAAAGCTTTGAAGTCCACATGCCGATTGCGGGAGTCGCAGCGGATTACCCAGCCGTTTTCATCCGTGCTCCGTATATTATGGAGGTAGGAGAAGGTGGTCAGGTTTTGGCAAAATACGAAGACAAGATCGTAGTAGCGAGAAACGGTCATTATCTTGCGGCAGCCTTTCACCCTGAATTGACGGAAGACACGAGGCTTCATAAGTTTTTCCTCGATATGGTGAAGGAGTACCGAAGTTAACAATAAGAAAGCAGTAAGGAGAGGATCGGCATCGATGAGATGTCGATTTTTTCCTTTAGGAAGATTATGGGTAGCTGCCCTTTACACGGGTATAGAACCTGTAGTACAGTTAACAATAGAAGTAATAATCCATGTTTGAATGCGCTGATGAGAACAAGTACTTCGCAAGAGCCTGGCCTAGAGAGTCGGTGGTAGGTGCAAACCGATCCGGTGTGCGGAGGAATCCATCTCGGAGTGACAAAGGAAATAACTTTGTCCGGTCCCGTCCCGTTATGACGGAAGAGTGGATAGATGCACAACGATTAAGGTGCATGTATCAACGAGGGTGGCAACGCGGGTATATAACACTCGTCCCTTACCAGGGGACGAGTGTTTTTTGTTGTTATTAATATGGATTCGGAGGGATTTACCTATGTTGGACGTAAAAGTGTTACGCCAAGATCTGGAAGAAGTAAGACGTCGTTTAGAGCACCGCAATGAAGATATTTCTGCGCTAGATCAATTTGCAGAAGTAGATGAAAAAAGACGCCAGGTTATTCAGGAAGCAGAAGCTCTGAAAAATAAACGCAACACTGTATCTGAACAGGTAGCAGTGATGAAGCGCAACAAAGAAAACGCAGACCACTTGATCGCTGAAATGAAAGAGGTTAACGAGCGAATCAAGGCTCTCGATGAGGAGCTTCGCCAGCTGGATGAGCAGCAGGAATACATTTTGCTGAGCCTGCCTAACCTCCCGCATGAGAGCACACCAGTCGGTACATCGGAAGACGATAACGTAGTAGCTTGGACGTGGGGAGAGCCTCGCAACTTTGATTTCGAGACAAAGCCTCACTGGGATTTGGCTAGCCAGGCGGGAATTCTCGATTTTGAAACAGCTTCGAAAGTAACCGGAAGCCGCTTTGTATTTTATAAAGGAATGGGCGCCCGTCTTGAGCGTGCACTCATGAACTTCATGATGGATTTGCATGCGAACGATCATGGCTACGAGGAAGTTATCCCGCCGTACATCGTGAACCGTACGAGCATGACAGGTACAGGCCAGCTACCAAAATTCGAAGAGGATGCTTTTAAGCTGGAAGGACCAGACTACTTCCTGATTCCAACAGCAGAGGTTCCTGTTACGAATATGCATCGTGACGAAATCATGGATGGAGCAGATTTGCCACGCTACTACGCTGCTTACAGCGCATGTTTCCGTTCGGAAGCAGGATCGGCTGGGCGCGATACTCGTGGATTAATCCGTCAGCACCAATTCAACAAGGTTGAGCTGGTCAAATTTGTGAGACCAGAAGAATCGTATGATGAGTTGGATAAACTGGTAAAAAACGCTGAGAAGGTGCTTCAACTGCTTGGTTTGCCGTACCGTGTGCTGAGCATGTGTACAGGTGACCTCGGCTTCACTGCTGCGAAGAAATTTGACCTGGAAGTTTGGATTCCAAGCAACAATACGTATCGGGAAATTTCGTCGTGCTCGAATTTCGAGGATTTCCAGGCGCGTCGTGCCAATATCCGCTTCCGTCGTGATACGAAATCGAAGCCGGAATTTGTGCATACCCTAAACGGATCGGGTCTCGCGATTGGCCGTACGGTAGCAGCAATTTTGGAAAACTACCAAGAAGCTGATGGAACCATTGTCATTCCAGAAGTGCTTCGTCCATACATGGGTGGAGTGGAAAGAATCGCTCCAAAACAATAATCAAAGAATGGGTAGACAGCTCTTGCTCCTTCAAAAGGAACAGGGGCTGTTTTTTTGTGTTCTAATACAGAATGAATTTTTTAAAAATTGTGTTGCACTGTATCAATCTCTGTTATATAATAAAAACAAATCTTAAGAAAATTGTTTTAATACAGACGCGGAGGGAATGGAAATGGACTGCTACCGGTGTGAAGGAAACGGCGAACAAAATTGCCCAAGATGTGGAGGCGTTGGTCACGATGACAACGGGACGGCTTGCCATAATTGCTTGGGGGATGGACATGTCAGCTGCAGCCATTGCAGTGGCAGCGGGTATCAAGAGTAAGACCATTTTTTTTGCCCCTGCTGTACTATAATAATTTGTATATTTGAAATCTGTACCATAATAACGCGTCCGTGCTCAGGGAGGATGAGCTGCTTTGACTACCATGCCAACTAATTCACATCCGCTGGAGATACACATCGCTGGCGAAATGCGCTCCGGATACAGTGAAATACTTACACCGGAAGCAATACAGTTTGTAATCAAGCTGGAGCAAAGATTCGGTGACAAAAGACAGGAATTGCTCGCGAAGCGTCAGGAACGACAGCTGCAAATTGATGAAGGCCAGCTGCCAGACTTTTTACCGGAAACAGCAGAGATTCGCAATGGGGATTGGACAGTCGCTCCCCTACCTATCGACTTGCAAGACAGACGTGTAGAGATTACTGGTCCTTCTGGCGACCGCAAAATGGTAATCAATGCGCTGAACTCAGGTGCACGCCTTTTCATGGCAGACTTTGAGGATGCCAATTCACCTACGTGGGATAACACCATTCAGGGGCAAATCAATATGAAGGATGCGGTAAGACGCAATATTTCCTTTATCAGCCCTGAAGGGAAAAAGTACGCGCTCAATGACAAGACAGCCGTTCTTGTTGTCCGCCCGCGCGGTTGGCATCTCGATGAAAAGCACATTCTTCTCGACCAGAAGCCGATCTCCGGAAGCCTGGTAGACTTTGGTCTCTATTTTTACCACAATGTGCAGGCACTGCTCGCGAACCAGACAGCTCCGTATTTTTACCTGCCGAAGCTGGAGAGCCATCTGGAAGCACGGCTTTGGAATGACGTATTCCTTTTCGCACAGGATGAATTAAATATCCCGCGTGGTACGATTCGGGCAACTGTACTAATCGAAACCATTTTGGCAGCATTTGAAATGGATGAGATTTTGTATGAGCTGCGCGAGCATAGTGCCGGACTCAATTGTGGTCGCTGGGATTATATTTTCAGCTACATTAAAAAGCTGCGGAATCAGGCTGATGTCATCACTCCAGACCGCGCACAAGTGACGATGACAGTTCCGTTCATGCGGGCATATACGACGCTGGCGGTAAAGACATGTCACAAACGCCAAGCACCATGCATCGGCGGGATGGCTGCCCAGATTCCTGTCAAAAACGACCCGGTGAAAAACGAGGAAGCTATCGCCAAAGTACGTGCTGACAAAGAACGTGAAGCCTATGACGGACATGACGGTACATGGGTAGCTCACCCTGGCTTGGTACCTGTCGCGATGGAAGTTTTCAATCGTTTGATGCGGGAGCCTAACCAAATCTGGTACAAACGCGAAGACGTACAGGTAGAAGCCAAGGATTTGCTGGCAGTACCTGAAGGTGTCATTACAGAAGAAGGCGTACGCACCAACATCAGCGTAGGCTTGCAATATATCGAAGCATGGATGCGCGGGATGGGGGCTGTTCCAATTCATAACCTGATGGAGGATGCTGCTACCGCAGAAATTTCCCGTGCTCAGGTGTGGCAGTGGATTCGTCATCGCCGTGGGGTTTTGCAGGATGGACGCAAGATTACCGAGGCTCTGGTGAAGCAGTGGTTAAGTGAGGAATTGCAGGCGTTGAAACAAGCGATGGGTCAGGAGCGGTATGAAACAAGCAAGCTCCAAACAGCGGGAGAGCTTTTCTTGCAACTGGTCACAGAGGATGAGTTTGAGGATTTCTTGACCGTACCAGGCTATCGCTATCTATAAAATATAAATAGGGTGGGGGAAACGAAAATGACCAAGCAAAACAAGCAGGAAGCGATTCAACAATTAGAGCAAATCTGGCAAGGCGAGCGCTTTAAAGGAATTACCCGTACTTATACCGCAGAGGATGTTGTGCGTCTGCGTGGATCGGTTCAGATCGAACATACATTGGCTCGTCTGGGTGCAGAGCGCTTGTGGAACCTGTTGCATACCGAGCACCATATTAAAGCGTTGGGTGCTTTGACCGGGAATCAGGCGATTCAGCAAGTAAAAGCAGGTTTAAAAGCTATTTATTTGAGTGGCTGGCAAGTTGCAGCGGATGCGAACCTATCTGGTCAAATGTATCCCGATCAAAGCCTCTATCCGGCAAACAGCGTTCCACAGGTGGTCAAACGTATTAACCAAGCTTTTCAACGTGCTGATCAGATTGATCAATCTGAGGGTGGTACAGATACGCACTGGTTCGCGCCTATCGTGGCTGACGCCGAAGCTGGCTTTGGTGGACCACTGAACGTATTCGAGCTGATGAAAGGCATGATTGAGGCGGGCGCAGCAGGCGTTCACTTTGAAGATCAGCTGGCATCTGAGAAAAAATGCGGTCATATGGGTGGAAAAGTATTGATTCCTACCCAAGCAGCTGTTCGCAACCTGGTCTCCGCTCGTTTTGCTGCGGATGTGATGGGTGTGCCAACAATCATCGTGGCGCGTACAGATGCGAATGGTGCATTTCTGATCACAAGCGATGTCGATGAACAGGATAGACCGTTCCTCACTGGGGAGCGTACAACAGAAGGCTTCTTCCGCCTGAAGGGTGGATTGGATGCAGCGATCGCACGCGGTCTCGCATATGCACCGTACGCAGACCTGATCTGGTGCGAAACGTCTGAGCCTAACATGGACGAAGCACGTCGTTTTGCAGAGGCTATTCATGAGAAATTCCCAGGTAAGCTGTTGGCTTACAACTGCTCGCCGTCCTTCAACTGGAAGAAGAAGCTCGATGAAGAATCGATCGCTCGCTTCCAGGAGGAGCTGGGCGAAATGGGCTACAAGTTCCAATTTGTTACGCTCGCAGGATTCCATTCCCTCAACTACAGCATGTTCGAGCTGGCGCGCGGCTACCGTGATCGTGGAATGGCTGCCTACTCCGAATTGCAGCAAGCTGAGTTTGGTAGCGAGGTACACGGCTACACCGCTACTCGCCACCAGCGCGAGGTAGGAACCGGTTATTTTGACGAGGTAGCACAAGTGATTTCCGGTGGAAAATCCTCCACCACGGCACTGACTGGCTCGACTGAAGAAGAGCAGTTCGCGCATAACTAAATTGAAATCGATCAAAAACGAGGACTAGGGGCTAATGTACCCTAGTCCTTCATTTGCCAAATGACTGGATTGTTTTTATAATGGAGGATGTAGAAAACAATGTCCCCGTAGCTCAGCAGGATAGAGCGTCAGTTTCCTAAACTGTAGGTCGCACGTTCGAATCGTGTCGGGGACGCCATACAGCTTCAAAGCCTTTATACGACGCGGCTCTCTGGATATCGGAGAGCCGTGTTTTCATTTATCACGGAGATAACCAGTTTAGACCATGTAGACTACTACCCTCCCTAAAAACAAACAGGAGGGAAACAAATGGACAGACGCAAAGGTAAAACATTAGTACGTAAACGACCCAGTGTAGACAGACAGGATCATGACCTCCTGCTTGACCAACTGTTTGAACGATTCTACAGCTTCAAAGCGTCCCAAGGGCTAAGGGAACGAACCCTGAGTGAACACCAGAAGCTGTATGCCTACTTTCGCTACTGGCTACAACAGAAAATCCCCAACCCGAAGGTTGGGGACATCTCAC
>NZ_CANMZW010000071.1 GCF_947502445.1 uncultured Brevibacillus sp.
GTTTTATTTCTTTTTCTGTAAATACCTTCTTACTCATGATCTTCCCCAATCCTCATTTTTTCTCAAGTATACAGAAATGTACCCTATAGGTAGACTTTTTTAACGTGTCTACTCTATAGGGTACATTTTATATTATGGCACCCGCCCCTTTTTTGTTTTCGATTTATCCTCTGCGAGTTTGCAATTACCTCTAACCGCAACATACCATGAATCCAAAAAGGGGAGAATCTGTGACCAAATGTCTGGGAGATTGGTAATAGCTACTCGGTATTTTATAATAAGGGTACATCAGATAGGGCGAAAACAGTGAGGCACCTTTTAGTGGGAAAAGAGGGTACTATGAAATACGATCAGCTGATAGAAGTAGCCGAGCAGTTTATCCGTGTATGCTATAGCGAGCTAGACAAGACGATAGATGAAACCGAGCAGCGTGTACGAGAAGTGCGTGAGCTAATTACCACACAAGGATATTATGAGCATACGACTGAGGAGCTGCGCCACGGTGCCAAAATGGCTTGGCGCAACAGCAATCGATGCATTGGGCGATTTTTTTGGCAATCGCTTCAGATACTTGATGAACGACAGTTAGAAACAGAAGAGGAGGTAGCACAGGCACTCCTGCGCCACATTGATATTGCCACCAACGGAGGGAAGATTCGACCTACGATTACCGTATTTGCCCCTACTCAGCAGGACAAGCCGCAAATAAGGATCTGGAACAACCAGTTAATCCGTTACGCCGGCTACGAGACGGAATTCGGTATGATTGGAGATCCGGTGTCTATCGAGCTGACCAAGCTGTGTGAAAGTCTGGGATGGCGAGGAGCAAGGACAAACTATGATGTATTGCCACTTGTTGTCCAGATTGGAGAGCAGCAACCGAAGTTTTTTGAAATCCCGCAGGAGCTAGTGGTAGAGGTAGCCATTACTCATCCTGAGATTGCGAGCTTTACTGATCTCGACTTGAAATGGTACGGGGTGCCGATCGTCTCCGATATGCGCATGGAAATCGGGGGCATTCATTATAAAACGGCACCTTTTAACGGCTGGTACATGGGAACGGAGATAGGGGCACGCAATCTGGCTGATCAGCAGCGCTACAACATGCTGCCCAGAGTAGCTGAGCTCATGGGGCTCGACACCAGCAGAGAAGCTACGCTCTGGAAGGATAAGGCACTGGTGGAGCTGAATGTAGCTGTTCTGCACTCCTTCAAAGAGCGCGGTGTATCGATTGTTGATCATCATACGGCGAGCCAGCAGTTTAGGCGATTTGAAGAAAGGGAAGAAAAATGCGGTCGCGCAGTCACAGGTGATTGGACGTGGCTCATTCCTCCTGTCTCGCCGGCGGCTACCCATATTTTTCATCGAGCATATGATAATACGATGCAGACGCCGAATTTCTTTTACCAGGAAAGACCGCGTTTCAAGGAATAAATCAATAACGTACATCGATTGCTGCTCCAAGCCTTTTGAATATGAAACATTGGGCGAGTTGGATGCGAAGGTTGGAAAGCAGGCAGTTGTTCCAGAATCGTTACCTGGGGGTTTTCTATTTTTGAACGGAAAACTCGAGACGAGCATCAAACGAGAGTATAACAAAGAGGCGTTGTATCAGCAGGCGGGAAATGAAAAAAATGAGTATGTTGCACAACGGTTAGAGAGAACGGACGAGATGGATTACGCAGATGTCACCTATCAAGCGGGCGAGAAATATGTTAATGTCTCCATCTCCAATTTTGATGATGTTGTTGGGAACACCGTCTATATGGCGAACCTCGACAAGCAAAAAAAGGAAAAACTGAAAGTGGGTCAACTTGAAATTTTGTATACGGAGGAAGATCAGGGTGACCACGTATCCAAGGAAATCGTATGGGTGATGGAAACATTCGGGAAAAAAGTGCAGTATCGAGTATCCTCGAGGGGAGAGGCTCTGAACAAAAATAATGTGGAGAAGTTTGTGAAAGCCTTTTTACCTGCTGCAAAGTAAGAAAAGGTCCTGTAAATCATGAATCCCCCTGTGCCGTAGCTTTTCACTGCTGCTGGCTCAGGGGGATTGTGTGTTACCGATGCTCTTTCTTAGCGATTGTAGTAGCTGCTTAGCGCCTGCAGAAGTCCCAACGGATTTTTCCGCAAGTCTTTGGCACTAAAGAAGATACTGCCTTGAACCTCAGGATGCTGATTGTTGTAATCCAGCTGGTTGATAATCTCCTGAGAGTTTTGCCAGCCTGCTTCTGCTGTTCCCAGCTTGTACGGAGAGTGTCCGATGTACAGCTTCACATTGGTACCGCGTACTTCACTCGACCACCAGGTTACGAGCTTGTCGTATTGGGCAGGAGCAAAAGAGAGGCTCCAGTAAATTTGCGGTGTCACATAATCCATCCAGCCTTGTTTAATCCAGGTGCGCACGTCTGCATACATGTTGTCATAGGCGGTTACACCTGCTTTGGTGTCGGAGCCTGATTTGTCGACCGCGATATTTCGCCACACTCCAAATGGGCTGATTCCGAATTGTACATGAGGCTTGGTGCTTTTAATAGACTGATTTAATTGTTGGACGAACATATTGATATTGTCGCGGCGCCAATCTGCTTTAGTCGCGATATTTTTGCTATTGTACGTCTTGAAGGTTGTTTCGTCATTAAAGATTCCATTGGAAGGATAGAAATAATCGTCCAAGTGAACCCCATCGACATCATAGCGCTGCACAACCTCGGTGATCTCGGAAATAATGGCCTGACGTGCTTGTGGAATACCCGGGTTGATGTAGAGCTTGCTGCTTGAATTGACGATCCATTCAGGATGTTTTTTCACTACGTGGTTAGCTGCAAGCTGATCTGTTTTCGCGTCAACATTGGCACGGAACGGATTGAACCAAGCGTGGAATTGCATGCCGCGCTTATGTGTTTCCTCGACCATGAAAGCGAGCGGATCATACCCTGGATCTTTCCCTTGTGTACCGGTCAAATATTTGGACCACGGAACAAGTGAAGACGGATACAGCGCATCAGCGGAAGGGCGGACCTGTACAAACACAGCGTTCATGCCCATTGCTTGCAGTTCATTGAGCAGCTGTATGTATTCCTGCTGCTGCTTCGCCCCGTTCCCATACGAGCCGGTAGAAGGCCAGTCTAGATTGTACACAGTGGAAACCCATACACCACGCAGGCCATTCGTCGTATTTACCGGAATGCTAGGAATGTTCGAATTATCATTTGGTGTAGTACCTGATCCATTCGTTCCGCCGCCGATAATGTCTTGCGGAGGAGTGGGTGGGGTAACAGCGATATTGCCTGTAAGCAAGGTAATGGTGCGTGTTGCCTGTTCCCAATTAACCTGCAAGCCTAACTGCTCGGAAACAAAGCGGAGCGGAACCATGACTCTTCCTTGCTTGTTTTCAACAGAAGCATCCAGTGGAATCGTGCTATCGTTGACCAATGCGTGCTTCTGGTTAATAACCATGGATAATACGATATTGTCTTTCAAAATGGTTGCTGTTTGCAGGTTTTGATCCCAATAAACCTCAGCTCCCAAGCTTTCACTGATGACGCGGAGCGGAACCATCGTTACATTGACTTTTGGAATTATGTACGGAGCGACGTCACTTTTGATTTGTTGGCCGTCCAAAAAGATGCTGATACCAGGAGAAGTCTGTGCCGCCTGCACGGATACCCCCATTGCTGGAATACATAGTACGAACATAAGCAAAAGCAGAAACCACTTACGCACCTTCATTTTGCGAATCCTCCGACAGGTATTATTTGCTGTAAAACTCTTACTAAGCGTTAGACGCTTATTATAACGCTTTGTTACGGTTGATAGGGAAGATATTTGCTTCAAATAGATTCGAAAACGAAACGAGTGGAACCAGCCGAGCTGCCTTAGAATAGGCAAAGACTAGAGAGTAATTTGATGGAGAGGAACTACACGATGGACACCTATCCCCCAGAAAAGACACCGATAGTCTTTGTTCCAGGATTGTTTGGCTCAATGAGCAATCAGATTATTCCGGGGACAGGAAATTGGAATTTTGGTTTTGCTCGAACGGCTTATGAACCGTTTATTCGCATATTGGAGCAGATGGGCTACCAACAGGGCGAACAGCTGTTTATCGCGTTTTATGATTGGAGACAGCCGATTGCTTACTGTGCAGAACAATATTTAGTCCCCACGATCGAATGGGCGAAGCAAACTACAGGTTCAAGCAAAGTGAACCTGATTTGTCACAGCATGGGTGGGCTTGTTTCGAGGGCATACGTTCAAGGGGAGAACTATCTGTGTGACGTAGATCAATTGCTTATGTTGGCTACGCCTAATGCAGGCTCACCGGTCAGCTACTGTTACTGGGCTGGCGGAAAGCTGCCTCGCACCGTTTCGCCTAAAAAGAATGTCGTGGAGCTGTACATGAATGTGTACTTGGCTTACTTGGAGAAAAGTATACCCCGCAACAAGGTAGAGGCCGTACAAAAGCATTTTCCCAGCTTGATTGATTTGGCTCCAGGCTATGCCTACGGAGATTATTTGCTGGAGAAGCAAAATGGGATGGAAACCGTCGTTCCATACAGCAGTATGGTTGTGCAAAATCATTTTTTGGATCAGTTGAACAGCACGATGGACCTCATTTGGGAGAGAGACATCGCGGTGACCTTAATTGCCGGGGTCAGTCATGAAACGATTCAGTATTTGCAAACCGTTCCGTCTCTTTCTCCAAAAAGATGGGTGGATGGCAGGGCAGTTGGTTCGATCAATAGCAACTTTGGAGACGGGAACGTGATGGCTAGCAGCGTTTTTGCCTTGATCGGTGAAAAGTATGTCGTGCAGGCGACGCATTTGGATATTTTATATAAAAGTGAGTCGATTATCAGGCAGGTTCTGGAGCGGTAAAGCACATTTCATCCTTCGTCATGCTGAAGAGGAAATCAAAAAAGAGGACTATCTCAGGAATGACCCTGACGATAGTCCTCTTCGCGTATTACGCGTTTCTTTTTCTGCGATAAAGCAGGATAGTGATACCAATTACGATGGAAGCAATTCCGGCAATAAGAATGCCTACATTTGCTTCTTCACCTGTTTTCGGTAAAACATTCCGTGAAGGAGCTATGTTGCTGTTATTATTTGCGTTGTTGGAAGCTACAGCTTCTGAAGGGTTGCTATTACTGCCCGGTGTGACAGTTTGTCCAGCATTGTTTGTCTGGCCGGCATTGTTAGCTTGATTTGGGTTGCCAGGCTGTCCAGGAGTACCAGGTTGTCCAGGAGTACCAGATTGTCCAGGAGTACCAGGTTGTCCAGGAGTACCAGGTTGTCCAGGAGTGCCAGGTTGTCCAGGAGTACCAGGTTGTCCAGGAGTGCCGGGTTGTCCAGGAGTACCAGGTTGTCCAGGGGTGCCGGGTTGTCCAGGAGTACCAGGTTGTCCAGGGGTGCCAGGTTGATTAGGTTTGCTTGGTTTGTCTGGCTTCTCTGGTTTCTCGGGCTTCTCTGGCTTCTCTGGGGTGTCAGGTCCGCCTGGTCCAGGACCACCCGGATTGCCAGTGGATTTCTTATTTTTTACCGTCTTCACTACTGTTTCTTTTTGGCTGCGCTCAATCGTAAATGGAATCGGAGTACGATCCTTTTCGTAGCCTTTTGGCGCTTTTGTTTCGATGAACTGATAGTTTCCAGGATTGAGGTCAGTAACTGTGAGTTCACCATTGCGATCGGTTGTAAGTCCACTCTGGATGGTATTTCCTTTATCGTCCTCGAGGGTAAATACGGCATCTTCCAGTGTCTCATTCGGAGATTCTGCATTTACTTTGATCAGCTTGACAGAGCCCGGAATCAATTTGTTGGTAACAGTGAGCTTGAGCTTTAACGTACCCTCATCCGTTTTTTCGGCTACTTTTTCATTCAGATCAAAGAGCAGAGGCTCTTTTGACAGCTGGTAGTCAGCAAGGGTTTTGGTTTCAACGAGACGGTAGCTTCCTGTTGGCAAATCGTTGATTACGATTTTACCTTTTGCGTCAGTCGTCAAATCGCTGTGCACCTTGGTTCCTTTGCTGTCGTACAGATCAAACGTGACGCCTTCACCAAGAGGTTTTTTGGTGTAGTAGTCTACCTTCGAAAGCTCAAGAGTGGTGAGGTAGATTTTATTGATTTTGTTAGTGATGGTACCTGTCACATTTTCTGTCTGCTTGTCTTTGATTTCAAATTCGACAGGAGTATCGTCCAGCTTGTAGCCAACAGGGGCTTTTGTTTCTACTAAACGATAGATGCCTGCCTCCAAATCGCGATCAGAGATCTTTCCGTTGGAGTCAGTAGTGAGCTCTTTTACAAACTTGAATTCATCCCCGATTTTACGCTCGAGGCTGAAGATTGCGCCCTCCAGCTTTTTGTCACGGTTGTCAGCATCGATTTTGGTGAACTCGAAGCCTTGTTGTGGGATAACTGGGCCTGTGGCGATTTTGTTTGCCACCAAGATTTCAACGAGCTGCTGCTGACCTTTTTCAATCGTAAAAGGAATCGGCTTGCTATCTCGTACATAGCCTGCTGGCGCTTTTGTTTCGACTAACCAATAGTCACCAGGATTCAGCTTGCTTTCCAAAATGACGCCATTTTTATCGGTTGTAAGATCTTTCAGTTCCTTGCCGTCCTGGTCCTTTACGATATTCCCATCTTTTGCTTTATCGTAGATGGAGAATTCGGCACCTTCCAGTTTGTGGTTTGGAAAATTCTCTCTGAATTTGACCAGTTTGACTGAACCTGGAATCAATTTGTTGGTAACAGTTAACTTGAGCTTTAACGTACCCTCTTCCGTTTTTTCTGCTACTTTTTCATTCAGATCAAAGAGCAGAGGCTCTTTTGACAGCTGGTAGTCAGCAAGGGTTTTGGTTTCAACGAGACGGTAGCTTCCTGTTGGCAAATCGTTGATTACGATTTTACCGTTTGTGTCAGTCGTCAAATCGCTGTGCACCTTGGTTCCTTTGCTGTCGTACAGATCAAACGTGACGCCTTCACCAAGAGGTTTGTTGGTGTAGTAGTCTACCTTCGAAAGCTCAAGAGTGGTGAGGTAGACTTGATTGATTTTGTTAGTAATGGTACCTGTCACATTTTCTGTCTGCTTGTCTTTGATTTCAAATTCGACAGGAGTATCGTCCAGCTTGTAGCCAACAGGGGCTTTTGTTTCTACTAAACGATAGATGCCTGCCTCCAAATCGCGATCAGAGATTTTTCCGTTGGAGTCAGTAGTGAGCTCTTTTACAAACTTGAATTCATCCCCGATTTTACGCTCGAGGCTGAAGATTGCGCCCTCCAGCTTTTTGTCACGGTTGTCAGCATCGATTTTGGTGAACTCGAAGCCTTGTTGTGGGATGACTGGGCCTGTGGCAGGTTTGTTTGGTACTCCCTTAACTACCTGAGCTTTTTGGCTTTTTTCAATAGTAAAAGGAATCGGTTTGCTATCTTTTACATAACCTGCTGGTGCTTTTGTTTCAATGAACTGGTAGTTGCCAGGATTGAGATCGAGTACCTCCAACGCACCATCATCATCGGTAGTAAGGCCGCTCTTAATGTCCGTTCCTTTGTCATCTTGAAGCGTAAATTCAGCGCCTTTCAGTGTGTGTAGAGGATTACCTGCTTTAAATTTAGTCAACTTGACTGAACCAGAAATTAATTTGTTGGGAACAGTTAGCTTCAGCTTTAATACTCCACTTTCTACCTCTGCAATTTCTTCATTGAAGTCGAAAGGAAGAGGTGCTGTTTCCAACTCGTAGTCAGCAATCGTTTTTGTCTCACGCAGATAATAGCTGCCTGTTGGCAAGTTGGTAATTTCGATCTTACCGTTTGAGTCAGTTATCAAATCCAAATTAGGGTGTACCCTTGTGTTATTGCTATCATACAACTCAAAGGTAATTCCTTCACCAAGAGGTTCTTTACTATAATAATCCACTTTTGTCAGTTCAACAGTACCTTCGTATATTTTGTTCGTAACAGTAAGCTGCTTGGTATTAATTTGGTCTGCAATAATCTCGAATTCGTCAGTTGGAACAGCAGAAGGCACATATCCCTTTGGTGCCACCTTTTCTACTAAACGATACGTACCTGGCTCTAAATCACTAGCGAAGGTTTTACCGTCTGCACCTGTCTTGAGCTCCTTGTTAAGGTCTACTTTTACAAAAGTTCCGTTAGCCTCTTTTACTTGGAGTTCGAAGATAGCTCCTTCAAGCAACTTAGTCGGGATATCAGCATCGATTTTTGTAAGCTCAAAACCTTGACGAAGAAGGTGGTTCACAACGGTTTCTCCGCACTGGTAAACGGCGTCAGGATCTTGGGATGCTGGCTTGCACGAGAATTCACCTTCAGCAACGTCGTTCTCTGGCTTCGAGGTTAACTTAATTAGTTTCCCACTTTTATACTCATCGTCGATTACGTAGCCAGGTGGAGCAGATATTTCCTTGAGAATGTAGGTCTTGAGTCTAAGGTTTTTGAAAATGACTTCTCCATCAGCATTGGTTGGTTCAGATTTATCTAGTAGCGTTTTCCCGGATTTATCATAGATAGCGAATATAGCTCCAGATAATGGGGATGGAGTTGCTCCATGATTTGCCTTGCCTACTTTGGTAATCTTGAAATCTACCTTAATGCTTTGGGATTCGCCACCTGCAGCGGCAAAAAACACTTTGAATGCCTTGTTATCGCCACCACTGATTCCGCCAGCAGATTGCCCGGCAAATTGAATATCATTGCTGATTTCTTCATTATTGCCAGCATTAATAAAGGTCTGGTACTCCAATACATAAGGCTTATCGATGCTGTCCTTGAAGGTTAATGTAAACGAATTTTTACCTTCTGGCGTTGTTGCAAAATCCAAGGTGTAGGCATCTTCTGCCTTTATTACAGTCTGCAGTCTTTTTACAGTGCCATCTGCTTCGACAGACGTTTCGTATAGCTTAATGGAGTCTGGAATGAGGAGTTGATTATTGGACAACGTATCAGTAATTTTAGCGTCTTGTATAAAAGACTGGCTGAAATTAAGTTCGACAGTCCAGAGCGCAAATTCCTCACCGATTCCAGTTTGTTTACCCGTTTTTTTAATAAATTCATTGCCATGCTTCGGACTCACCGTAGCTGATTTTTCAAACAAGTGGTTGTTCGGCGTACCTTCTGCATATAAGACTGCATCATTTGTATACGTGCTTACAATACGATGGTCTTGCAAGCTTGTTTTATACGTAATGCGATAAGCCGTCTTTGATATTTCAAGTGCTATTGAAAATCCTTCTTTACCGTCCTTTAACTTAGGGTTAAATGTGTAGTCGACTGGTCCAGCGTTCGGGTCTACATCTACACCATTTTCTTCACCGTCTAGCGTTAAGGCTTGGACAGTCAAAGAACCTTCGACAAAGCTTTGATTAGATGAGTAATAATCCTCAATTACGGCATTTCCGATATCGTGAAGATTGTAGTTTACATCAATTGTCCATGTTATTTCTTTTGTTTTTGCGTTGTATCTCCCGGTTTTATTTCCGTTAGCTTGTGTATAAGTATCCGGGGTGACAGTGGCTGTTTTGGGGTTCCACGTTTTGGAAGAATCTCTTTCTGTCCAATCTAATGATGCGGTGTTAACGTAACCACCACTTGGGATTGGTTTTGTAGGATCAAACTTTGTCTCATATGTGATGAAATGGTCTTTATCCGTCGGGTTATGAAAAGTAATTGTGAACCGACTATTTGGATCAGTGTAGTCTACCGTGTATTCGGAAGGAGCCAAGTTAGTAATTTGCAACGTCTCTGGCAAAAACGTCAGGTTTTGATTAGCAAAGGTGTCTGTAATGATGACTTTGCTCATCATTTGTTTGTCATCGTTGATGCTAATCTTCCATTGGATCGTTTTCGTGTTGTAGTTTACTTTTCCGGCCGCTTTCCAGAAGATTTGCTGGTAGATATTTCGGGATGTCTCCACCGCATCATAATCAAACATTTTTACTTTGTTTGGAACCGTATACTCATCCTCATAGACGCGATTTATTGCCTGTGTTTTGTACGTGATTTTATAAGCCGAGTCAACTTGGTTGTTAAATTTGAATCTGAATCCATATGCAACTGTGTCATCAATGCCGTACGCTGAGCTGTCTACAGTTGAACCGTTAGGATCTGGTTTGGCAGTCCCGTTATCAATGATCATTTTTTGAACTTCAAATGAATCTAGCAAAAGCTCTTGATGATTTTTGTCAAAAGTGTCTTCGATCCAGGTATTATCTACAGGAATCGTTTTTTCGTTGTAGTTATATTGGATTTCCCATGTTATGGTTTGCGTTTCTCCATCATAGCCAATCGGTTTTTTACCTAGCGGTTGACTGAATTTTACTTTGACTTCCTTGGCGTCACTCATGATTTGATTATCATCTTTGTCCAAGACAGATGCTTCGTTCTTAAAGGTTACGGATTCTTTATCAAATGAGCCTGTAACATCGGTTGAGTAATTAACCCGATAGGCTTCGGTAATATTGCCAAAGTCTAGTGCGAGTTCATTGCCTGTAATTTGTTGTGTATAGTTGGAATAAGGATCGCCTTGCTCTACTGTGCCACTCACCATGACCTTTAATTTGTAAACTTCAATCGAATTCGGGTCGATAGTTAGGCCAGCTGGTAGCACATCCTTTAAAACAGCACCTTCTATTGGGTTTTCTCCACGATTGAAATCAACGCTCCAGGAAATTTTGCTAGGATTCCATTCTTTATCGAATGTGCCGGATTTAATCATTTCTTTACTGTTACTTTTAAAGTGGACAGGAATTGTGAATTTTACATTTCCTTCAAATTCAAACTCAATGTCCTGCTTTGTATTGCCGGATGTTTTCTGTTCATCAAACCATCTCTCGACCCAGAAAGTGCCTGTTAGTACTTCATCTACAATGGAGTCATCAAAAGTGAAGATTACAGTACCATCGTTCTCCACCTTATATTCCCCAACCTTGCCATCCCCGTCTTCCAAATCACCTTCTAATGATATACCTGTTTTAAATTTTGAAGGAAGCTTGAATGTAAAGGTAGCTCCATCCCCATATTGATGATCTTCTGGCAATTGCCACGTCAAGTAAATGCCAACTTTCGATCCTACATCGGTTCGAATCCCATCAGCATCAATTTGTTTTTTGGTTTCATCATCTATAATTTTGATGTCAGTAATAATATATTCGGTGATGATGCCGTCAGGTACAGGTACAGGTACAGGTACAGGTACAGGTACAGGTGTTGGATTCGGAGCACCGGGACTCGGGGTCGTTCCCGGATCAGGGGTGTTGCCTGAATCAGGGGTGTTGCCTGAATCAGGGGTGTTACCTGAATCAGGGGTGTTGCCTGAATCAGGAGTATTACCTGA
>NZ_CANMZW010000072.1 GCF_947502445.1 uncultured Brevibacillus sp.
TAACACGTGGAGCTGACGAATACTAATCGGTCGAGGACTTATCCACACACTCTTAGCAATCATGCAGATCCAGTTTTGAAGGAACGAGCTTGCCATCCGAGAAGGATGGTTTTTTTGTGTGCGCAGATACAGCTGTGGCCGCCAAAAGGGAACACCCGAGGAGAGAAACACTTCGGGTGTCATATATGGCTACCTGGTTGCTGAAGAGGGAGTGTAATGCGAAAGATTGCTCCCGTAAATACTCCGTTTCTAACTTCGATTGTTCCCCCTGAGCGCTCGATAATTGCGCGAGTAATCGCAAGACCCAATCCAACGTCTCCATTTTTACCTTTGACAAAACGATGAAACAGATGAGGGAGCAAATCTTCAGGAATTCCATCTCCATCATCGATTATTTCAATGGTCACAAAGCGTTTCCCTGATTGGACTTTAATTTCAATTTGCTCGGTTGCATGACGGAGCCCGTTTGCGATTAAATTCAACAAGGCTTGCAAAATTTTATCGTCATCTACATAGACGATACCATCCTCGTCATAAGTACGGATGGCGATAGCTATGTTTTGTTGGAGTTTTATCGGATGTAATCGCTCGACGGCACGATTGACTAGATCTGCAGCGGAATGAGTCGCAGGATGAAATAAATCCTCTTCGCTCTCCAGTTTTGCCAAAAGAGTAATTTCCGTAACAATATGCTTGATTCGATTTGTTTCTGAGACAATGACGTCGAGGCCCTTATGAGCAGTTTCCTCGACAAAAATGCCGTCACGAATTCCTTCTGCATAACCTTGAATCGACATGAGGGGAGTCTTTAACTCGTGGGACGCATTCTGCAAAAACTGGCGTTGAATTTCATGAAAACGATCCAGCTCCTGCGCCATTGAGTAGACGCTTTCCGATACTTCGGCAATCTCACCGCGTGCCGGAACCAATTGGACCTCAGAGAAACGGCGAAACTGTACTTTTTTGATTTCCTTAGTCAATCTGCTTAGAGGCCTTACCATGCTTCTCGTGATGAAAAAGCTAAGTAGAATAGCTGATCCAACACCGATTAAGAGGATGAGAATAATTTTTTCAGTAAGCTCCATCCGAACTTCCTTTAATCCACGAACAGGAGAAGCAAGTATGAGCCGTTGTTTCTCATCATTTTTCAAGCCAAGACTAACGACAACATAATCATCGCCACCAACAAACCAAATATTTTTGTCCTTGCGTTTTTCTACCTTCCGTTCCAAGGCTTGCAGCCATTCATTCAAATTCGATGAGGGGAGAGACGTGTACAGCACCTTTTTCTTTTTACCGAGCAGCAGAATTTCTACCTTTCGATTAGAGACCAAGAGCTTATCCAATTCCGCAATGTCCTCCGCTTCAAAAGCCTCCTCGGAGTGTTTGATCTTTTCAATCCAGAACTGTCCTTTTAGCGTCAGCTCCTTTTTTTGCTGGGCAATTAAGTTATCCAGGAGAAAGGAGTGGATTAAGGTAGCAGAAATTCCGGTCACGGTGATAAGCAGCGCAGCAAACATCAGGGTAATGCGAGATTGGAGATTCATCCTTCACGATTCCCTTCTGTCATACGCAAACGATATCCGAAGCCCCATACGGTTTCTAAAGGCAAATGATGCAGCTTTTTCCGAATGCGGCGAATCAAATCATCTACGACGCGGTCGCTTCCAAAGTAATCATCACCCCAAATTAAGGTGAGTAATTCATCACGGGAAAACGCGCGATTCGGATGCTCAGATAATAGGGAGAGGACTTGGAATTCTTTTGCGGTAACCTCAACTTCGGCTCCAAGAGAAAATACTAATCGTTTTTCTTTATCCAATACAAGTAAACTGCTGACTGGCTGATCATTTTCTAGCGATGAGGCTTGTTCTCCACGATTATTCATTCGTTCCCAGCGGCGCAGCGCCCGATTCACGCGAGCGACTAATTCACGAGGACTAAAAGGTTTGGTTAAATAGTCATCACTGCCCAGCTCAAGCCCTAATATCTTGTCTACCTCTTCATCACGAGCCGATATCATAATAATTGGTGTCTCTGATACTTTTCGAATACGTCTACAAAACTCATATCCATTCATACCAGGTAGCATGATATCGAGCACCCACAAATCAGGAGGCTTAGTTTCATTTAAATGAATGGCTGCTTCGGCAGATTCTACGCTTTTGGTTATGTAACCTTCCTTTTGTAGATAAGCTTCTACAATTTGGCGAATATTGGGGTCATCGTCAACGATTGCGATGTGAAAGGGTCTCATAACATTCCTCCGAAAACCTCAGATTCATCTGTTTATTGTACAACAGATAGGGAGGTCCTCAGGGGATTCAGACCGTTTTCCCATACTTTTCCCACACATTACGGGGCATGAAAAAACAGCTCCGCCATGCATGGAGCTGTTTCGTTCTGACATATGTGCAGGGTAGTTACTGGAGGGCATCGTAAATCGAAGCTTTTTGGGACAAGATTTCATTCTCGATGTCTGTCCACTGTTCAAGCAGGTCGATCGCTTCTGTTAGGGATGTACTCCACGTATTATCGCCATTTTTGTAGGCTTCCTTGGTCACCTTCATTTTGTCTTTGTACTGTTGTTTGGTCTGTGTTGCTTCTTCGCGATTGGATTTTTTTGCTTCGCGGATCGGTTTGATTTCCTGCATCACATTTTTAACAGCAGCACGTACTTCCTCTGATACACCACTACGAACCGATTCCCACATGGCTTTGTTTTGGGTTGTTTGGGCTTTTAGTTTTTCATTCAAATCCTTTTTGATCGTCAGGAGCGATTGCAGTTCTTGATATTCTGGAGTTTGATTTAACTTCTGTTCCTGGGCAGGTTGCTCTTCAGCATGAATGATGCCTGTTCCACCTGCCAATAAGCTAGCTGTCAGTAACGATACAGAAAGAATTTTTTTCATCTGTGTTTCACTCCTTCAATGATTGTTTCGTACATCTTCAAAGATAGACAAGAAATGCGAGAAAAGTATGGGAAAAGAAAGGGGAATTCACACAGTGGAGGTTGTGTAGCTTACAGCATTGTAAGGATACTGCAAGCCAAATCGATGGTAGCGAAATGCCTGGGCTTGTACAATTTAGGTATCAACAATCCGGAGGGATACATCATGAGAAAACTCATTCATATGGTAGCTATCGCATTGGGACTGCTTGTAGATGCCAAAAAAACGATTCAATCCTCCGAAATGGAGACAATCGTCAAGCTGTAATAGAATAGATATTGTAGAGTCACCTACACGCGAACGTTTTTTGGGATAATTGTAGGTGCTTACTAATACATGGTAGCTACGCAGGAGGACAATCCATTGAATGTGGCATGTAAACAAACGGGAATTTCAAGACGCCGGTATGTCGGTGTCTTTTTTATTTGGATTTGAAAGTAATGGGGTGTGGCAGCTTCGGAAGGGGCTGTCTTGCATACTGTCACCTGGCATCGGCATGACCGGATCTGGAGCAAGATTATCAACAGACATTGCAGGAGTTAAAACGTTTGAATCAAAGCTAGAAAGAAACAGTTCATGCATTGACTTTTCGAACTTAATATATGATATTGTATGTAAATAGAGTCTTCGGTGTCGTATGGGAGTGTATACAATGTCAGAGATAAAACCGTTATGGACAAGAGATTTTGTAATTTTGGCCCTGTCTAACTTTATGCTGTTCGTCGCTTTCCAAATGCTGCTGCCTACGCTCCCGGTGTATGTGACCGATATGGGTGGAGATCAACTCGCTGTTGGGCTTGTTATCAGCCTCTTTACCGTATCAGCGCTGCTTGTTCGTCCGTTTACCGGGAAGGCTTTGGATACCATCGGAAGAAAGCCGGTTCTTTTGCTAGGGTTGGTCATCTTTCTACTAGCCGTATCCGGATACTACTGGATGGTCAGTGTGGCTTTGGTTTTGGCTATTCGCTTTGTTCACGGGATAGGCTGGGGGATTGTGACTACCACATACGGTACAATCGTCTCTGACATTATTCCCCCAGAGCGTAGCGGCGAGGGGATGGGGTACTTCGGGATGTTCAGCAACCTAGCGATGGCCTTTGGCCCGTTAATCGGTCTCTGGGTTTCCCAAAACTGGGGGTATGGCTGGCTGTTTGCGATATCTGCAGGCTTGACCGTACTTGCGATGATTTTATCCAGACTGGTTCGAATCAAGGCATTGCCTGCTGTGAAGGGCCCACGTACGAGTATTTTGAGCGGCTTGATAGAAAAGGCAGCGCTGTTTCCTTCTCTCTTGAATTTATTGATCGGATTTATTTATGGCGGGATTTTCAGCTTTATTACGTTATTTGGGCTCGAGGTTGGGATTGAAAATATCGGGTTGTTCTTCTTGTTCAATGCGATTGCTTTGATGGCGGTTCGTCCTCTGGCCGGTAAGCTGTTTGATCGCAGGGGTCCGGTATGGATTCTGTTGCCGGGAGCGGTTATTCTTGGAGTGGGCTTGCTTCTCTTGTCATACAGCACGACAGAAATGGAGCTGATCGTGGCGGCGATCCTGTTTGGAATCGGGGTAGGCTCCGTTCAGCCATCCTTGCAAGCGTGGACGATCAAGCGAGTGGTTCCAAATAGAAGGGGAGCGGCAACCGGGACATTTTTCTCAGCTTTCGATTTGGGGATTGGCGGAGGCGCAATGATCCTGGGGGCGATCGCCAAAGCCACCAGCTTTGCTTTGATGTATCGTTACTCGCTGGTTGCACTTGCCCTATATTTGATCATCTACATCGTATACTTGAGTCGGCAAGCCAAAAAGGCGCAAGCAGCCGAGACGCTTTCTTCATGAAACGTCTCGGCTTTTTCTGTATGAATAGATGGGGGGAAAATGACAAACAATAAATGAATGTCCAAACAGTAATGGAATAAAATTGAAATAGAGAGAATCAATTGATCATGCCTGATTTTTTGGACGTGCCCTCTCTCTATATGGTATAATAACGTATTGTGATAACCAGTTGGAGGTTTACCCTTTATGGCAGAAGAAACTGCTCGGTTTCCCAAAGTCGATATTAGCCAAGAAATGAGAGAGTCGTTCATCAGCTATGCGATGAGCGTTATCGTCAGTCGGGCTTTGCCTGATGTTCGTGACGGATTGAAGCCTGTACACAGGCGTATTTTGTATGCCATGCATGACATGGGCCTTACTCCTGACAAAGCGTTCCGTAAGTCGGCAAACGTCGTCGGGGAAGTTATGGCGAACTATCACCCACACGGTGACTCTTCGATTTATGAAGCGATGGTTCGTATGGCCCAAGATTTTAACATGCGCTATATGCTCGTTGAGGGGCAAGGAAACTTCGGTTCTGTAGACGGCGACCCGGCAGCGGCCATGCGTTATACAGAGTCTCGTTTTTCCAAGCTCGCGCTGGAACTGTTGCGTGACATTGATAAAGAAACGGTCGATTTCGTTCCGAACTATGATGGGCGTAAGGAAGAACCGGTTGTATTGCCTTCTCGTTTTCCTAACCTGCTTCTAAATGGTGCTTCGGGGATTGCGGTTGGTATGGCGACCAATATTCCTCCGCACAATCTGACGGAAGTGATTGATGGCGTTGTAGCGATGATCGACAACCCGGATATTACTGTACAAGATCTGATGAAGATCATCAAGGGACCGGATTTCCCTACTGCTGGTGAGATTCTCGGCTACAGTGGTATTCGTCGTGCCTATGAAACTGGCCGCGGCTCAATTATCATGCGTGCGAAGACGTTGATTGAAGAGGATAAAGGAAAGCCGCGCATTATCGTAACGGAGATTCCTTATCAGGTCAATAAAGCACGACTTGTCGAAAAGATTGCGGAGCTCGTGCGCGAAAAGAAAATTGAAGGTATCACAGACCTGCGCGATGAGTCTGACCGCAAAGGCATGCGCATTGTAATGGAGCTGCGTCGTGACGTAATTCCAAAGGTTGTCTTGAACAATCTATTTAAGCATACCCAAATGCAGACTTCGTTTGGGGTCAATATGCTTGCACTGGTCGATAGTCGTCCGCGTGTACTGAATTTGCGCGATATGCTGTATTACTATTTGCAGCATCAACGTGTTATTATCCGCAGAAGAACTGAGTACGATTTGAAACAAGCAGAGGCACGCGCTCATATTTTGGAGGGCTTGCGGATTGCACTTGATCATATCGATGCAATCATCAGCTTGATTCGTTCGTCGCAAACGACAGAAGAAGCCCGTGAAGGACTTATCTCGAATTACGCTTTGAGCTATGAACAGGCGCAGGCAATTCTTGATATGCGTCTGCAGCGTCTGACTGGCTTGGAGCGGGAAAAGATTGAAAACGAGTACCAGGAGTTAATGGTGAAAATTGCAGAGCTGCGCGCGATTCTCGCTGATGAAGGAAAAATCTACGCGATCATTCGTGATGAGCTTTCCGAAATCCAAGAGAAATTTGGCGATGCTCGTCGCACCGTAATCACCTTTGATGAGAATCATATCGAGGATGCAGATTTGATTCCAGAAGAAGATGTGGTCATTACATTGACCCATGATGGATATATCAAGCGTCTCCCTGTTTCTACGTACCGTGCACAAAAGCGGGGCGGAAGAGGGATCCAGGGACTCGGTACCAAAGATGACGACTTTGTTGAGCATCTGTACATCACCAATTCCCATGACTACATCATGTTCTTTACTAGCAAGGGCAAGGTGTATCGCCTGAAAGGCTATGAGATTCCAGATTTGAGTCGAACAGCCAAGGGAACTCCAATTATCAATCTCATCCAGATTGAAAAAGG
The DNA here is from genome assembly GCF_947502445.1 of uncultured Brevibacillus sp. Lineage (GTDB taxonomy): Bacteria > Bacillota > Bacilli > Brevibacillales > Brevibacillaceae > Brevibacillus. The sequence continues at coordinate 6,750 of NZ_CANMZW010000072.1, forward strand.
AGAACGTGTGAGTGCAGTAATCCCTGTCAAAGAATTTGATGAAGAACACTATCTGTTCTTTGCAACGAAAAAAGGGATTATCAAGAAAACGACTCTCGAATCATACGAGAACATTCGCAAGGGTGGATTGATTGCAGTCAATCTGCGCGACGATGACGAGTTGATTGGCGTTCGTTTAACAGATGGTCAGCAGGAGATTATCATGGGTACGCACAAAGGAATGTCCGTTCGCTTCAACGAAGGCGACGTTCGCATGATGGGACGTAACGCTACCGGGGTGAAAGGGATTACCCTTGATGATGACGATGATGTTATCGACATGGACGTGATCAAACCGAATGCAGAGGTACTGATCGTTACTGCAAATGGTTACGGGAAGCGGACACCAGTCGATGAATATCGCATTCAGTCGCGTGGTGGTAAAGGGATCAAGACGCACAACGTAACAGAACGTAGCGGTCCTGTAGTTGGCTTGAAAGTGGTAGAGCCAGAAGAAGATCTGATGATTATTACGACTTCTGGAGTTATCATTCGTACGGAGATGAAGGGGATTTCCGTAATGGGTCGTTATACGCAAGGCGTCAAGCTGATTCGTCTCTCAGAAAACGAGCAGGTAGGCTCTGTAGCCAAATGCCCGCCGAACGAGGATGAAGATGTAGAAGATGAAGCTACCGAAGAGCTGGTAGACGGTCAGGACAATAACGAACCTAATGATATTGATCCAATTGAAGAATAGGTAAGAACGTGTGATTAGGCGCTCCGGCCAAGGGGCGTCTTTTTACGTTTTCAGGAAAAGAATAAACTTCTCTAATGCTTTTTACCTGCCAAATGGTTTGAAGTTAGGGTAGAATTGGGAAAAGAACACTATATCATTTTAATCATGGTGGATCGGATGGTGACCAATTTGCCCATCGTGGAAGTGAAACAACTAACCATTGGAGCGAAACTGGCGGAAGAAGTATACACTTCGTTGGGAGGAATTCTTTTTACAAAAGGAACCGCCCTGAACGAAAAGGAAATAGAGATTCTTGATGCATTTATGGTCAAGCAGGTCCCGATAGAGGATGTAAATGTATCCTCGGGCGAACAACAGACTGAGCAATCTCCTGAAGAACAAAGTGTGGTGCAGGAGATGCTCAGTCCAGAAAAAACTTCATTTCAGCAGACCTTTGATAAAGCAGTCTCGACACTGAAACATTTAATGATTCGCGTACAGGGCGGCAATAACATTCCTGTTATGGAAGTACGAGAGGTAGTTACTCCGATCGTTATGCAGTTCCAGAAGCAACCTGAGGTATTGCTTTCCTTGCGCAGTTTTTCCCGGTTGGACAGCTATGCGTATGAACATGCGATTGCAGTCGGGATCATTTCCTATATGATCGCTAAATGGACGAAGGTGCCTGAAAAAGAGTGGATGCAGGTTGCGTTAGCCGGAACGTTGCTTGATATCGGGAAAACAAAGCTTGATCGGCGTATTCTTCAGAAGCCGGGTAAATTAACGGCAGAAGAGTTTGAAGAAATGAAAAAACATACGGTGTACGGATATCAGATTATTAAAGCCTCACATGGTTTAAGTGAAGGCGTGGCGCTGGCGGCCTTACAGCATCATGAGAGAGAAGACGGTTCTGGCTATCCATTGGGACTACCAGGCTCAAAGCTGCATTTGTACAGCAAGATCACAGCGGTAGCAGACGTATACCACGCTATGTGTTCAGATCGTGTTCATCAAAAAGCACTTTCTCCTTATCTGGTTGTTGAACAGCTTGTTCAAGACAGCTTTGGAAAACTCGACCCAACTATCGTTCGGACTTTTGTAGAGGGATTTACGCAATTTGCTGTAGGAACTGTGGTTGAACTAAGCGATGGGACCATTGGCAAGATTGTATTTACAGATCGAAATCAACCGACTCGACCAATGGTAGAGACGGGGGGAAGAATCATTAATTTGGTGGATACTCGCCATTTATCGATAACGAGAGTATTAGAGCAATAAGTAGTGAAAGGGCGCGAGTTTACTTGCGCTCTTTTATTTTATTTAAAAAAGTTTAGTATAAATATAAAAAGGTATTGTATTCATACGATGGACGTGATAAGATACATCTTATCGCTTCGAGAAGAGGCACACTAGCAAGAAGAAAATGAAAAACATAGTGTTGACTTCTTGGTAGCTGTTTGATAAAGTGTTGAATTGTCGCCGCTGAGCGAGAGAAAATCTTTTGAAAAAAACTCTTGCAAAAACGATTGCGATGATGTACACTAGGAAAGTCGCCTAAAGAACGGGCGCAAAACAAAATGCTCTTTGAAAACTGAACAGCGAAAGCGTTAATGAGTCTATCATGAAATGATTTGCCAGCTTTGAACCAGTA
>NZ_CANMZW010000073.1 GCF_947502445.1 uncultured Brevibacillus sp.
CTGTTCAATACAGAGATCATCTACTTGGAGCTGGTTAGACTTTTTTAAAAGTGTCCTTTACAAAGGGTACATTTTATTCGTGGGAACGCGCTTTTATTATTATTTTTCTTCTTCAAGCTGGCTTATCGTTTCTTCTTGTTCTTCTTCCGCTTTCCAATAATCGAGCACTTTTCCTTGTAGAACTTTCCCCTTGATAAATTCCACTTGCTGCTCACTGAAATCCTGTGTCCATTCGACGCCCAGTTCCTCAGCCAGACGGACCACGGTCAATAGCTCCGACCATGCGACGTATCGTTTGTACCAGAAAAACTGAGGCTGTTCATTCATGTATGGGTATAGATCGTCAAAATCGGTGTGTTTACAGTCGAGAGCTCGCTCAAAATTCACCTTGGTTTGGCGCAATTGTTCAATGAAAAATGTGGGTAAATCCCTTTTTGCGTAGTCAGACATGGACTGTCCCCCCTGTCTCCCGATTTATTGGTATTGTACCACGCGGAAGAAGATGTGCAAATAGGTGAATCTGTTTGAGTTGTTCATTCTATGCTAGTCGTTACCCATTTGTTCCTTCGGGAAATGGCTGCTGTGTGCCATCCTCAGGTGGCGGCGGTAATTCAATCCCTCCAGAACCCGGTTGGTTTCCGGTCGAATTCCCGATATCAGGCGGCGGTGCTTCTCCGCTGTTTGGGTTGCCCTGGTTTCCCTGATTACCGTTATTTCCTTGACCACCTGGCGGCTGACCGTCTGTCTGGTTGCCGTTACCATTACCGTTGCCATTATCAGGTGGCAGCTGACCGGAATCCCCATTCCCATTTCCTTCTGGAATTCCTTCTTGATTATTGCCGTCCTCGTGATGTTCTTGGCCGTCATTAATCAAGTTCTCAAGCTGCTTCGTGTTGATATCAACAATTGGCGAAGGTGTCTGTTCCTGCCCTTCCTTATTGCGTGGAATAACCATATAACGATATTTCACTGGGCTATCCAATACGTCTAGATACTTTGTATCTTTAACATTAGCGGCGATTAATTGGCTTTGACCATTCTCTTTCACTCGGTAGACGTCATAGGTGTAGTCAGGTTCGCCACCAATCCAGCTTAAAAGGACTTGCAGTTGCTGAGTATTGCTATCCATCGTCATGGTCGCTTCCAATTGAATCGGCGGAGTTGTTTCTTCCTCTGGTTCTTCTTCTACTGCTCCACCAGGTCGGACAAAGTCTGTAGACTTCACGCCTTTAAGCCCCTCTGCCAATACCTTGGAAAACATCTGAGCTGTCAGACTACTACCTTGACGCATCAAGTGATTTTTATCCTCTTTATCAAAGCCCATCCAGACTGCACCCACGTATTCAGGGGTGTAGCCTACAAACCAGGCGTCCTTGTTGACGCTGCTGTCTCCGATCGTGGATTGGGTTGTACCCGTTTTCCCTGCTACATGACGCCCGGAGATACGAGCTGCTTTACCGGTCCCCTCTTGAACTGCCCTTTCCAGCATAGTGTGGACAGTCCATGCTGTCTGCGGCTTCAGAACCTCGGTTTGTTTTCCTTCATACTCGCGCAAAATACCAACGGCTTTGTTTTCAATCTTTGTGATGGTATGTCCCTCAGAGACGACGCCTCCATTCACAAAAGCCGTGTAGGCTTGCGCCATTTTCAGCGGAGACGTTCCTTTGCTTAGACCACCCAGCGCGATAGCCAGGTTGCGGTCCTCAGGCTCCATCTCAATGCCGAATTTCTCCAAATATTTTAATGCAGTTGGTACTTTAATCTCGTTCAACAGCCAAACAACAGGAATGTTCAGTGAGTCAATCAATGCCCGGTTCATGCTTACAGTCTCGCTGTACTTGTTGTTGTAGTTGCGTGGCTCATAGCCGTTAAAGCTTTGCTTTTTGTTGCTGAGAGATGAATTTGGACCCCATTTTTTACTATCGATATCAATCGCCGGAGCGTATACCGCGATTGGCTTGAAGCTCGAGCCTGGCTGACGCTTCATATCTGTTGCAAGGTTGAAGCCTTTAACAGCGTAATTGCGTCCGCCCATCATGCCAGCGATCCCGCCATTTTTAGCATCTACCACGATCATGGCAGACTCTACACTGCGCTCTTTTCCGTCTTTCGGGAAGTTTTTCGGATTGTCATACTCTTTGACCATGGCATCCTGGATTTTCGGATCAAACGTCGTGTATACAGACCAGCCACCGCGGTACAGCTCTTCCTCTGTCACGCCATAGGTCGCTTCCGCTTCCTCTACCATGTGATCAAAAAATGCCCGGTAGCCTTTTTTCAGTCCCGATGAGCCTGGCACTTCAGACGGTTCCGTCGGCAGTGGCTCTGCCTGTGCCTCGATCTTTTGCGCTTCCGTAATGATGCCTTGCTCTGCCATCAAACGAATAACTGTATCCCGGCGAAGCTTTGCCTTTTCAGGATTGTTGAATGGGTTGTAGGTAGTCGGTGCTTTTGGGATCGCTGCCAGCATCGCTGCTTTTGCGATCGTAAAGTCACCACTGTCAACAGACATTCCAAAGTAATAGCGGGAAGCATCCTCGACCCCGAATTCCCCTTTACCCAAATACACGCGGTTTAAATACATCTCCAAAATCTGATCCTTGGAGTATTGCCGCTCCAATCCGATTGCGATACTCATTTCTTTCGTTTTGCGCCAAAATGTTTGATCTAGGGTGAGAAATACGTTTCTTGCTAACTGTTGGGTAATGGTGCTGCCGCCCTCTGCCAACGACCCTTTTTTGATGTCATTGATGATGGCTCCACCAATCCGAACCATGTCCACGCCTTTGTGATCGTAAAAGCGTCGATCCTCAACGGCGAGGAAGGCATTGGTTAATATTTTGGGCATTTCACTAATCGACTTGTATTCACGGTTTTTTTCACGAATCAAGCTCGTGAGCGCGACACCGTTTTTGTCATAAATTACGGTTGGTTCCGCTTTTAGATCCTTCAGCTTTTGCGCATTTTCCGCAATTATCCGGTCTCCCGCGTACAGCAGGGAAAAGTATCCCCCGATGACGCTTAAAAGAAGGAAGACTGCAAACGATACGGCAATCATCAGCAAGCTGCTTTTCTTCTTCTTGACCTTCTTCTTGGCCTTTGTTGCCATTTTTTACCTCCTGATTTCTCTCTCCCCCACATCATTATAGACGATTGCATTTGAAAAAAGTTTCTTTGCGCGGGTAGCTATCTATCTCTTGGTTGTTTTTTGGCGGCTCAATCGGGCTACGGGCGACCATGGGCTGCTTTTGGGCGGCCACAGGCTGCCTTTATGGGCGGCCACAGGCTGCCTTTATCCTACCATTCTTTTTCGCATTGTACGGTGGAAAAGTATTGGAAAAAGCCTATCTTCCATAATAGAAGATAGGCCTGCCCCGATAAACAATCGCTTACTTCAGCAATTTTTCAGCTTCTGCTACTACATTTTCAACCGTAAAGCCGTATTCTTTCATGATTCGCTCACCTGGTGCAGATGCGCCAAACTGGTTGATGCCGATTACGGTACCGCCATCTCCCGCATAGCGCTCCCAGCCCATTGGAGAGCCCATTTCTACGGCTACACGCGCTTTAACAGCTGGTGGAATTACGGAATCACGATATTCCCTGGATTGACGCTCGAACAGGTTCCAGCTTGGCAGGGAAACCACGCGCGTTTCTACTCCACGAGACTGGAGCTGTTCACGTGCTTGCATCACCAGGGATACTTCTGAGCCAGTCGCAATCAGGATGAGCTGCGGTTTGCCGCTTGGTGCGTCTGCGAGTACATAACCACCCTTGCTCACGCCTTCTGCTGCTTTTTCCAGCGTTTCTGGCAAGACTGGCAGATTTTGACGAGTCAATACCAAAACAGTTGGCTCATCTGTGCGAGATACTGCATATTTCCATGCTTCATTCGTTTCTACCGCATCTGCCGGACGCAGTATGTTCAAGCCCGGCATCGCACGCAGAGACGCCAATTGCTCGATAGGCTCGTGGGTTGGTCCATCTTCACCGACAGCGATGGAATCGTGCGTGAAGACATACACCACTGGCTGCTTCATCAGTGCAGAGAGGCGGATAGCTGGACGGACATAGTCAGAGAAGACGAAGAATGTACCGCCGTATACTTTTACGCCACCATGCAGCGCCATACCATTCAGAGCCGCTCCCATCGCGAACTCGCGAACCCCGAACCAGATGTTGCGGCCTTCGTATGTGCCAGGCAGGAAGTTGCCAGCCTCTTTAATCACAGTATTATTGGAGTGTGCCAGGTCTGCAGAACCGCCAAGGAAGAACGGAACGCTCGTTGCCAAAGCATTGATCGCATTACCGGATGCTACACGGGTAGCCAGCTTTGCGCCTGCTTCATACGTTGGCATATGGCTGTCCCAGCCTGCTGGCAGGTGACCTTCCCCAGCAGTTGTAAACTGTGCAGCCAGCTCAGGGTACGCTTTTGCATACTCAGCAAACACGTCGTTCCAGGATGCCTCTACCTTTTCACCAGCTGCTGCCAGTCCTGCATACAGTTCTGCTACTTCTTCAGGCACATGGAATTCATTTTCATGTGTCCAAGCGTAATTCGCTTTGGTCAACTTCACTTCATCTTTACCCAAAGGTGCGCCGTGGGAAGCACTGGAGCCGCCTTTATTCGGGCTGCCGTAACCGATCACGGTTTTTACCTCGATCAGGGTAGGACGATCCAAATCCTGCTTCGCCTCTGCAATCGCTGCTTCAATCGCAGCCAGATCATTTCCATCTTCTACACGCAGGTACTGCCAGCCATAGGCTTGGTAGCGTCCAGCTACATTTTCGGAGAAGGAACGAGACAGCTCGCCATCCAAAGAGATATCATTAGAATCGTACAAAACGATCATTTTGCCCAGTTTCAGGTGAGCTGCCAGAGAGGAAGCCTCGCTGGAAACACCCTCCATCAAGTCGCCATCGCCACAAATCACGTAGGTGAAGTGGTTCACAATGTCGAATTTGTCACGGTTGTATACAGCAGCCATGTGCTTTTCAGCCATTGCCATCCCTACAGCCATCGCGATACCTTGTCCCAGAGGACCAGTCGTGGCATCAACACCGGCAGTATGACCAAATTCAGGGTGCCCAGGCGTTTTGCTGCCCCATTGGCGGAAATTATGTAGATCTTCCAGAGAAACATCGTATTTCATTAAATGCAGCATCGAGTATAATAGCATGGAGCCATGTCCTGCTGACAGGACAAAACGGTCACGGTCAATCCACTTCGGATTGCTCGGGTTTACCTTCATAAAACGGCTATACAGCACATGCGCCATTGGAGCTGCGCCCATAGGCATTCCTGGGTGGCCGGAGTTTGCCTTTTCAATGGCATCGATAGCCAGCGTGCGGATCGTATTAATGGAAAGCTGATCAACAGATGTATGCTGAGTCATCTCGAAAAATCCTCCCTGCTTGTCTTTAAATCACTACCTGTAACCGAATGAAAACATACTGTGCAATTATAGCACAGTTCAAGCCCATAAGCATGTCTGCTTTCATGAAAAAAGGAGGGTCCTATTATGTCTACTTTATATCTCATTATCGGAATTGTGCTGGGTGTCGCCGGCTTCGGTATGCTGCTTTTGGCCATGACCAGCTCCCCACTTGTGAAACAAAGAAAGCTGGAACGCCAGCGCAAAGCGGCTGAAAATCACCGTCCGGAAGAAGGCGGCTTCTAAAAAGGAGAGAGAAAGGCACATGAACAAGGATCGCTTTACCATGCCGGTAGCCGTTCATCTATTTCTAGTACGCGGTACAGAAATATTGCTGCTTCGCCGTTACAACACTGGCTATGAGGACGGCAATTACAGCGTGCCTGCTGGCCATTTGGATGGAGGCGAGGAAGTGGTGGCAGGAGCCATCCGTGAGGCAAAAGAAGAATGTGGCATCGAAATCAAGCCTTCGGATCTGCAAGTCGCAGGGGTCATGCATCGTCGTTCTACGGACGAGCGAATCGACTTTTTTCTGGTCACCTCCCGCTGGAGTGGTGAAATCCTCAATTGCGAGCCTGAAAAATGCGATGAGCTGCGCTGGGTAAACATGGATCAACTGCCGACCAACGTCATTCCTTACGTCCGCCAAGGCATCAGCAATTACAGGAGTGGGCAATGGTTTGACAGCTTTGGCTGGGTCAAGTCCGCCTCTACGGTATAAACCGAGAAAACCGAGAAAACCAAAAAAGCAAACAACCACAATGGGATATTCGTTCCCGGTTGTTTGCTTCTTTATCCTTTCTCCATCCGATGAAGCTGCCGAATTGCCAAATATACAGCGCCAATCACACACAGCCCTACCAAAGTAATTTTGCTGTACGTATAGACACCCGCCACCATTTCATCCATCCGATCTGCGAACAAATAGCCTGCCAAATAATAATGAAAAGTCCAAAGGATGCTGCTAGGAAAAAAATACAGGCAAAACACCCGAACAGGCAGACGCGCTGCCCCGACTACAAACGGAACCAAATGACGAACAACCGGAAAAAAGAAGCCAAGGCAAAGCATCCAGCCCATGTATCGGTTCCACGCCTCCCGAGTTCTCTCCTGTCCTACCGGTATGATTCTTCTCTTGCGCAGCCAGTGGATGATGGGGCTTCCTATTAATACCCCAGTTATGTATCCTGTTGATAAAACCATAGACACTCCCGCGTAAATCGAGAAAAATGCTAGCCATACCTGCAAGTCTATATGGGCAACCTGTGCTCCTGTGGTCATCACTGTGATTTCATCTGGAATCGGCTTCTCTACCATGCCTTTTACCATTGTGGTGAAAAGGGTAACATAATCTGCTCCTACCACAATCTATCCCTCCCTTGCTCCCTGCCTCTATCCTACAGAGGAAACCTTTCAAAAAGAGAGAGATTCGTTTAAGAATGTTTAAAGGATTTCTGAAGAATTTCTTACGGAAATGGCCGTCAGGTACTAAAACAGAAAAAGGCGTGCTTATCGCCAGACCCCTGCCTGATGATAAACTCGCCCTTTCTTTACTGTCGCCCCTCTGCCTTTCGCCTGTCACGCAAAGCAGACAATGCCTCCAGAAACTCTTCCTTGTCGATGACATTCAACTCGTATAGCTCCCGGATTTCATCTTCTATCAGCAGTAAATCCCCCGCGGGATCACCTGTATAAATGAACAGACCGAAGCGGTGCAAAAACGCTTTTAAATCGAATTCATTCGGGCCAGCTTTCAATTTGCTCCCTCCAGATCGCTTTCCATCCTAGCGAGGACGGCGTCGTAGTCAAATTCGACAGCAAAGCCAGTAATTACAATGATCTTTGCGGTTGGATACGCTTCGCGCCACGCCTCCTCCTCTTCCGGCTTCAAACCGACGATGTACAAAGGATCTGATGATAGCTGTTCATGCTCGAAACAAAGCTGTAAAAATGCGCGGCATCTTTCTTGTTCCTCTGCCGCATTCAGGACGAGTACCGCTCGTGTTACCTCTCCTGTCTGCCTTTTCTCGGCTAGCATTTCAAAGGTTTTCGCGGTAGGGACAAGCGCATTCACCTCGGGAAAACGATCGAGGACTTCATCCAGCCAATCATCTTCATGCCAGGCCAGGTAGTACATCATCGCAGTAGACATGATCACAAACACCTCATGGATATATACTTGACAACATTCTGAACGATTCTTGTTTCTTTTCCATTATAACATGGATCACGCCCACATGCTTATGTTGCTGGCTTGACTTCCCATGAACCATCACGTAAGGTGGAAAAAGTAAACAACATCCTGAATCGATTTTTGTGTGAAAAGAGGTATTTTTTGTGAATAAGAAGCATCTGGCCCTCTTGTTCTTGATTGCTTTTCTCACGATGCTGGGCTTTGGAATCATTATCCCGATCCTGCCATTTTTTGCGGAACAGCTGGGCGCGTCTTCCTTTCAAATCGGCGTCCTGTTCGCCAGCTACAATATTATGCAGTTGGTGTTTGCTCCGATCTGGGGAACACTTTCAGACCGCATCGGAAGAAAACCTTTAGTTGCGTTTGGCCTGCTTGGATTTTCCATCACTTTTATCCTGTTTGGAATCGCAGGCAGTTATGCAGAAATGCTCGTTTACCGGATTTTGGGTGGAATCGTCTCTGCCGCTGCACTGCCTACTGTGACAGCGATGGTGGCTGACCTGTTCCCCTCCAATGAACGCGCAAAAGGCATGGGTGTAATTGGCGCAGGGATTGGTCTCAGCTTTGTTTTTGGACCAGTCATCGGCGGATTGCTAAGCGCTTACGGATTTGCCGTTCCATTTTACGCTTCCGGTATCGTGGCACTTCTCACGTTTTTTGTCATTTTGTTTGCGCTACCAGAGAGCTTGCCAAAAGAAAAGCGGGCTTCCTACAAGCGCGAAGCACAAGGAAATCCGTTTGTGTCATTATTTGGCTCGCTGCATCTGCTTTATGCCATTCTGTTTATTGTCTCTTTTGCCTTTTCGGGACTGGAGACGACCTTTGCCCTGTACATCCATGATTTGTACGGCTTTACCTCCAAAGATCTGGGCTATATGTTTTTGGTCATGGGGATTATTGCTGCCTTCGTCCAAGGCGGGCTGATCGGCAAAATGGTGAAGCAACTAGGCGAAGCAGCCGTTCTTACGCTGGGAATGATCCTGTACGGAATCGGATTTTTCGCCATTCCGCTCTCCGGCAACTTCTGGGTGCTCGCCCTGATTCTCTCCCTGTTTGGAGCTGGACAAGGCATGATTCGAGCAACAGCTACGGCCATGATCACACAGAGAACCACACAGGGCCAAGGCGTTACGTCCGGAGCAATCAGCTCTATGGACAGCTTGGGCCGGATTTTGGGTCCACTCGCAGGCGGCGCTGTCTATCAATTCACTTACAGCGGTCCTTTCCTTCTCGGAGGAGTATTAATGGTCCTGATCCTGCTCTGGTTCAGAAGCAGCTACCGTCGCTTGCCAGAACCGAGTGTACAACAAGCGTAAATACAATCGGGTAGGAGGCTACCCATTAGTTGAGTAGCCGACCTCCCACACCACCGTACGTACCGTCCGGTATACGGCG
>NZ_CANMZW010000074.1 GCF_947502445.1 uncultured Brevibacillus sp.
TAGTGGTTGGTAACTACAAACCCCCACAGTGGACTTTCACCACCTAGTTAGTCGCCATGCGTGGCGCACCAAAAAAAGGGACCCATATTGGCCCCTTCTCCGTTTAGTCCGCGATATAGTGAATGACTGCCATTTCACGTCCAGCTCTTCTTACCTTGTATTGTACATGCAAAAACCAACGATCTTCTCTTCTACGGTTATTGCCAATGCTTTTAACGAAGGCTCGAATTTCGTCTGTGCAATCGACACTGCGTTTGGCACCATGAATTCCTTCTGTTCTACCCATTCTCTTTCCCCTTTCAGCTGTGGGGAAACGCTGCTAGCTTACTGAGGCGTTATCCCCTTGTCGTTTTTCATCCAAGCAATCATGTAGTTTGTCATAATGAACGCCTCCTTTTTGCAAAAAATTGCCTATAATATACCATTTTTTTCTGACAAACAGGAACGTCCTACAGGAAAGCTCAGGAACACACCGCCTACTGGGCACATAGGATAGAAATCAATACGATCCTAACCAAGAGGTGAAGTGGCATGTACGGATATCAACCATACGGATACGATTATGGATTCTATCCGCAAACCGTATCCTCCCAATATGAGCAGGAGCCGACTCAATCCTATGCCGAAATCCACGGCGGCCCCCTTGCGCCAAATTTGTACGGTTATGTCGTATTTACCGATGTGCCATACGGGACTGATGTGTATGTAGAGGTGAGCGGACTCCCCACTTTTCAGCCTGCTTCCGGGGATAGACCGCAAATCGGGCCATTCGGTTTCCATGTGCACGATAAAGGGGTTTGCACCGTAGGAAATCCCGATGATCCGTTTACCTCAGCGGACGGGCATTGGAACCCGACCCATCAGCCCCACGGCAATCATGCTGGCGACTTTCCTGTACTTTTTTCCAATAATGGCTATGCGCGAATGAATTTTTTCACGAATAAATTCAGAGCGGCAGATGTCATCGGAAAATCCATTATCATTCATCAAAGCCCGGACGACTTTCGTTCACAGCCAGCAGGCAACAGTGGCAAGCGGCTCGCGTGTGGCGTTATCCAAGCAGGGTCGATAGCCTGATAGCGAGTGATGGCATGAAAAAGCGACAGCTTCGGACGCGAAAAAAGATGCTCCGAGACTGTCGCTGCTTTTATTTACGGGACTTTCCAAACCTACAGCTCAATTACCTTCGTCGCGATGTTTTTGCAAAACTCACTGTCATGCTCCACAAACAGAATAGTTGGAGAGTGCTCAAGCAACAGCTCTTCAATTTGCATGCGCGAGATGACATCGATAAAATTCAGCGGTTCATCCCAAATATGCAAATGAACTTTCTCGCAAAGGCTTTTGGCAATCAGCACCTTCTTTTTCTGGCCACCGCTGTAAGCGGAAATATCCTTTTCGAATTGGACCCTGGAGAAATCTAACTTTCTCAAAATCGCTTTGAACAGACTTTCGTCAATTCCGTTGTCTCTGGCGTAGTCTGTTAAATTGCCTCGTAAGTGTGAAGTATCCTGGGAGACATACGATATTTTCAGCTGACTTCCTTTTCTGAACGTGCCCGTATAGCTCAGGTCCTCTCCGCATATCAGCTTGATGATGCTTGATTTGCCGGAACCATTTTTTCCTGAAAGCGCAATCCGCTCTCCCTGCTGAATTGAAAAACTGACGTTCTTGCACACCTCGTTCTCCCCATACGAAATTGACACATTATCGAGCTCAACAAGCTGGTTTTTATGATAAGCAAGCTGTGAGATCTTTAGACTGTCCTGTTTTTCGATATTTTTCAGGAGCTTGGATTTTTCATCGATGGCAGAATGCTGTCTTTGCTCGATTGATTTTGATCGCTGCATCATTTTGGCAGCCTTGTGACCGATATATCCTTTGTCTACCTTGGAACCGGAGTTTCTCGTCCCGTTTTTCGTTTTTTCCACTTCATCCGACCAATGGCTCGTTCGTTTCGCGGATTCTGACAAACGCTTGATGTCTTTTTTCAGCTTTTCGTTCTCGGCAAGCTCAAAGTTGTCTTGTCGTTGCTTGTTTTCCCACCAATCGGAGAAATTCCCTTTTTGCACCTCGATGTTCGTCCTGTTGATGGAGAGAATGTGGTCCACGCAATTATCCAGGAAGGATCGGTCGTGAGATACAAGGATAAATCCACTTTTGCTTTTGAGATAATTACTGACAAGCTTTCTTGCATGCATATCGAGATGGTTCGTAGGTTCATCAATGAGCAAGAAGCTATTTTCCTTTAGAAATAACGCTGCCAAGAGCACCTTCGTTTGCTCCCCGTTGGACAAGGTATCAAAAGGTCGATATAGAACCTCCTCCGAAAGCCCCAGCAAAGATAGCTCGCGCATGAGCTCCCAGTGAACGTAGTCAGGATGAACGTCGGCGATTACATCCATTGTATTGTTTTCCTTGTTTGCAACCGGAAAAGGGAAATACTCGAATTGGACATGGGCAGAAATCGTTCCGCTGTAGTCGTATTTACCGAGCAGCAGGTTCATGAATGTCGTCTTACCTCGACCATTTCTTCCTGTAAATCCGAGCTTCCAATCTGTATCGATTTGAAAGCTTACATTTTCAAAAATGTTATCGAAGCTACCCTCGTAGGCAAACGTCAGGTTTGTAACATTGATTAATGACATAGAGTTATCCCCCTGTAAAAAAATAGAAAAGCTACAAGAAAGTTACTTTCTTGTAGCTCAAATAAATACAGCAAATCTAACCCACTACTGGTGTCAGATAAGGATATATTGAGTGAAAGATAAAGTAACCTTCTTGCATATAAGAAATAAAACAGGCGAAACGTATCGCTTTTTTGTTTTATTTTATAAGCAAGATTTGATTACATTATCCACTTCAGCTCCGTTCATTAAGTTACACGTATTTTATCATACCCAATTTCTAATTTCTACAATAAAATTCAGAGCAGCTCGTATCCGTATTACTTCCATTGCTGAATCAGCTTACAAAAACGGCCAGCCAATTACGATGGACGTGCCTGCCATCCTGTATAATAACCAAACGACCATGGTTCCCATTCGCTTTGTCAGTGAAGCACTTGGGGCTACGGTAAGCTGTGGTAATTATTCCAACTCAGTCATTATCAGTAAATAAAATGCCAAAAAAAGGCGCGGGAGCCTGATACTCCTGCGCTTTTTCATGATTTATAGCGCTTTGTCTGCCAGCGCAACAAGGACAAGTCAATCTGAGGAACGAGTCCTTGCTCTCCCGCTCTCCCCAGCAGGGCGGTAATCGCACCGTAGCCGTCCTCGCCCAAGTCACGTGTAAATTCGTTTACATATAAATCGATATGTGCTTTGGCAACCTCCAGAGAAAGCTCCTGAGCATGACACATCACATAATCCTGCGATGCCTGCGGGTGAGCCCACGCATACTCGACAGAAGCACGCGTCCAATCGGTCAATGCCTGCAAATCCATTGATCTGCGTGCGATGATGGCGCCTAGCGGAATCGGCAGTCCTGTATCAGCCTCCCACCAGTTTCCGAGATCAGTCATGAGTGCCAAGCCATAGTTTTGGTACGTGAAGCGCGCTTCATGAATAACAAGTCCCGCATCGATTTTGCCGTCACGAACGGCTGGCATGATTTCATGGAAAGGCATGACGACAATCTCGCCTACCCCGTCAGGTACGTTTTGTGCAGCCCACAATCGGAACAGTAAATAAGCGGTCGAGCGCTCGCTGGGCACCGCTACTCGTTTTCCAGACAAACGGGCTGGATCATTCTGATCGGTACCCAAGCCATTTCCTTGGGTCAAAACAAGTGGTCCGCACCCTCTGCCCAAGGCACCACCGCATGGCAAGAGCGCATAGTCTTTTAATACCCACGGCAGAGCCGCATACGAGATTTTCATAACCTCTGGACCCTCTGCCTTTGTGGCCAATGTATTGGTTATATCGATGTCAGCATACATAATGTCGAGCTGCGGCGCTCCAGGAATCAATCCATGCGCCCAAGCATGAAAAACAAACGTATCATTTGGACATGGTGAAAACGCAATTTTCATCTATAGCACCTCCCGTAATACTGTACTGGCTTTTTCCAGAGCAAACAGCGCGTCCTTGATGCGCCACGCTGATTTGTCGCGCGGGCCAATTGCATTGGATACTGCCCTGATTTCCAGGATCGGCAAGCTGCGCTGCTGGGCGGCAATCGCTACCCCGTAGCCTTCCATGGCCTCTCCTGCTGCATCCGGCATACGCTTTGCCAGTGCCGCTGCTGTTTCTGCTGTCCCGGTAACGGTTGACAGAGTAAGCACCTGCCCCATTTTGACTGGCAAGCCCTTGGACGCTATCGCTTCGGTCACTCGAGTCGCCAACTCTTTGTCCACCGCAACACGCGCTGATCCAAATCCAAGCTCGTCTACATCACAAAAACCGTCTGTTGTCTCGGCACCCAAGTCTGCACATACAATTTCACTTGCCACGACCAATGAACCGACCTCGGCTCGTCCACTAAAGCCACCGCAAATGCCAGCACAAATAACCAAATCGTACTCGTTTGCTGCCAGCATGCTTGCCGTACTCGCTGCGGCAGACGCTGGTCCCACGCCTCCAACCAGAAGCGTAAATCTATTGTCATCCTCTAGCCCGCGCAAAACCGCATCACGCTCTGCTTCGACCGACGTCACCACCAGCACGCGTCTTTTCGGTTGATTCGTCTCCATGTATATCGCTCCCCTCTCCTATTTGTCTTGTGTCCAGTCTTGCTTCCACCTCCAACGTTATCGCTACTTTCACTCCATGTAAAGTTGTTTAGAGAGTTTGTCAAAACATAGGAAAATAATTACAATAGAACCTTCAGACAACTATTTCCAAAGAGGTGACAAATGAACCCACCTTTGACTAACCCCAACAACCACCCTGACTGGATCGCACCACATTCGCTCGACTGGTACGCGCAGCTGGCGAATTTGACAGGAGAATATGTATACCCGTGGCGCTCTACTATTGCCGAACCAAATGGCGAGTCGCTTTTTACCCAAGAAGTCGCTTGTATGGTTCAGAATAAAAAAGTGCTCGACATCGGTTGTGGGCACGGCGACTTCACCCTTCACTGGGCTGCGGAGGCGAGTGAAATAGTCGGAGTCGATGTGACCAATCGTTTTGTTCAATCAGCTAAAGAAAGGACACAGCCAAACGTTTCATTTGTAATCAGCAACACGAAAGAGCCGCTCCCATTTGCAGAAGGAGAATTTGATTGTGCATATAACCGCAAAGGCCCTACCTCCGCGTACCTGCATTGCAAACAAGTCATCAAAGCAGGTGGTCAAATTCTCGGGCTGCATCCGGCAGATCTGCTATTCGCCGAATTACCTGAATGGTTTCCCGATTTATTCGAGCCACATCCAAGCGGAACTCCTATCCTCGATCTACTGCAAGACAGACTGCGCCAGGCCTCCTTTTCCTACGTGGATATTGAATCGGTAACGAGCACAGAGTACATTCTTTCTCCCCTAGACGTTATCAAGCTCCGTTGCTTCGGCCAGCAGCCTTGTGTAACTGAGATGGCAATCGCACAGCATCTGGAGTCCGTTCAGCGCATTTTTGATCAGCATACGACGGTAAACGGCTTGCCAGTCACTTTCGCTCATTACTTCGTCCGAGTCATCGTGTAGAAGTCACTTGCCTATTGAAGGAATCCAATATGTCATGGAGTGAACCAAGAAAACCGATCCATATGAAGAGGATCGGTTTTCTTGGTTTTTCTTCTATATGCAGCTCTTTTTGTAAAAACACATTGAAAAATTTGTAAATGTAACTTTAATAAAGATAGTTACTTGACAATGAACAGTTTATTACTTACACTAGGTTACGAAAAGTAAATATTTCAAAAAACCCCGCATAAGAATCGCAATTCCAAAGCATCATGTTAAAAGAAAAAAGTCTCTGGAGGTATGTATTGTGGGAAAAGATTTCTTGACATCCTTAAAAGACAGAAGAAGCTTCTATGGAATTAGCAAAGAAGCAGTTGTATCTGACAGCCGTATTCAAGAGGTAATCAACGAAGCGGTTAAACATACTCCTTCCGCTTTTAACTCCCAAAGCGCTCGAGTAGTAGTACTGCTCGGCGAACAGCACGACAAGCTCTGGAATATCACCAAAGAAACCTTGCGCAAAATCGTACCTGCTGACAATTTTGCTTCGACAGAAGATAAAATGAACGCATTTGGCAGTGGCTATGGTACCGTTCTTTTCTTTGAAGATCAAAGTGTCGTAGAAGGCTTGCAAAAACAATTCGAGCTGTACAAAGACAACTTCCCGATCTGGTCCCAGCATTCTTCGGGTATGCTTCAGTTTGTTGTGTGGACGGCTTTGGAGAATGAAGGGTTCGGCGCAACACTGCAGCACTACAATCCATTGATTGACGAAGAAGTACAGCAAACCTGGAACGTTCCAAGCAGCTGGAAGCTGATTGCCCAAATGCCTTTTGGCAAGCCAACCTCCGAGCCAGGCGAAAAACAGTTCCAGCCATTAGAAGATCGCGTAAAATTCTACTCCTAAAAACTACTTTTTGCATGACTACATACGACGACAAAATGGTATGATGCCGTTTTGTCGTCGTACTGCATTTCCCCTGCAAAAGTGCTATATTATTCGATTGCTTTCCGCAAATGACTATGGTAAAATGCAGTTAAACAAAAGATTTTTTTAAGCGTTCACATATTGTAAAGGGTTTACATTTATGTTTGAACCTTTTCCAATGTGTGAATTTTTATTTTATCCACAAATAAAAGTTGCATATTCATTTTAATTTTTTTGGAGGTAACACCCATGCAAACAGGTACAGTAAAATGGTTCAACGCTGAAAAAGGCTATGGCTTCATCGCAGTTGAAGGCGGAAACGATGTATTCGTTCACTTCAGCGCAATCCAAGGCGAAGGTTTCAAATCCCTTGAAGAAGGCCAACGCGTTGAGTTCAACGTAGTTGAAGGCAACCGTGGACCACAAGCTGAGAACGTTGTAAAACTGTAAACAGCACTCACAAAGCTGCCCCTACTTATCTAGGGGCGGCTTTTTTTTGGTTTGTTTTTACTACTCTCCGAGCTAGCGAGTACATTGGCGAGCAGGCACCACTATTGGCTTTTCATATGTAAAAAATTCATACTTTCTTCCTAAGAGGCAGTTGACAATCCACACACCTAACCATATAATCACGTTATAATGCAGATTAAAGCAACGGCGCTTTAGAGAGCATGAATTTTTTGACAAAACACTTGATTTTGTAGACGTGGCATTCTGGACTTTATTTTTAAGATTGTTTGAAAGCGGTTGCAGTTTGTTTATCAAACAAGTATTTGTAAACAAGTTCATACAAATAAGCAAAGGCGCTTAGGTCATTCTCGGTCACGAGATCCTAAGCGCCTTTTTACGCGGTCTCCCTCCATAATGAGGCCTCGATATGGGTATCTTGTAAAAGGGAATTATGGCCGTATTGTTTACATCCTGAAAAAGGTGGGGTTGTCTGTGGAACACATTGGAAGTGTCATTATCTACATTATCATGTTATGTGCAGTCATTGGGGCTATTGCCGCGATCCG
The DNA here is from genome assembly GCF_947502445.1 of uncultured Brevibacillus sp. Taxonomy (GTDB): domain Bacteria; phylum Bacillota; class Bacilli; order Brevibacillales; family Brevibacillaceae; genus Brevibacillus. The sequence continues at coordinate 7,568 of NZ_CANMZW010000074.1, forward strand.
CAATAGCGACGAAGGACTCGGAAAAGAGTTCATGGAAGGGATTCACTCTACCGGTTATATCTTTGTACCCGCTGCCGGTATTATGGCCTCCCTGCCGTATATTTCCTGGTTCGTAGAAAAAGCGGTTTCTCCCATCTTCCATAAGATCGGTGCTGACCCTGCTCTTGCTGCTACCGCAATTCTTGCCACTGACATGGGCGGATATCAACTGGCAAACATCCTGAAAACCAGCACTGAGGGCTGGGTTATGGCTATGGTGGTTGGTTTCATGGCTGGTGCTACTATCGTATTCTCCATCCCGATGGGGCTTGCAATGCTCGATAAACGCGACCACAAATATATGGCGTTGGGTGTCATGTCCGGTATTTTGACTGTTCCAATCGGTGCTTTCATTACAAGTGCGATTCTTTCTTTGACAAACGCTCAAGTGCGTGCTGAAATCGCGTCCAATGGTGACTCTACTTATGCTTTTGCTATCGGAATCGGACAGGTTCTGCTGAATCTCTCCCCGATCCTGATCTTTGTATTGGTAATCGCTGCCGGTCTGCGCTTCTTGCCGGACCTGATGATTCGCGGATTCATGATCTTCGGTAAAACAATGGATGCCGGTATCAAGCTGGTACTCGTTTTCTCTATCGTTCAACACTTTACTGGAATTTTCTCTACGATCTTTGGGGCTTGGGGCTTCGACCCGATCATCGCCGATCCTGCTGACCAATACCGCGCTTTGGAAACAGCTGGTTACATCGGTATCATGCTGGCAGGTGCCTTCCCGATGGTATACTTGCTGCGTAAATACTGTGCGAAGCCACTGGAAGCCTTGGGTATGAAATTAGGCTTGAGCTCTACAGGTAGTGCTGGCTTGCTCGCTACCATCGCAAACATTTTGGCGATGTTCCGTCTCATTCGTTCCATGCCGCCAAAAGACAAAGTAATCAACATCGCGTTCGGTGTGTGTGCTGCCTTCTTGCTCGGTGACCACCTAAGCTTCTCGGCTAACTTCCAGCCAAACATCATTTTGCCGGTACTGCTCGGTAAATTGGGTGCTGGAATAATCGCGATCGGTCTCTCCTACTGGCTATCCGTACCAAAAGCACTGGAATTGGAAAAACAAGACCGTGCAGCTGGTATCATTGGACCGGATGAATATTTGGAAGAAGGACCAAAAGCAGCTGCTTCTGAAGTAGCAGCTACAAAAGAATAAATCAGAAAAAAAGGAGCTGTCCTGCAATAAAATGTACCCTATAGAGTAGACACGTTAAAAAAGTCTACCTATAGGGTACTTTTCTGTATACTTGAGAAAAA
>NZ_CANMZW010000075.1 GCF_947502445.1 uncultured Brevibacillus sp.
AACCATAAAATATTAATATAATAATATATGCAAAACCAGCTCAGTAATCAGTTAACTGCATGACTACTGAGCTGCTTAGAAACAATACTTTGACAAAAATCATTTCCAACTAATTATCAAGTGAAGGTAGTGGCGGCACGGATATTGTAAATTGTTCCGTCAGTTTCGGTTTTAGTTCAGCGTATTTGGCTAACGAGCCATTTTGATAAATAAGTAAATATATAGATACATCTTGCTGATAGGATGATAAATCCACTGTTATTGTTTGTCCTGGTAATAAAAATCCTAAGTTTGTTCTTTTTTTATCGTTGACACCGTTTTGTATTAATACAGAGTAAGTACTGTTATCTGGCGTCTCAAATTTTTCTGGTGCTTTTGTAGAAAAGTTTTTACCGTCATATTTTGAATTGAAAGCAAATCTCTGAGTTGTGTACATGATGAACTCATATGGTGATAATTTTAGTTTTGGTTTCTCCGCAGGTGGAATAGAGAGTTCAAAGGGACGATCAACCGCACGTTCGGCAACATAATCCGCTTGAAGTAATGGAATATCTACATAAACCCCATTCATTCCTTCTCGTTCAATATCTAGTAAAAAGTCTATTCCAGCCTTTTCACCACGGTTTGAAATATCAACAGAAAATGTTTGACCAGGATTTAATCCTTTAATAGCTTTATCTCCCTCGCCCCACTTATGTCCACTACGATATATTATTTTATAAGAATAACCCATTGGGATATACGGAATTGTTCCAGTTAGTGTATTCCCATTAATTTTAAGGTTCTTTACAAAAGAGTCCACAGATGGTTGGGAAGCACGATCAGCTGGGAGAAATAAGCTACCTTTAATAGGTTTTAATAGTGCCTCATCATTTATGCCGATTTTTGGCATTGGTGGGGAATCCTGAATGGACTTGATTGTTAAATTTCCTCTAATCTCAAGCATTCTAATCAGATGTACTGCATCAGCACGAGTTAGAAAAGATTTAGACTTAAATGACGCTAAAGTGGGTTTATCTGTGTAATTAATAAAGCGATTGTAAAATAAATAGTATACAGCATCTTCAGCCCGATAATTTACACCTATAGAAGCAGATAATAGTTCAGCAGCATGCTCACGTGTCATGGGTTTCTTACGTGCTTCAGTATCAGAAAAAATTGGCCACTTGAGCTTTGAGGCTTGTAAGTATGTAGCTGAGTTATCGTTAGTAGGTAACTTAACCTTGTAGTAATTGAAAAGCATATCTAGGAATTCTGCTTCTGAGACAGATTTGTCTGGATAGAAACTTCCATCTGGGAATGGCTTAATTATTTTCAGGTTTATAGCCCAAACTACATCAGAATTATACTTCGCATCCTGCGGGATGGTGCCTTGGGCTAAAGCAGCTTGGCTAATAAAACAAAAGAATAACGCAACAATAAGTATTGGTCGCAGTATTCCCATCTTTCTCCCCCTTAAAAACCAATGAACTAAAGTTATGCCAAATTAGTTAAGGCAAAATACAATTAATTAAAACAGTATTTAATACAACGTAAAATTGAGGCTTACTTTGTAACTAACGGGTTTACTACACTTATTCTTGTACCAAGGCTGTCTTTACACTCCATCCTGATATCAAGTTGTAATACCCCACTAATATCAATTTTAGTTTCTTGAGCAGGTGCACCTACTATCACCGGACTTTGCCAAAGTTCTTTACCATCACCGATTACCCTTAGTGTTCCAGGCCTTGGGTAAGTCTTACTGTCATCTAAACCAAATTGGAATGTAAAAGTAGAGAACTTACCATCGAGATTGTACATTACGTTAGCTTTATTGTCCGCGAACAAAAAACCTTTATTAAATTCTTGCTTACCGATAGACATTTTATTGTTTAATTTTACACTGCCTTCGGTTTGAATAGGATTTTGATCAGAAAGCAATAGACCGGTTTTGGAGTCTCCGATTAATAGCGATTTGTTTTTTGCATCCCAATTCGTTGAGTATCCAAGCATAGAAGTCACCATTTTTACAGGTGCATAAACTGTACCGCTGTATACAATTGATGCGGGAACTTTTATGCCGTTATCAAAGAACTGACCGTTCAAAGGTGTCTTATCAACTTTATTGACGATAAATTTAACCGGAAGTAGAGTGACGTTCGTTGATGCTGCAAGTGCAACACTTCCAATAGAAATTCCAACACCTAAAATTAAGCCGGAAACAAAGGTTGCGATTTTAAATTTCGACATTTTTGCACACTCCTTTATTTTATCAAGACATGCTAAATTTGAATTACAGCGCCTAACAAAGTAACAACGACATTGGGATGTTTGCAGCTTTAACTTCTGTATCGTTTTCAGTTTGAAAACCGATATGATACAATTAACAAAAATTGGTCGTATAAGGGTGTATATGGTGATTCAATCCATTTTTGACACTGCTCTATTCAAAGGTATTGATGTATCCGATACGGAATATGTAGCTTCTTTATTTATCGAACGGAAATTTCAAAAAAATCAGGTTATATTTTTTCAAAATGATCCCGGAGATGAGATGTATATTATAAAATCTGGGGTATTGAAAATTTTTCGAGAGGACGACAGTAAACAAATTATCTTCGGACACCAATTCCCCGGGGAAACAATTGGTGAACTCGAATGCATACACCATGATAATCGTCGTTTGGCTTCAGTGGCAGCTATTGAAAATTCCACAGCATGGATGATAAGGAAAGCGGCTTTAGAAGAACTTATTAAAACTTACCCCGATATTTTACGTAAATTGTTCTATGTAGTCAGTGAACGGTTAGCGCAAGCCGATCGAAAATTAGAGTACCTTGCCTTTCTAGACAGCCGTATCCGTGTAGTTAATTTACTTTTAGATTTACACTCAAATTTTGGTGTGAAAACCAATGAAGGATATCTGATCAACTGGAAGATTACTCAAAGTCATTTTGCTAATATGATTGGTATCAATCGTGAGTCTGCCGCACGTGTTTTGCAGGAGCTACAAAAAGAAAAAGTAATATCTATAAACCAAAAGCTAATTCATATCCTGAACTTAGATGTATTACAACAAATGTCCGGTGAAAATCTAAGGTCTCTACATCTTAGGCAGTGGCATTCCACCTATAAGTATGATATTGTGAGCAACTAAAAAAATCTGTATCTCAACAGACAAAATTAATGTGTTTCTTATCACGAACATTAGTTCCATTATTTTAAAACACTACGCTGTGGGTTCGATTTGTAAACGGGTTTTTTATCGTAATAGATATATTTCCTATAGGTATTATTAATAAATTAATTACAAGGGTAATCAAAATTGTTCTTCTTAACATTTGCATCAAATCCCTCCTCAAAAACACAAAAATGCCGGCATGTAGAAATTACTTCCTACGCGACGGCTTTTTGTTAATACGAAAATTTTAACACTTGCTTTCTTTTGTTAGTAAGAGATTCTCCGGTACGAACATAACTTATTGAGGGAGTCAATTTCAGTATGGTTTACTTGGGGCATCAAGTGACGGAGGTGCCCTATGGCGAGATTTTCGATGGGAGAAATATTGGTGGCAGAGGAGGTAAAGCAGCGTATTGCCGAAGAAGATCAAATGATTTGTTTGAACCGGCACGCGCAATGCGACTGGGGTGATATCGATCCCGCAATTAAGGAGTTAAACGAAAAAGCGCTGTCTGAGGGTAGTCAATCTCTGTATTCTGCCTACACAACAAGCACAGAAATTAAACTGTACATTATCACAACTCCTGAAAGGGATAAAACGATGTTAATGGTACAGCCAGTGGAGGGCCAATGGTCGATAACCAGAGACTAAAAACACTATCACTGTTGGCTGTTGACCAAATTGTTAAAATGGGGGAATACAACGACTATCCAATCGAAGTCTGTATTGACCAGCGAGAGCTACGGATTGTTGTCACTGTAACGGAGAGAAAGATTGAAATACAGGTTACAGAGATAGAGACTTGGGAGCTCAAGGCTCTTCTTCAGTGGAACAAGATTTATAAACATTACGGCTTGAACGTGAACAAAACCCCGCTTGAGGAAGGAATGAATACACTCATACTCTTGGACAAAATGGGGGTGATGTAGATAAATTGACAGGATGAAATCTGAGATGTTTTAATATTTTTGCAATAAATTACTGGGGGATGTGAAACTGACTCATCTTCAAATCACACGTCGCGAAACCATGAGTATGGGCGGTGTACAACATGAGTACATCGAAGGCTTTATCGCCAAAGAGGATGATTGGGAGCCTGTATTTTTTGTTGTAAATATTGGTCCCAGTGGTTTCATCAATCACCTAAGTATTAAGGATTTTACACATTTTGAGTCACTTCTTTATCAATTACACCGCTTCCTCTGACAACACCCCACCTTTTTATATATTAGGGGCACCGACTACCACCGGTGCCCCGATCTGTATTATACAATTTTCTTCTGAGGCGGTTGAGGCTTTGGTATAGGGAAAGCCCCCATTTATGCTAAAAGTAAAAACTGTTCAAAGTAGCTAAGAAGTTCATCGCTGTTACATACCTTTAGCTTTTTATTCTTCAATGTTATAAGAAAGTTATAATCATTCAATGAAAAGGCATCAACCTTGTTTCCATTCCGTTTAAAATTCACAATGTAGTGTTCATAACGATTTTGAGCTTTGTGGTGGAAGAAGATTTTCATTTGCCACCAATTTGAACGTTTATACAATTGGATTTCCGCGTCCCATTCTGTTTCGATATAAATTCCGTAATATCCGATATTTCCACCAGTCTTGTAGGTTTTCCAGGTGCATTTTGGAGAAGTCGCCATATCAGACATGACTTGAGTTACCAATGGATTGAGGAATTGATTCATATTATAAACCTCCAGATTTAATGTGTGGTTTCGAGCTAATAGAGGGTATTTACTTTGTGCTTATGCATCAGGCAGCTATTTTAACCGCCTAATTTCGGTTTAGTCGCAAGAGAGATACCCTTTCGTGGCTCAGGAAATGGCGTGTGAATTACTGGGGCGATTAACCGCAATAAACATCAGGAATCGCTGAACGATCGTGGACTCATCACTAATCGGGACGTAAACAGTGCGCTGACCTTTTCCGGCTGGGTCATAGTAGCATACAAGAGTCTCAAACTTTGTATCGATGTCAACTACGAATGTTTGCCGTTGTGTATTGTCTGGCAGATAGATGCAAATTACGACTTCCCAAGTAGTTTCAGACGTTTTTAAAATAAGCACTTCTGATTTCCATTCAGTTTCACGATATGCACCGTAATAGTAACCATCCTTTGGAGAGCTCCACATGCACTTGGAAGAAACGGTCATTTCCAAAAGGATTTTTTGGAACACTCCAGCTACTGTTGAATTCATCGGTGTTTCCTCCTCAGCAAATCAGAAAGGCCCTCTCTCTCTTGCATTCAAATCCTGGGGACAAGATACGACGCAAGAGAGAGTCTTTCCGAATTTCTACAAATAAGTTGCGTTATTCAGAATCAGAATCGATTCGAAACACTTTACCCTTACCATTAGGTTTCAGGACTTCTACCACCTTAGCTTGGGGATTTCCGGGAACGTCTAAGTCATAAAAGCCTTCTTCAATATAATTTTCAAGTTTTGTCCAATTGAACTTCAACAAGCGTTTTCTCTGTGTTTTTCCGAAGCCAACGACAATTTCGATTTGCGGTTTTTTCCCGTTAGAGTCGAATTGAAGGATACCCCACTCTTTCCATGAATCGAGAACGGAAAGGTTGTACCCGCCCTTTTCCAACAAGTACTTCACAGTTTCCTCTTGAATGGCTAGATATTCGCCTGGCCGGATAACTCCGTATTGCTGACCTGTCCTAGTTTCAGCAGAAAATAACGACTTTTCATTTGTAATTGCATAGTTTACAATCATGCGTAAAGCTACAATTGGTTTACTAGCACCATCCATGTATGAGTAAACAGCCTCGATGATTTCCTTCATGGTCTGAGTTACATCAATACCGAAAGAGAAGCATTTATTCATTAGTTGTAGAGTAACTACACCTACCGCCAAGAGTCGATTTTGTTCTTCCATCATATCCTTATCAGCTTCACTATAAGGAGCATTTTTCAAGAAATCATCAAGCTTTTGAACTGCTTCCTGGTAGCACTGTTCCCATTCATCCCAATAGCCCTTATTGAAAATTAGAAATTCTATCCAATACTTCCCCGCTAGTCCATGAATCTCTTTATGGAGTTTGGCAAGTATACGTGCATATTTTTTAGCAGTTGCCTTATCTTTAAAGGGTTTCATCGGTAGAGTATTTAGCCTACGGTGAATACCGTCAATATTTATACGTTTTTCACTTTCAGTTTCGGCTGATGAGATTAAGATACCCGAAAAAGTGGGCGTAATCCGATTTCCGTGTAGTGACCCCCTGATTTTTCCATTTCCATTAAAGCACATGTAAAATACATCGGTTATGAAATCGACATCTTTGTTTACCTGAGCGTCCTCTAAAGCTGTTGGCAAATCATCTGAAAAATCCAAGAACGTCTCGATAGCGTATGGTGTCGCCTTCCATTGCTTTACCAACACATCAGGATTTCCAAAGGCACCCAATGCCAATTTCTGCAAAACGGACTTTCCGTAACCTGAGTTTCTTGCAAGTTCTACAGAAAAACCGGGTACACCAAGGATCTTTAAAAGCGGTGAGGCAAAGGCCATAGCGTAAGTGTAAGTTGCAACTACACTATCCGATAATATCGGCTGAATTGTTGAAATGTATTTTTGCAAGTCCGTGCCAAGCACAACAAACCCTTTCTCTAAAAGGTTTTTCTCCTCTCGCCCCCGAGGAACCATTCTAATTTTTCCAGATACATATGGTAAAAACTCATCCATAGTTGGCGACCATCCCAGTTTATGGGTGGTATCAATACGTGGTATTAGAGCGTAATTTTCCCGTTCGTAATCTTTCAGGTATTGGATCAACTTTGTTGCTTCTGAGATTCTACCAATGTGAGTTACGCTGTAGCCATAATTATTCAACGAAGTGATCGAACTAGGCTTGCTAAGAATTTCACGGTCAACAATGATTTGTTTCACCTGACTATCATGTGGTTCGTAATATTCTAATACAACTTGTTCATTAGGCCCACCAAATTTACCGCTGTAAATAGCTGAAATCACAATTGCCTTGTCGAGGATCGGGGTTGAGAGTGGGGTACCGTCTTTGCAAATGCTAACCTTGTAAATACCTTCTCCCGACAGTTTTGACAGTGCATAGCCCTCTGGTACAACAGCTTGAGGGTGTATGTCAAAGTCAGGTGCAAAGCGCTTTACTGCTTTCGGTAAACTGTCATCTTGAATTTCTGCAATCTCCTCCTGTTTTTCCAAAGGCATCTTTTCAGTGGGATTTGCGGACAGTTCATCGCTAAACGACAAATCGAGTTCATAGTGTTTGTTAACTGCTTCAGTGTGTTTCATCTGATTGGTGTTCACGGTTGAAGCATGTGTTGGGATGCTACGACCTTCCTTGTACGCTCGAAGAGACTTGAATTCATCCGATTCATAGATATTAAAGCTCATTTTTTCCTCCGTTTTAGGCCCACGCCCGATTTGAGTCCATGCAAACAAAAAACCTGTTCGCATGGGTTGGAACGCATTAAATACAGCTATCCACATCAATAAACTTGGATAGAGTATTTAACACAACTAGACATTCCAATAACACATGCGGACAGGTTTTTACTTTGTCCTTTACATTTAAACTAACATTCGAGCTCGTTGCTCTGATCGTATTAACGCATAGGTGACACGGCAAGATCAAGACAATTTTTGGAAAATCACAGATTTTTTTTCGTCCAATTTTTCATCCAGTTTTGGACTTCGTCCAGATCAAATCTCGGCTTGCCTCCAGGACCGGATAAATAATGGGGTAGGCCATGATATTTGCGGCAACGGGCAATTGTTCTACGGCTTACCTTTAGTACGTTGCAAAGTTCTTTCGTTGTGAGCAGTTCTTTATTCATGCCAACACATCTCCTTCCTGTTTTCTATCCCCATTAAAATATGCCGTCCTGTCCCACACAATAATTACAATGTCATTCTTTGTCGGTTAATGTCGTTCAGAGTCACAGAATGTCTTATTGAAAAGTATTCAGGGGTTAGTTAAACCACGTTTAACTGGTTAAACATTGTTAAACAGTTTCGTTAAACCGGGTTTAACCTAGCCGCATCAGTTAAACGCTGTTAAACCCGGTTTAACATATGTGCACTAAATATATATTCAGATATACATGAGCATATAGGTCGCTATGTAGTTAGCCCGGAAATTGAAATTGAGTACATCCCTGGAGACAACTTGGCATTGAGAAACCCGAAAATCAACCCTCCAGGTGACCAAATTCCAAAAACACCAGTGAACGTGTGCGTAGATGTACTGGCGCAGCTAGTAACAGTACCGGGTCCAATTAATGCAAAAGTGACGTTCAAAGATGGTGCCAAGACTGTAGGGAGCAAAAACATCACTATTGCAAATGGACAAACCATCCCAGTG
>NZ_CANMZW010000076.1 GCF_947502445.1 uncultured Brevibacillus sp.
AGGTGCTTTCAAGAACGATTAAGGACGGACGAGTCATTTCACTCATTCATAAATATCTCCGGGCAGGAGTCGTAGTGCGAACGGCTTACTCTTTTCTGGAACAAGAAAAGAAATAGGCGGAAGAAACATGCACGGGTGGGAGAAGTAATCATGCAGACGAGAGGAAAATTAGTGAAATTAGCTGCTTAGGAAAAGCTGCATGCCAAAGAAAGAAGAACATCGGAAAGCCGTATGAGGGAGAACCTCACGTACGGTTTGATGAGGGGGAGCTGAAATGAATAAGGCGGTCCGAAGGCCGCCCCAAAATTTCAGTTCTCTACTCTACAAAAATCATCTCAAAGTTTTTAGGGATTTACGGTTTCCCAATTATTACGCAGGGTAGCTGTTCGGTGAAAATAAAATAGCATCCTGAACAGGCACACTTGGTGCTTTGTTTAAATGGCTTTACCTTTGAAAATTACTATCTGTGACGAATTGTTACGGAAGTGATGAAGTGAAATACCTTAAACCCTGTTTAGTCTGCTATGAGCAGTACCAATTGCGTAGACGCGATGCAAAATACAGTAGCGATGCTTGCCGCCAAAAGGATTCTCGGTGTTCCTTGAAAATATTGTTTTAGACTCAGAAAATAAGTCTTAGACCGTGAAAATATAGTGTTAGACTGAGTGATCGCGCATAGATGCCCTGGTAATCCATTCCGTAAATAATGCCCAATTCTTATGGTATGCCGGGAGGTGTCTGCAAGGCCTCAAATGTATTCAGAGACGAGTCAGTTGAATTTTGTTTGACACTCAATCAGTCTAGGGGTACCGCTAACAAAGTGCTGATTTTGTACGCTGAGCTCTGTTTGATCGAAATAACGCCGGTTTCCTGTACGCCAAGGATATCGGCTATTATTTTTTATCAATCACAATTTGGAACGCACAAACTCGTCAGTAAAACGAAGGGTACTGCCTTGTATCACCTATTTTCAACTGACCGGTGGGAATGTCTGTAAAGGTGGGACACCAGCAAGGGTTATTTTCTTGTTCCGATGACAGGTTCAATAAGGTTGGTAACTTGTGTGAAAATACTCGGAAAACGATATAAGATGTTGATGCTGTATTTAAGAAGTTGAGGGTGGAGTCTCGAAGCAGTCTTTTATTTGGCCAGAGTGGTTATCGTAACATTTTTGTACGAAAGATCGTCATTATGGGTAAGGGGTGTCACGAAGTAACAGGATTCAAGATTAAAAATTATATACTAGCCAAAACACTAAAAAGAAGGGGTGTGGTCCTAAATTACATTTTTACCAAATTTAAACTTTTTGTGAACGCCAATTTTGGACATATTTTTCCAATAAAAAGTGATAAGATACAAACAAGGAAAATAATAGTAGTAATTCTTATCACTTATTGTCAATTGAGTTTCTCATTTCGACTGCCTATAATAGCGACTGAGTGGAAAGTGTATATTTATTTTGAATATGTGTAATGTCACTATGAAGGGACACTACTTAACAATTAGTAGCTATTTATGGAAGAACAGAAAAATGGGCTACCCCCTTAGCACAACAACTTCAATAAAATTTACCAACTGAGAAAGGGATGGGTCGATTATGAAGATGAAAAAAAGTTCACTTACGGGTGTAATAGTGACTTTGGCTTTAGTGATTGGCGTACCTACTGTATTTTCAATACAAAATGCTGTGAAAGCTAACATTTCAATGGAAAAAGGCGCATCTAATTATCCTGTTAACGAGCAAGGACAAACCCATGGATCAGTACCTTACGCTTTTGAATCAACAGAAACACTGGACAAAGATGCTGATAAAACGAACTCTTCGATGGAAGAAGATGCATCTAACTATCCTGTCAACGAGCAAGGACAAACCTATGGACCAGTACCTTACGCTTCTAAATCAACAGAAACACCAGATTTAATTTCGGCAACAGGAGAAAATGGCGTTGTTGGATATGTAAAAGCTACCGATTTAGATCCAAAAGTTTCTTCACCAGAAGAGGCTATGGCCTACCAAAAATCTATTGAGGCTATTGGTTACAAATCTATCCCACTGTATGAGGCAGATGGAAAAACTGTAATCGGTGAATTTAGATTATCTACTTCAAAAAGGGATTAATGACATTAACATATAATCCAAAAAAATACTTATGGTGAGGAGAAGAAAAATACAATGAATTTATTAACGAAGACTAGTAAAATCTTAATGGGCAGTGTTTTAGCAATGACTATGCTAGCAACACCAGTATTTGCTGACACTTACTCCCCCCCTTTAAAAACACCTGAAATCTATGGTAAAAAGTATTCTTTTACATCTGAGGTATGGGTTCGTTATGCAAATCCAAAAACAGTAGAAGCTGTTGCCTTCGTTGAGTCACTAAGCGGGGACGTGCCAGTAGGATATATGGGCGGACAAGCTTATTTGTATGATAAAGCTGGCAATTTAAAAGCTGGAAGTACCATGGTTTATAACGACGATAGTTTTTCTGCTTTTCACGTGTATTCGCCTCGCATGAGCACTTATGGCGAGTATTACGCTTTCAGTAGAGCCGATTTCTATAATGGAAATGGATACACAAGGTATGCAGGTAATAAATCGCCAATTCAAACATTAAATAGCTCAACGTTCGCAAAAACAACTGAAGATTCCAAGGTTATTGAAGACTTATTGTCTAAAACGGAGTACGATGTTAATGATAACGGAGAAACCTATGGTTCTGGCTTATCCATATTAAGCATTGGTGAAGAACCAGATTTAATTTCTGCAATTGGTACCAATGGGGTTAAGGGATATGTTAGAGCTATTGATTTAACACCAGAAGTTAGCTCCATTGAAGAGGCAATTGAGGCTAATAAAGATAATGGTGACATTAGCACAATTCCTCTTTATGATGTAGATGGAACAACTGTACTTGGGGAATTTGAGTTGGTAACTAACTTTGAATTAGATCCTGAAAAAAAATAACACCAGATTAGTTCTGAATAGTTGGGTTATTTTAATAATTACGAATAAACCCTCAGCCGTTTTGGTTGAGGGTTATATGCGCTAGAAAGTAATGCTAGGCTTACATATCAGTCCAGTCTAAGACTTTATTTTCCTTGAACACTCGAAACGGATCTAGTTGAAAAAAACTAAAATTAACTTGAAATATAACCATGTAATGTTAAAATATGTATGTCATCTGTTTGAAAATTTTGACAAGTGGTGTCAATATTGCCACTTATTTGTTTTCGTAGAGGAGGCCGGTCTCTCGTATACCTATTTATACCAAAGATTTGAAAAAATGGAGGTTTTCGTATGAAGAGCAAGTGGATTTACCTTATCACATTTCTTGTTATGTTAAATGTTGCTTTTATTAATGCAAATCCTGTACAAGCATATCAGCAGAAAGAGTGTGATAATAATTCAACAAAATGGTATTGTTCTGATTGGTATTCTGGAGATTTTGAGTATGAAGAAGACTCTGATTCAATTGGAGGTGACTACCAATTAAATTATGACGGCGCGGGTGTTTATTACTGGGAAATTGCATGGGATGAGATTTTAATGTTATCTGAACCTCGATTATGGGTGCACTTAAACGAGTCAAAATTTAGAGCTGATGCTATGTATATGGTTTTGTATGACGACTCTGGGTTTGGAGCGGAAATGATAGGTTCAATTGATCAAAATACAGCACCAGGAGGATGGAGCTATATTGGGAGAGGGGATAGTAATGGAACTGGATCAGAATATACTACCATCTATGTGTATGCCCTCGGTGGAGATGACAACCTAGGCGCTGATGCAATAAGAGTTCGAGAAAATTATTAATTACAGGGAGGTAACATAATTTTGAAGCGACTATCTATTATAGCAATTCCTTTTCTTACGATTATGCTTTTGGGTGCTCAATTTAACGGTGGAGAAAGTTTAGCAAAAGCTGTAAGCAAAAAAGTAGATATTAAAGAAAAAATGTTAAATTCAATCGATTATTACGAGTATGTAGAAGGTGTCTTTACGTATGATATTGGTGAAAAAAAATACAAAGCAGAGTTTTCTGTTCAGGAAGGTAGCAATCCAGGAAGTCGTACTCTTGTCAAAGATTCTTCCGGACAAAAAGTGCAGGAATTGATTGCTGACGATGACAATAATGTCCTACAATTAAACACAATGGCTCAGACTTACGTGAAAATGAAAAGTTCGAAAGTCGAAGAAATACCGAAAGGTGATCGAGTAAAAAAAGACAAGAGTCCTGATGGTAAAGAGATAAATGCATATATTTACCGACAAGACCCAGCAAATGCTCTCATAGCGAAAACTGTAACATTTCCGCAGGAATATGCTTTTTGGTTAGATGATGAATCTCAAAATTATGAAATTCTTGGTGAAGAAAAGCTATTGGAAAGAAACTCAGTTGTTATCTCCGGAGACCTATCTGAATATTTGGCAAAGAAATTAAATTCAACTTCTTTTAAAATGTGGGTTGATGAAGAAACCGGGGTTCTATTAAAATTAATTACATTAAATAAAGATAATAAGATCGAAAATAGCATTGAAGTTTTAGAGATTAATTTTGACACGAAGCTTGCCAAAACTGCGCAAAAAAACTTTGATACAGATGACACCAAAGGGTATAAACAGATAAAGTTTGACACAAAAAAACCAGAGAAAACAAAAAAGTGATTGTTTAAATTCAATTAAACCACAGATTAACCAACCTTACTTCTGCAAAGATGGAGAGTAAGGTTGGTTAAACTCATTAGTAGAGGTGAGTTATTCATAAAAAAGCAGTGGTTGTCCTACATCCTAGTCTTGAGTATCCCTACTTTAATTGTAGCTTTAATTTTCAGTCAAAATAACAATGAATCAAAACCTCAACTCGAAACTGTTTCTGGTTATCAAGAGGAGAAAACAGATCTAGATTTAATGAATCCACTATGGGAGCAAGATGACAAAGCTATTGAATTAGATGAAAGGAACTATATAATCCATGATGGATTTTATTATGTTCCTATTGATGAAGAGGTCAATGAATCGCAGTTAGATACAATCCTCGGTACAGTGACTAGAATAGGAGAATGGGAGGATAGGCGCGAAGGAGATACCAGACAGTATATACCGGGTACCAAATACTACAGTATAAAAGGAATAAAAGATAAGGATAAAATTGCGATAGAAATACTTTGGCATACAATTTATGAACATAAAATTCTAAAATATCAAGTGATGGAAAGAGAAAAACCTATATCAGAGACACCTCAACATGGACGGTAAAGGTAGAGCATATATCTATATGTGTGCTGATTTAGCATTTTCAGCTTAAGCTATTTATTTTTGGAATCGATTAAGATTAAATGTAGCCTGGCAGAATGTCCAATAAGGTTTCGAAAACATTGTCTTTAACCAAGCATACTGTCGATTTTAGGTCCTACAGATTCGAAGTACAATTCAGATGTGAAATCACTTATCACAGTATATTGGAAACCGTTATTCGAATGATAAAAGATGATTAGGTTACTAGGAGGAGGCATTATGAAACATTCTGTTACTATGACGTTGTTTCTTGCCTTTATAATAAGCGGTTGTACAGATACAAATGCAATAAACGATAATCATTCAGATCAGCCAATAGAAAATACTAAAATGATAGAAGCTGAAGTTTCTGTTCAACGGTCCGACACACAACAACAACAGATTAATAAAGTAGAGGCACGTAATGAACAAGAAACAATATATAGACCACCTATAAAAGAGGAAAATTACAACGATATGACAAAAAAGGAAGTATTAACAAAGCTTCTAAATACCGTTGATCACTTTGATACAGCAATGGGGAAGTTTGAACTCTTAAGAAACGGGAAAAAGGTGCAGGTTGAATATCAACTGAGTTTAACCAAAATGTCGGGTGGATTCAGTAAGGTAACTATAGATGAATCAAGCTCAAAAGATCCTAAAGTTCAATATATTTATTACAAAGACGGTATTTTATGGAGAACTGACGAAAAAAAGCAGTCATACGACATGATAAAATACTCAGTAAATAATAAATCAGAGTCAATTACTCCAGAAGAGGCATTTAGTGTAGATAGTGAAGGAAATAATGTTACAACATACCGTGAACGTCCACCTATTGGCTTAGCTCAAGTTTCTCTGTTTCCTTACGAACTAGCATCTAACTATACAAGGGTATATGGAGACTGGGAAGTTGAAAAACAAAATGAAGATGTGTTGGGTCATAATACAATAGTGTTGAAAGGAACACTAAACAACTATGCCTCTATTAAGCAAGGAGCGAAAACATTCCGTTTTTGGGTCGATAAAGATACAGGGATTCTTATTAAATACGAATTATACGATGAAAATAGTGTAGTTGTTAACTACATGCACTCAATAGAACTTCAGGTAAACGTCCCAATTGATACAAAAGAATTCGAGCCAAAAACAGCTAAATTAAATTAAAGGGCTATGAATGAATTGTGGTCAGCATTACAGCATGAATTCATTTTAATTTATCGAAGTATTGCGTCGCTCGGGGCGATGACATTCGCTGAATCCGTTTGTTCGGATGGGACAACGCCCCCAGGAAAACACCGTGCCTGAACGCTGGAGTCTGTCAAGAAATTTGTGTAACCTTGTAAAACCGAATCTAGCAACTCGTAGTTACCATGGCTTGACTTGGAGC
>NZ_CANMZW010000077.1 GCF_947502445.1 uncultured Brevibacillus sp.
GCTCCAAGTCAAGCCATGGTAACTACGAGTTGCTAGATTCGGTTTTACAAGGTTACACAAATTTCTTGACAGACTCTGAATCTCAAAATTGAAGAAGTTAATAGTGCTCTTGTTGGAGTTAAGTTAAATTGATCAACATTCGGATTAAATGACTTCCAAACTGGATTCAATACAAACCTTTTTTGATCATCCAATTTTAATTCTGCCAATGCTGTGTAAATATGAGCACCGGTTGAAAGAAAACTATATAATTTTGACATCAATTCAGGATCGTCGCTATTTTGTTCAAGGTGTCTCGCAAGTAGGTTTATAGATTTCGGTCCATTATATAAAGAGTACCATTTGGGCAAGAATCCTCTTCGATCCAATGCACGTACCCTGTTATATTCATCCAGGACATTAGTAAACTCATCTTTTTGCAACTCATTTTCGTGAAATTGAAGCCCTCGCTCATAATGCTCTTTTAGTTGAGCGTCACTTGAATATCTAGCAATAGCATCTTTTACAGCTTCTATTTGCTCTTTGTGAAACCCAATTCTGTAAGCAATAGCTCTATTTTGTGCAAGATTGGAATCCTCCAAAATATACTTGAAAGACAATGATGCTTCTACAAGACCCCTATAATTCATTTCTGCTGGACCACTTAATCCTGTTTCCGCACAAACCCGAACACCATCACTAAGCTCTATTATTTTCCTGAACAAACTAGATAGTACCAGAGTGTGTGTACCTTGAAAGTCTTTACTTGATGTGTAATCTTCAAGTTCTTTGTTTCCGAAATCAATGACTTTACATAATAATTCATAAGGATTCATTAATGTTTCCTCCAGTAAAAAGTTATTACAAATTATGGTAACATACCCCAATTCGACACGCCATTGCTTTTCAATCCAACATAGTGCTTCTTATGTTGACAGTCTCTCTACTAAATATGAAAAAACTAACCGCCCGAACGCGTAGCTCTCTTACCGGCGGGCTGCAGCCAGGCTTTGGAGCTGGACAACGCTGCATCGATCCGGAAATGCAGCTGCAGCGGATCCTCGCTGCGACAACCAGAAGTAAGCTCGGAGCTACTGCATACCGGCGGGCTGCAGCCAAACTTTGGAGCTGGACAACGCCGTATCGACCCGGAAATGCAGCTGCAACAGATCCTCGCTGCGAAACCAGGAGTGAGCAGGCAGCTGCTACACCCTTCCTACAAACTACAATGAAGTCACCGTCCTGGAGATGGCCATACTGAAAAGAACGTAAAACAACAAAGACGCCCGCCTGGAATTACACCAAGAGGGCGTCTTTGCTGTTTGTAAAACTCGATAGAACAAAAAATAGGTTGCCAGACTAGACAAGAACGCATATTTTTAATAGTACAGGACTACAGCCTGGAAATTGTTTGCAATTAGCAAACAAAAAAGTACGCAAAAAGAGACTGCCTTGTTGTGGAAGTCTTGGGTAAGATGGTATGATATGGGGTGAGGAGTCTGTACAACGGAAGTGATTGCACTTCATCTGAACAAACAGTTCAAAACTTTTCCTCTGTTTCGTACAAGCAACAATCGACCTTTGAAAAATACGCTGTATTCCGAAGTATTCGTGGTACCTCGGTGCGTCATATAGGCTGGTAGACCAGCATCAAGCACATTCGTGCTGCACACATCCTATTCGGATTGAGAAGGAACAAGAAGTTGAAGTTGAAGTGGTATTCTTCCTTGGTGTAGCATACTCATTTCTGATTCGTGTTCTTCTCTCGTCTGCAAGAGAGGAGGAAAAAACAATGATAAGAAAAATAATTGATTCGATCACCCGATCTTGGTGGAAATGGTTGTTAAATTTAGCAATTGGTGGGTTGATGACCGAAGTTGGTATCTACTGGCATTCTGGGAAACCAGATGTCTTGAAGTTTGCTATTGGCACTTTTAGCTTTACAGCCTTCATGGTTGTATTGATTTTTATTGGGCTAGTTGTGCTGGCAAAGTTCTGCATTAAAAAAATCGTTGTCGCATTTAACGATTGGTTTGACCGAAAGTTAGAAGAAAGATTGAATAAAAGAAAGTAAAACACAATTTGTTAGTCTGAATCGTGACCAGCGAATTAGAACTAACAAACAACATATACCATTCTGTCTGACCAACAGAGTGGTATTTTTTTATTCTTTTCAATTTACATGTATTCAATGCGAATTTCGTGTAGACAACAGAATCGGGCGTGCTAAATTCTCATGTTAAATTACATGCCTATTTGTGATAATCACCTCTTCTCGGATGATATTACAAAATTCGACACGCAGGTATAAAAAAAGTAACTGGTATAAGAAATATTTGGAGTGAATATACTAATATAATGGATTATTGTCTCTATGTCTCTATTAATTGCAATATATAGTGCATCTAATGGTATTTATCATGATATTTCGCGTTTTTTTAGACCTAGCAACATCTTATCACTTGCTTTATACGATGTACAAGTGTAAAAGTGGTGTTTTTTCTTGTCAATTTCGGGATTTTATCATGATTCACTCATTAACTCAATATTTCGCAATAAATTACGAAAATCCTGCATTATACTCATTATTATCGTAATGAATCATATTCTATACATCTTATGAGAATCCTTCCGAAGTTTATTCGAAAAATTTTCCGCATATTAATTTCTTGATTATCTTATGAGGCTATGACTTATTGTGTGTCATAGTAAAAAAGAGTGACACAATAATGAGCACAGGCTTACCGAGAACACCTCAATTTCCTTAATGAATTCGCAGACAATTTGATGGACCTTCTTAATCCTAATAATTCCGAGTTACTTCAACAATTCATGACGGAATTAAAACACAAGAACCAGGCTGCACATGATCATCTGCTTTTTCCAGATACGAAAATTCTTGATACAATCACATTGATGGCAGTTTTAACATCAGCACAAGGTTACATACAATAAACTTGACCATCTTAGTTCTCCACCCTACATACAATGGCCAAAAGTTCATGAATTTTAAGTTTTAAAACTCAGGCAATTATTGAGACAATCCGGCACCCTTTTCAGAGGAGTTCGCTATTATAAATACTTTGGTGTAGTAAACAGTTTTGTTCTGCAACTGAGCCCTGTCGCTAATCAAGATCACATCGATTAGAAAGACTGGCTACCAATCCCCTACCTGATCCTGGACAGAGTGAAAATCATACCGATCATATGTAGGAACAAAAAAGAACCGGTTACACTGCGCTAAGCTAATGTGTAACCGGCTTTCAATTATTAACTTATTCATTTAAGGTATCTAACTAATTCGCGGAGAACCTCATCCACATTAAACTAACATCACTAATTTTCAAGAGAGTTATTAACTGATGGTCGTTGGAACTGCTAAGAAGTGACTAACTCTTTTTAGTACAAGTATTCATGAGCAAAACTCTGAATCACCTACTTATATGGTTCTTGATGTTTAAACTGCAGATCGATATTTCTCCCGTTTACATCTGTAGGGGTACCAAACTGTCTGATACCGTCTTCATCTAAATAGTAATATATTACATTCGTTTCATCAGAAAATATCACCCTTGCGCTATACACAGGTACTTTAGCAAAATGCGTTGTAATAGATTCGATTTCATCGTTTTTATAACCCTTACTAATTAAGTAAGCCTGTACATCTTTTTCAAGCCTATATAACTTAAAATTAACAAATCCAATAAAACCAACAACAACTAGAATAATAAGCAGAATACTCACAATAATCTTATTTTTCACTTATAAGTTCCTTTCCAATTTATTACATGATAGTATTGGTATGGTAATAAAAACCATATTTGGAGGGGAATGAGTAGTGCGAAAACTGTTCTTAGCTACCGTATCTATTTGTTTAATGCTTGTATCACTAGTCCTACCAGCTTCCGCAGCAACTAACTATCCAGGAACAACCGTTAATGTCAGCACTGGAGATTTGATCTACAGTTCAAAAGGTTGGTCATCTTATTTCGCTGGACACGTTGCCATTATTGGAGATGACGGGAAAGTATACCACAGTACACCAGCAGTATCATCAGGCGGAATTGGGGAGACTTTGGACTCGTACTTGAGTAGATATCCAAGTGGAGAATATTTTGAAGTCTTAAGATTTGAAAAAAAGACTCCTGGTCCATACTTAGAGCCAATTAACGCTGGTAAATGGGCACGAAATAATGTATCAAAGATTCAAAGTTATACTATAGCCGGCGGTTATAAACTAGGAGATATAACAAAAAATTATTGCTCCAAATTTATGTGGCAAGCGTATTACTTTGGTGCAGGTACGAATATTGATAGACCATATTTAGGCAATTATATGACACCTGATTCAACAACATTATGGGCACCTTCAGAAATAATGCCTGGTGGCAAATTTACCATCGCAACTGGATTCAAAAAGCCATAAGGTTCAAAACCAAGTTTTCAAAGTTTTGTGAATAAACGCTGCCCCCGTCGCAGCGTTTATTCTTTTTACTCCGCATCTTCTTCCGTAGATCCCATTGACTCATTGGGTTCCAGGTTATTAACTCCTAGCCGGTTAAAATCTTTGGTGTTAAATGTAACCACAACCGTATCCCCCAAGGTCTCTGCTCTGGCTGCCAGAAGAGCATCAGCGTAATCTACATTATGCCTGGCAAACATGTCAAGCGCCAACAAGATCACGTTTTTATCTGGAGAGTGAATCCCTTCAAACTCCACCAACTGGCTCAGCTTGTCCGAAATGACGTCACGAGGGAAACTATAAACCTTAGAAAGCACCCAGACACTCTCTGCCACAACCAATTGGTCAAGGTAAAGAGTAACCTTACCTTCCACCGCAAGCTTGATTAATTCTAAAGCCTTTGGTGAATGTTCGGGATGATCATTCGTTAAAAAACGAATAATGATATTTGTATCAATCAACAACTGCTTTCTCATATCGATAGGTCGTTCCTTTCTTTACCGGTATTTCCCCTCTCTCTCTTTACGCATTTCATCCCGGATTTCAGAAAAATCTCTTGGATCCGGTTGAACTGGTTTCAGAGATCCATAGAGGTCTAATACAGATGATCGTTTATACGGTTCGATTTTAATATCGCCGTCCTCTGTCAAAATGTATTTAACGGAGTCACCTTCCTCCAAACTAAGCATTTTCCGAATTTCAACTGGGATAACCACTTGACCTTTTGCAGACAATCGGCTAGTTGCAACCATCCTTTCTTTAGTCCCTTGTTTCACAAAAACTACCTCCTGAGCAGATCATAAATAGATAAATTTCCAACAGATCGCATTATAGATTTTCAACAGGCTACATTATAGATTTTCAACAGGCTACATTATAGATTTTCAACAGGCCGCATTTAGATAAAGATGCTCAGTAGATACTACAACAATTCGTTTAATTAAAATTAGCTGAATTCGACTTACTTCATATTATAGTATTACCCAAATAAAAAGTAAAGC
Organism: uncultured Brevibacillus sp.; assembly: GCF_947502445.1. Classification (GTDB taxonomy): domain Bacteria; phylum Bacillota; class Bacilli; order Brevibacillales; family Brevibacillaceae; genus Brevibacillus. The sequence continues at coordinate 5,443 of NZ_CANMZW010000077.1, forward strand.
AAATACTAATAAGTAGGTTAAAATTATCCATCTTACCTTTCCGTTTCGACTTTCTATATTCAACAAACTTACATAAAGAAATTCCAGTATACCTTTACGTTCGCATTATGTTCGTATACAATAAGAACAAACGTTCTCGGAAGGTGATATTATGGAGAAAATTTCTTTAGTTATTGAAGGTGAATTACTTGCTATTCCTGTCCTGGATACATCTCATCTCACAGCGATAAAAAATATCCAAACCAGAGTAAGCCCATGCTGTGCCCCCGACATTCTCCGTGATCTGGTCGAGGCTGGTCTGGTGGAGGATACTACAAATGAAGGTATTATATGAGTATCACTATGAGCATCTCATATGTCCCCTACCTCCAATCGAAGCTGATCAGATGGCTGAACTGAATGTCCTCATCTATGACTCTGTACGAAAAGATTATGCAATCACCATCTGTTGGCAAGATAACTGCATCCGAAAAGAATGGGGTGTAGTCAAAGGTATTGACCGAGCAGACCGGAAAATTAAGCTTGTACGGGACGACGGCAGCTGGTGGGTGCCGATCGACAAATTGCTTCAGGTTGTTCGTGTATAGTTACAATGTTACAATCCGACGAATGGCGTGAGACCTTACACGAAATGATCATTTTCGGGATGTTGTTCAAGGCAGTTGCATTGGATGCAAAAGCAATAAATCACAACGAGCTCAAACTGTCATATGTACCGATTTTGGAATCTGTATCCGCAGCGGCTGAACGAAAGCACCACCAATACCGGCAGCAGTTTAGCCGCATGGGTGGCAAAGTTCGTTCACAACGCACGCAAGACAGTTTTCTCTATAGCGTCCTGGTAACATTCCGTGGCGAACAGCACGAAGCTATTTATAATGTCGAGGTCCTAAAAGCAGAGTGTCAGGTACGACTAAACAAATTTCCAGAGGGCTTTCTCGATGAGAAAAGGAACGGGCGGACATAAAATGAATAGAGGGACACAGCAGCAAAAGAACCCGCCTAAAATGATATGCTCCCCTTTGGGTAGACAGTTGAAATAATAAAACTGTCTACCTGTAAGGAGGAGCATTTTTATGTCTCAC
>NZ_CANMZW010000078.1 GCF_947502445.1 uncultured Brevibacillus sp.
TGGCTAGTGGTTGGTAACTACAAACCCCCACAGTGGACTTTCACCACCTAGTTAGTCGCCATGCGTGGCGCACTAAAGAAGGAGGTACATGGTGTACCTCCCTTTTCTATTCGCTATGTGATTAATTGCGGAACCATCCAGTCGGTTTTACCTGCAAATTAATGTTGATTTGCTTTACCTCTGTGTACGCTTCATAACCGAAAGTCCCTAGCTCACGACCAATTCCGCTCTGCTTGTATCCACCCCAAGGTGCTTCATTAAAGGTAGGGTGATACGTATTAATCCAGGTAATGCCTGCTCTGAGCTTGCGAATGACACGCTGGGCCTTGGCACCGTCATTTGTAAAAACAGCTCCTGCCAGTCCATACTTCGTGCCGTTTGCCAAACGGATTGCCTCTTCTTCTGACCGGAATTTTTGCACGACAAGCACAGGTCCAAAAATCTCTTCCTGTACAATTCGAAGGGATGGATTAGCAGCCTCCAGGATGGTTGGCTCAACGAAGAACCCATTTCCCAATCCATTTTCCACCAGGCGATTTCCTCCGCACAACAGCTTCGCTCCTTCATCGACTCCGAGCTCGATATAGGACAATACACGATTCATATGAGATTCGGAAATGAGTGGTCCCATCTCGGTATCTTCGTCCATTCCGTTTCCTACCACAATCTTTTTGGCCCGTTCTACCAAGCGATCAAGAAAGCGATCATAAATACTTTCTTCGAGAATCAAGCGTGACCCTGCCGAGCATACTTCACCTTGGTTTGCGTAAATCGCATACAGGGCATAATCGACGGCTGTCTCAAAATCAGCATCGGCAAATACGATGTTTGGCGACTTGCCGCCCAGCTCAAGTGATAGCTTTTTGACCGTATCCGCAGCATTTTTTCATGATGGCAATTCCCGTATCAGTACCACCCGTAAATGCTACCTTGTCTACCAGCTCGTTTTTGGATATCTCGTCACCGACCTCGCTTCCGGGTCCCGTCACCAGATTGGCAACACCCGCGGGCAAGCCTGCTTGCTCCAAGCACTCGAATAGCAAAATCGTCGTCAGCGGTGTCAGATCCGCGGGCTTTAATACAATCGTATTGCCAGCAGCCAGAGCCGGGGCAAGCTTTTGTGCATTCATGACTAGTGGGTAATTCCAGCACGTGATTGCCCCTACTACCCCGATCGGCTCCCGCACGACGAGGGCTTGAATATCATCTGGCACGTCATACGTTTGCCCAGTCGGTTTTGTGCACAATCCAGCGTAATACCGAAACTGATTGACAGCGTCAGAAACGTCATAGGTAGACTCCCGTAGCGGCTTCCCATTATTTTGTGTGTCCAGCTTCGCAAATTCATCCGATCGCTGCTCAATCCAATCGGCAACACGGTTCAAAATCTCCGCCCGCTGACGAGCATGAGTCTCTGCCCAGCCCGATTCATCAAAGGCACGCCGGGCTGCCGCTATCGCTCTTTGGGCATCCTCTCTGCCGCCTTTGGTTACGATCGCAATCGTTTCGCCTGTAGCAGGATTGAGAACAGGGAAGGTTTCTTGCGATTGAGAGTAGACCCATTCTCCGTCGATGTACATCTGTTTTATCGGCATGGACATGGATGACTCCCCCTTAACGAAGCACTTTTGTTTCCTTGGATAGCTGTGCAATACCTTCCTCGATGCAAGCCAGTACGTAATCAATTTGCTCGTACGAAATGATGGCAGGTGGCTCCAGGCGAATGACTGTAGCGTTGTTTAACGTACCGCCGACCAGGATCTTTTTCCCAAACAGGCGTTTTGCCAACGTATAGCCGAAGCCGTTTGTGGCGAACTCCATTCCGATCAAGAGCCCTCTGCCACGAACGTTGACAAAAATATCGGAGTGGCGGCTCTGAATTTCCTTTAGCTGCTTCATAATATAATCGCCTTTTTCCTTTGCCATTTGCGGAATGTTGTCTTCCAGAATCGTATGAATGCCAGCGATCGCTCCAGCGCAGCAGAGTGGGTTCCCGCCAAAGGTGGACGATCCGAGGAGGAACGGATTTTCTTCCATTTTGCCCCACCACTTTTTCTTGGCAACCATCGCTGCAATCGGCATCACACCGCCACCAAATGCTTTTCCTAACGTCATAATATCAGGAACGACATTCCAGTGATCGACCCCGAACATCGTTCCTGTGCGGCCCATGCCGGTTTGAACCTCATCGACGATCAACAGGCATTCGTATCGATCGCAAATTTCACGCAGACGTGGCAAGTAGTCGTCCGGAGGGATATTAACGCCGCCCTCGCCTTGGATCGGCTCGACAATGACCCCTGCCACCGTTTCTCCTGTATTGATGAGAATACGGATCGCTTGCTCAACTGCATCAGCATCACCAAAAGGTACGTGCTGGAATCCAGGGACGAGTGGCAAATACGGCTCACGGAACGTGCCTTTCCCCGAAGCAGACAAAGATCCCAGTGTTTTGCCATGGAAGCCTTTTTCCGTCGAAATGAAATACTTTTTGCCTGTTGCCAGACGCGCCAGCTTTAATGCCATTTCATTCGCTTCTGTTCCGCAGTTTACAAGATAGGAGTGCTGCAGGTCCCCAGGTGTGATGTACGCAACGAGCTTTGACAAGTACCCGCGCAGTGGATCAACCATTTCTTGACTATGTAGCGCATATCGCTTAATTTGCGCCTCAACAGCCTTGACTACCTTTGGATGGCGGTGCCCTAACAAATAAACGCCATAGCCACCCAGGCAATCAATGTACTCATCTCCCATCGTATCCCGGAATACAGCTGCCTCGTCCTCCCATTCGACAACGGAAAAATCATTGGAGACAGACTTGCGATGAGCCAGTATCGCTTTGGTTACATAGTTGCTAAAATTATCTACAGAATCAGATACGATTTTTTTCTTTTGATCAACTGAAAGAGTTTCACTTTGAATAAACCCCAGCACCTCTGCCGCCAATTCCAGTGCTTCTTCTCTTGTCTTGCGTTCCATACTTATCCATCCTTTTCGTTTGTAATTGTTTCACAATTAAGAATAATTGCAAGAATGGTACCACACAAAAAAGTCAGGTTTTCAATCTGTTTTCAATCTGTTTCCACTCGTTTTTTCTCATTTTTTAGAAATGAAACGATCATTATGACGAAAATTCGCGCTCTTCTATTCAAAACGCATCGATTCCAAGTGAGAAGCATTTCTTAAAAGTGAGAAGTCATCCTTATTCTCTGAAGTATCTCTGTCGTATACGACTTGGCCATCCATGATTGTCAGGACCACTTTTGTTTCTCGAATCTGATCAGAGGTTACTATAAATAGATTACGGTCAAGTACGATCACATCAGCAAGCATATTCGGGGCAAGCGTTCCGAGCTCGTGCTCTCGAAAAACGCCATATGCAGGCCCCTGTGTATAGGCACGCAACGCTTCTGCCATCGTGATCTTTTCTTGCGGATTCCAGCCGCCCGCTGGCTGATGATCGTCATGCAATCTCGTCACTGCCCGATAAATCTCTGTCATGGGGTCTAGCGGCACAATCGGATAATCACTTCCAAAAGCAAGAGATACTCCATTATTCAATAAGGTTTTGATCGGCCATGTATACGGATCACGCTCCTTGCCAAAACGAATTGGGTAGCAGTTGTCCGCAAATGTTTGGGCTGCCGCCATATGCTCTGGCTGCATAGATGCGATCACCTCTAACTCGGCAAAACGGTTAATATCATCAGGATGGATCACTTCGATATGCTCAATCGTATGCCTGGAATCTCTGGCTCCATTTTGCTTTCTGGCAGCCTCAAAGCAATCCAGTCCCAAGCGTACCGCACCGTCCCCGCAGGCATGCAGTCGCACACGAAATGCTTCTTGATCCGCTTCCACGACCCATTGCTTCACTGTTTCTGGTGGAATTAACGTATCGCCATTGCTTTGTGGTCGATCTGAATACGGTTCAACTAACAAAGCTGTATACGTAGTAGGAACGCCATCTAAAAACTGTTTTAACCCAGAAAATCGTAGCTTGCTCGAAGCGTACTGCCTGCGCAGGAAGCGGGGCCTTTCCAAATTGCCATCGAGTGCGGCGAGAAAATGAATTCTGGCTTTCAATTCACCTGCTTTTTCAAAAGACTGGTACAACTCTAAGTCTCCAAGCTCCAAGCCCGGTAGAGGAAAAAAATCATTAATGGATGTAATCCCGAGGCTCGCTGCCTGTTTCATAAATCCGCGCAGCAATCTATTTTTTTGTTGGTCTGGTAATTGGAATGCTTTTCTGGCCAGCCCCATCGCCGTTTCATATAAAAATCCGGTTGGTTCACCATGTGCGTCTTTTTGGATATGCCCAAAGGGCGGGTCTTGCCTTTCTCTCGTAATGTTCAATAGCTCCAGCGCTTTCGTATTGAGCCAGGCGCCATGACACTCTGCATTGAAGAGAAAGACAGGGCGATCCGGGATGAGCCGATCTAGCGTCGCACGATGTGGCAGCTGCTTGTTTTTCCAATAGACATGGTACCAGCTGAAGCCGAAAACCCACGGGTCTTCCGGCCGGCTATCCGCAAATTGTTTGACCATCTGAGCTGCTTCCTCTTCTGAAGTTGCAGTCAGCAGGTTGACACAATCGTGATACAGACTACCCAGCAGCAGATGAATATGAAAATCGTGAAAACCAGGCAAAATCAATTGATCACCGAAATCATACACACGTGTTTCATGACCGATGTATGGCTTTATCTCTTCCATGGAACCAATCGCTGTGATCCGGTTGCCAGTAATCGCCATTGCGCCTGCCCTCACCTGATCATCGATTCCGGTAAAGATTGCATGACTTGCCAATACCAGATCTGCTTTTTCTCTTTCATGAACTGCCAATTGTCTCCCCTTCTTTCCTCTCTTCCCCTCGCACGGGTCTTATTATGATGCTGGCACACGCATTTCATCAGAAGATTCTTTATGTTCAAAATTCATTTCAGGTGGGCGCTTTCGGAACATGTTCGTCAAATACATCAGGTAAATCAGTCCGATCGTCCCCCAAATCAGTCCAAGCAACAAGGAGTTCACATTCAGATTTGTCCATAGCCACATGTTGAAAAGCGAGCCGATCAGAGGCAATACAAAGTAACGGATGGACTCTTTTGGCGAACGCATTTTTTGTCTTATAAAGTAATGGAAAATGACAGATAGGTTTACAAACGTAAAAGCCACAAGTGCCCCAAAATTGATAAAGGATGCAGCTGTAACCAAATCAATGAAGAGCGCTGATAAGGAAAAAATGCCGACAATGATGATATTGTAGATCGGAGTATTGAACTGGGGATTCAGATGACCAAAAATCTTTTTCGGAAGAACGGCGTCGCGTCCCATGGCAAAGAGAAGTCGGGACACACTGGCATGTGAGGAAAGGGCTGATGCGAAACACAATACGATCATTCCAGCGAGAAACATCGAGCTAAACAAGGTTCCCCCAATGTACTGTGCAATCTCAAACGCAGCTGAATCCGGATCAGAAAAAGTATAGTTGGGATGAACCATATAACCAATATAAGATACGAAAATAAACATGCAGCCACCGATCAAGGCGATAAGAGAAACGGCACGAGGGATGGTCTTTTTGGCATCGATCGTCTCTTCGGAGAGGGTCGTAACAGAGTCAAAGCCAAGAAACGAAAGGCACAAAATCGCAGAGCCTGCAAGAACATATGAATAGGACACATCGGGGTTAAAAAAGGGCTGCATGGAAAAAAACGTACCGATACCCATTCCGTCAGCAATTCCTTTTAAGGAAAGAATGATGAACAGTGCGATGACAAGAAACTGATAGGAAATTAACCACGCATTGATGTTTGTCGTCAGCTTGATTCCGAGCAGGTTGATAATCGTGATTGCGGAAATAAACAGCAGGACCCATATCCAGGTAGGAATGGATGGAAAAGCGACGGACAAATAAATACCCGCTACCAAAAAATTGATCATGGGTAAAAACAAATAATCCGTCAAGACTACCCAGCCAACCAGAAATCCGATGTGAGGGTTCATCGATTTTTGTGTGTACGTGTAGGCCGAGCCTGCTACTGGATACGCTTTTACCATTTGCCCGTAGCTGTAGGCAGTTAACATCATGGCAATCAATGCCACCAGATAGGCAGCAGGCAGCATCCCTTGCGAAGCTTCTGATGCCACCCCATAGGTTGAAAAGACAGTCATGGGAGCCATGTAGGCAAGGCCAAACAAAACAACTGGCAGCAGCGTCAACGTACGATTGAATGAAAGCTGTTTTTCCAAATGAACTACCCCCTTCACAATAAATCATTTGGTATCACTTGCATCAAACGAATTGCGCTCTATTTTGAAACCATATCATCTCCTTTTCTGGCTTGCCCAGCTGTGCGGATAATACCTTCATTCTCCCATTTCATGTATGATTTGATTTGACGAGCGCTACTCTCTGTCTGGCGCCAGTTTTCATACTAAATCAGAAAGTATAATCCTCATGAATCTGCATCCTGATTTAGCAAGAATAACCTACCGCTAAAACGCGGTCG
>NZ_CANMZW010000079.1 GCF_947502445.1 uncultured Brevibacillus sp.
ATTTTTTCTCAAGTATACAGAAAAGTACCCTATAGGTAGACTTTTTTAATGTGTCTACTCTATAGGGTACATTTTACTTGAATCAATTGAAATCCCCGCGTTTTAAAAAACTCGGGCACGTTTTCGATAAATATCGCCTGACATTTACTTTGCAAGACTAGACGAGCAATATGGATACTCTGTGCATGATCGAGCCCAGCTTGTCCGAACCCCAGTTTAGATGATCTTTGGCACGGAGGGGTGATGAGTACACAGTCACACTCAGGTATCTCCGAGACATTTGCTATGTCTCCCCAATAGAGAAAAGAATCTTTAAAATTATGGGCAAATGTTCGAATCGGCATTTCTCCCCATTCGATCGCCCCAACGCTCTCAAACAGCCCTGTTTCTATCATGGAAGCCGTGCCGGTCCCACCACCAGAAAAGAATGAAAGAAGACGTAGTTTCTTCAATGGATCACTTACAAAGGAAGGACGTGAATATTCAACGAGTTCGAAGGAGATTTCTTTGCGGATAATGAGCTTATGGGGGTAAACTAAAATATCGATCTTCGTTCCAGCTGGGATCATCTGAACCGTATCATTAGTAATATCAATGATCGGCTCCTCCATCTCCATACCGCGTCGCAATCGACGACTAACGGTGTGAGTAGACTCTTCTTCGTCGCACCGTTCTATAACGATGACACCCCATTGTGGAAAAGATTCAACCTTAATAGGTTCTCCTGGAAGAAAATTAGCTTTCCTTAATACAGGGCCTTCCCCCCAAAATCTACTTTCAGGAGGAAGGGCCATTGCAGTCGGAATCACTTTTCTCTTTCTCGGTTTTACTTTTTTCATCATTCTCGTATTTCGCACCATGAGGAGTTCAGCATCTTGCTTAAGAAGGACACTCATAGGAAAAGCACCTCCTCGATCGCAACACACGTCAGTTCAGGAGTGTAGCCTTTTGGCCTGATATCGGTGACGTTCACTCCCAAATACAAGGCAAGTTTAACAGCTAGATGGGGGCCAGGAATAAAGATGCCCTCTTCCATCGCCTGTATGTTTATCACAGTGGTATCGCATAGTTCAGCCAGCTCTTCCCTACACATATTCAAACTTTCACGGGAAGATTGGATTTTCGCTCCTGTAACTTGTCTCACTTGTTTATTCATAGGTTAATAACCTCACTTTCAAAAATAGGTTCTTGTTGGTTCATTAACGACGAAATACATTCAATGCAAATTTTCTTTTTGCTGTCCCCTTGTACAGAGGTCAGTTCCGCGACTGGAAAGGAATTACACTCCTCAAGGTGGACTTCACAAAGTTGATTCCGATGAAAAACTCTCGCTTTCAGACGGTCTTGAAAATTCATAGAGTTCCTCCTAAGACATCATGAATAAAACTCTTTCTAAACGAGCACATCGTTTATCCAATTCCTGATAATCTACGTAAATCGCATAACATTGCGGAAGTTCACCACAGAAATGGGCCACATTTCCGTTTAGAATGGCTTTCTTTTTATCTGTTTTAGGAGCGGGGCGAAATGATGGAAACCGTTCCAACACTAAGCCTTCAAAGAGGTTGTTATACCAGTTCTGAATCACATTGATATCGATCTCATCAACCTGTTCAGTAAGAGCTCTTCCCGCTTCATCCCTCATATAGGCATCAGATGGGTGCTTTAGAATGGATCCCCATGCCTGTTGCGCTTCTAATCGTAAACCCTGGTTGACCATCCGATATAAGATGATGACACCTAGTGACTCTAATAATTTGGCGTTGGTCATTCTCATCAACTCCTCTTGCTGAAGAAATGAGAAAGCAAGCACCAAATTAGGTACTTGCTTCTTAATTGATTGGAAAGATCTTCGCAGAACGCCCAGCCAAAAGAATGTCGTCTATTCCCTTTCCTTCAGATTGATCCCAGGCAGCAAGAAAAACTTTCTTTCCCGCTTGCACTAAGGCCTTGGCAATTCCTTCAATGGCCATCCCAATCTCATTCAGAATTTCACCTGTTGTATAGTCGATCTTTTTTTGCATTAATGCATCTGAATCCAGATAAATGACATATTCATCTGCATTCAAAGCAAGTGCTCCTTCTACACATACCTTCCAATTCCGATAGGTGAGAGTCATCCACGAGACGGTTTACCCGTTTCGTTAGGTGTCTCCTTTCCCCCGGATCACACCGTACGTGAGATTTTCACCTCATACGGCGTTCCATCCTACTTCACAAGTTGATTAGTTGAGCTGTTCCCTAAACTTCACTAGTTTATTCCAGACCTTCGACCTCAAGTGACTCCAGTCTAATCCATCATGTATTCTTTTGTGACATGCCGTATGGACTGAAGCAAGATTTGGGATTTTGTTTATTGTTTGTATAGGTAATTGCGTGTTGATGTGATGAATTTGCACATCAAACGTCGGGAGAATATCCCCACATACCCTACATTTGCCTCTATCGCGATTGTAAGCGAGTGGTCTATTAAGGTAGAATTCAAAGTTATACAACTCACGTTCTTTACCTTTGAGTACCTGTTCGCCGATCACCCAAGATTGTTGAAGCCCAAGTAGTTCATCCGCTCTGTCTAGTAGGGGCTTTCTGGAACTCCTCTTTGCAAATAGTTCCCTACCTTTACTAGTAAATGGTGTTTCGTCTTGGTTCTTCATCTTTGGCGCTTTGAATACCGCGAATGCAAAGTTAGTTATCCCAATAATCATCTCTCTGTATTCAATAGATGGAATTTTAGTTGTGTACCTGGAATGGACTGATAGAAGGTTTGCAGTTTTACTGGCTGGTACCCATCTCCCGCCTCGTTCCCTTAGCGATTTATAGGCAGCATAGTTCAGACGGTTTGCAAACTTTGCTAGTTCCACGTGGACCCAAGTACACATACCATAGTATTGGATAATACCCCTAATCTTAGAGTTTATCTTGTTGATTTCATGTATAGTCTGTTCTATTTCACTACTATACTGGTATCGTATCTTTCTAATTTGCTGGTGTATTTCCTTTACTTTGGGTTGGAGTCTTTCGAGGTTAGGTCTGGTACGAGTAATAGTGCCTTTTCTAGCACTTTTCCTCTTAATCGCTTTAAAGTCGACGCCGACGAATTTGATAGGTTTCGAGCACACGTTGGTAATTAGAGTTTTATCCATCGTTAACGTGAGCTTGAGTTTTTCGTCTAGAAATTTCTCGATCCTATCCTTCCATTTAACAGCGTTTTTCTTACTGTTAGTGATTAGTACCCAGTCATCGGCATATCTAACGAGAAAGGCGGGTTTGAGGATACCATCATCTCTCAAAGCTCTCAGTCTTGAATTCTGCTGAGAATAGTGATGTTTGGTCTCCTTCTCTTCCCATTCCCTGATAATCCATTGATCGAAGGTGTCCAAATATGCATTTGCGAGGAGTGGGCTGATAATTCCACCTTGGGGTGTGCCAATCTCATTGGATTGACACTCATGCATGACTCCAGCTTTTAGCATAGCTTTTATGATCATTAGTACCCTTCGATCTTTGATTCCCATGTGCCATAGTTTCTTAATCAACACAGAGTGATCAACTCTATCAAAGAATTTGCTAATGTCGCCTTCGACGACCCAATGGTATCCTGTGTCGTGTACGAGATTTGTGATTCTCGCGATAGCCATAGAAGCGTCTCTGAACTTCCTGAACCCGTAAGAATGCGCGAAGAACTGTGCCTCCAAAATGGGCTCAATGACCATTTTTACACATGCTTGAATTACCCTATCGACTATAGTTGGTATTCCTAAAGGTCGTTTTTCCGCTTTCCCCGGTTTATCAATGTATTGTCTTTTAACTGGTTTTGGGCAATAGCGCTTCAACGATTCTCTAACTAGTTCGATGATACGGGGGTAATCCTGTTGTAGAATGTTCTCCTGCATCTTTTCGCCGTCGCCCCCTGGTGTGTTACTCCCACGGTTAGCTTTTAGCGTGTGGATTGCCTTCGTTATGACCACTTCTGACTGAATTATTTCGAGGAGGCCTTTGAAAGTAGGGGATTGCTTTCTTTCCTTAGCTTCCTTCGATTTCCTAAACATTTCATCTAACAGTTCTCTTAGCGTTTTGTCAGTTAAGTTTGGGTAGTCGAATTCTTGTTCCATCGGCATCACCTCCTTTAGTGAGGGATTGCCATATGGCTTTAGTCAGGTATGCTCAACGGCTTCCTCGACAAGCTAGCAACTTATCGACTTGTTTATCGTAGGACTATGCCCCTTCGCTCCACAGACGTTACTCTGCTTCGACACTACTACGGGCTGCTGCCCTCCAGATTCGACAGTCATTTCCTACTGCCTAGTGGTTTCTGCCCTTTACCCGCATTGACACCCACTTCTGGAGTTCCACTGTTCCTTATACCTTAGCTTTACATGACACCTTAGCTCTCCTCTTTGACCCGCCGACCATCCTTTTGCCCAAGGTTGAAGGGCGCAGGACACTGTACCTTTCTGGGGTTCAGTGAAGTAAATGCAAGCAATAATACATTTACCTCGATCGGACCCACTTAATGTGGGCGTGAGACTTCGTATTCATCTCACTGGTCTTTACGAGCCGTACATACGAGGATTCCTGGTAAGTAAGCATAGTGTCTTTATAGCCCCCCGACTACTTCGCTAGCATCACAGCATCGCTTTTCGCCGATCTTCACCGAGCTTCATACCCCTGTATGGTAAAAATTACAGAAGCATGTCGGAGTCTTAGGGTAGGATTGTCAACCTTCAATCCTAAGCAGGTACTTCCCCTGCCAATTTAGGTATAAAGTTAGGACATTTACATGTGTCCCCTCGTTTTTGTTGTCTATTACTAGACAGGTTGTACGAGAACAGTGCGCACATTGCTTAAACCAGGTGTGCAAGAAAATGGAATGTTGAGGATCTCAGCAGCAATGTCACATGACGATAGGTAATCCTTTGATGTCATCTCCGGATTTTCCCCCGCCCCACACCGTACGTGCGACTTTCATCGCATACGGCGTTCCATCGAGTAACAACCCTAAGGTTCTTCAGATCTTACTAATTTTTGATCTGAGTGTATCTCATCTTATAAACCCGTCCTGAGCTTCTTGAGCAACCTTGATTTTCTATCGTTGCCTTGAAGTTCTTTGGTTCCATGAACAATCTCGTGGCACTCATTACATAAGGTGACAAGGTTCTTGACCTTATTGACCTGATCAAGAGGCAATTTAGGATTGATGTGGTGACAATGAGAGTTCAGATGCACATTTACCCTGCACGCTCTGCATTTCATTTTATCCCTGTTGTACGCATAGTCTTTGTTCATGTAAAACTCGAAATTATCGATCTTACGCCTAAATCCCAGCACGTAGTGGTGTAGCGTTTCCACGTTATATACTGTGGGTCGCACTAGCGGAGAAGCTTTTTCTCGCGCTTCAGCATATCTACGTCTGCCAACTTTTGTGTAGAGATTCATTTCGGGGTTGAAGTTCCTTGAGTACTGGACTGGTGTTATTTGTGCACGTGTTATGCCAATACGTAGCCCTTGATAAATAACGAACCAGCCGTCCATGTTATATTTCTCGTGTCGGCTTCTTCTATTCGTGAAGGTATTTAGCGCACCATTGTTGTTTGAGAATACTTCGATAATCTTGCGATATCTGAAGTAACTCTTGAGAGAGTAAGCTTGAGTCCAATATAGTCGGTTATCTATCTTTCTTAAGGTAGCACTTGAAATTCCCTTATTAAAGTAGTTACTGATACCCACTATCTTTGCATTGACTTTCTCGATATTAACTCTAAAGCCCCAAAATTGGATTTGAGTTATACCCCCTTATCTTGTTAAGCTGTTATCAGAAGAACAGAGGGGGATT
>NZ_CANMZW010000080.1 GCF_947502445.1 uncultured Brevibacillus sp.
CACGGTAAATAATTTAGGGGTCGGCAAGTGGTACATTTTTAATTGCCATTTGCTACATTTCCTACTTGCCAAAAACAGGCGGAACAATACGTGGTTGTTACGTTGAAGGAAATGTAACTTCTAGCGATGGTAGTTTTTATACAGGTGGTTTAATTGGTGTAAGCAGCGGAGCGGTTTTGAAATCGTATTACGATACAGATACAACGACAAGAAACGATACTGGAAAAGGTCTCCCGCTAACGACTGTGGAGTTGAAAAACAAGCATTCATTTGTGCGTTGGGACTTTGATTCTGTTTGGCAAATAGATTTTGATGAGTATCCAAGCTTGAGATGATCTGCTCATAACAGACTCATAGTCGATTCAGTACAAATTGCCCCATTCATCCAATTGATGATGATTGGGGCTTTCGTAATTTCTACATCTTCTCCAACAGCGTATTCATCTCCCTCTCATACATGATCAAATCGACCAGTTTATCCTTATTGCGCTCAGGCAGCTCTAATAAGGGCATATAATGCTCTATCGGTATCTTTCCCTTGCGCCAAGCTTTTAGAGCACCAGAGGGGCCTTCCAGAGCTTCAGAGGAGGGTACATATGTCTCACATTCCTTCTGATTCGACTACACATCCTTACAAGGAATCAACGGTATTGCCAAATTGATTCATATCTGTGTGTAGATGCCGGTGACACGTTGTTATCTGATTACGATCACTGGTCATAAAGACGATAAGCATAGAAAGGGAAAACAGTGATAAATTGTTCTTCTTCTGTATATTTGACATATGCTATCAAGGCTGTTTTTAAGTATATTGATAGTCCAAATAACCCGGTTCAAAATAATCATTTTTTATATGTACTAAAATAGTAATTATAGTTTTAATAAAATAATTGAGTTATTTTTCATAAATATTTATTAATGATTAATTCCTAGGTACTATTTCTTGCAATGAGTAATCCAGCTAAGACGTCTTATTTCTTGAAAGGGTTTACATTATCTCATTGTATATAATTCAGTATAAGGTAATGATAAAAGCAAGAAGGCTACGTATCGAGCAATATGAGAATATTCTATTATGGAAATTTGAATATTTGAATTTTAAAATGTGAAAATTACTTTCTTATGTAATTTTTTTCAATTTAGTTATATTGAATTTATTTCTGAGTATTTTGTCCTGAAATTAGATGAAATACCCTTATGTTAGAAAACGTAACGTTAACTCCCTATACCTATTTGTATAAATTTGTTATAAAGTAATGGGAACTGGTTAATATACATATTGAGCCATATATGTTTTATATATGTTTTTATCTATATATAGAAATAGAGTTATAAGGGTGGGTACATCGCATGTTGTTAAAACAAGTCATTAAAAACTTTCTCCAGTATTTATCATCCATTGATCGAAGCAATGCAACCATTTCTGGTTACCAGAAAGATTTAACTGCTTTTCAACGATATTTAGAGAACCAATTTAACTGTGAGGTATTCGTTGATGAAATTGGTTCGGATGACATTGAAGCATATTTACATTACCTAAAAGAGACACGAGGTCATGCGCCTGCCAGCAGAGCACGGAATCTCCATACACTCCGTTCTTTTTTTAATTATGCTTATAAAAAAGAATACATCGTACGCAATGTTGCGCTTTCGGTAGAAGCAATTAGTGTAAAACAAAAGGAGCGAAGTGCGCTTTCTGATGAGGAAATTGATCAATTAGTAAACACAATCGAGCATAAAACCATCAAGGTAGTGGTGATGGTTCTTTATCTAACTGGAATGCGTATCTCTGAATGTTTGAATGTAACCTTGAATGATGTAGATATGGATAAACGAGTGATTCATGTTGTTGCAGGTAAGGGGAATAAAGACAGAATGATTCCTGTCTCAAATAGACTCCTACCGATTTTACAGCAATACATTCAAACCCAGCGACCATCTACTCATTCAAACCGTCTCTTTTGCACAAAAAAGACGGGGATGCTTTCTGCTGTATATGTGAATAGAGAGATTTCAGATGCAGTAAGAAAACTAAAATGGACTAAGAAAGTAACCGCGCACATCTTGCGCCATAGTTTTGCGAGCCAATTGGTAAAGAAAGACGTAAATCTGGTTCAAATTCAAAAGCTTTTGGGTCATTCTTCTCTCAAGGTAACTAGCATCTACACCCATACTGATCTAGACCAATTAAGTGAAGCTGTAAATACACTATAGCTATGATTTTTGAATGAGGAAAAAGGAAAATAGGAGAGGTGCTATTATTCAGTGGAATTAGGTGAACCCATCTATGACGAGCGTGTCATGGAAATACAGCGAGGAATAACAGAAGGAAAAACGCGGGATCAATTAGCTAAAGAATTTGGATATAAGAATTACAAAACATTGGACATTTACATGAGGAGGAAAAACTTTAGCTGGGATAGAAACAAACAAACCTATATTCCGATTCAAACGAAACGCAAAAGCGAATCTTACGATTGGGAAACCAACGTACCAGGTAAAGTTTCGACCATCATCTCATTATTTAATAATAAGGATGAGAACGCGAAATCGATTGCCAAAAGACTTGGATTTTCTGATCACCGCGAATTGGCAAACTATATGAGATTAAAAGGATTTCAATGGTCTTCTGAGATAGAGAATTATCAAAAAGTTCATGGGAAAATTTCAGATTCAATTGAACTTACAGATGTAGACGATATAAAGAACGACAATGATCTAAATTTTAATGATCTGACTCCTATTAAAAGGAGTCATGAAGAACAGACAGCATTAGAACCCTTCATTCCTTTGTTAGAAATGCTGGAACGCAATAAAGAAAAGCTGATTGACTTGTTTGTTCCAGATGGAGGCAGTGGAAAAGTACCACGATATATTGTTCCAGGTATATTCGTAACTAAATCCGTACACATGGCTAACACTCTTGATCAAATGGTACGTGAATACAGCAAGGAAAAAAACATTAGTCAACGCGATATTTTTACAGTTGCTTTAATTGATTTTTTCCAACGCTACGGGTATGAATCTCAAGTGAACAGTTTATTAGGAAAATCAACTCGTAACTTTTCATAAAGGCAAATAACCACTGTTTAAAAGAAAAACTGGCGCGTAGTAGTCTATCTACTGCGTACCAGTTTCTTTTTAACTCACATTCTTCATTCAAACAAACAGTTTGCCCATTGTTTGTTTTCTATCCTTCTTATCCGCTGACTGGGTTCCTTCGCTCCGGCCAGTTTTCTCCTCCCCGCCTGTGTTACCACTACGGGTACAAACGGCAAGCCATCGACACTACTACGAACCCGCTGCCATCTTATCAGCCTCACTGGTGCTACCCCACCTCTTCTGATAAGACTTCAAACGTTCCACCTTGTCTATCCCTTGTTTTGCTGACCGTAGGTCCCCACTATACAATCCGAGAAAAACAGGTTTAACAGCCTGAATTGTTCCTGTTTCGTCTGTACGATCTCGCGTACATCGACTGATGCCAAACCCCTAGCGCTTCATTACCTGGCAACAGCTATCTCGTATTGGGTCACCATGGATTCGTCTCCTGACCATAGTCAGCTTTTAAGGAGCCCCGCCTTGCTTCCAGCAAGTACGACTTCACCTGACTTCACGAGAGCAGTTGATATAGGACTGCTTCCGTGCAGGAGGATTAGGCACATGAGTTTATAGGCTGTTCTCATGGATTGGAATTTCACCAACCGATTGAACAAGGTAGTTAGAGAGAAACCTCTTAGATTTAACAATCCTGTCTAGTCTAAGAGGTTTTCTCCACTTCTTTCACTCAAACGAGTTTATGAAGTAACGTTTCGTGATTGTATTAAGGAGTAACAGTTACCTTGATAGTACCTGTATCTGCAGTTTTTCCACTTGCAGTATGTGTTACTGTCAATACCAGATCAACGTCAGTGCTTGCAGCTGGAGCTGTAATGTCTCCATTAAGAGCAATTACATTCGTATCAGAGGAAGTCTTAATTGCTACAGTGTACCCAGCAGGAACTGTTGGCAATGTCAACTCAGTATCACCTGAAGCAGGGTCTGTAATAGATGTAATTCCTTGTGCAATTGCATCTACATCAGCTTGTGCTTGTAAGTCAGCGATTTTTTGCTCTGCTGCTTGCAGGTCAGCCTCTTTTGTTACCAGAGCTTTTTGAGCTGCAGTCAGTGCATCGTAATCTGCACGTGCTGCTACTACTGCTGGTTTGTCAGCAAGAGTCAATGCAGCTACTGCTGGAAGTGCTCCGATTTTGTTGTCTACAGCTTGAGCTGCTGCTGCATCTGT
>NZ_CANMZW010000081.1 GCF_947502445.1 uncultured Brevibacillus sp.
TTTTAACTATTAAGTAATTTGACGAAAAAATTTCTGCCTAAACAGTTCAGGTGCAAGTTGATATTGTCGAAGTAGACTAGCGATTTCAGTTTCAGTATGTGAACTGGTCTGTTTAGTTTGAAGAGAACGAACAAAGTGCCGTAGATTTTGACGTAAATCATCTAAACTAGTTTGATCAATGACATATGTTTTAGAATTAATTGAAACATCATTCTCCTTTTTATTTGGCGGTTGAAGTGTTATCAAAGAATATTCGGCAGATTGACCGTATTGATTATTGAACCAAACTTCAGAATGATATAATTGTTCAATATTAGCTCTAGTTATTTTTTGGTGAGTAGAGCGTGACTTTGCCTCTAGTAATAAGTAATGGTTATCTGTCATGCACCACAATACGTCTGGACCATTTCCAAGTTCTTTTTCAGGGAGCTGGACATTAAAGCCTAAGAAACTGCCAAGCTGGGCCAATTTTTCTTCAAAATGATCAGCTTTTATTTCAGGACTGTATTGCAAGTAATCAAGAATACTTTCTAAATATACAGTAACATCTTGGGGCCTACTAAATTCCGCCAACCTTCGTCTTACTATTGAAGCTTGCACACCCGGCTTGGTTATTCTAGTGTAAACTGGTCCTAGGGCCGGATGAAACATGCCAGAGGACATTTCTGCTGCTTTTGTTTGGAGGTTATTTGATTCCACTTTATCAGCCAGGTAATGCATCTGGGCTGATAATTGATAATAACTAGCTCTATCTCTGGTGTTCATCCAAGGTGGATTTGTCTTGAGAAAATCGAGTATACAATTTGCGGCTTGGTCATATCTTCTAAGCCTAAATAAGCGAATAGCTGATTGTTCTACCTTAGCCAAAGTTAATTTTTGTTTTTGGGATTCAGTTATTTGATCTTGTGTAACCTTCATGATCTCTTGCTGATGATACTTTCTCCAGCTCACATCTTTTGAAAGACAAAGTTTTACAACATCAAATATTTGATTAAGTGGTTTGGTTTTATCCTCCCCATCTAGTAGTGTTAGACCTAGATTAAGTTGTTGCCTAGTTATAGGTGCAAAATATTCTAGGTTTTCGTCATAACCTAAAAACGAAACTAAATTTGGATTTAAGAGAAATACAACGCAATAATCACTTCCAGAACGCACTCCACGTCCTAATCCTTGTTCGATTGTTTGGGCCAACCTAGCGTCAAGACCGTTAAATCCTGATTTTAAAGAAGCACTGTAGCGAGCCTGCAGAGAACGCGGGGCTGGTTTACCATCTAATACTAAGACCCTACACATCGAGCCGAGTAGGTCTACGCCATCGTATCTATTTTTAAAAACCATTAAGTTTCCTACCGAGCTTCGAAGCTTGGTTAAAGCATCTTTAATGTTATCTTTATCAACTATTGTCGCACCAAGTTTCTCCCATGGTTTAACGTAATTTTTTGAAGGAACCAAAACTACTACGTTTACTTTTTCCGCTAATTTGGCAATAAATTTACGCATTAAATCATCAGTTAGAGAATTATCAAACCTACTCGGTGCAATAATTAGCCTCTCTCCAATGTCTTTACGATCTTTTGGAACCAAGGGGTTTAGGATACTATCATTGCTTATTCCCAAGTCCTTTAACAAATGTGTATCATCGTCAAATGTGGCAGAAAGAATGAATCGGTGTTTAGCTTCATCAAAAGAAGGGAGCTGATGGTAGGGAACATGTACTGGGGCAATTTCCAATTCCTCTCCGCTTATAAAGCAGTCACAAGTTAACAAATCATCCGCTAAGAGCCCCCATGGAAATCCAATTTCATCTTTGTCTCTATGTTCATTTATAATTTTTAGAATCTGTGGATTTTTGTCAATCCAAGCCCAATAGGGGACCCGCATATTTGCTGTTGGATCTCCATCGCGCAGTCTTTCTAGAGTGCCAGCAGCCTGATTCCGAAGGTCTTCATCAAACATGGGTAGAAGTCTTTTGTAAATGTCATGGTCATTTTTAACCTTTATTGTAGATTTTTCTCTTGCCCTGGCAACGCATGCATGTGCATCATCAAGTAGAACAGCGCCGAGTTGTTCAAAGGAATCATCTACATTTCTAACTCCGAATTTCGAACGGCCGTTAAACAGTTTATCAAAAGTACAGACAAGGACACTCAGCTTATTTTTAAAAGCTATTGGAAAATCCTTTCCATCGAAGGTGCACACAGGTATTCCATAGTTATTTGCTTGTTCAATAGTTTGGGAAACTAATTGGTGGTCAGGGCATAGATATACAACTGGTCCAACGCCTTCAACCAACTTTGAATAAAGCATCAATAATCCTGTTAAAGTTTTTCCTGAACCAGTGTTCATTTTACCAATTACATCTCTTTGTGGCCTGATAGCGTGCCAATCATTTAGAATTTCTTCCTGTACTCCTCGCAGATACTCATAGCCTTCAGCATGGAACAATGTTTGAAATAATTCAACTGGATGAATAGGTAAATTGGGAGGTGAACTATTTCCTAGTTTTCGCTCAAAAATATTCATATGCAGCCTCTTTCCGATAGTTTTTTAGTAAAATATTCCTAATATACACTAGATTAATACAAAAACCCTTAATATTCCACAATTTCCGCTTTATATATCGTGCTAATAATCTATTTTTCGGGACTTTTAAGCTATACATCTAGTGCCTCAAGAGGGGAAAAAGTTTTACCTCACAATAGGTGAAAATTTCGAATTTGCTAAGGTTGCCTCAGAAAGTACGAGGCAACCTTAGCTTTACCTTTGTAGTCTTTTTAGTGGACTAAACTTGTTATGCTGTAATTTCACATCTTCACTGTACATTTGGACATATTTACGTACCATGTCCATGGTGGAATGGCCCAAGATGTTTTGTAAAGAGAATGGGTCACCCCCGTTCAGGATGTAATATTTTGCGAAGGTATGGCGAAACGTATGAGGGGATACGCGCACACCGGCAATCTTACCTTTCTTAGCGTAGCGTTTTAACCGTCTACTAAAGATGTTTGGAGTAAGTGAATCTCCAAAAGCCGTCAAAAAGACGAATACAGACTGATCGGAATAAAAAAAGTGTCCATTTTCCTGCTGAAGTTGTTTAAGTAACTTTGCTGTCTCCTGAGAGAGCGGTACTTGCCGTAACTTCCGGTTTTTTGTGACTTTTCCTGGCAATGTAATCAAACGGGCATTACAATCTACCATTTCGTTAGTAATACTAAGTGCCTCACTAATGCGTAGCCCTGTATCTAACAAAAGCGTCATCAGCGTGTAATCCCTGAAGCCCGCGTAAGTCCTCTTGTCCGATGCTTTTAAGAGTTTTTGCACCTGCTGCTCGGTAAACGCACCGATTTCATCTTCGTCTGTCTTGAATAATCTGATACCTGCTATAGGATTCTCATCAAAGTATCCGTTGTCGTAAGCGTATTTGAGAAAACACTTCAGGGCACGTACACGGATATTGATTGTCATTGGGTTGAGTCCTACTTTAGCCTCCGGGGCGTACTTGGCTGGGCTAAACTTGTGGCCTTCGAATTGTACACGCTCCTGTGCCATGTAGGTGATGTACGCCTGTACCGTCTCAC
>NZ_CANMZW010000082.1 GCF_947502445.1 uncultured Brevibacillus sp.
AGTGGTTGGTAACTAC
Source organism: uncultured Brevibacillus sp. (assembly GCF_947502445.1). GTDB lineage: Bacteria > Bacillota > Bacilli > Brevibacillales > Brevibacillaceae > Brevibacillus. Next base: position 17 of record NZ_CANMZW010000082.1, read on the forward strand.
AAACCCCCACAGTGGACTTTCACCACCTAGTTAGTCGCCATGCGTGGCGCACTAAAAAAAGCCCTCCCCGGCTTGAACTGAAGGAGGGCTTCGACATTCTGCATCTTTTGTCAGTAGCATATTGTGCTTTCAGTATGCAGGCACAAACAAAAATAAGAACATCGTTTTTAGGGCTTCCGACCATTGCTGGTATAGGATAGGCTCTCATCTGATCATGGTCATGTGGCATGAGAGCAGTGACTGCAAAAGATTAGCGTCAAAGTTCTCCCGATCAAGCCAGATTGCTTCATGCTGCCGCGGTATTACAGGCATCCGGTCATCTGCTCATACACAGATTCCATTTTCATGGAATAGTGAACCTCAATTCAATAACTCTAATCATTTCTAGTTACAAAAAATCAACACAATACAACCACTGAGTAGCCCGTTTTATCCTGTCTTCATAATATTTTTTGTTAAAACCGGACTTTATCATTAATTCACTGAATTTTATGGTTTCTACTAGGATGAATTCGACAAATTCCTTTTTAGGCAGAATAGTTTCTATCTCAAAATCAAAAATTGAGTCAGCCGCTTTAACTGAATATTGAATTGTATTATTCGGAAGATCCACTAGTGAGAAATAACTCTGTGTGCTAGTGAATTGAACATTAGCAAAATTAAATTTGATAAATCGACTCACAAGGGATAAAAGATCGCCCCAAAGATCGGTATCGAATACATGTTTATGCAACAATGTATCCTCGTTGAAGGTAAGATGAATTGCTGTATCAACATACCTGCGACTTCTTTTACACGAGAAGTATTTATTCATTTCTTCACTATCACCCATTGGGACAAAAACTAAATCAAAGCAGTCAATTAAGGTTTTGTTTTCTTTACACATTTCTTCTTGGTTTATGAACTGATTTGGTTTTAAAATATATGTTTCTTGTGCAAACATATGGCGTTCCCTTTCTATATACCAAACATAAGTTTAGCTCGTAATCAAAGATATATATAATCGTAATATATTCCCTTGTTACTCGCAACATTTTCGCCCTGTTTCATACAGTATAGCCCTCTTTTATTAAAAAGAGGGCTATCAAATCTATCTTTAATCGTATGTTGCTCGGTTGATGTCTGTTGGATACAGTGTTGTTACATTACCGTCTCTAACCACCAACGTATACATGACATCATCACTGTAGCCAGTTACGGTATGCTTACCGTCCAAGCCATATTTAAAAATGTCATTAATATTGCCTCTATTGTAGTGACTTACATCCTTAATAATTTTCTCAATTTCTTCTGGATTAGCACGTTCCTCCGGGATAAAGGAATGTTTTTTTCCCCAACTGAATATTCCTGTCCAATATTCTGAAGTATGTTTACCTAAAATGTGAGTCAAGCCAAATTTATCAGGGTCTCCGAACGTAAGATACATATAATTATTAGATGAGCCAAGCCTATAGCTTCTTATTTCCTCATCTTCGCATACACCATACCAACAATTCTCATCCAGATCATACTCATTCTTTACAATCGTTTTCAGCTTTACTTCACTCATCTTTTCATAATTCTTACCACCAGCGATGAGAACACCTGCGGCTGTAATAATATATCGAATGAGTGGACCAATTCGAGCTTCTACTTCTTGTATTTTCTCTTCTTCAGTTACAACTTCTTCTGTCAACTTGACTTGTTGACTTTTCTTTGCCAATTTAGAAACTTCGACTTGCTCTTCTGCATATGCTGCCGCAGTTGACGAAAAAATTGCTACAGTGGTTAAGGATAAAGTTAAAACTATAATGTTTATCTTTTTAATAAAACTCACAATTTCACCCCTGATAGAATCATTGATAGGTTTAGGTGAACACCATTTGCATGCATGCTTTTGCTATTATATTAAATAAAGGTATAATTGGAAATATATAGATATAAAAATATTCATGATACCATCTGGCAATCTGGCTTGCGTATCCCCCTTCCTAAGCTTCTTGAGACGTGTTATTTAAACTCCATTTGCAAAAAAATACCCTCCCCGGATTTAACCGAAGGAGGGCATTACTATTGCTGAAGTATTTTATTGGTAGCGCGGTCAAGCAGCGTAAACACCAGCCAAGGCAGTTCTTCAAGAACGCCTTTCGGTTCGTCTATTAGTCTCTGTTTCCATTTGTTAGGATCGTTTAGCAATCCTTTTGCAGCGAGGCTGTCAATCGCCTTTAAGCCAGATTCGCGTTCCCAGTCCTCTAGCTTTAAGCAATCTCCATCTTTATTCACAGGCTTTTCCACCTTCTGAGGATTAGAATCAGTATCCCACCAGCCCTCGTTTCCCAGACCATCGTTGAAATCTACCTGATGCCCTGCAAGTGTCTGACCGTTCTTGTACTGGTAGAGATTCGCTGCTTGCGAAAGCCGCCCCTTGCTCCATGCGTAGGTTTGCCAGAAGCGCTGGCAGGCTCCACGCCTGCCCATTTCTTCGACAACTGCAAAGGAACCGTAGACACCAACAAAATAACCAGGCAGCTCCTTGGCTGCTGCTTTCAAGTACGCCTCGAGAGCACCGTAGTCTTTCGGCTGCGCATCATAGTCTACCGCGAAATAGATCGCCGTCCCCTCCGGCTGACCGATTAGCTTGGCCTCCTGAAAGGCTGCTTTACCATCCCTAGTCCCGTTGACCGCACCGCCCGCAGCGTCATTAGCACCACGCTGGAAAACGGAGACTACTTTCATACCTGCAGCTGTGATCGCCTCTGCCTCCTGCCTGGTCAGCCGCTTCCAGGCCATGCTTGTTGGAACAAGATAACGGCAGACAAATTTCATGCCTGCCGCTGCCATTGCTTTTGCTTTTTCTACGGTCAATGGTACTGCACAATCAATTCCTTTAGTTGTTGCCACTTTGACCACCCTTTCCTTTCAGAACTGAAACTGCTCGCTGGATTGGTTCTGGAACTGGGAAACCTGCACGTCCTGAGTTCTCGATGATGCTCAGAAGTTCGTTCGCTAGATAAAACCAAACAGTGGCGTCTCAGAAGATGTGTTGATCTCCCAACGCTGTATCTACAAGATGAGCGACCGCAATCATGGCGAAAATAAACACCTTACGTGCAATACCCTCGATTCCGATTCTGCTGCTCAGCGTTTGCTCTTTCCACGCCGCGTACACTCCGCTAATGTAGTCGATGAACACAAATGTCAACAGTATGCTCAGCAAAGCCGACCACCCTCCCCATAGAATAGAGGCGGCTGCACCGCCCGTAGCCACAACTGATTTAAAAAATGTTTCCATATTCACATTCCTCCTTCTAAAGTCCAATCGGGTAGGAGGCTACCCATTAGTTGAGTAGCCGACCTCCCACACCACCGTACGTACCGTCCGGTATACGGC
>NZ_CANMZW010000083.1 GCF_947502445.1 uncultured Brevibacillus sp.
AGGCCGAAGGGGACGGTTTGCTAAACCGTTAGTATGCGCAAGCGTAGCGAGGGTTCGAATCCCTCACTCTCCGCCATTTTTATTTTTACTATCAAAAAGTAAAATTTTTTTTATTGAGTGATAGAGGTTTTCTTATGGCGGCGTAGCTCAGCTGGTTAGAGCGTTCGGTTCATACCCGAAAGGTCGGGGGTTCGATTCCCTCCACCGCTACCATAGGGGCATAGTTTAAAGGTAGAACGAAGGTCTCCAAAACCTTTGGTGTGGGTTCAATTCCTACTGCCCCTGCCAGAAGAACCTGTATCGAATGGCTAACATAGAATATCATTATGGCGATCGTGGCGAAGGGGTTAACGCACCGGATTGTGGCTCCGGCACTCGTGGGTTCAAGTCCCATCGATCGCCCCATACAGTGGGAGTATAGCCAAGTGGTAAGGCACGGGTCTGCAAAACCTTCACCCCCGGTTCAAATCCGGGTACTCCCTCCAAACTGTGTCCCAGTAGCTCAGCAGGATAGAGCAACGGCCTTCTAAGCCGTCGGTCGGGAGTTCGAATCTCTCCTGGGACGCATCGTTATTATCAAAGGATGACAAACCTCCTAAGGACGATAAATGTCCAAGGGAGGTTTTTTGATGTCTAGAAAAGAGCATATCGCCCGAACATATATATAGAAGAAACACGACCTCCTCTCGATTCCTAAATAGAAAGAGAGGAGGCTTTCGCAAGCCATCAAATAAATGGATTCGAGTAATAGAGGCCGTGTAGATAGCGCTTCTCCGCTTTTTCCATGGCCACCTCTTTCACGGCCTCCAGAGAGGCCTTCATCTGCTCCCAATACTCAGGCGTAGCATCGCTTAAATCAACGCTCTGCGGATCACCAAGCAGATTTCGTATTAGCTGCCAGTCATCAGGGTGCTCGTATTGCTTCATTCCACCTCCGATTAAGCGAATATCATGTAGTAGCAGTTTAATATCCTCAGGAATCATCGATTTTCCCTCTCAGATCAGATTATTTTTGTGGGGGGAACGCCCATGAAACTTTGCTTCCACTCGTAATAATTTGTCTAATTTCAGCAAAAATATGTAAGAAAACGTAAAATCATAGGAGAGGTTAAAAAGGCGAATGTGACGAATCCATGTTATTCTTGTGGAACAAATTTTCCACAATTAGCAGAGAATTCGACATCGGCTAACACTTTTTTACAAAGTTAGTAGAAAAGAAGATTTTTTGCATGAGAGTAAAAAATTTTGACTGAAAAATGGGTAATTGGAAATCTGCAAGTCGTATTGACTTCGTATAGTGGATTGTGTATACTCAATTCCGTAATTTAAAGCCATGATATGAACTGCTGGCTAGGTGGTATTGGCAGACTGCCGCTGCAGGTAACCATGGTATGATACTGTTCATGATCATGGCTTGCTGACCGTACCCTATCAAATTTTCGTCAGGAATAAATCGCTTCGAATTTTCGTATCCATTAACCAAATCGAGCCTTTTTTTGACAAGGGCTTTTTTTTCTTTCGGAAGCCAAATCAAGATGTTGGAAGAGAGTATTAAGAACTGAGGCTTTCGCTATTGGAATCGATGATAAGCCAAATTTTTCAAATCTGCTCATTGTCAAGAGATGTCGAATAGAAAGAGAAAAAGGTGGGAAAGGTGATAGCAGTGCCTTAATTTTTTCCCACTTTTGGGTCATTGCGTAAGAAACACATTTGATGTACACTCCCAATTGAGAGAAAAAGAATAGAGAAATTTTGGAAAAACACTACCCAAATCGGATCTGACCCAAATCTGATTTAGGTCGAGGAGAAGAACCCATGAGTGTAACTAGAGAGATCATTGAGGGATTATTCATCGGATTTACTTCAACGGTAGGTGTCATCAGTGCCTACCAAACCCTGGTTTCTTGTGCAGGGCTGTTTCGCAAGAATGAAACTGTTACAACTGAACCACAAAAGACCTTTGCTGTACTGATTGCTGCACACAACGAAAGTGCTGTTATCGCACCATTGATTGAGAACCTGAAAAAGCTGGACTATCCGCGTGAAATGTACGACATCTTTGTCATCTGTGACAACTGTACAGATAACACCGCGGAGATTAGCCGGCAACACGGAGCGTACGCTTGTGAGCGTTTTGATACGTCCAAGCGTGGTAAAGGCTTCGGGATTGAATGGATGTTGGAAAACCTCTGGGCAAGACCTAAGCAATACGATGCTGTCGTTATGTTTGATGCTGACAATCTCGTGGAGAAAAACTTCTTGCGCGTGATGAATGATCGTCTCAGTAAAGGGGCGAGAGTAATCCAAGGCTATCTGGATTCCAAAAACCCGTTTGATTCCTGGATTACGCTCTCTTATGCAGTTACGTACTGGTTTACCAACCGTATGTGGCAGCTGGCACGCCACAACCTGGGATTGCCGAACACCTTGGGAGGAACAGGACTGTGTATTGAAAGCAACCTGCTGAAAGAGATGGGCTGGGGAGCAACCAGTCTGACTGAGGATTTGGAGTTTGCTACTCGCTGTATTGCACGAGGTATTTACCCAACATGGGCACATGACACCAAAGTTTGGGATGAAAAACCGATTGACTTGAAATCTTCTATGCGCCAACGCTTGCGCTGGATGCAGGGGCACTATGATGTGGCGGGAAGATACATTGGCACCGTTTTGAAAAGCGGAATCAAATCTAGAATGCTCGGTATGATGGACGCAGCGTTTTACTTGTTCCAACCGATGTACGTCTTGATGGTTACCATGATGTCCCTGCTATTTTTGGGCCGTTTCTTCGATATTGCTGTATTGACACCAGCCGCAACCATGTTACCAAGCTGGCTCATATATGGTTCAACTGCAGTGTTTTACCTACTGCCAGTCTTGGCGCTTTATCTGGAAAAGGTGCCACTTAAAGGCTATCTAGGGCTGCTCCTACTGCCGTTCTTTTTCTTAACCTGGCTCCCGCTTTTGTTTTACGCGTTTTTCACCAAGAAAAATCAGGTGTGGAGTCATACCTCTCACACCCGCGCGATTCGTATCGAGGAGATCCAGCAATAGCAATTGCAATCAAAACCACAGGGTAACTGACACCTGTGGTTTTCCTGTTAGTGCGCCACGCATGGCGACTAACTAGGTGGTGAAAGTCCACTGTGGGGGTTTGTAGTTACCAACCACTAGCCAA
>NZ_CANMZW010000084.1 GCF_947502445.1 uncultured Brevibacillus sp.
TCATTTTTTCTCAAGTATACAGAAAAGTACCCTATAGGTAGACTTTTTTAACGTGTCTACTCTATAGGGTACATTTTCACGGCTCCTCCTTTTTTTAGTATTACTCTAAAAAACGAGATTTGATTTGCGGAGTAGGCAGCATGCATTGCTCAGCCTTGCCCATCCAGCGATAACGATTTCGCGCCACCCAGTCATAAACGACATTGCGAAGTGAGCGAGGAAAAAGCTGTGCTACCGTCGAGAGGATCGGCCATCCACCCGAAAGCTTCTTCCCTACGCGTAAAACCGCGTCTGATTTACTGAAAAGTCGTCCGTTGGAGATGAATACGACCGAGGACATTTCGCTTTCCGGGTAGTCAAAAGAACGGAGCAGCTCTTGCCCTTTTTCCGATTGCAGTGAGGCAAAATGAATATGTCCCTTTGGATCTCGCTTTAATATAAACTGAACGGCACCGTGGCACAAATGACAGACCCCGTCAAAAAGTAAAATATGATCAGGTTGTTCTACTGGATGCGACTGTTTCAATTGGCAGCCCTCCAAATGATATTTCAGCTTTTCTACCTTTATTTTACCAGAGAACGGCTGTCATTTGTGTGAACGGTTGGTCCCGTTTTTTTCATTCCACGATAAAGGCAACGGCACCTAGCTGGATAAGATCCTCTGCTTTTGTGAGATCGGGATGCATTTCGCGGTCTTCCTGCAAGCGAGAAATGACCGAGCGAAGCGTTTGATAGGCGCGTCCTGTGCCTACACCCAATTCTCCTGTCCCAAAGTCGATCGCTTGTGCTGCGGCCAAATACTCGATCGCAAGTACCTTGATGGTATTGGAAACGACAGTCCGTAGCTTGCGGGCTGAGGTAGTACCCATACTGACGTGATCCTCCTGATTAGCCGAGGACGGGATCGAGTCGACAGATGCAGGGTGGCACAGCACTTTGTTCTCAGAAACAATGGAAGCGGCTACATATTGTGTAATCATAAAACCGGAGTGAAGTCCGCCGTTTTCTGTCAAAAATCCTGGGAGTCCGCTAAGCTGCGGGTTGACGAGTCGCTCTGTGCGCCGCTCGGAAATATTGGCTAGCTCAGCTACGGCAATTGCTAAAAAGTCCGCAGCAAAGGCCATTGGTTGACCGTGAAAATTCCCACCTGAAATGATATCGCCTGTTTCTGTGAACAGCACCGGGTTATCGGTAACACTGTTGCACTCGCGTGTAACCGTCGTCCAGACGTACTCGAGTGTATCGCGTGTAGCACCATGTACTTGCGGAATGCATCGCAGACTGTATGGATCTTGAACGCGCAATTCGCCTTGTGCGGTTGTGCGCTCGCTGCCCGACAAATGTTGGAGCAAGCGTTTGGCGGACTCCTGTTGACCTGGATGAGGGCGAACAAGATGGAGCTGAGGGTCAAAAGCTTTTGGGATTCCGCGCAGAGCCTCGATTGTCATCGATGCGATTACTTCTGCGCTTTCCAGGGCGATCCGTGCGTCATACAGGGCAAGGCACAATTGAGCAGTCATCGCTTGGGTTCCGTTAATGAGAGCAAGACCTTCCTTTGCTTGCAAGCGAATCGGAGAGAGACCGACCTCAAGCAGGGCATCATTTCCGGCCAAAAGCTTGCCGTTTACTGTCGCCTGTCCTTTGCCGAGCATAACTAACACCATATGAGCCAGTGGAGCGAGATCTCCACTAGCACCCAGCGAGCCTTGCTGCGGGATGACAGGGTGAACACCACGATTGCACATTTCCACCAGATGCAAGAGTGTTTCCTCGCGGATGCCAGAGAAGCCTTTGGCAAGAGCATTGATTCTGAGCGCCATCATTGCGCGTACGACATCTGACGGATAAGGCTCTCCCATCCCGCAAGCGTGGCTCATGATGAGATTTTCCTGTAGTCTTGCTGCGTCCTCGCCTTGGATCATGACATCTGAGAATTTGCCAAAGCCCGTGGTAATTCCATAAACTACACGCTGTTCATCGACCATCTTCTCGACCATGGCCCGCGATTGACGAACTTTTTCTATCGCCTCTGACGTGAGTTCAATTGGGGTAGTGTTACGCGCGATGGAAACTACCTCTTCGATTCGGAGTTGATTCCCATCCAGTTGTACGAGTACAGGTTGTTTGTTCATGATTGTTTTTCCTCCTTTAGCAGAGCAGAGAACGAAAAGAAAGAGGGGTTAGGATAAAATATCCTAACCCCTCTTCCCGGGTGTATATGCGATTGGTAAAACGTGAAAGCCTGAAGCTTGTGCCCGGCGACATACGTTTTTCCTCACTTTCTTTCGCTCACATGCATCTGTCTGAGTATTATCACTTGTCGTTTTATTGTAACCGATGTATTCGTGCAGTCAAGATGTATATTGTCACGGCGACTGCACTAATTTGAAAAAAACGGGCTTAGTCCATTTTTGTAAACTGGGCGAGTGTCGTTTCTTGAGCGGGATATATGTCATACCATGTACTGTGTTAGTTTATCCGAAAGGACGTGTATGAATCCGTGGAAAAGCGACGCAAAATGCCGCCTATGCCTCCTGCACAGCCGAGGCGTCCTAAAGAAATGCCGAAGCCGCCTTCTTCAAGTATGCCAATGCCATCACCTATGGTGCCGTCTCCTTCGATGCCATCACCGGTTAATCCGTCACCGATGAAACCATCACCAATGAATCCGTCTTCTGAAATGCCCAGTCCACAACCGGTAAAGCCAGTGCGCCCCATGCCGCAAAGGCCCATCATGCCAGCACCAAACCAAAACATACCGAAGACACCGAACCAGATGCCAGCAAATCCAATGCCACCAAACCTGAAGCCAAATCCAATGCCCCCAAACATAAAGCCAAATCCAATGCCGCCGAACATGAGACCATCAAACCCGATGCCGCCGAACATGAGACCATCCAATCCGATGCCGCCGAACATGAGACCATCCAATCCGATGCCGCCGAACAT
>NZ_CANMZW010000085.1 GCF_947502445.1 uncultured Brevibacillus sp.
ACATAACATTGCCTTGACGACGCTGTCAAACTTCGTTATGCCAGGTGATACAGCTGCATCTTCTCGTTATTGGGATCGGGATGTTATTGAGCCGGAGGTAGTCGTTGAGAATGGAATGATCACTATTTCAAATAAACTGGGAATTGGTTATGAACCGAATCGCGAAGTTATTAAACAGCTTACGGAATACGAAAAAACGTATTCCTAATTAAGTCAAGGTGGCAAAAGGGGAGCTAGGTTCACCTTTTGCTATGCTTAAATTGAGGGTTATATCGGGGTATCGTATTTTTTGAATAGAGATCGATTTGTGATGATACATCGGGTTTTAAACGAAAGCGAAATGGGGAACCGAATGCGCTGAATTGAAATCATGTTACTAAGGATCAGGAATTGTGCTTAAGAACTGGCTTAAGAGAATAGGTCGGTGTGGATTAACTGAAATGCTTCGACGATATTGAACTAACTCTCTCAACTCGCGCTGATTTCGATTGGGAATAGAAAAACGAGGCTATTTCAAAGCAAAACCAATAGAAAAAGCAGAACAGGAAGCCTATTATTATGACTTTTTAATTCGAGAATGGTATTAGTTTTGAGAAAGCGTTTTATTATCAACTTTAAAGGATGATGAGAATGAGCAACATTAAATGGACAGAAGCTTTTGAAGAATCCATCGGCAACCTTCTGGGTGAGACGAAAACACCTGGAGCAATCGTAGCATTGGCAAAGGATGGGGAACTGGCTTATCAGCAAACGTTCGGTTACAGTGATGTGGAGCAACAAAAAGAAATCACACTGGATACTGTGTTTGGTATTGGTTCTGTGACCAAATCATATACATGCGCAGCCATTATGCATTTACAAGATGCTGGTAAATTGTCTATTCATGATCCGGTCATTAAGTATTTGCTGGAATTCCGCACGCCTGACGAAAAACAAACCAAGCAGATCACCATCCATCACTTAATGACGCACTCTGCTGGACTGCCGCCTCTTCCTACTTTGACTTTCGCGATGAAAAAAAGCCTGGAAGCAGACTCTGTTTTGCAACAGTCAACTCTTGGGGCAATTTTTAACAAGCAATTAGCCAAGCACGACGCACTGGAGACGTATGAAGACGTCATGAAATTTATAGCCAACTATAATTTCCAACTGTTAGGGAAGCCAGGAGAGTATTTTAGCTACTCGAATGATTCCTACGGTCTGCTTAGCGCGATTATTAACAAAGTTAGTGGCAAGCCGTTTGAGGTATATTTAAAAGAGAGCATTTTGGACCCTGCTGGGATGACGAATACCGTGTTCCATCTTGAGGAGCTCCAAAGTCATACTGATACAGCCACTCTCTATTCGTCGGAAGGTTTTGGCGCGGAGAAAAAAGTGTTTGCATCGCCTGCTCCCTGGGATGCCCCACTGATGCGTGCAGCCGGTTTTCTCAAATCCACCGCTCGCGATCAATTGAAGTATCTGGAAATGTTCCGCACTGGTGGCTTGGTTGATGGCAAAAGAATTCTTTCAGAAGCAAGTGTGTCGCAAATGATTTCACCTTATATCCAGCTTTCACCAAACATGTTTTACGGATATGGCTTCGATGTGATCAAAGATTTCCACGGAGCAACCCTGGTGGAGCACGGTGGTAATATCAAAGGTGTAAGTGCAGTGATTTATTTAGTTCCCGAACATAACATTACGGGTGTCGTGTTGTCGAATCTACATGAAGCGCCATCGTCAACTATCATGGTAGCCGCACTAAACGGTATTCAATCAAGGCCGATCAACACCCCTTCTATTTCCTATCAAGTACAAGAGTTGCCTGCAGATCAGTTGGCGCAATACGAAGGCGCATATGCAGGTGGTGAAGGTGCTGAGCCATTCCGCTTTAAGGCTGAAAATGGCTCAGTTGTCATGGAGGGAAATGGAGGGGCATATGAGGTGAGTTATGTTGGAGGCGATTGTTTTACCCTGGAAAAAGATGGTCGTAAATTGCCAATTGTCTTCCATCGCAACGATGCTGGAAATATGAAGGGAGTATTTTTCGGATTTAGACATTTTAGTAAAGTAGAATAAAACATTTTGGCTATGCTTCTCACCGTGTATCAGCTTCCATTTTGGCAGGTGGGCAGGCTAACTGCGTAGACAAAAAGGTCGTACTTTCAGTGATAAGCTCCCCATACGGTAGACAGGTGAAGTAATAAAAAACTGTTTTACTAAGGGGGCTTTTTCATGCGATAAGAAAAATATAGTGCCTCGGAGAAACTCGCTATCCTCGGAGAAATAGCAAGTGGTGAAATTGGTGTCAAGGCTGCAGCCAAGAACTACGGAGTCGTCAAACGACTCTAGCGAAATGGAGGCGGCGTTATAAGGTGTTTGGATATGAGGTGCTAGAACGTCGTACTCACAATAGAAGTTAAAGTGCTGAGCTCAAGCTTCAAGCGGTAAAGGATTACCTGAAAGGTGGATTGTCCCAAAATCAGATGATCAAACACAGCTTGCCACCTGGATTAAGTTGCATGATCGTTACTCTAAAGCCTCAAAATTGGATTTGAGTTATACCCCCTTATCTTGTTAAGCTGTTATCAGAAGAACAGAGGGGGATTTTTTATGCAAC
>NZ_CANMZW010000086.1 GCF_947502445.1 uncultured Brevibacillus sp.
AAGAGTGGTTGCGAACAGAGTAAACCGAATCAGGGAATCCCTTTTTGCAAAAACATCAATTATCCTTTTCTTTTTTTTACGTATATATCTGGAACAGAAATATATAAGTTACTATTATACTTATAGTTGGATCCAGTTTTTAATCTGTCGTCAATCGAAAGTTTATTTCAGAGTTCTTCAGACTTCTTAACTCCTGTAAAAACAAAAAAAAAAAAAGGCATAGCAATGACAAATTCAAAAGAAGACGCCGACATAGAGGAGAAGCATATGTACAATGAGCCGGTCACAACCCTCTTTCACGACGTTGAAGCTTCACAAACACACCACAGACGTGGGTCAATACCATTGAAAGATGAGAAAAGTAAAGAATTGTATCCATTGCGCTCTTTCCCGACGAGAGTAAATGGCGAGGATACGTTCTCTATGGAGGATGGCATAGGTGATGAAGATGAAGGAGAAGTACAGAACGCTGAAGTGAAGAGAGAGCTTAAGCAAAGACATATTGGTATGATTGCCCTTGGTGGTACTATTGGTACAGGTCTTTTCATTGGTTTATCCACACCTCTGACCAACGCCGGCCCAGTGGGCGCTCTTATATCATATTTATTTATGGGTTCTTTGGCATATTCTGTCACGCAGTCCTTGGGTGAAATGGCTACATTCATCCCTGTTACATCCTCTTTCACAGTTTTCTCACAAAGATTCCTTTCTCCAGCATTTGGTGCGGCCAATGGTTACATGTATTGGTTTTCTTGGGCAATCACTTTTGCCCTGGAACTTAGTGTAGTTGGCCAAGTCATTCAATTTTGGACGTACAAAGTTCCACTGGCGGCATGGATTAGTATTTTTTGGGTAATTATCACAATAATGAACTTGTTCCCTGTCAAATATTACGGTGAATTCGAGTTCTGGGTCGCTTCCATCAAAGTTTTAGCCATTATCGGGTTTCTAATATACTGTTTTTGTATGGTTTGTGGTGCTGGGGTTACCGGCCCAGTTGGATTCCGTTATTGGAGAAACCCAGGTGCCTGGGGTCCAGGTATAATATCTAAGGATAAAAACGAAGGGAGGTTCTTAGGTTGGGTTTCCTCTTTGATTAACGCTGCCTTCACATTTCAAGGTACTGAACTAGTTGGTATCACTGCTGGTGAAGCTGCAAACCCCAGAAAATCCGTTCCAAGAGCCATCAAAAAAGTTGTTTTCCGTATCTTAACCTTCTACATTGGCTCTCTATTATTCATTGGACTTTTAGTTCCATACAATGACCCTAAACTAACACAATCTACTTCCTACGTTTCTACTTCTCCCTTTATTATTGCTATTGAGAACTCTGGTACAAAGGTTTTGCCACATATCTTCAACGCTGTTATCTTAACAACCATTATTTCTGCCGCAAATTCAAATATTTACGTTGGTTCCCGTATTTTATTTGGTCTATCAAAGAACAAGTTGGCTCCTAAATTCCTGTCAAGGACCACCAAAGGTGGTGTTCCATACATTGCAGTTTTCGTTACTGCTGCATTTGGCGCTTTGGCTTACATGGAGACATCTACTGGTGGTGACAAAGTTTTCGAATGGCTATTAAATATCACTGGTGTTGCAGGCTTTTTTGCATGGTTATTTATCTCAATCTCGCACATCAGATTTATGCAAGCTTTGAAATACCGTGGCATCTCTCGTGACGAGTTACCATTTAAAGCTAAATTAATGCCCGGCTTGGCTTATTATGCGGCCACATTTATGACGATCATTATCATTATTCAAGGTTTCACGGCTTTTGCACCAAAATTCAATGGTGTTAGCTTTGCTGCCGCCTATATCTCTATTTTCCTGTTCTTAGCTGTTTGGATCTTATTTCAATGCATATTCAGATGCAGATTTATTTGGAAGATTGGAGATGTCGACATCGATTCCGATAGAAGAGACATTGAGGCAATTGTATGGGAAGATCATGAACCAAAGACTTTTTGGGACAAATTTTGGAATGTTGTAGCATAGATATGACGTTTTATTACCTTTGATCACATTTCCACGCCATTTCGCATTCTCACCCTCATA
>NZ_CANMZW010000087.1 GCF_947502445.1 uncultured Brevibacillus sp.
TTTTTTCTCAAGTATACAGAAAAGTACCCTATAGGTAGACTTTTTTAACGTGTCTACTCTATAGGGTACATTTTATTTGGCCTCCTCTTTTTTCTTAATTTCCACTAAACGCGGTCGCTCCTCCTTGAGGAGGCCTCGATAGAGATTTTCTTATGAATTTGTCCCATTTGGCGGTAAAATAAAGGCAAACAGGATGGAATGAAAAGGTTGGGGGGCCATAATGGAAACGTTGCGTATAACCAAGCACGAGGGCATCGCTACAATTACGCTAAATCGGCCAGAGGTACATAATGCAATCAGTATGGAGCTAGTCGATGAGCTACATGCTACCTTACAGGATTGCGCTGACGATGAAAGCGTCAAAGTACTCATTATTACCGGCACAGGGAAGAGCTTTGTATCGGGGGGAGACTTGAACCAGTTTATTGCAGCCAGAGGATATGAGCAGGCGCATCCACTTTTGAGCAAGGTAGGGGCATTGCTAAGTACAATTGATCAATTCACGAAGCCAGTCATCGCGATGATCAATGGGGCGGCTGTTGGCGGAGGCTGTGAATTCGCAGGAGCCTGTCATTTTCGTTTTGCCAGCAATCAGGCATTGTTTGGATTTGTTCAAATCGGCATGCATATTACGACAGGATGGGGCGGGGGAAGCCGTCTATTTGATGCGTTACCCGAGTCCAAAGCATTAACCTTGCTATTAACGGGTGAGCGCCTGTCTGCTGAGGAAGCCAAAACATATGGATTCGTGGACGAAGTATATTCTGCAAATGATCTAGCGGAGCATGTTCTTCGTTTTGCCCGAAAGATTGCAGCACAGCCACTCGTCGGAATAGAGGCGTATATGCGAATACTGCAGTGGAAACGAGCGGGCTTGCCACAGTCGGTGCGGATCGCTAAAGAAATTGAGCAATGCGCGGGTATATGGGGCAGTGATGCACATGTAGCAGTAGTAGAAAAGTTTCTTACAAAAAGGTAGGTGCTGGCCATGTAAGGTTTCTCCCGTTTAAACATTTATTTGCTTGGACATACTTTTTCTAGTAGAAAGCGATTCTACAAGAGTAGGGAAAAGCATAGGATGAACTACATCATCCTTTTTAAAGGTAACGGGAGGGACTCATATGGTAGCTTCCAGACAAGACGCATGGACCGAAGATGACGATCTAGTGTTGGCGGAAGTCACCTTGCGCCACATACGCGAGGGCGGCACGCAGCTTGCCGCATTTGAAGAAGTGGGTCAAAGGCTAGGGAGGACAGCGGCTGCTTGCGGCTTCAGATGGAACAGCTGCGTCCGCAAGCGTTATGATGCGGCGATATCCATTGCCAAAAGCCAAAGACAGCAATTGAAAAAGTTGGGGCGGGTAGCTCCGGCACAAGGCACTGCCGAAGTAGAGGTTGTTGCGTTGCCTCCTAAGCGGCAAGTACCTGTCACGCAGGAAGTGTCCAAACAAGCAGATGATGAAGAGCAGCAAATCGAATCGGTTATTCGGATGTTGGTCAACCAAAAAGAGTTGTCCCGTCGATTGAGACAGCTGGAACAAGAGTTGGAAGGAAAAGAATTAGAAATAAAAGAATTGACAGAAGCCCATGCAAAAGCGAGACGAGAGCTGGAGCAGGTAAGAGGGGTCAATGATGACTATCGTGCGCTGGTACAGATTATGGAGCGAGCTCGCAAGCTAGCCTTTTTACAAGAAGAAGATTCGTCCAAGGCAATTTTTAAAATGGACGAAAATGGGAATCTGGAGCGAGTGGAAAAGTAAAGGGCGCTTTTGCCTACATAAAAAAGAAGCGGTATTTGGTCATAGCCCCGTCAAGTGGACAGTGAAAAAAGAGTAAAAACCTATGCGGCGATCGCTTCCCGGTATTCAACCG
>NZ_CANMZW010000088.1 GCF_947502445.1 uncultured Brevibacillus sp.
TGGTTGAAGAAGATGAAAAACAATGAAACAGCGAGAATAAGGGAGCCTGACTCAATAATTCAGGGGTTAAACCGTTATTTTACAGACCCTAATGGAACGTGATCTTGCACTCAGATATTAATGATGACGTCTGGTAACAACGGTTAAGGTTGGATATGTCACCAAGCTCCAATCAGTGATTTGTGTGCCTTTTATTCGCATACTCCAATCCTGTTTGTTGACTATCATGAACTTAAGGTTTGAATCTAGGAGGGTTTACTCACCTAGATCTTTTATTGGACAAGAAACTTTTTCCATTAGACAATGAATATGGAGGGATGAGTTCTGATGGAATGGCTAGTAAAATATTCTGTAGTGATTATTCCAGTGTTAACGGTAATCTTAACTATTTTTGTCGGATTCTTAAAAGAAAGGTTTGTTGACTCAGTCAAGGCGAGACAAAAGTTGCAAGAAAAGCAGTTGGTTGAGTTGTACAATCAATTGTTTATTATTTTTTTGAAATACAATAGCAAATTAAATATTGAGTGGAGTATAGAGGAAATTTACATTGAAAATGAAGCTCCCTATGTTATTAAGGAGCTCAATTTCGAACCGGAAGTCTGGAATACAGTTTACTCAGAGACTTCAAAGGTGATATACGACAATATTCATTTAGTGGAATATAACGATTTAAGAATATGGTATGAGGTAGAAATGAAGTTTCAATTTATAGAAACTGAAGATGAGTTACACGCTGCTTATAATATATTGAACAAATTTATCAAATCAGCAGTTGATACCTATGGTCGATTATTTCACGACTATCATCTAGCTACGAGAATGAGGAAACAAGAAAAAAAGAAAGAGCTCAAGAAAAAAATTAAAGCAGTAAAATCAAACCCTTTATTGTCGAATGATGAAAAAGAAAAAAGTATAAAAGAACTTGAACTGGATTTTCAAAGATTCGAAAGAGTACTTGTTAAGAAATGATAGCATCGTTCCTACTGTTGTTTTTTTCTTTTCTTTTAAAAGTCCGTCCTCTAAATAGAGTACAGTCAAAGGGACAAACTCATATGTTCCAAGGCTTCAACGCGCACTGTCCTCTAATTAGCTGACACTTGTGACTGTCCTCTAATCCGCGGACAGTCAAACTTTTTCCTTCATTAGAGCGCGAAGCCTAAAGAAAATCTTTAAAGAAAATATTAAAGAAATATACTCGTGAAATGTCACTCGTATTTAGGGTGGCATTTTTTATTTCAGAAAAAGGAGTGAAAGAGAATTGGTATTGAAGATGAGACTACTACTGATGATATGCAGCATCGTGTTACTAATCTATGGATGTGGTACAAGCAGAGAGTTCCTGGTAGTGAAGTACAACGAGCAAGGCCAGGTCATCCTAAGCTATCATGTCAAAGGCAATCTACCAGTTAAGGATGAGGATGGAGTTTCTTTCTTCTTGATGCAAGATGGACAGCAGCTATTCATACAGGTCAGTGGCAATGTAGATGTGATAGAAGTATCTGGCAATGTACAAGCCGCTCTGGAGAGATTGGGTATCAAGGGAGGGTAATGCCCTTGGCTGGATGAGCAAAGAGCTAAAACGAGATTATCTAATCACAAAACTCAGCTCAAAATCAATGCTAGGAATATTTACGGGTCCCTCTGGAGAGGTAAAGCACTGCGGGTGCGCGTGAGCCCGAAATCCCGCCAGATTTTATTTTTGAAAATTACTTGTTTATGGCAGTATAAAAATGTAGGTAATGGCAGTTAATTTATGCAGACCCGTAGGGGCTGCATAAATTAAAAAAC
>NZ_CANMZW010000089.1 GCF_947502445.1 uncultured Brevibacillus sp.
GCTATCGTAGAGGCCGCTAGACTATGTAACGGCTGTACAGTATCATCATGATCAATCTGAGTGGACACTTGTTGTCGGTGCAAGTAAGCGATCATGTCTGTAAACTCATTCGCACTATATAACTTTCGTTTTATGCACTCTACTAATCCTTGATCCAGTATTAGGCCCTCTGATTGATCAATTTGTTTTCTTATCAATTGGAGTTGATCACGAATGTATCTTGGATGCTTTTTCCGAACGCCTTCTAAATATTGCTTTGCCATCTCGGGTTTGGAGAAATGCTTAGAAAGCTGGTCTATATATCCATCTATTCCTTTGGAACGATCACGTGTGTGATTGCGATCTTGGATGAGATGTCCTGTGCCAGAATGAATGGCGTGTTTACCTAACCATTCGTTCGTTTCTGTATCATGAATTACAAGAAAGGATTCATCTTCTATGGTCAATCGAATGACCCTCCCGTAAGGCGAGTATGTACCTAACGGGACAGAATAACGATTTGATTTGTACAACACTGTGTTGTCCTTTCGGACAGTCCTTGTTATACTCGTATTCAGGGTATTTTTGACTTGATCAATATGTCCAGTATTGATCGATGAGGGCGATCGCAAGTGTTGTTTCTCTAGAGAGAACACTTCGTTTGGCCTCTTTTTTGTTGTATGATGCATTTTTCCATTTCCTGTTCGCTCTAACCATCGTAATCCTTGCTCATTCCAAGCATCAAGATGGCTAAAGATTCGATGCTTGGCAAAATTATATTTGATAAACCCTACTACATTCTCAATTCGGCCTTTGCTTTCTGGATCAGCTTTTCTGCAGATTCGTAACGTCAAATCCCGACTTCTACGGTACGCTTCAAATTCGGATGTAAGAATGACATCCCCAGCATTTTCACTGACAACTATTAAGTTATCTTGATCGTAAACCAATTCAAAAGGTATTCCATCAAAGTAGCGAAACGCATTCTCATGTGCATGGATGACATCTTTCGTTGTGAACGGTCTATCTAGCCACTCCATATATTTATAGCGAGAGTGGGACAGTACAAAAGCAATGAAATTGAGTTTTACATTTTTCCCCGAAGTTGCTTTCTGTGTAGTAACTCCAAAGTCAATTTGAGCTTGTTGTCCCATTGGTGGGTCAGGTATGGCTTCATACGAGCGAGATCGAAGTTCCTTCGGAATCTCATAGTGAGAACGAAGTTCTCTTACATATGAACGTACAGTACTTTCCCCAATTTGAAGTTCTTCGAATCGCTCATTTAGCCAGTCATACACTTGTGCCGCCGACATATCTGGATGTTCTCTAAGCCACCGGAGAATGAGCTGTTCATACTTGTCTAACTTCTTTGCTCTAGATTTAATTGACTCCATCCAATCAGCCATTTCCTTAGGCGACTTTTCAAGATATCGGTATAGCGTTGTTCTTGATATTTTTAATTTTTTAGCTATGTTTTGTTTCGTAAAGCCCTGTTTTAATAATTGATCAATCTCTACATACACTTGCCACTTATCCACCTTTCGCGTCCCCCTATACCATGATGTCTTCCATAAATCTATCATAGTATGGAGTGAAAATTGGGAATTGAGTGTCCAATTTTATCTAGCGGATACTGTCCACTTTAGTTTAGCAGTCACA
>NZ_CANMZW010000090.1 GCF_947502445.1 uncultured Brevibacillus sp.
CAGAGTGTAGAGAAACCCTCAGTTTCTTTACACTCTTTTTGTGTTTTCAGATGATTCGTAGATGACGATGAATGCCCACATCATTCCAAAAGACTGCCCCCAACCACCTAGCCTTGTTTGGCTAGGTGGTTGGCGATCTTCTTGAGGTTTTGGCAGGCTGCTGTCATGAGGGCCTGCTCTTGCACGTTTCGGAGTCCTCTCATACGGCAGTAGCGAAGCCCGTGGAGTTCTTTTGCGTCCGCGAAGCTTCGCTCAATAGATTGACTTCTTTTCTTGTAGAGCATTTTTCCTGATTTACTCAGGCGATTTTCCCGAATCTGCTCCTTGTGTTTTTCCCAAACGTGCCGTGTGATCACCTTTTGTTTCTTTTTGGATCGCGTACATTGAACTAAAAGCGGACAGTCCTTGCACACTTCTGGATCAGATTTGTAATGGCTGTATCCTTCGCGATCGGTTGTACGATAACTTAAAATTTGGTTACTCGGACAAACGTAATGGTCTGCTTCTTCTATGTAAACGAACTTCTTTTTGGGAAACAATCCTTTCACGGGAGAAAATCTTCGATGGGCAATCACTCCAAAAATCTTTCGGTCATGCAATGCCTTACAAATAGGTGATGTCAAATAACCTGAATCCAATGCAACGGCTTCAACCTGAAACTGAAATCGTTTCATTTGACGATCTAAACGGGCCACATACGGGGTCGAATCATGAACATTCCCAGCAGTAACATGCACATCGGTAATGATGTTGTACTTTAGATCGGTTGTCCGATGATCGAGATAGAAAAATCCCTCTGGCTTGTTTTCGCGATACATGTACCCACTCTCAGGATCGCTGGTACTGACTTTCACTTCCTTTTCTTCCTTCGCCTCCTTTCGTGGTTTCAGAGCTTTTTTCCCTTCGCTTTTCGTTCCTCTTCAATGGCTTGATTTAGCTCCTCTTCGTAAGCACGTGTGCCGACTTCAACCATTTCCTTCGTGTATTTCTTTTTGTTGGCATTGGCTTTTAAGTGGGTCGAGTCTGACATCAGCACACGACCGCCCACCATGCGATGATTACTAGCAAGTAAAACGATCTCATCGAAGATATCCTGAAAAACCGTGGTGTCAGCAAAACGTGTGCGTCGATTCCAACTGATCGTGGTGTGATCTGGAACTTTGTCACCAAGATTGAGTCCGAGGAACCAGCGATAAGCAATGTTGGTTTGAATTTCTTTTTCGAGTTGTCTTTCAGAACGAATCCCAAACAGATACCCAACGAACATCATTTTGAATAGCACGACAGGATCGACAGAAGGACGACCATTATTCTCACAGTAAAAGGGTCGTACTTTTTCCGTAATAAAAGAAAAGTCAATGTAGCGGTCTATTTTACGGAGCAAGTGATCTTGTGGCACTAATTCTTCGATACAAACCAATTCATAAGATGTTTGTTTTTCTTTAAGTGAAGAGAGCATCATATCCCATCCTTTTATGCAAGAT
>NZ_CANMZW010000091.1 GCF_947502445.1 uncultured Brevibacillus sp.
ACTTCTACCAGTATACAAAAAGGTACCCACGGCTGTGCACTTTTTTTAAGTGTCCAGTCCATGGGTACCAGTGTAAATAAGGCACCGAGCGGTGCTTTTTCTTTTAAATTGAAAAAGCCACCGTGAGGTGACTAATTGTATTATTTGAGATGTAACACATTCGGATTAATATCTGTTTAAAGTGGAATATAGAAAGATAAAAATTAACGATTGCCCGTTGCCCGTTCTAACAACTTTACGAGCGATTTATGCTCACCAAAAGATATAACAGTTATTTTCTATTTCTTCTAAGTAGCAAATAGTCTGAAACAATTTTTAATACTATCGAAGATACGGTAAATGGTAATGATACTGATTGAAATAATAGGATAAAATGCTTTCGATTTTCTTCTGTACTTCTTTCGTTAACGGTACTAAATAATTCAATAAAAGAAGAAAAATCGTTTGTGATGTTAGCATAAATAATTGAAACTGATAATACAACTACGAAAATGAAACGAAGTATATCAAATGAAATTCTCGCGTTTTCTAGAAATAGCTTTTCTGTTGTATTCTTTACTGATCTATAGTACATAAAGAAGAAAAGTGAAACTGACACTATAAGAATAAGCACTAAGAGCATTAGTATCGTAACATTACTAACGAATGAGATAAAGTAAGAGAGCCAAATAGAAATAGTAACCGGAAGAATTAAATATGTAATGAATGCCATGAATAGAATATTATTGTTAAATAGTTCCTTAGGATTGCGTAGGTGGGCAATGGGTGCGAATGCCATGAAAATCAAAATAGCAATTAAAGAAGGGACGTTTTCCTGATTAAGATAATCTGTAAATAAAAAAAGTAGTAGAAACGTATACCATAACCATGGATATAACTTATCTATGAAATTAATAACAGGGTTGTTAATCAATTTTTTAATAAAATTTTTCACATTACCACCCTTTTGAATTTTTTCCATAATAACACTAATATTATCAGTTTTGATCACTAGGAATCAATAATAAAGCAAGGAAATAGTTTGCGAGAAAAAAATAGCTATAAAAAAGGATAATGGAAGAGTCTGTCAAGAAATTTGTGTAACCTTGTAAAACCGAATCTAGCAACTCGTAGTTACCATGGCTTGACTTGGAGC
>NZ_CANMZW010000093.1 GCF_947502445.1 uncultured Brevibacillus sp.
TTTAGCCTTAGCAGATGGTCCTGCCAGATTCACACGGGATTTCACGTGTCCCGCGCTACTCGGGGTTGGTCTCGGAGAGATACCTGTTTAGGTTACGCGACTGTCACGCCCTATGGTCAGCTTTCCCAAGCTGTTCACCTACAGGTATCTTTTGTAACTCCGTGTGAGACGCCCCACAACCCCGCCAGGTAAACCTGACGGTTTAGGCTCTTCCGCGTTCGCTCGCCGCTACTGACGGAATCACTATTGTTTTCTCTTCCTCCGGCTACTTAGATGTTTCAGTTCACCGGGTCTGCCTTCTCGTACCCTATGTATTCAGATACGGATACCATCCCATTACAGATGGTGGGTTTCCCCATTCGGAGATCCCCGGATCAAAGCGTGCTTACCGCTCCCCGAGGCTTATCGCAGTTCGCTGCGTCCTTCTTCGGCTCCTAGCGCCAAGGCATCCACCGTGTGCCCTTAGTAACTTAACCACAGGATGTGGTTATGTCTGCGTTCCAACAGGACGTTGGAGACTTTAGCAGACGTACCTTAAACATCACTTTCAAATATCCTTAGCAATTACATGCAGTATCCAGTTTTCAAGGAACAACGACGCACAGGATGTGCTAGTGTCTGCGTTGCCTCATGGATGAGGCGATTTTAGCAGACGATCCTTTTGCGTCCGCCTGGCAACGTCCTACTCTCCCGGCTCCCTGCGGAGCAAGTACCATCGGCGCTGGAGGGCTTAACGGCCGTGTTCGGCATGGGAACGGGTGTGTCCCCTCCGCCATCATCACCAGACTTATAGGATGTAAGTCGTTCTGCGTTCTCGCATGGACGCGAGCGCTTTTAGCAGAACTTCCTTATCATCATTGTGAAGGATTCATGCTCCTTCAAAACTGAACAGCGAATGTGCGTTAATCGTCGTATCTCCATAGAAAGGAGGTGATCCATCCGCACCTTCCGGTACGGATACCTTGTTACGACTTCACCCCAGTCATCTACCC
>NZ_CANMZW010000094.1 GCF_947502445.1 uncultured Brevibacillus sp.
CGATTCAGTTTGATCGTCATTTGTCGATAGCCGAGGATTCCGTTTCTTTCTTCGTAAGCGTCTTTCATTAATGAGATTATTTCTATGTTGAATATTTCGTTCGTACTTGGTTTCCGATTAAGCCATTTGTAATAAGCAGAACGCTGAACACGGCCGATTTCACAAAGTTGACTGATGGAATATGATTTACTTTCATGAAGATCTTGAATAGTCAAATAAGCCGCTTCGAAGCGTACTTCACTTAGAATGGCCCCCTTTCGAGTTCCTTCAGCTTTTTTAAGAAATCAATCTCCATTTGCTTTCTTCGATTCTCAGCTTGAAGTAGTGAGTTCTGTGCCCTTAGCCTCTCGATTTCGGTCATTTCTTCTTCCAATTTTCGTTTCCCACGTCTGTCCTGAAGTGCATCTAAACCTGACTTTAAGTATTTATTTGTCCAAGAATAAACTTGTTGATAGGATACCTGAAATTGCTGTGCGGTCTGAGTATAATCTTGTTGATTTTCTATACAAAACCTTACAATTTCAATTCTTTCTTCGAAAGTAGTCTTTCTTCCATTTGTCATGATAGGCGCTCCTCCTGTGCCGGAAGCTTTTAGTTCTTCATGACTATTATACTTTAGTATCCAGTTACGTAGCTGCTTGGTTGATTTAATGCCGTACCGTTTGCAAAGTTCCATGTAAGAGCCACCGCCTGCTAGATAATCTTGAACAGCGGTTATCTTTAGCTCTTGGGAATAGGCTGCGTTCTTCGAAGTATTGAGCAGTCCAATTGGACCTAGCGATTGATAAGTTTGGAGCCATTGCCTAATAGACGAATTCTTAATACCGAGTGTTTTTGCTAAGCGATTCAGCGTATTTTCCCCGCGAAGGATTTGTTCAATAGCCGTAATTTTTACCGGCCCGGATATCTTTGCTCTGTGAGACATAAAAATGCTCCTCCTTACAG
>NZ_CANMZW010000095.1 GCF_947502445.1 uncultured Brevibacillus sp.
TCAGCAAGAGTCAATGCAGCTACTGCTGGAAGTGCTCCGATTTTGTTGTCTACAGCTTGAGCTGCTGCTGCATCTGTTTGACCAGCTTCCAGTTGAGCGATTTTTTGCTCTGCTGCTTCCAGGTCAGCTACTTTTGTTACCAGAGCTTTTTGAGCTGCAGTCAGTGCATCATAATCTGCACGTGCTGCTACTACTGCTGGTTTATCAGCAAGAGTCAATGCAGCTACTGCTGGAAGTGCTCCGATTTTGTTGTCTACAGCTTGAGCTGCTGCTGCATCTGTTTGACCAGCTTCCAGTTGAGCGATTTTTTGCTCTGCTGCTTCCAGGTCAGCTACTTTTGTTACCAGAGCTTTTTGAGCTGCAGTCAGTGCATCATAATCTGCACGTGCTGCTACTACTGCTGGTTTATCAGCAAGAGTCAATGCAGCTACTGCTGGAAGTGCTCCGATTTTGTTGTCTACAGCTTGAGCTGCTGCTGCATCTGTTTGACCAGCTTCTAATTGAGCGATTTTTTGCTCTGCTGCTTCCAGGTCAGCTACTTTTGTTACCAGAGCTTTTTGAGCTGCAGTCAGTGCATCATAATCTGCACGTGCTGCTACTACTGCTGGTTTATCAGCAAGAGTCAATGCAGCTACTGCTGGAAGTGCTCCGATTTTGTTGTCTACAGCTTGAGCTGCTGCTGCATCTGTTTGACCAGCTTCTAATTGAGCGATTTTTTGCTCTGCTGCTTCCAGGTCAGCTACTTTTGTTACCAGAGCTTTTTGAGCTGCAGTCAGTGCATCATAATCTGCACGTGCTGCTACTACTGCTGGTTTATCAGCAAGAGTCAATGCAGCTACTGCTGGAAGTGCTCCGATTTTGTTGTCTACAGCTTGAGCTGCTGCTGCATCTGT
>NZ_CANMZW010000096.1 GCF_947502445.1 uncultured Brevibacillus sp.
ACTCTTCCAGAGAAAAGAGATGTGAATCAATACCTGGTAATTTTGGAGGAGAGCTATCGTGAGTGAACTGAGCCAACTGCAAGATTTGCTACGTTCGTTGCATTTATCGGAAACATCTCATCGAGTTATAGAGTTATTACGAGAAGCTGAAAAGCAGCAACACTCCTATCTCGTATTTCTTCGAAATGTGCTTGAATACGAGCAAACACGTCGGGAACTGAAACTCATGGAGAGGCGTTTAAAATGGGCGGCGTTCCCTTATCAAAAAACACTAGATGAGTTTAACCTAGTTGAGCAGCAATCATTGAGCCAAAAACAAGTCAATCAACTAAAAGATTTAACTTGGCTCGATCAGTTATTTAACCTTATTATTCTTGGGCCACCCGGTGTAGGCAAAACACATCTGGCTACAGGACTTGGTATCGAAGCGATCAATCGAGGATATAAGGTCATGTTTATTTCGATGGGAGAACTTATCCATACGTTAAAAACGGAAGAATTCACACGGAAATCACAAGCAAAAATGAAGCGGATTCGAGAGGCGAACCTCGTTATTATTGATGATCTTATGTTTATGGCAATGGATCAACGAGAAGCCAATCTCTTCTTCCATTTAATCAATGACCTGTACAATCATTCATCCATCATCTTGACATCTAACAAAGGTCCTAGTGAATGGGGAGAACTTCTCGGCGATCCTGGGATTACAACTGCAATATTGGATAGAATCGTGCACCGAGCAGAAGTCATTCATTTAAACGGGGATAGCTACAGAATGAAACATAGAAGTACCATTTTTGAACACGAAAGTGTTCAAAATTAATTAGCAAAAGGTGTTCAATTTTACTTGACGGTTACA
>NZ_CANMZW010000097.1 GCF_947502445.1 uncultured Brevibacillus sp.
TGTGGATAGCATGCGGCAATGGCCTGAGAAAAGCCCGTCAGATTATCCACGCAGGTAATGAGAATGTCCTGTACACCGCGGTTTTTTAACTCATTTAGCACCGTAAGCCAGAATTTGGCCGACTCATTTTCGCCAATCCAGATGCCGAGAACATCTTTGTTCCCATCCAGATCAATGCCAATCACCATGTAAGCCGCTTTGTTCACAATATGGCCTTCTTGTTTCACCTTAAAGTGAATCGCATCAAGAAATACGACGGCGTAGACACTTTGCAAAGGCCTGTTTTGCCAGTCCTTGATTAGGGGAACAATTTTATTGGTAACATTGGAAATGAGCGTGGGGGACACCTCAACCCCATACAGGTTTTCCAAATGATCCTGAATATCTCGTGTGCTCACGCCTTTCGCATAAAGCGCAATGATCTGGTCTTCAATCCCCGTCACAATTGTCTGATGCTTTTTGACGACAACAGGGTTGAATTCACCCAAGCGATCACGAGGCACCTGGATATCCACATCACCATACTCAGAGCTGACGGTTTTCTTTGTATAGCCATTTCGGCTGTTCTTGGTTTGCTTGTTTTTTCCATCGTATCGGTCATACCCCAATTGAGTATCCAGTTCGGCTTCCAGAGCTTCTTGCAATACGTCCTTGAAAAGCTCCTTGAGCGTAGTCTGAATCTGCTCCGGGGATGTAAAATTATGTTCCTTTACAAACTGTCGTAACTCTTGTTTGGTCCAGAATTTATGAGTCATGTGTTTGTCCTCCAACCAGATCGTTTCTATGATTTCAGTATGTCCAACTTTTACTGGTTTAAGAGGTTACACATTTTAT
>NZ_CANMZW010000098.1 GCF_947502445.1 uncultured Brevibacillus sp.
CGACCTACAGTTTAGGAAACCACTACCCCTATGCAAAAATGTACAATTTGCTGATGTTGCTGATGGTAAGAGTCTTTTTCTGACGCTATCCCTCCCCATGTTAAACAATACTTGGATGGCTTGCCGACAAATACAGCGGTCTGCTTTGACCTACAGCGGTCTACCCCCAGTAAAACATTCGCTGAATTTTAGGGACAAGTATATGACCATATACAGCGGTCTTTTTCAGCTCCCGGACCTCGTGAGTCTCACGTGTTCACTTGAAGGGCATGAAAGGGGTCCGATTTGAATGGACCATACCCGGAAATCATGTAAATGCCCTGCCTTCGGCCGTGTATCCTACACGTTGTAGGTATGCTGGCCCAGGTATAAAAATATACAGGGCGTAGGCGGTAGACTAACGATTGGGTGTAGTTCTCACTCGTCTCACTTCTTCTCATAGGGGGTGAGAATGACCTAAACCCTTATGGGAACGGGAACGAGAATACTTCTTCTCACTTTCTCACTTTTTAATTATTTTAAAACGAACATTTTGCCTTTTGATTATGCTAAATTGCTAAGGTTACAGAGTGTAAAAAACGATACATGGTGAAACGTGAGTGGTGAGAGAAAGGGCCACGCGGCCCTTACCGGTAAGGGATTCATGGGCTTCTCACCCCAGTGAGAAGAATGAGAGAACTACTACAAAGCTCTGGACTACAGGCCACCTGCTGCATGTTGGTCTGTACTCGGGAACTCTTTATGAACACGGTCATCATCTTGCGTCGTGTATGGTACGCA
>NZ_CANMZW010000099.1 GCF_947502445.1 uncultured Brevibacillus sp.
GCAGAGACAAGTGATGCTGCAGCATTGCCATTGGAGACGAAACCTGGATCAACCCAGGTTGATTTTGGAGAAGCACCATTCAAATATCAAGGAGAAAGTATTACCTTGCCGTTCCTCGTTCTGTCCTTTCCTCATAGCAATACTTTTTACTTTCAAGTTTTTCAGTCCCAGAATCGAGAATGTTTTCTGGAAGGATTGAAACGCATCTTTCACTACATAGGTGGAGTTCCAAAGGTCATTCGATTCGATAACTTATCACCAGCGGTGAAAAGGATCATGCCGAACGGTCAACGAGAACTGACAGAGGAATTCCAAAACTTCGTTTTTCACTATGATTTTGAATACGAGTTTTGTAATCCCGGTAGTGGTAATGAAAAAGGTCATGTGGAGGCGATGGTAAAGTACATTCGTAACAACTTTCTTCTTCCAGAGCTACAGATACATAGTCTTGATCAGCTAAACAAAACTCTATGGGAAAAAGCCGAGAGAGATCGCGAACGACCTCATTATATGAAAGAAACCATGCTTTCCGAATTATATTTGGCAGACAAGGAACACCTTCTTCAATTACCTGCCAAAGAATTTGATTGTATCCGATATGAACGAGTAAAAGCTGATAAATACGGATATATCCGAGTCGAAAATAAACTCTACTCAACGTCTCCCCGTTTTGCCAAATGTATTGTTTTGGCAAAGATCTCATTTGACCGAGTGGAGATTTTAACTGAAGAATATGAGCTGATCGTACA
>NZ_CANMZW010000100.1 GCF_947502445.1 uncultured Brevibacillus sp.
TCCTGTGTCGCCTTTGCTATACGCTTGTACGGATTTGGTTTTCTAAACGGGCAAACAAGATTGAATTTCTTCATTAGCCTGCGTATTCTCTTTAGGTTGTAGACTTTTCCGAACTCGTTTTCCAAGATCATCTTGATGGAGCGAGAGCCCTTCTTGAATCCCCTTCGACGAAATGCCCTCTTAATAAGCTCGCCTGCTTCTTCATCTGCACGCAATCGCTGTAAACGGGCATTAGAAGCTTTCAAATAGCTGTAGTAGCCTGATCGAGACACCTGAAGTAAATCGCAGAGGTAGCGCGTCATACGTCTTAGCCCCTGATCTACAGCATCCTTGATTAATTCAAAAAGCTTACTCTTGGTGAGGTTCATTCCTTTTGCTACCAGCAACCTTTCTTTCGAGTCGAGTTTTTTTAAGAGTTCAACTTGTGCTTCAAGAAGTTTAATCTTGGCTTCCTGTTTGGCAATGACTTCATCTGGTGTCAACTCACGCTTTAAGCGACGTCCAGATGCTTCTTTTCGGGAGTCGGTTAGTCCGATAATTCCGTCCTCTTCATAGGCTCTCTTCCACCTGTCGGCACACTGTTCTATTCGTTTCATCCCGATTACTTGTATGTCAAATCCGTTCGCTTCAAAGATTTCTCTAGGTGTCTTCCCTACCATGTATTGATCGATAAACAACCGTTTGAATTCGTCAGCATAGGTGATCGATTTTTCACTAACTCTGACTACGAATTTATT
>NZ_CANMZW010000101.1 GCF_947502445.1 uncultured Brevibacillus sp.
CACTACGACTCCTGCCCGGAGATATTTATGAATGAGTGAAATGACTCGTCCGTCCTTAATCGTTCTTGAAAGCACCTCGATGAGCTTGCTTTGATTGACGGTGTCGAAGTATTTCTCTAAATCCATATCAACCACATAGCGGTAGCCTTCCTGAATATATTGCTGGCTGCGCCTTATGGCTTGATGGGCACTTCGTTTGGGTCGGAACCCGAAGCTGTTGTCCGAGAATTGCTGCTCGTAGATCGGCGTGAGCACTTGAGCGATGGCCTGTTGAACGACTCGATCGACCACTGTTGGGATGCCCAGATTTCGCTTCTTTCCGTTCTCTTTTGGGATTTCTACCCTTCGAACAGGATTGGGGCGGTATTTACCCGCCAGGATTTGTTGCTTGAGCGTTTCGCCGTTTTCTTTGAGATATTGCAGAAGTTCATCTACGCCCATCCCGTCGATTCCGTGCGAACCTTTATTCGCTTTGACTCTTTTGAACGCTTCGTTCAAGTTGTCTCTGCTTATAATTTTCTCAAGCAACCTTCCCTTCGACTCGTTTGCGTTGGTGTCATCGGTTTCAGCTATCCTCTCAGGAATGTGCACTCCCGCATATCCTTCGTGTTCCGCACTATTCTTTTGCGGCGAGCCTTCCTTCGGAAGTTGGCTGCCCTTTGCTCCTGTTTCGGTAACTTTCATTGACGATCACCTCCTAAAGTTCAGCCCTTCCCTCAAGCCGTC
>NZ_CANMZW010000102.1 GCF_947502445.1 uncultured Brevibacillus sp.
TTCTTCCGGATAACAGAGCGAATTCCCAACTCCCTCATCAGCCGACGCACCTTTTTGTGGTTAAGGTGTAACCCTTCCTTGTACAGGGCGGTACGCATGCGGTTATAGCCGAAATAAGGCCGTAGTCGGTGAATAGCAAGGATGTGCTCCTTTAAATCGGTATCTTGATCGATACGAGCTTCACGGGATCCAACCGTTGCTTTCCACTTATAGTAGCCAGACCGCGATACATCGGCGATCTGGCACAGCATGACGATGGGATACTTCTGAATCATTTTTTCGATGGCCCTAAACCTGGCTTGCTTATCCAGCTTCCCTCCCCATGTAGATTCGGATTGAGCTTTTTTAGGTATTCGACCTGCGCTTTCAAATGGGCGTTTTCCTCTTCTACACTACTGAAATGTTTCTTATTCCAACGACCACGATAATCTTCAAACGATTCTCCGTTCTGGTGTTTACGTACCCAACTGATGATCTGCGCATCACTTTTAATCCCAAGCTTTTCCCTTATCATCGGGTAGCTCCATTGTTCATCAACACGCAAACGAACAGCCTCTTTCTTCGTATCCTCGTCATAGCGATTAAAAGTTTGTCCCTTCTTTGGTGGCATGAAAAATCCCCTCCGGTCAACAGTAATGAGTCCATGATATCATGAACTCTTTTTTTTACTGTCTACCATGAGGGGATAATACCA
>NZ_CANMZW010000103.1 GCF_947502445.1 uncultured Brevibacillus sp.
ACGGACATTCAAAAATGTATCATTCACCAAATCCGAAACTCGATCCGTTATGTTTCGTACAAAGACATCAAGAAAGTAACGGCAGACCTGAAACCAATTTACAAAGCCGCAACCGAGGAAGCTGCCCAAGTGGAGCTCGAACGATTTGAAGCGATATGGGGAGACAAATACCCGCTGATTGTACGATCTTGGCAGCAAAACTGGGGAGAACTAGCCACCTTCTTTCGATATCCGCCTGAATTACGAAAGCTGATCTATACCACGAATATGATTGAAAGCTACCACCGACAATTACGGAAGGTGACCAAGGGTAAAAGCATCTTCCCGACTGATGAATCACTGCTCAAGATGCTGTATCTGGCTACGATGGATGTCTTGCGCAAGTGGACAGGGCGTGTCCAGAACTGGGGGCAAATTTTGTTGCAGTTGACGGTGTATTTCCCGGAGCGCGTACAGGTGCGTTGAAAGAGGCTTTACTTGGAGGGTGGGCATGGTAGGCTGTTTGCTGATGCGAGGAAGTGTATCACACTCGCCGTGTCGCATGAATAGCCATGCCCACAGAGGCTCCAAGTCAAGCCATGGTAACTACGAGTTGCTAGATTCGGTTTTACAAGGTTACACAAATTTCTTGACAGACTC
>NZ_CANMZW010000104.1 GCF_947502445.1 uncultured Brevibacillus sp.
AAATGGCTTTCCTGTTATTCTTGGCAAGGATGATTGCTTAAATAGTAGATTAATTTTTCGTACTTCTCGTTGTTGTATTTCGCTTTCTAATATTTTGAGTAAGTACTCTTCATTTGTAGTAGCTTCAACTTCATGGAAATGTTGCCGAACCCAACTCAACTTGAGGCGCTTTGAATATTCTTTTATTAATGCATCCACTAGTGATGACCTCCCGTTCCCTTAAAAAATTCATTGTAATGGGCTAATCCTCTAGTGGCTGTTGGAACGGCAGGAACAAAACCTTTCGGTTGGATGGTATCCCTTTGCCCACGGCCATTCATGAGTTGATAATAGATCTGCTTAATAGAATCAACGGCTGGGTGACCATTCTCAGAGGCAAGCTGTAAAGCTTGCGTGGGCATTTTCAGATCATCGTTTTTTAAAATGATGGATAGTAGCTGGAGAACTTCTTGTTTCTCTGGGACCGTGCAATTCGAGAGATAGACTTGCCATTCGATTGGCAATTGTTCATAAAAACTTGTGTATTTAATGGCAGTTGGCCGTTTTGCCATCAATGTCAAATATGGCTGCCAAATCACTGATTTTGGCTCTTTGCCATACAGCCTGGCATG
>NZ_CANMZW010000105.1 GCF_947502445.1 uncultured Brevibacillus sp.
CATCGTACGCTTCCAAACACGCTGCAAAGGGATTTCAAGAAGAATGTTCCCGGGCTGGCACTGCTTACGGATATCACCTATCTCCCCTATGGCCGTGCAGAGACGGCCTATTTGTCAACCATTCTGGATTCCTCTACAGGTGAAGTTCTAGCCTACAAATTATCCGATCAAATCACCCTGTCTATTGCAACTGAAACGATCGATGCCCTTGTTAAACAGAAACGCGTAAAGCTGCACAAGGACGCTTTCATCCATTCCGATCAAGGAAGTCATTATACAAGCCCTAAATACCAGGATTTGCTGAAACGAGAGGGACTAGGCCAGTCTATGTCTAGACGCGGAAACTGTTGGGATAACGCTCCGCAGGAATCATTCTTCGGTCATCTGAAGGACCATGTCAAGAGTCGCAATTGCTCATCTTTACGTGAATTGCAACGCGAGATTGACCGTTATATCCGCTATTACAATAACCATCGCTATCAATGGGGGTTAAAAAAGATGACCCCTGTGCAATACAGGAATCATCTTTTGTCCGCTTCCTAAATGTGTGAATCTTACTCTTTTTTTAAGTGTCCTTGACAAGGGAGCCGGATCA
>NZ_CANMZW010000108.1 GCF_947502445.1 uncultured Brevibacillus sp.
GGGATGGGACGGCCACCGTTGTACACTTTGGGCTTCCCTTGATTCTTGCGGCGAGCGTAGTAGGTTGCTTCCAACAGGCCGACAATTTTCAAGACTGTCTTGATCGTATAGCCCAGCTGTATCCACTTGTCGGCTATTTCCATTTTGTCCGATACGCTGGGTTTACCTTTTTTACCAGATCACGGAGGATGGCGATTTCAAGATCTTTTTCACCAAGAAGTTTCTTGAGCTTGTCGTTTTCTGTTTCCAACTCACGAAATTCTCCTGGTGATGGCGTATAGCTGGTAACGGCTTTGGCATCTGGAGAAGCATTTTGCCAATTGGTATGTTTGGAATCTCGTATCCATCGATAGAGCATCTTCACATCGATACCGTGACGGCGGGCAACTTGTGTTGCATTGCCTACTTCTTTGGCTTCTTGAACCAGTTGTTGTTTGAATTCGAGTGAATAGCGTTTCCGTTGCATAAAAAATCCCCCTCTGTTCTTCTGATAACAGCTTAACAAGATAAGGGGGTATAACTCAAATC
>NZ_CANMZW010000109.1 GCF_947502445.1 uncultured Brevibacillus sp.
ATTCCGAGGCTAGCCCTAAAGCTATTTCGGGGAGAACCAGCTATCTCCGAGTTCGATTGGAATTTCACCGCTAGCCACACCTCATCCCCGCACTTTTCAACGTGCGTGGGTTCGGGCCTCCAGTAGGTGTTACCCTACCTTCACCCTGGACATGGCTAGATCACACGGTTTCGGGTCTACGACAACGTACTTGCGCCCTATTCAGACTCGCTTTCGCTGCGGCTCCGTCTCTTCAACTTAACCTCGCACGCTATCGTAACTCGCCGGTTCATTCTACAAAAGGCACGCCGTCACCCGTGCGGCAAACAAGTTTGCTGCATAGGGCTCCGACTATTTGTAAGCACACGGTTTCAGGTACTATTTCACTCCCCTCCCGGGGTGCTTTTCACCTTTCCCTCACGGTACTGGTTCACTATCGGTCGCTAGGTAGTATTTAGCCTTAGCAGATGGTCCTGCCAGATTCACACGGGATTTCACGTGTCCCGCGCTACTCGGGGTTGGTCTCGGAG
>NZ_CANMZW010000110.1 GCF_947502445.1 uncultured Brevibacillus sp.
GGCTACTCCATGAAAAAAGATGGACAGCGTGTGGCTGACGAGCAAATCAAAGAGTGGATTCACGAGTATCTGGCAGACGAAGAAGCAGCCTACGGATACCGGAAAATGACTGTTTGCCTGCGTCGAGACTATGGTCTGCAAATCAACAAAAAGAAAGTGTATCGCCTGATGAAGGAGAAAAATCTGTTACACCCCCAACGGGAAAAACAGCGCAAATATCCTCGCAAGCTTGCAAACAATCGGGAGATCACAGCTTCTAACCAGTTATGGGAAATGGACGTAAAGTACGGCTACATTGCCGGAGAACAGCGATTCTTCTTCTTGTTATCACTCATTGATGTATACGATCGATCCGTCGTTGATTATCATATCGGACTGAATTGTGAAGGAAAACATGCAGCCCAGATCCTGCAACGAGCCTTGTGGAGACGACAACAGTTTGAAAAACAAGAACGTCCTGTGATCCGAACAGACAATGGTCCACAGTTTATTAGCCATACCT
>NZ_CANMZW010000112.1 GCF_947502445.1 uncultured Brevibacillus sp.
TGAATCGTCATGCGAAACATTCCAGGTAGAGCATGAGCGAATTCCACCGAAAACACCAAACAAGAACGCTCATATTGAAGCTTTTCATAGTATTTTGGAGAAAGAATGTCTGGAGAGACACGAATTTGAAAGCTACCAACAGGCGTATGAAACCGTGACAAACTATTTGCTTTTCTACAACGAACGCCGAATTCATGGGAGCTTGTATGACCTGTCACCTGTAGAATTTAGACAGGCTGTAGAACAGCAACGAGTGAAACCATTTATCGTAAAAGTATAGGGAGGCTAACAGTTAGCACAGTTCCGTTTTCTTCGACCTAGGTGACACAAAGGTAGATAAAGGTCTGGGGTCAAGCGAAATCCTTGACGCTAGAGCTTTATCTACCTACTCTACCAAATGGTTGAAGAAGATGAAAAACAATGAAACAGCGAGAATAAGGGAGCCTGACTCAATAATTCAGGGGTTAAACCG
>NZ_CANMZW010000113.1 GCF_947502445.1 uncultured Brevibacillus sp.
AGGTCGCCGAGTTTTTTCTGAAAGCGTTCATTGTTATAGTAGTCGATATATTCGGCAATCATTTTGCGTGCCGCAGTTTCACTATCTGGCTTTTCAAGGTAAAGCTTTTCCGTTTTCAGGTGGGAAAAGAATGATTCAATACATGCGTTATCAAAGCAATTCCCGCGTCGTGAGTGGCTTCCAATGAGCTTTTTCTCCTCGAGTAGATTACTGTACGATTTTGTTGTGTATTGAAATCCCTGATCTGAATGGAGAATGGCTCCCTTTGCGTTCAGGTGTTTTACGGTATCTAAGGCAAGCTGCAGATCGTTTCGCGCAGAGAGCTCCCATGCTACGGCTTCGTTGTTATAAAGGTCTAAGATAACCGACAAATAGACAAAATCATGACCAATCCGCACATAGGTAATGTCCGTCACAAATTTCTTCAAAACGACCTCAGCAGTAAACTCACGGTTGAGAACATTAGGGAA
>NZ_CANMZW010000114.1 GCF_947502445.1 uncultured Brevibacillus sp.
AATCAAGCGATCAATAACTGCCTCTGTCAAAATTGGATCACCAAAGATATGATTCCATTGACCAAATTGTAGATTAGTCGTGATGATAATACTTTTTCTTTCGTAGCACATGGAGATAATCTGAAATAGCAGTTCTGCTCCTTGTTTATGCAGGGGAATATACCCTAGTTCGTCGAGTATTAAGAGATCTAGCTTCTCAATATGGTTAAAGAATCGGCTCAACGAGCCGGTCTCGTGAGCGTCTAGCAGTCGATTGACTAATCCAGCGACGGTAAAGAACTTTATCTTTTTTCCGTGCTGTTGAATGGCATTTAAGCCAATCAGAGTCGATAAGTACGTTTTTCCTGTTCCCACACCGCCATAAAAGATCAGATTTTCTTTCTCCTCTATAAATCCACCATGAAGGATATGATCCTGCGTGAGACCTTGTCCCATCTGAATATGACCCCACT
>NZ_CANMZW010000115.1 GCF_947502445.1 uncultured Brevibacillus sp.
GGTATCAGTATTGGCATCCAAAACACAATTGACGATCTTCTTCGATTAGTTGATGAATATGTCAATGACGGTTATCGAAGAATGAAAATAAAGATAAAACCAGACTGGGATGTTGAAGTCATCCGGGAAGTACGTAAACGTTTTCCTGAAGTTCCGATAATGGCAGACGCCAATTCTGCCTACCGCTTGGAAGATTTGGATCGATTAAAGGCACTTGACGAATTCGATTTAACGATGATCGAACAACCTCTCGCATCTGATGACATTGTGGATCACGCTCTGTTGCAAAAGGAAATTTCAACACCGATCTGTCTCGATGAGAGTATCCATTCGGTAGAAGATGCCCGGAAAGCAATTGAACTGGGAAGCTGCAAAATCATTAATATTAAAATTGGGCGCGTTGGGGGACTGACAGAGTCAAAACGAATTCACGATCTTTGTCAAAAGCAGGG
>NZ_CANMZW010000116.1 GCF_947502445.1 uncultured Brevibacillus sp.
TAAAAGTGAATCGGGAGAAAACTACGGTGGACTTAGCCACTGGAGTGAAGTTTCTGGGATTCTCATTCTACACCCATCGGGGTCAGACGAAAGTTCGCATCCATCCTAAATCCATCGCCAAAATGAAGACAAGAGTGAAAGAACTGACTGCAAGAAGCAATGGCATGGGGAATGCGGAGAGAGCCGAAAGGCTCAGACGCTACATCATGGGATGGGTCAACTACTTTAAGGTAGCGGACATGAAGAAATTGCTCCAGACGACGGATGAATGGATGAGAAGGCGAATTCGCATGACCTACTGGAAACAGTGGAAACGAGTAAGGACAAAACTCGGGATGCTGATTTCACTTGGGATCCCAAAGCACAAGGCTTGGGAGTACGCAAACACAAGAAAGGGCTACTGGAGAACATCCAATAGCCCAATCCTCTCGAAATCCCTCAATAACAACA
>NZ_CANMZW010000117.1 GCF_947502445.1 uncultured Brevibacillus sp.
CTAACTCATCCCCTTAACCTTCCAGCACCGGGCAGGCGTCAGCCCCTATACTTCGCCTTGCGGCTTCGCAGAGACCTGTGTTTTTGCTAAACAGTCGCTTGGGCCTTTTCACTGCGGCCCCCTCGGGCTATTAACCCTACCGAGGCGCCCCTTCTCCCGAAGTTACGGGGCCATTTTGCCGAGTTCCTTAGCAAGAGTTATCCCGCGCACCTTAGGATTCTCTCCTCGCCTACCTGTGTCGGTTTGCGGTACGGGCACCTTGTTCCTCGCTAGACGCTTTTCTTGGCAGTGTGAAATCAGGGACTTCGGTACTTACATTTCCCTCGCCATCACAGCTTGTGCTTTGCGGTGTGCGGATTTGCCTACACACCACACTTGCTGCTTGGACGGCCATCCAGTAGGCCGCTCACCCTATCCTCCTGCGTCACGCCAT
>NZ_CANMZW010000118.1 GCF_947502445.1 uncultured Brevibacillus sp.
TATCCGCCATTAAGGATCTCTACAACAACGAGATCATCACTTATCAAATCAGCCGAAGAAATGATCTGAAGCTTGTCATGGATACAGTCAAACAGGCAAGAAAGAAACGGAACGTGCAAGGAATCCTTCTGCATAGCGACCAAGGGTTCCAGTACACGTCCCGCCAATATAATAACTTATTGAAACGATACAAAATGATCGTCAGCATGTCCAGAAAGGGTAACTGTTGGGATAATGCAAGCATGGAGAACTTCTTTAGCCATTTTAAATCTGAATGTTTTAACCGTTATACCTTCCGGACAAGTGAGGAAGTGAAACATGCTGTCCAACGTTACATCCAATTCTACAACCAGGAACGCTTTCAACAAAAATTAAACAACCTAAGTCCATTTGAATATCGGACTCAGGCTGCTTAAATGTGC
>NZ_CANMZW010000119.1 GCF_947502445.1 uncultured Brevibacillus sp.
CGGAAAATGTGTTAAACAGGGAATTCGAATCTGATGGATTCGGTGAAAAGTGGCTTACAGACGTAACAGAGATGAAATATGGTCTTCAAGGGAAGGCTTATTTGAGTGCAATTCTAGACTTGTCCGATAAGAGCATCGTTTCTTTTGTTATGGGGAACTCCAACAACAATGCACTGGTATTCAAAACTTTTGATATTGCTCACTTGGCATATCCAGATGTCAAACCGATCTTTCATAGTGATAGAGGGTTTCAATACACGAATAAATCATTCAAAAAGAAACTGGATGATGCCGGAATGATTCAGAGTATGTCGAGGGTCGCTAGATGCATCGACAATGGCCCCATGGAGTCTTTTTGGGGAATGTTAAAGTCCGAGATGTATTATCTCAATAAATTCACTACATACGAAGAATTAGAA
>NZ_CANMZW010000120.1 GCF_947502445.1 uncultured Brevibacillus sp.
CTTTTGAAGTTACGATTCTTTTTTAACTTGAGAAGGGTATCTGTAGCTAAGTCCATGGTGATACGTTCTGACACATGGTAGGCTAAGATCTCATTGGTTGAGCCATCTTTTATTGTGGATAAATAGGCTTTTTGGCCTTTGCCGTAATATAAATAGGTGATATCTGTCAGGAGCACTTTTCCTGGAACATCCTGCTTAAAATGTCGGTTTAATAGGTTTGGTACAACCCGGTGTTCTTGTGTGGCTTTCATGATTCGTCTATATGGATTTGCCTTTCTAATCGGACAGATAATAGCGTACTTCTTCATAATTCTCCGAATACGCTTTAAATTGTAGACAACCTGAAATTGACCCGCCAAAGTCATTTTAATTTGACGAGCCCCTTTCTTACGGCCTCTAAAGCAGAAGGCT
>NZ_CANMZW010000121.1 GCF_947502445.1 uncultured Brevibacillus sp.
AAATGGTTGAAGAAGATGAAAAACAATGAAACAGCGAGAATAAGGGAGCCTGACTCAATAATTCAGGGGTTAAACCGATTGGTGTAAATAATCTTGTTTCAACTGGGACGATTGTAAGACTTAATGAGAAGCAATATTGTGTAGGCAGTGTTACATTGAAAAAAGATCAATCAATAAAACTAGAAGTACATTAGGTTAGTGGCATCACACCCTTTGTCCCATAAATTCTCCAATAAACAGTAAATCTAGTAATATTATATCAATATCTGTAGAAAATTAGCAAAACTTGTAAGTTGTATTGGTAAAAAAGTAGTAGGACCCCTCTTGTTGAAGTGACCCCTGTCAAGTAGACAGTAATAAAAAAGCACATTTAAGCAGCCTGAGTCCGATATTCAAATGGACTT
>NZ_CANMZW010000122.1 GCF_947502445.1 uncultured Brevibacillus sp.
GTGGAATTGGCAGACACACCATCTTGAGGGGGTGGCGGGGCGACCCGTGCGAGTTCGAGTCTCGCCGACCGCACCATTAAAAACTTCAATCGGATTTTTAATTTGATTGAAAAAAACACTTGATTCTCTCGATCATACGTGTTATATTGTAAATCTAGCCGATAACGATAAAGACTTACCGACTTAAACATTTTGTTTAAAAGGTGCTTGACTCGAACGACTGGGTGTAGTAAGATGAAGATCTGCGCTTCAGAAATGGGCGCGAAACAAAATGCTCTTTGAAAACTGAACAGCGAAAGCGTTAATGAGTCTATCATTAAAATGATTTGCCAGCTTTGAACCAGTAACAAACTTTATTGGAGAGTTTGATCCTGGCTCAGGACGAACGCTGGCGGC
>NZ_CANMZW010000123.1 GCF_947502445.1 uncultured Brevibacillus sp.
GTTGTTTTGAGCCTCTAAACGAGCATACTTTTCCTCCAAAGTCAGTTCCTTTTCACGAGGGCGTCCGGCGTGTTCAGCTCTACTGTCGCTAAGCCCATCTACTCCATTTTCTCGGTATGCTTTCAGCCAGCGATCCGCGGATGATTTCACTCTCTGCAGTCCAATAACATCCACATCAAATCCATATTCCTCAAATATGTGACTCCGAATCTTTCCGTTTTCATGTTCAACGATAAAGATACGTTTAAACTCATCGGTATATGTGATTGCCTTGGAGCTAACTGATTTTACGTATGGATTTTGCTTTAACAGTTTTATTTCTTTTTCTGTAAATACCTTCTTACTCATGATCTTCCCCAATCCTCATTTTTTCTCAAGTATACAGAAA
>NZ_CANMZW010000124.1 GCF_947502445.1 uncultured Brevibacillus sp.
CCAGATCGTTTCTATGATTTCAGTATGTCCAACTTTTACTGGTTTAAGAGGTTACACATTTTATTTTACAGACCCGAGATTTACTAAAAATCTATTCCCTGAATATGAGAATAATTTTGTTGCCTTTCTAAATGAGATTCGTCCTTATGTAATCGCTCGTAACTAATTACTTTCATTGAGGGATACCTAATTGTCCAAAGAAAATACTTTATTTTCTTCGAACACAAAATGGGGGATGACCAAGACCTTCAGACCTGTTTTCCCTTGCCATAAAAAAGACCTCCGATCAGTGAAGTGCCCCCTGTCAAGTAGACAGTAAAAAAACAAAAACTTGGACACCAATCAAAAATGGTTGGTGTCTTGTTTA
>NZ_CANMZW010000125.1 GCF_947502445.1 uncultured Brevibacillus sp.
GTGGTGGAGGCTGACGGGATCGAACCGCCGACCCTCTGCTTGTAAGGCAGATGCTCTCCCAGCTGAGCTAAGCCTCCGCAACCCCAAAAAGTGAAGTGAAGCGTTGTAGCAACACCGAGTACTTTTCGGGGGCCCCGACAACTTACAAGATGATAAAAATCATCAGCTTCACTTTGTGGGGTAATATGGTGACCCGTAGGGGATTCGAACCCCTGTATGACAGCGTGAAAGGCTGCTGTGTTAAACCGCTTCACCAACGGGCCGTGTAAGTGTTATGGCGGATGGAGTGGGATTTGAACCCACGAGACGGGTCGACCCCGCCTACACGATTTCCAATCGTGCTCCTTCGGC
>NZ_CANMZW010000126.1 GCF_947502445.1 uncultured Brevibacillus sp.
AAGTGGTCATAACGGGGCGGTCTTGAAAACCGTTAGAGTGCAAGCTCACGCGGGTTCGAATCCTGCTCCCTCCGCCACAATTTAATTCATCTACTGTTTTTGGCGGCGTAGCTCAGATGGCTAGAGCGTTCGGTTCATACCCGAAAGGTCGGGGGTTCGATCCCCTCCACCGCTACCATAGGGGCATAGTTTAACGGTAGAACGAAGGTCTCCAAAACCTTTGGTGTGGGTTCGATTCCTACTGCCCCTGCCAAAGTTATATTTCATAAATCATGGCGGTCGTGGCGAAGGGGTTAACGCACCGGATTGTGGCTCCGGCACTCGTGGGTTCAAGTCCCATCGATCGCC
>NZ_CANMZW010000127.1 GCF_947502445.1 uncultured Brevibacillus sp.
TACTGGTTCAAAGCTGGCAAATCATTTAATGATAGACTCATTAACGCTTTCGCTGTTCAGTTTTCAAAGAGCATTTTTAGTTCTGCTAAACTAGCAGGAACTTCATGTTAGCACATCCAACATTCCGTGTCAAACACTTTTTTGGATGTCTATCTGTTTATCTGTCCCTCTCTTTCAAGAGTCACAGAATCACATCTTACCACTTTCTCTTTAGTGTTGTCAATCTCTTTTTAACTGAGACTAAACATTTTCAAAAGAAAGTTCATGGTCGGGAAGACAGGATTCGAACCTGCGACCCCTTGGTCCCAAGCCAAGTACTCTACCAAGCTGAGCTACTTC
>NZ_CANMZW010000128.1 GCF_947502445.1 uncultured Brevibacillus sp.
GCTCAGTTGGTAGAGCATCTGACTTTTAATCAGAGGGTCGAAGGTTCGAGTCCTTCATGGCTCACCAGTTTTTACAACTAAATCGCTTTCTGTTTTAGTTTACATGCGGGTGTGGCGGAATGGCAGACGCACCAGATTTAGGTTCTGGCGGGCAACCGTGGGGGTTCAAGTCCCTTCACCCGCACCATACTATAACAGAAGGGTTTGCAGCCAGAGCAAGCCTTTTCCTTTTTTTAATGCGGACGTAGCTCAATTGGTAGAGCGTCGCCTTGCCAAGGCGAAGGTCGAGGGTTCGAGACCCTTCGTCCGCTCC
>NZ_CANMZW010000129.1 GCF_947502445.1 uncultured Brevibacillus sp.
GAAGGGAAGGCTGTAGTCTTACCTCCTAGCCAGAAATATATTCTGATCCGTTCTGTTATTGAGAAATACCACCTCAAAAATATGGTGAAATACCTATGTGACGTGGCGGGTGTCTCACGTAGTGGATATTATAATTATTTTTCTGTCAAGTCACAGGAACAAAGAAAGCAAAAAGATAAAAAGGATGAAATCGTGAAAGAGATCATCTTAAAAGCCTTCTGCTTTAGAGGCCGTAAGAAAGGGGCTCGTCAAATTAAAATGACTTTGGCGGGTCAATTTCAGGTTGTCT
>NZ_CANMZW010000130.1 GCF_947502445.1 uncultured Brevibacillus sp.
TTTCATCTCTGTTACGTCTGTAAGCCACTTTTCACCGAATCCATCAGATTCGAATTCCCTGTTTAACACATTTTCCGTAGTAATCTCCGGTGTGGTAGGAATATAACTTTTCTTTTTCTTGCGACATACAGATTTTAGTCCAAGGATGCCCATCAGTCTGTAAATGCGTTTGTGGTTGAGTGCAAGATTAAATTCGCGATTCAGTTTGATCGTCATTTGTCGATAGCCGAGGATTCCGTTTCTTTCTTCGTAAGCGTCTTTCATTAATGAGAT
>NZ_CANMZW010000131.1 GCF_947502445.1 uncultured Brevibacillus sp.
GAAGTAGCTCAGCTTGGTAGAGTACTTGGCTTGGGACCAAGGGGTCGCAGGTTCGAATCCTGTCTTCCCGACCATGATTGCCCTTTATTAAATGCCGGGGTGGCGGAATGGGCAGACGCAACAGACTTAAAATCTGTCGGGAGTTTCTCCCGTACCGGTTCAAGTCCGGTCCTCGGCACCATAGATTTTCGATGCGGGTGTAGTTCAATGGTAGAACTCCAGCCTTCCAAGCTGGTCGCGTGGGTTCGATTCCCATCACCCGCTCCAT
>NZ_CANMZW010000132.1 GCF_947502445.1 uncultured Brevibacillus sp.
TGAGCCAGGATCAAACTCTCCAATAAAGTTTGTTACTGGTTCAAAGCTGGCAAATCATTTAATGATAGACTCATTAATGCTTTCGCTGTTCAGTTTTCAAAGAGCATTTTCATAGTTAGGCTTTCGCCGACATTTATTAACTTTATCAGATTTGATCTATAAAGTCAATAGTTTTTTTAGAAGGATTCATTCCTTCAAAACTGAATACGCATGCTTGCTAAGAGTGTGTGGATAAGTCCTCGACCGATTAGTATTC
>NZ_CANMZW010000133.1 GCF_947502445.1 uncultured Brevibacillus sp.
TGGTGGAGGCTGACGGGATCGAACCGCCGACCCTCTGCTTGTAAGGCAGATGCTCTCCCAGCTGAGCTAAGCCTCCATTATTCCCCAACTTTCGTTGGGCCCCACAAAGTGAAGTGAAGCATTGTAGCAACACCGAATACTTTGCGGGGGCCCCGTCAACTCAAATGAATAAAAGATTCATTCATTTACAGATCAGGGTACTATAGGTGACCCGTAGGGGATTCGAACCCCTGTATGACAGCGTGAAAGGCTGCTG
>NZ_CANMZW010000134.1 GCF_947502445.1 uncultured Brevibacillus sp.
GAGCTGTGGTGAAGTTGGAGTTCACGCCGGTCTGTCACACCGGAGGTCGCGGGTTCGAGTCCCGTCAGCTCCGCCATCTTGATTCAAACAGGTGGCGACCATTCATAAAAGTTAAAAAAGTTTATTCCCACTAAAAAACACTTGATATTTTTTGAATGGTACCTTATACTATAAAAGTACGCCGGTATAGCTCAATTGGTAGAGCACCTGACTTGTAATCAGGGGGTTGTGGGTTCAAGTCCTATTGCCGGCACCA
>NZ_CANMZW010000135.1 GCF_947502445.1 uncultured Brevibacillus sp.
GTCGTGGCGAAGGGGTTAACGCACCGGATTGTGGCTCCGGCACTCGTGGGTTCAAGTCCCATCGATCGCCCCATTTTTTTATAACCATATATGTCTCAGTAGCTCAGCTGGATAGAGCATCCGCCTTCTAAGCGGACGGTCGGGAGTTCGAACCTCTCCTGAGACGTTTTACATGCGGTCGTGGTGGAATTGGCAGACACACCATCTTGAGGGGGTGGCGGGGCGACCCGTGCGAGTTCGAGTCTCGCCG
>NZ_CANMZW010000136.1 GCF_947502445.1 uncultured Brevibacillus sp.
CGGCATGGGAACGGGTGTGTCCCCTCCGCCATCATCACCAGACTATTATGAAAGAGTTATGGGGTCCCCGGAAAGTATTCGGACTAAGCTTCAACGCTTAATCGTCACTTTTTGGGGTTGTTCATGCTCCTTCAAAACTGAACAGCGAATGTGCGTTAATCGTCATATCTCCATAGAAAGGAGGTGATCCATCCGCACCTTCCGGTACGGATACCTTGTTACGACTTCACCCCAGTCATCTA
>NZ_CANMZW010000137.1 GCF_947502445.1 uncultured Brevibacillus sp.
GGAAGGTGCGGATGGATCACCTCCTTTCTATGGAGATACGACGATTAACGCACATTCGCTGTTCAGTTTTGAAGGAGTATTTCTCCTTTAGGTATAGGCTTTGGGGTCCCCGAAAAGTATTCGGAGTCACCTGCGAAGCATATACGTCACTTTTTGGGGTGATTACGGGCCTATAGCTCAGTTGGTTAGAGCGCACGCCTGATAAGCGTGAGGTCGGCTGTTCGAGTCAGCCTAGGCCCAC
>NZ_CANMZW010000138.1 GCF_947502445.1 uncultured Brevibacillus sp.
GTGGAGCTGAACGGGATCGAACCGATGACCTCCTGCTTGCAAGGCAGGCGCTCTCCCAACTGAGCTACAGCCCCAAAGGAAATTACCCCAAAAAGTGAAGCTAATGCTCTGTGGCTAATTCCGAATACTTTTCGGGGGC
This sequence comes from uncultured Brevibacillus sp., assembly GCF_947502445.1. Taxonomy (GTDB): domain Bacteria; phylum Bacillota; class Bacilli; order Brevibacillales; family Brevibacillaceae; genus Brevibacillus. The sequence continues at coordinate 140 of NZ_CANMZW010000138.1, forward strand.
CCCACAGCAAAAGCAAGTATTCAAATGGTGGGCCTAGGCTGACTCGAACAGCCGACCTCACGCTTATCAGGCGTGCGCTCTAACCAACTGAGCTATAGG
>NZ_CANMZW010000139.1 GCF_947502445.1 uncultured Brevibacillus sp.
CGGCATGGGAACGGGTGTGTCCCCTCCGCCATCATCACCAGACTATTATGAAAGAGTTATGGGGTCCCCGGAAAGTAATCGGACTAAGCTTCAACGCTTAATCGTCACTTTTTGGGGTTGTTCATGCTCCTTCAAAACTGAACAGCGAATGTACGTTAATCGTCGTATCTCCATAGAAAGGAGGTGATCCATCCGCACCTTCCGGTACGGATACCTTGTTACGACTTCAC
>NZ_CANMZW010000140.1 GCF_947502445.1 uncultured Brevibacillus sp.
GCGGACGAAGGGTCTCGAACCCTCGACCTTCGCCTTGGCAAGGCGACGCTCTACCAATTGAGCTACGTCCGCATAAACTCATTTAGTTGTGGGGTCCCCGAAAAGTATTCGGTGTTGCTACATCGCTTCTCTTCACTTTTTGGGGTTGTTTGGTGCGGTCAAGAGGACTTGAACCTCCACGGTGTTGCCACCACTAGAACCTGAATCTAGCGCGTCTGCCAATTCCG
>NZ_CANMZW010000141.1 GCF_947502445.1 uncultured Brevibacillus sp.
GGGTAGATGACTGGGGTGAAGTCGTAACAAGGTATCCGTACCGGAAGGTGCGGATGGATCACCTCCTTTCTATGGAGCATTACACAGATTGCATTCTTTCCGGTTTTGAGGGTACATCACTCTCGTCTTATAATCCCTTTTCGGGTTATAATGGGGCTGTAGCTCAGTTGGGAGAGCGCCTGCCTTGCAAGCAGGAGGTCATCGGTTCGATCCCGTTCAGCTCCACC
>NZ_CANMZW010000142.1 GCF_947502445.1 uncultured Brevibacillus sp.
GCGGACGAAGGGTCTCGAACCCTCGACCTTCGCCTTGGCAAGGCGACGCTCTACCAATTGAGCTACGTCCGCATAAATTAATTTAGTTGTGGGGTCCCCGAAAAGTACTCGGAGTACGCTACAACGCTTCACTTCACTTTTTGGGGTAATGGTGCGGTCAAGAGGACTTGAACCTCCACGGTGTTGCCACCACTAGAACCTGAATCTAGCGCGTCTGCCAATTCCG
>NZ_CANMZW010000143.1 GCF_947502445.1 uncultured Brevibacillus sp.
TAGCTCAGCTGGGAGAGCATCTGCCTTACAAGCAGAGGGTCGGCGGTTCGATCCCGTCAGCCTCCACCACTTATATTTTAAAGGATACGGAAGGTCAGCTAAAAGCACCACGTCCTGTGGTAACGCTGGCACTAGGTCGTCCTGATCGTCGCGGGATGGAGCAGCTCGGTAGCTCGTCGGGCTCATAACCCGAAGGTCGCAGGTTCAAATCCTGCTCCCGCAACC
>NZ_CANMZW010000144.1 GCF_947502445.1 uncultured Brevibacillus sp.
TACCATCGGCGCTGGAGGGCTTAACGGCCGTGTTCGGCATGGGAACGGGTGTGTCCCCTCCGCCATCATCACCAGACGATTTTTCTCATTTCTCAAAAGTGACGAAGACTAATGTAGCATATCCTCTTATCAACTTTCAAGTATTATTTTTTTGGAAAATGGTGGAGCTGAACGGGATCGAACCGATGACCTCCTGCTTGCAAGGCAGGCGCTCTCCCAACTGA
>NZ_CANMZW010000145.1 GCF_947502445.1 uncultured Brevibacillus sp.
GGTTGATAGGTTCGGTGTGGAAGCGTGGTAACACGTGGAGCTGACGAATACTAATCGGTCGAGGACTTATCCACACAATCTTAGCAAACATGCGTATTCAGTTTTGAGGGAACGAATGCAAAGCGCATTTGTCGCTTCCTTTCTCACGGAGCTGTGGTGAAGTTGGAGTTCACGCCGGTCTGTCACACCGGAGGTCGCGGGTTCGAGTCCCGTCAGCTCCGCCA
>NZ_CANMZW010000146.1 GCF_947502445.1 uncultured Brevibacillus sp.
GGGATGGAGCAGCTCGGTAGCTCGTCGGGCTCATAACCCGAAGGTCGCAGGTTCAAATCCTGCTCCCGCAACCAAATTTTTCATTTGAACTACGTCGAATATTCTTCTTACTCAAGTGAGAGGGGAGTGCCCTAGGGTGCAACCAAACATGGAGCTGTGGTGAAGTTGGAGTTCACGCCGGTCTGTCACACCGGAGGTCGCGGGTTCGAGTCCCGTCAGCTCCG
>NZ_CANMZW010000147.1 GCF_947502445.1 uncultured Brevibacillus sp.
ATGTGCCCTTAGCTCAGCTGGATAGAGCGTTTGACTACGAATCAAAAGGTCGGGAGTTCGAATCTCTCAGGGCACGCTTCTACACCCCAAAAAGTGAAGAAGAGCGTTGTAGCCTATTCCGAGTACTTTTCGGGGGGCCACAACAAAAAATCGGGAAGTAGCTCAGCTTGGTAGAGTACTTGGCTTGGGACCAAGGGGTCGCAGGTTCGAATCCTGTCTTCCC
>NZ_CANMZW010000148.1 GCF_947502445.1 uncultured Brevibacillus sp.
CAGCAGCCTTTCACGCTGTCATACAGGGGTTCGAATCCCCTACGGGTCACCTATAGTACCCTGATCTGTAAATGAATCGATCTTTTATTCATTTAAGTTGACGGGGCCCCCACAAAGTATTCGGTGTTGCTACAATGCTTCACTTCACTTTGTGGGGTGTTTTGGAGGCTTAGCTCAGCTGGGAGAGCATCTGCCTTACAAGCAGAGGGTCGGCGGTTC
>NZ_CANMZW010000149.1 GCF_947502445.1 uncultured Brevibacillus sp.
ACGGGACTCGAACCCGCGACCTCCGGTGTGACAGACCGGCGTGAACTCCAACTTCACCACAGCTCCATATTTGGTTGTACCCAAGGGCACTCCCATCTCACTTGAGCAAGAAGAATATTCGACGTAGTTCAAGTGAAAAAATTGGTTGCGGGAGCAGGATTTGAACCTGCGACCTTCGGGTTATGAGCCCGACGAGCTACCGAGCTGCTCCATCCCGC
>NZ_CANMZW010000150.1 GCF_947502445.1 uncultured Brevibacillus sp.
CTTATCGCAGTTCGCTGCGTCCTTCTTCGGCTCCTAGCGCCAAGGCATCCACCGTGTGCCCTTAGTAACTTAACCACGACGCACAGGATGTGCTTGTTTCTGCGTTGTCTCATGGATGAGACGAACTTAGCAGGCCATCCTTGCATTTGTGTATTACTAAAAAGTACTTACACTTTAAATATCCTTAGCAATTACATGCAGTATCCAGTTTTCAA
>NZ_CANMZW010000151.1 GCF_947502445.1 uncultured Brevibacillus sp.
AGAAGGAGGACGCAGTATCCGCGTTTGGCTAATTCCCTGATGACAGTAAACATTTGGTTGCTCGGTACTGAATCCATTCCACCTTTCACATCTTTAAGAGCTTTTTTAACAAGGCATTCTCCGCCTCAAGTCGTTTGATTTTGGCATCGGGATCTTCGGGCTTCGTTCGTGGTCTTCCCATGCCAGGACCTTTTGCTTTTCCTCGCTTTTCTTC
>NZ_CANMZW010000152.1 GCF_947502445.1 uncultured Brevibacillus sp.
CGCCGGTATAGCTCAATTGGTAGAGCACCTGACTTGTAATCAGGGGGTTGTGGGTTCAAGTCCTATTGCCGGCACCACCAATTAGCTTGGAAGTGATTTGTGCATCGCGTATGTACAATGCTCTTCTCGGAAATGATGGGGAGATAGTGAAGTGGCTAAACACGGCAGACTGTAAATCTGCTCCCTCCGGGTTCGGCGGTTCGAATCCGTCT
>NZ_CANMZW010000153.1 GCF_947502445.1 uncultured Brevibacillus sp.
AGGTTGATAGGTTCGGTGTGGAAGCGTGGTAACACGTGGAGCTGACGAATACTAATCGGTCGAGGACTTATCCACACACTCTTAGCAAGCATGCGTATTCAGTTTTGAAGGAATGACCTTCAATGTTCCTCGGTAGCTCAGTTGGTAGAGCAATCGGCTGTTAACCGATCGGTCGGCGGTTCGAGTCCGTCCCGAGGAGCCAT
>NZ_CANMZW010000154.1 GCF_947502445.1 uncultured Brevibacillus sp.
GACAAGGAATTTCGCTACCTTAGGACCGTTATAGTTACGGCCGCCGTTTACTGGGGCTTCGGTTCAAAGCTTCGCTTCGGCCCACCGAACACAAGCTTACGCTCGCGTTCGGCGGGGTCCCAAAACTAACTCATCCCCTTAACCTTCCAGCACCGGGCAGGCGTCAGCCCCTATACTTCGCCTTGCGGCTTCGCAGAGACCT
>NZ_CANMZW010000155.1 GCF_947502445.1 uncultured Brevibacillus sp.
TTTGTAAAGGACACTTTTAAAAAAGTCTAACCAGCTCCAAGTAGATGATCTCTGTATTGAACAGGGGTCATCTTTTTAAAATTCCATTGGTATCTGTAGTGATTGTAATACGTCATATAGTGTCCCCCTTTCTGCCATTTGGATCTTTTTTAACAGTTCATTTTCTGCTTTTAATAAGTTGTTTTGAGCCTCTAAACGAG